>DXAO01000044.1 GCA_019117005.1 Candidatus Collinsella stercoripullorum | reverse complement strand
ACCATCGTCGAGTTCCAGCACGTCAAGCCGGGCAAGGGCGGCGCCTTCGTCCGCTACAAGACCAAGGACATCAAGACCGGCCGCGTCGTCGAGAACACCTGCAACGCCGGCACCAAGTTCGAGAGCGTGACGCTGACCACCACCGAGATGCAGTACCTCTACAACGACGGCGACCACTACTACTTCATGAACATGGAGACCTACGACCAGGTCCCCGTGCCCGTGGACTTCATCGGTGACAACTCCAAGTGGCTCAAGGAGAACGACGTCTGCCAGCTGCTCTACGCCGACGACGAGCTCATGGGCGTGAACCCGCCGATGTTCATCGAGGTCGAGGTCACCGAGACCGACCCCGGCTTCAAGGGCGACACCGTCCAGGGCGGCACCAAGCCCGCCGTCATCGAGACCGGCGCCACCGTCCAGGTCCCGATGTACCTCAACGTCGGCGAGAAGATCAAGGTCGACACCCGCGACGGGAAGTTCGTCTCCCGCGTCTAGCCGTCTTGCGACCGGGTTCGCGCACAGGGCGGGGCTTTCGGGTCCCGCCCTTTTTTCGTCGTGCGCCGATGTCGCGCGCGCACGGCCGCGCGGTTGGGGTATCGTGTAGACTGGTTCGGTGACCCGAGCCGTACCTCCAGACCTGATCCAAAGGAAATGGGTGAGAACATGTCTTCAGAGATCCGGATCGACGGCCTCGCCATCGCTCCCGAGGTGCTTTCCATCATCATCTCCCGCTCCGTCGAGGAGGTCGAGGGCATCGCGTCGGTGGGCGTGCGCGACCTGGCAACCAACCTGGTGTCGATGTTCTCTGCCAAGCCCTCCGCCTCCTCGCTGCCTCCCATCGAGGCCGAGGTCGAGGGCGACCGCCTGCACATCACCGTCCGCGTGACCGTGTTCTTCGGCTATCCGTTCAAAAAGCTCGCCGAGGCGGTGCGCGCCGCGGTGGTCAAGGCCGTCGACGGCCAGGTCGGCGTCGGCGTCAGCGCGGTCGACGTCTGCATCGACGGGCTCGTCTTCCCCAAGGAGTAGCTCTTGAGTTTGAAAGTTGAGCGCGGGCGCACGCTCGCCCGCTCCCAGGCCCTCCAGATCCTGTTCCAGGCCGAGGCGCGCGACCTCCCGGTGAACGACATCCTCGAGGGCGACTACCTGTTGTCCAAGGGGCCGCTCGACCCCTACGCCGTCGCGCTCGCCCGCGGCTGCTACGCCCATCTCGACGCCATCGACGACGCCCTGCACGCGGTGTCGGACAACTGGAGCCTCTACCGCATGCCGAGCGCCGACCGCAACCTGCTGCGCATCGCCGTGTACGAGATGCGCCTGCTGGGCGACCCGTCGCTCTCGGACCCCATCATCATCAACGAGGCGGTCGAGATCGCCAAGGCATACGGCACCGACCGCTCCGCGCGCTTCGTCAACGGCGTGCTCGGCCGCATCTCCCGTTCCTCCGCGCTTCCCGGTCAGCCCGAGGCGGCACCGGAGCCCGCACCCGCTGACGGCGCGACCGAGGACGCGGAGTAGCCCCATGGCCGAGTCCACCGTCCACAACTTCGACGACATCACCGCGCGGCTCGACGAGATCATCTCCACCGTGCGCTCCAAGGACACCTCCCTGGAGCGCAGCCTCGACCTGTTCGACGAGGCGATCGCGCTCGGCTCCAAGGCCGTCGACATGGTCGACGCCTTCGAGCTCACCCCGCGCGAGGAGGACGAGCTCGCCGCCCGGATGGATGAGGACGCCTCTGTCGAGGCCGCCGGAGGGGAGCAGGAGCCCGCAGCCGGGTCTGAACCGGACGGGGAGACCGCGTAGCCATGCGTCGCGGGCGCGTGGACGACGAGCTCATCGCCCAGGGCCTTGCCGCGGACCGCGACGAGGCCCTGCGCCTGTGCATGGCGGGGCTCGTCTCGTGCGGCGGGGGGCGGCTCGAGTCGCCGGCTGCGCGCATCGAGCCCGGCGCCTCGATCCATGTGAAGGGGAGGATCCCGTACGTCGGCCGCGGCGGGCTCAAGCTCGCGGGCGCGCTCGACGCGTTCGGCGTGGACCCCACGGGCCTCACGTGCATCGATATCGGGTGCTCGACCGGCGGCTTCACCGACTGCCTCCTCCAGCGCGGCGCGGCCCGCGTCGTCGCGGTGGACGTCGGGCGCGCGCAGTTCGCCTGGAGCCTGCGCCGCGACCCGCGGGTCACGCTGCTCGAGCGCACCAACATCGTCGACGTGCCCGCGCAGGGGTTCTCCGGCGCCTTCGACCTCGCCGTCTGCGACGTCTCGTTCACCGGCATCGGCGTGATTCTGCCCGCCGTCATGGAGCTGCTCGGTGATCGGGGCAGGTTCCTCACCCTTGTGAAGCCCCAGTTCGAGGCGGCGCCCGACGAGGTGGGCGCCGGCGGCGTGGTCCGCGACCCCGCGGTCCACGCCCGCGTCCTCGAGCATGCCATCGCCCTGTTCGCCGAGTCCGGGCTGTATCCCGTCGACCTCTGCGCGTCCCCCATCACGGGGGCGAAGGGCAACCGCGAGTTCTTCCTGCTCGGTGACCGGGCACTGGCCGGGCGGGAGGGTCCCGAGGCGCTCGGGAGCCAGGTGGAACGGCTGGTCGAAAGGTCGAAGACGCTATGAAGATCTTCCTCGTCCCCAACTATCAGAACGATGAGGCCGTCCAAAGCGGCCTCACCCTGGAGCTCTGGCTCACCCGCCAGGGCTACGAGGTCGCCTGGGCGCGCGACCCGCGCTCCCTGATCGAGACCGCGCCCGACGACGTCGTCGACGGCAGCGGGCTGGTGATCTCGCTGGGCGGGGACGGCACGCTGCTGCGCGCCGCCCGGATCGTGGGCTCCCGCGAGATTCCCATCCTCGGGCTGTCCTACGGCCATCTGGGCTTCCTCACCGCGGCGAGCCCCGCTGAGCGCGACATCCTCGGGGTGGTCGCCGACGCGCTGGCCGGCGAGATGCACGTCAGCCGCCGCGCGAAGCTCGACTGCGAGGTCACCGCCGTCTCCGAGGACGGCGCGGTTGAGACCGTGCGCGCCTGCGGCCTGAACGACATGGCGCTCACCCGCGGCCCGCTCTCCGAGATGGTCGAGTTCGACGTCTCGGTGTCCGGCCACCATATCGACCGGTTGCGCGGCGACGGCGTGGTGGTCTCGACGGCCACGGGGTCGACGGGCTACGCCCTGTCGGCCGGCGGGCCCATCGTCAGCCCCGAGTTCACCGGCCTCGTGTTCGTGCCCATCGCCGCCCATACGATCCAGGCGCGGGCCTTCCTGACCTCCCCGGCCGACGCGGTGGAGATCGCCGTCTCGCACGACCGCCCCTCGGATCCCGCGATCTCCGTCGACGGCCAGTTCGTCACCTGCGCGGGCCGCATCGAGCGCGTCGTCGCCCGGCGCGGGGACGCCGACGTGCTTCTGCTCGACTACGGTCCCGAGAGTTTTTACAACTCGGTCTCCAGGGTCTTCTACGGGGTGCGCGGCCATGATCGATGACATCCGCGTCGAGAACCTCGCCCTGATCGGCGAGGCGGAGCTGGAACCCTGCGCGGGGCTGACCGTCCTCACCGGCGAGACGGGGGCGGGCAAGACCGCCCTGCTGTCCGCCTGCAAGCTGCTCATGGGCGAGCGCGCCGACTCCGCCATGGTCCGCGAGGGGGAGGCGGCCGCCGTCGTCGAGGGCCGCGTGTTCGCCGGGCCGCACGACACGGAGGGCACGGTCGTGTCCCGCCGCGTCTCGGCCGACGGGCGCAGCCGCGTGCGCATCGACGGCGCGCTCGCCAGCGTCCGCGAGCTCTCCGAGCGCGTCGGCTCCCAGATCGACCTGTGCGGCCAGCATGAGCATCAGCGCCTGCTGGACCCCGCGTCCCATGTGGGGATGGTCGACGCGTGGGCGGGACCGACGGTCTCCGCCGCGCTCGAGGCCTACCGTGGGGCGCTGCGCGCCGCGCGCGCGGCCGAGCGCGAGCTCGCCCGCGTCGAGGAGGCCGCGCGCACCCAGGGGGCCAGGATCGAGGAGGCGCGCTTCGCGCTCGAGCGCATCGAGGAGGCGGATCCGAAACCCGGGGAGCTCGAGGAGCTCGAGGAGAGCCTGCCGCGCGCCGAGCACGCCGAGGCGCTCGCCGTATGCGCCAACGACGCGGAGGCCGCCCTCTCCGACGAGGGGGGAGCGCTCGACGGCCTGAACGCCGCCATCTCCGAGCTCGCGCGCATGGGCGCGGTCGACGCGCGCCTCTCCGAGTTCGCCGACGAGCTCTCCTCGGCGGCCATCACCATCGAGGACGCGGCCTCCGAGCTGCGCAGGTACCGCGACGGCGTCGAGTACGACCCCGCCCGCCTCGCCGCCGCCCAGCAGCGCCATGCGGAGCTCAAGGGGCTCATGCGCCGGTTCGGCCCGCGGATGGAGGACGTCTTCGCGCGCCGCGACGAGGCGCGCGAGCTGCTCTCGCTCGTCGACGACGCGGAGGCGCGCATGCGCGCGGCCCGGGAGGCGCGCGAGCGCGCGGAGGACGAGCTCCGCGGTGCCGCCCGCGCCCTCACCCGGGCGCGCGATGCCGCGGCCCCTCGGTTCTGCCGCGAGGTGGGCAAGCAGATGGCGCGCCTCGAGATGGGCCGCGCCGAGCTCGTGTGGGAGAGCCGGGAGCTCCCCCGCAGCGCGTGGACCGACGCCGGCCCGCGCTCCTGCGAGCTGCTCTACCGCAGCGGGCCGGGGATGACCCCGCGGCCGCTGCGCCGGATCGCCTCGGGCGGCGAGCTCTCGCGCGTGATGCTCGCCTCCAAGGTCGTCCTCGGGGAGGCGGACGGCGTCGACACGCTCGTCTTCGACGAGGTCGATGCGGGCGTCGGCGGCTCGGTCGCCCGGGCCCTCGCCCTCGTCCTCGCCGACCTCGCGCGGACGCACCAGGTGATCGTCGTCACCCATCTCGCCCAGGTCGCGGTGATGGGGGAGCGCCACTACGTCGTCGAGAAGCTCGACGGCGAGATGCCGCGGACGACCCTGCACCAGGTGTCCGGCGACGCGCGCGTGGCGGAGGTCGCGCGCATGCTCTCCGGCGACACCGCCCGGGCCTCGCTCGACCACGCCCGTCAGATGCTCGCCGAGGCGGGCCGCCTGTAGGGCGCCTGACGGCAGGCCGGGCGGCGGCCTGCCCGCTTCCGCCTCATGACGCCAGGCGCCGGCCGTTCTCCACGTAGCGGTGCAGCGCGTAGCGCAGGTCGTCGGAGGCCACCTCGTCGATCAGGGCCACGGTGGCATGGGAGGTCGACGAGACCGCCGGCCGCCCCTTGAGGCGCATGGCGAGCGTCCGCACGAGCGCGAGGTCCCCTTCGGGCAGCTCACCGGACTGCACGAGGTACTCGACCTGCTCCACCTCCGAGAACATGTGCCACAGCACCACGAGGCGCCCCGTCTCGCGCGAGCGCTCCGCCGCGTCGTCGAGTCCCTGCGCGTAGGCGTAGGCCTCCTCGTACACCAGATGGAACGCGGAGAGCATCTCGCCCGACCGGTGAAGCGGCACATGGCGCACCACGCTGGCCGCCACGAGGTCCCAGTACGCGTCCTCGATCCTCATGAGCTGCCGCTTGTTGCCCTCGTAGATGCGCTCGCGGCGGGAGGGCAGGACGAACCGGTTCACCACGAGCACGATCGCGACCGCCAGCAGCACGAACAGCAGGCGGAGCGCCATGGCCGTCGCCTCGCCGATGGTCAGCGAGGCCATCATGAGCGCGAACGAGCTCGAGAACACGGCCTGCTGCCAGCTCCCGGGGGTGCAGGCGTAGACGAACAGGATCATGACCATGCAGAAGGCGTAGACGGCGAGGGTCCCCTGGACCACGTGGCCGCAAGCGAACACCAGGATGCATCCGAGCGCGGTCCCCACCGGGCGCGTGCGCATGCGGTGGGCGCTCTCCTCGTAGCTCGGCATGAGGAGGAGGAAGGCGTTGAGGGGCAGCCAGTACACGTGCTCGAACCCCCACAGCAGGCTGATAGTCGAGGTGGTCGCCATCACCGCGGCGAGCCGCGTCGCGAAGCGGAACTGCGCGGCGTCCGGGTCGATGAGGTCGAGCACTGACCGCAGGACCTCGCGCGCCGGCGCCATGCCCGCGGCGGCGAGCCGCCGGCCCCGCGCGGGCTCGTCGGATACGATGAGCATGAGGGTGTGGAGCATGCTGCGGAAGAAGATCCTCACGCGCCCCTCGGGCATCTCGACCAGGTCGAGCAGCATCTGGAGGCACCGTCTGATCACGGCGTGCTCCTCGGGCGTCCGCGCGGCGCGCACCTGGCGCACGAGCGCGGCCAGGTCGTGGAAGGACGACGGGTCGGGGGCGCGCTCGTCCCCGCGCTGCCACGAGGCGTCGTCAAGGAGGTAGACGGCCCGCTGGAACAGCGTCGCGTAGAGGTAGTAGCGCATGGCGACGCCGTCCGGCGCGCGCACGAGCCCGCGGGCGCGGTAGCACAGCCGGTCGAAGGCGCGCTCCAGCGCGGTCGCCTCGGAGGCGAGCGACTCGGCGCCCTCGCCCTCGGCGATGCGGTCGAGCACCTGCGCGAGGGTCTCGAGGCCCTCGTCGAGGTCGCGCTCGGGGTGCGGCGCGCGCCCCTTCAGCCATCGCGTGAGCGCGAGGACCGCGGTGAGGACGAGCGCGGCGTACGCGGTCGCGGCGAGCTGGACGGCGAACCCGGCGGGCGTGAGCGGTTTCAGCTCGAGGAAGACGAACGCCATGACGTAGCCGAAATAGGCCTTCGGCTCGAACTGGCTCGACTGGACGAGCGCGAGGAGGAAGGGGACGGCGGCGTTCAGGGCGACGCACCATCCCGCCCCCGTCGTCGCCAGGTGGGCCAGCGCGTTCAACGCGATCAGGGAGACGGCGACGCGGGGGAGGAGCTCGAGGGGGATGACCGCGTTGCGGCGCGTGCGGAAGATGACGATGACCGGGGAGATGACGAGGGTGTAGGCGGAGCCGAACAGGGCCGTGATGGTCGCGAACAGGAGGGTGTAGAGCGCTCCGGAGCTCAGCGCGCCCGCGATGCGCGCGCCTACGTCGCGGCCCGTGCGCGCGGCGCGGCCGAATGCACCCGTTCCCTCCATGATCCCCGTTTCCCCGTATCGCTCGAACCTTCCCGGACCCCGCCGTACGCCGCCCCGGATGCGGCGGCCCGTGCGGCCTAGCGGGCGGACAGGCGGGCGGCGAGCAGCCTCAGGGCGTGGGCGTAGCCCTCGAGGCCCTCGCCGGTCACCGTCGCGAAGCAGGCGCCGCGCACATACGACACCTGGCGGAAGGCCTCGCGCGCGTCGACCTCGGAGATGTGGACCTCGACCGCGGGGAGGCTGACCGCCTTGAGCGCGTCGAGCAGCCCCACGCTCGTGTGCGTGTACGCCGCGGGGTTGATGACGATCCCGTCGTAGCGTCCGTACGCGTGCTGGATCATGTCGATGAGGTCCCCCTCGTGGTTGGACTGCACGACCTCGACCTCGTCGAACCCCGCCTGCCCCCCGGCGTCCCGGCACAGCGAGACGAGGTCGTCGTAGGTCCGGCGGCCGTAGATATCCGGTTCACGGATGCCGAGCATGTTGAGGTTGGGGCCGTTGACGACCAGGGCCTTCATGGTTCCTCCTATCTAGGGCTCCGACGGGTGCGGAGCCGCGATCATGGCGGGCAGCTGCGCGGCGACGGCGGAGGCGGTCGCCCGGGCGCTCTCGCGCGACGCGACGACGATGTCCGCCCAGGCGCGGTAGCGGCCCATCCGCTCCGCGGCGAGCTTCTCCACGCCGTCCCGGGCGGACAGGGGCCTTCCCTTGCTGGAGAGCTCGCCGAGCGGGCGGTCGAGCATGACGATCAGGCTGTTCTGGTGCAGGAGCGGGTAGTTTCCCTCCCGCGTGACCACGCCCCCTCCGCACGAGAGCACGATGCCCGAGCGGCGGGAGAGCTCCGCCAGGCAGGCGGTCTCCCGGATGCGGAAGGCGTCCTCGCCCTCGCGCTCGATGAAGGAGGCGCATGACTCGCCCAGCTGCGCGGCGAGGACGTGGTCGGCGTCGACGTGCTCGCGCCCGAGGAGGCGGGCGAGGGCGGCCCCGACCCGCGTCTTACCCGAGCCCGGCATCCCGATCAGGGCGATGTTCTGCTCGGTCGCGGACAGGGCCGCCGTGACGGACGCGATGCGCCCGGCGTCCACCGCCTGCCCGGTGTAGCGCTCGACGGCCTGGGCGGCCTGGGCGACGAGCATGGCGAGGCCGCCCGCGCACGGGATACCGCGCCGCTCGGCCTCCATCATGAGCGCCGTGCGCGCGGGGTTGTAGACGATGTCGATGACGGCCTCGAGCCCGTCGAGGCCGTCGAGGGTGCAGGGGGCCGCGGGGCAGGAGGGGTACATGCCCACGGGCGTGCAGTTGACCAGAAGCGCCGCGTCGGCGTAGCGCGGGAGGTCCCGGTACGTGACGGCGCCCGTGCGGCCCACGGAGACGGGGTCCGCCCCGGCGTCGGCGAGGACCCGCATGACGGTCGAGCCCGCCCCGCCGCTCCCGCCGAGCACGAGGGCGGTCTTGCCGCGGACCTCGGCGCCGGTCGAGTCGAGCAGGAAGCGGAAGCCGAAGTAATCGGTGTTGTCGCCCCGCAGGCGCCCGTCGGGCAGGCGGACGATGGTGTTCACGTTGCCGAGCCGCTCGGCGACGTCGCTCAGCTCGTCCAGATAGGCCATGACCGTACGCTTGTAGGGGATGGTGACGTTCACGCCCTCCCACGCGCCGCCGGCTAGGAACGCCTCGACCTCGTCGGGCTCGCGCTCGAAGCGGACGTAGTCGAGCCCTGCGAGCTCGCGGTAGATGAGCGGGGTGTAGCTGTGGCCGAGGGTGCGGCCGAGCAGGCCGAAGGGCCGGTTCGCGCTCACTAGACCACCTCCGTGTAGGTGCCGAAGTACGTGCAGCGCTCGCACACGTCGTCGAGGGCGTCGAGCAGCACGTCGAGCGGTCGGCTCCCGGCGGGGCAGTCGAGGTCGAAGTAGAACATGAACTCGAAGTCGCGCCCGGGGATCGGACGGCTCTCGAGCTTGACGAGGTTGACGTCCAGCGCGTAGAAGCGCTCGAGGACCCGGTACAGGGAGCCGGGCTCGTGGTTCACCGTCAGCATGAGGGAGGTGCGGGTCGCCCCGGGGAAGACCTGCGGCTGCGAGGAGATGACGATGAAGCGCGTGTAGTTGTGGTCGGTGTCCTGGACGTCGGACTCCAGGACGTCGAGGCCGTAGAGGCCCGCGCAGGCGCGCGAGGAGAGCGCCGCGACGTCGCGCCGGTCGCTTCGCGCGACGAGCTCCGCCGCCATGGCGGTGTTGGGCGCGACGCGCACCCGGCAGCCCAGGCGCTCGAGGAAGCCGGCGCACTGCGCCACCGCCTGCTCATGGGAGTGGACCTCGGTGATGTCGGCGAGCCGGGTCCCGGGCTTGGCGAGCAGCTGGTGGTCGATCTTCAGGCGCAGCGACCGGACGATGGAGAAGCGGTACTGCGCGAGCAGGTCGTACACGGCGTTCACGGAGCCCGCCGAGGAGTTCTCGATCGGTACCACGCCGTAGTCGCAGAACCCGTCGCGCACGGCGCGGAAGACGCCCTCGAAGGTGCTGAAGTACGTGATGCTCGGCACGCGGAACAGCCGGCACGCGGCGATCTGGCTGTACGCCCCCTCGACCCCCTGGCACGCCACCGTGGCGGTCGTGGGGAAGGGGGAGTCGACGTCGAGGTAGGAGGCGCGGGCGACGGCCGAGGGGGCCTCGGGGTCGCCGGCGCGCATGACCTTCTGCTGCTCGGCCTTGTTCATGCTCATGAGCAGGGAGAACAGGCTCGTCACATAGGGCTCGAGCTCCCCGGGCACCGCCGCGGCGGCGCGGGCGAGCTTGTCGCGCTCGCGCGCGGGGTCGAACACGGCGCGGCCGCTGCCCCGCTTCGCCTCGGCGACGGCCGACGCGAGGCCCATGCGCTCGCAGAACAGCGAAAGGATGCCGTCGTCGATCTCGTCGATGCGGGCGCGGATATCGGTCAGGTCCATCGCGGTCCCCCTAAGGTAGCGGTCGGGTCGTGTTCTCGCCCCGCTCGGGGGCGCGGTACAGCTCCTGGAATCGCCCGTCCTCCAGCAGGGCGTCGAGCAGGGCGAGCGCGCAGGCGGCCTCGGCCACGGGCACCGCGCGCGGGACGATGCAGGGGTCGTGGCGCCCGCGGACGGTGAGCTCCGTGTCCGCGCCCTCGTCCATGTCGACGCTTCTCTGCACGCGCCCGATCGAAGGCGTCGGCTTGACGGCCATCTGCCAGACGACGGGCGCGCCCGTCGTGATCCCGCCCAGGATGCCGCCGGCGCGGTTGGTCTCGGTGCGGACGGCGCCGCCGACCATGCGGTAGGCGTCGTTGTTCTCGCTGCCCTTGAGGTACGCGGCGCCGAAGCCCGCGCCGAAGTCGACGCCCTTCACCGCGGGGATCCCGAACGCGATCCGCGCGATGCGGTTCTCGATGCCGTCGAACATCGGGTCGCCGACGCCCGCGGGCATGCCGTAGGCGGCGCACTCGACGACCCCGCCGATGCTGTCGAGCTCGGAGCGGGCGGAAAGGATCGCCTCCCGCATGCGGGAGGCCGCGTCGGCGTCGATGCAGGGCAGCTCGTGTGAGGCGATGGCGGCCAGCTGCCCGGGGTCGGCCTCCATCGGGTTCAGCGGCTCGTCGGGGATGCCCTCCGGGCCGAGGTTGGCGATGTGGGCGGCGACGCGGACGCCGCAGCCCTCGAGCGCCTGAAGGGCGATGCCGCCGGCGACGCACAGCGGTGCGGTGAGGCGGCCGGAGAAGTGCCCGCCGCCGGCGACGTCGTGCATGTTGCGGTACTTGATGCGCGCGGGGAAGTCGGCGTGCCCGGGGCGGGGAACCCGGCGCAGCCCGGCGTAGTCTCCCGAGCGGGTGTCCGCGTTGCGGATGATCGCGGCGAGCGGCGCGCCGTCGGTGCGCCCGTCGGTGACGCCCGCGACGAACTCGGGGGCGTCCGCCTCCCGGCGCATGGTCGCCGTGTCCGACCGGCCCGGCGCACGGCGGTCGAGGAAGCGCTGGAGGGCGTCGAGGTCGAGCTCGATGCCCGCGGGGAGCCCGTCGAGGGAGCAGCCGATGGCGGGCGAGTGGGACTGCCCGAAGATCGACAGGTGGATGACGTTGCCGAAGACCGATGCCATGGGTGCCCCTACTCCTCGGAGAGCTCGACGAGGCCGCCGAGCGCGCGGTAATGGTCGAAGAACGACGGATAGGACTTGGCCACCGCCTCCGCGCCGCGGATCTCGACGGGCCCGTCGCAGCGGACCGCCGCGACGGCTGCCATCATCGCGATGCGGTGGTCGTTGTGCGCGTCCACCGTGCCGCCGGCGAGGCGCCCGACGCCGTGGACAACCAGGCTGTCGCGGTCGATCTCGACCTGCGCGCCCAGTGCGTTGAGCTCCGAGGCCGTCGTCGCCAGGCGGTCGGACTCCTTGATGCGCAGGCGCGCGCAGTCGCGGATGACCGTCGTGCCCTCGCAGCAGGAGGCGACCGCGGAGATGACCGGGACGAGGTCCGGGATGTCCTGCGCGCTCATCGAGAAGGCGTGCAGGCGGTCGGGCTGCACGGTCGCCGCGTCCGAGGCGCGCTGCGTGCGCGCGCCGAAGCGCGAGAGCGCGGCAAGCACGTTGCGGTCGCCCTGGGCGGAGGTGAGGGACACGCCGCGCACGGTGACGGGCTGGGAGCCGAGGGCCCCGGCGCAGAGCCAGAAGGCGGCGTTGGACCAGTCGCCCTCGACGGTCACCTCGCCCGGGGTGCGGTAGGGCCGGCCGCCGGCGCGGAACCGGGTGACCTCGTCGATGCCGTCCGCCGCGACGCCGCGCTCGATCGCGACGTCCACGCCGAAGGCCTTGAGTGCCTGGACGGTGAGGTTGATGTAGGGGCGGCTCTCGATGCGCCCGTGGACCTCGATCTCGCTCGGGCCGGGGAGCAGCGGGAAGGCGAGCAGCAGCCCGGAGATGAACTGGGAGCTCACCGAACCGGGCAGCACGAAGCGCCCCGGACGCAGGCGCCCGCGGGCGGTGAGCGGCAGGCCGTCCCCCTCGATATCGCAGCCGGCGGCCTCGAGCTCGTCGGTGAGCGGGGAGAGCGGGCGCGACCCCAGGCGCCCCGCGCCGACGAAGGTGGCGCCCGCGCCGAGGGCGCAGGCGACGGGCAGCATGAACCGCAGGGTGCTCCCGGACTCCCCGGCGTCGAGCTCGGCGCCCTGGAACGCCTTGAGGATCCCGAGCTCCACGCTCTTGGGGACCGGGTGCACCTCGAACCCGTCGTCGACCCGGGCGATGCGCGCGCCGAGCGCCGTGAGGCAGCGCACGGTGGCGTCGATGTCGGCGCAGGTGGTGTTGCAGACGACGTGCGTGGTGCCACTCGAGAGCGCGGCGGCGATGATCATGCGGTGCGCCATGGACTTCGAGGCGATGGCGGGCACGCTGCCGGACAGCGGCCGGGGTGTGATGCGGGCTAGCATTCGGGCTCATCTCCGTTCTCGTCCAGTCCGTCGCCGATCAGGGCGCGGAACTCGGTCAGGGGGACGCGCTCGATCGAGCACGCGCCGATTCTATGGGGTATCACCAGGTCGATGTCGTCCCCGGTGCGCTTCTTGTCGTGCAGGGCGGCGGCGAACAGCTCGTCCGCGCCGCGGTCGGTGCGGGTGGCGAGCCCATGGGCGGCGGCGAGCGCCTCGATGCGCGCGGGGACCTCGGCCGGGCACGCGCCGCGCGCCGCGGCGGCGCGCGCGATGGCGACCATGCCGATCGCCACGCAGGTCCCGTGCCCGGTGCGGTAGCGGTCGCAGGCCTCCACGGCGTGGCCGATGCTGTGGCCGAAGTTCAGCAGCTTCCGCACGCCGGACTCGCGCTCGTCGGCGGCCACGACCGCGCGCTTGATGTCGATGTTGCGGGCGATGAGCAGCGCGGTGCGCTCGACGTCGCGCATGAGCAGGTCGAGGGTGAGCGGCGTGCGCTCGAGCTCGGCGAACAGGTCCGCGTCGGCGATCGCGGCGTGCTTCACGACCTCGCCGCAGCCGTCGGCGAACTGAGCGGGCTCGAGCGTCGCCAGGCAGCCCACGTCCGCGACGACGGCGCTCGGCTGCCAGAAGGCGCCCGCGAGGTTCTTCCCCGCATCGAGGTCGATCGCGGTCTTCCCGCCGACCGAGGAGTCGACCATGGCCAGCAGGCTCGTGGGCACCTGGACCAGCCGGCAGCCGCGCATGTAGGTCGCGGCGGCGAAGCCGGCGACGTCTCCCACCACGCCGCCCCCGAGCGCCACCACCACGTCGGTGCGGGTGAGCTCGCGCGAGGCGAGGTACTCGAGGATGGAGATGTAGGTCTGCGCGCGCTTGCTGCGCTCGCCCGCCTCGAAGGTGAAGACCCCCGTCTCGTATCCCGCCTCCTCGAGCCCCGTCTTGACGGGGGCCGCGTAGAGCGGGCCGACGTTCGAATCGGTCACGATCACGGCGCGCCGCCCCCCGGCGGCCTCGCGCGCGATGGCGCCCACGCGCTCGAGCAGGAAGGTGCCGATATGGACGCGGTAGGGGGTCGAGGCATCGACATCGAGGGTGTACACGGTTCCTCCTTACTCGCCGTCGCGCTCGTCGTCGAGGGAGCGCTTGATGCGGTCGCCCTCCGCGAGCAGCATGCGGAGCCGGTCGCGGTCGCCCGCGTCGAGCGCGTCGCGGTAGGCGCGCAGCGCGTCGACGAGCCAGCCGATCTCGCGCGACAGGTTCTCCGCGTCGTCCATCATGAGCTCGGCCCACATGGGGGCGTTCAGATGCGCGACGCGCGTGAGGTCGCGGTAGCTCCCCGCCGAGAAGCCGTGATGGGAGCGGGCGGTGGGGCTCTTGACGTAGGCGTTGGAGACCACGTGGGCGAGCTGGCTTGTGAAGGCGATGACGCGGTCGTGCTCGGCGGGGTCGGTCACGCTCATGGACCCGAAGCCCGCCGGGGCGAGCAGGGTGTTCACGCGGTCGAGCAGAAGCAGCCGCGCTATGTCGTCTGAGGGCGGGGGCGTGAGGACAATGGGCGCTCCGCGGAACAGGTCGGGGCGCGCGAAGGCGAACCCCGAGTTCTCCGCGCCCGCCATGGGATGGGCCCCCACGAAGGCGAACCCGTGCTCGGCGGCCAGGGCGAAGGCCTCGCCGCAAACCGGGCCCTTGACGCCCGCGGTGTCGATGACGACCGGGCCGGTCCCGGCCGCGACGTCGGAGCACGAACCGAGCAGCTCGGCGTGGTCGCGCAGCCACGACACGCACGCCGCCGGGTAGGCGGCGAGCACGATGAGGTCGCAGCGGCCCACGGAGGCGTCGTCGAGCTCGCCCGCGACGGTCTCGACCATCACCGCCGCGAGGACGTCCGGATCCGTGTCGTAGGCGAGGACCTCCGCGCCCGCGGCGCGGAAGGCGCGGGCGAAGCTGCCCCCGATGAGCCCGAGCCCGAGGATGCCGACGGTCATGCCGTCACGTTCGCCGGCCACGGCTACTCGCCGTCCGCCGCGATCACGGAGCGGATGGCGCGGATGCGCTCCATCGTCCGGTCGAACTGGTCGGGGGTGAGGGCCTGGGCGCCGTCGGACCAGGCGCGCTCGGGGCGGTCGTGGACCTCGATCTCGAGGCCGTCGGCACCTGCCGCGCAGGCGGCGAGCGCCATGGGCTCGACGTAGCGGGTGTACCCGGTGGCGTGGCTCGGGTCGGCCACCACCGGGAGGTGGGAGAGGTGGTGCAGGACGGGGACGGCGTTCAGGTCGAAGGTGTTGCGCGTGCGCGTCTCGAAGGTGCGGATGCCGCGCTCGCACAGGATCACGTTGGGGTTCCCCTCGCTCATGATGTACTCCGCCGCCATGAGCAGCTCGTCGATGGTCCCGGACATGCCGCGCTTGAGCAGCACGGGGACCTGGGTCTTGCCGACCTCCTTGAGCAGGCTGAAGTTCTGGGCGTTGCGGGCGCCGACCTGCATGACGTCGATGCCCTTGTCCACGAACAGGCCCACGTCGCGCGGGTCCATGACCTCGGTCACGATGGGCATGTCGAGCTCCTCGGACGCCTCGCGCAGCAGGTCGAGGCCGGCGGCCCCCATCCCCTGGTAGGCGTACGGGGAGGTGCGGGGCTTGAACGCGCCCCCGCGCAGCATGGTGGCGCCGGCGGCCTTCACGCGGCGCGCGATGGCGATGAGGTTGTCGCCCTCGACCGAGCACGGCCCGGCGATCACCTGGAAGGCGCCGCCGCCGATCCGCACGCCGTGCCCGCAGTCGACCACCGTGTCGGCGGGGTGGAACTTGCGGTTGGCCTTCTTGAAGGGCTCCGAGACGCGCTGCACGCGCTCGACGATGTCCATCGACTCGAGCAGGAAGGGGTCGATGCGCGTGGTGTCGCCCACAAGGCCGATCACGATCTCGTTCTCGCCGTAGCTGACGTCGGTCTGCAGCCCCTTGCCCTCGATCCAGGAAACGAGGTGGCCGACGGCCTCGTCAGATGCGGTCTTGCGCAGTATCGCGATCATGGTGCCTCCCTCGCGGCGTCCGGCCGCGGCGTGTCGTGTGTTCGGGTAAGGAAGCAGTGTATACCAAAGACGCGGGGGAGCGGGGCGGGGGAGGTAAGGTGGCGAAGTTGTAACCCCGCGGCCTCCCGCGGGGGCGTTCGGGTCGATTTTGTGAACGGTGGCGCGCGCCGGCGCATACCGCTATAATCGTTCTCCGTTGCGCCCCATTAGCTCAGGGGATCAGAGCGTCTGCCTCCGGAGCAGAAGGCCGTTGGTTCGAATCCGACATGGGGCACCACCGATGAGACGGAGAACCGTGCACCCGCCAGGGGCCGGTTCTCTTTTCATATGCGAGCCACCACGAGAACCGGGGGAGCGCCATGGACGACCGCGACCGCTCATCCGACCGAACCTCCGCCGCGCCCGACGCGCGCCTCGACGGCCTCACCCTCGACGAGGTGCGCGAGCGCATCGAGGCGGGGCAGGTCAACGTCAACATGGAGCTCAAGACCAAGTCGGTCCGCGAGCTCGTGGCCGAGAACGTCTGCACGCTGTTCAACCTCATCAACGTCGTGCTCGCCGCCCTCGTCATCGCGACCGGCTCCTTCAAGAACCTCACCTTCCTCGCGATCGTCCTGCTGAACACCGGCATCGGCATCTTCCAGGCCCTGCGCTCCAAGCGCATGGTCGACCGCCTCACCCTGCTCGTGAGCAAGCGCGCGACCGTGATCCGCGAGGGGGCCGAGACCGAGATCGACCTTGACCAGATCGTCCTGGGCGACCTCGTGCGCCTCGCGCGCGGCGACCAGATCCCCGCCGACGCGGAGGTGGTCTCCGGCGAGGCGCTCGTCAACGAGAGCCTCCTCACCGGCGAGAGCGACCTGATCCGCAAGCTCCCGGGATCCAAGCTCATGAGCGGCAGCTTCGTCGACTCCGGCGTCGTCTGCGCGCGGGTCGAGCACGTGGGCGCGGACAACTACGTCGCCCGCATCAACAACGAGGCGAAGTACGTCAAGAAGGTCAACTCCGAGATCATGCGGGCGCTCGACTCGATCGTCCGGTTCGCGAGCGCCATCATGCTGCCGCTCGGCATCGCCCTGTTCCTCTCGAGCGCCTACGAGTCCTACGCGGCCGCCGGCACCCGGCAGTCCGTCTTCGCCTGGCTGCTGTCCGGGGACGCCGCGTGGTCGGACGTCTCGGCGGCCATCCTGTCGACCGTGGGGGCCCTTCTGGGCATGATCCCGCAGGGCCTCGTGCTGCTGACCTCCTCGGTCCTCGCCATCGCCACCTTCCGCCTCGCGCGCCGCCGCGTGCTCGCCCAGCAGCTCTACTGCATCGAGACCCTCGCGCGCGTCGACGTCCTTTGCCTCGACAAGACGGGCACCATCACCTCGGGGCGCATGGAGGTGGCCGGCGCCTACGCCTTCGATGCGGACGGGCGCGCGGTCCCGCTCGAGGACGCCGACGCCGCCTACGGGCGCGAGGTCGACTTCGCGCTGTGCGGGATCGCCCGCGCGACCGCCGCGGACGCCAACGAGACGTGCCGCGCGCTGCTGTCCCATTACTCCGCGCGCCCCTGCGAGCAGGCCAAGGCGCTCACGGTCGTGCCGTTCTCGTCCTCCAAGAAATGGAGCGGGGCCACGTTCGCGCAGGGCTCCTACGTCATGGGCGCCGCGCAGTTCGTCCTGGCGCCCGACCGCTTCGCGCGGATCTCCGACGCCGTGGACGCGCTCGCCGACACCTGCCGCGTGCTCGTGGTCGCCCGGGTCCCGGGCTTCACCGAGGACGGATCGATGGCGGGCGCGGCCGAGCCGCTGGGGCTCGTCGCGATCCGCGACGAGATCCGCCCGTCGGCCGCCGAGACCGTGCGCTACTTCACGAACCAGGGCGTCACCCTGAACGTCATCTCGGGCGACGACCCGCGCACCGTCTCCTCCATCGCCCGCGTCGTGGGCATCCCGGGGGCGGAGGCCTTCGTGGACGCCACGACCCTCGACACGCCCGCCAAGATCGAGGCCGCCATCGACCGCTACCGCGTCTTCGGGCGCGTCACGCCCCAGCAGAAGCGCGACCTGGTCGTGGCGCTCAAGGCGCGCGGCCACACGGTCGCCATGACGGGCGACGGCGTGAACGACGTCCTCGCGCTGAAGGAGGCGGACTGCTCGGTCGCGATGGCGGCGGGGTCGGACGCCGCGCGCAACGTGGCCGAGATCGTGCTCGTCGACAACGACTTCGCCTCCATGCCCGCCGTCGTCGCCGAGGGCCGCCGCTCCATCAACAACCTCCAGCGCTCCGCGGCGCTCTTCCTCACCAAGACCCTGTTCTCCATGGGCCTCGCGGCCCTGTGCATCTTCTGGCCGCCCTATCCGTTCCAGCCCATCACGATGACCCTCATCAACTTCTTCTGCATCGGCTTCCCGAGCTTCGTCCTGGCGCTCGAGCCCAACCGCGCGCGCGTCCAGGGGAGGTTCCTCACCAACGTGCTGAGGCGCGCGTGCCCCGCGTCGGCGGCGGTGCTCGTCGGGTGCTCGCTGTGCATGCTCGCCGCCCATGCGGCGGGGCTGGGCGAGCGGGAGCTCTCGACGATGTGCCTCATCGCGACCGCGTCGGTGGGCTGCTGCCTCATCTGGCGGATCAGCTGGCCGTTCACCCGCCTGCGCGCCGCGCTCTTCGCCGCTGTGGTCGCCGGCCTCGTCGGCGGCATCGCGCTGTTCCCCGCGTTCTTCTCCATCGCCCCGCTCGGGGCGGGCCTGCTCGCGCTCACCGCCGCCGTGTCGGTCGCGGGCTGCGCGCTGTTCTTCGTCCTCGCCGGGGCCGTCGACCGCCTGGGGGGCCGCCGCGCCCGCTCGGCCACCGGGTTCGGGCGCGGGGTCAGGGTGTCGCTCGGCCACGGGCGGCGCACCGTCACCTCGACCGGCTCCGCCGCGCGCCGGGGGGTCCGCGCCGCAGCCGGCGCCCTCGAGCGCGGCCGCGAGCGCCGCGAGCTCGAGCGCGCCCGGAGGTCGGCGAGCCGGGCCGTCCGCGCCGAGGGCGCGCAGGCGCGCAGGCGCGTCACCAAATCCTCCGCGGGCATCAGGGTCTCGATGGGCTCCCGGGGAGGGGAGCGTAAACGTTGAGGACGCGCCGGGAGTTACCGGGCCCGGTGTCCGCGCGGTGCGCTATGGTGGTATCCTGAGCGCGCGGGGCGCGCCATGCGCCGGACCCCGCCGGCGGGACCTGGAGAACGATATGACCGAACACCTTCGATAGAGAGACGAGGACCACGTGATCTGCCCCCACTGCCTGAAGACGATCGAGGACGGCGAGACGTTCTGCCCCCACTGCCACGGCTACGTGGGCGCCGTCTCCCGCGACGAGTTCGTGTTCTGCGAGGGGTGCGGGGCGCGCCTGTCCCTCCACGACCGGACCTGCCCCAAGTGCGGGCGCCCGGCCCCCGGCATCCTCTCCACCGACTCCGCCTCCGCGGACCTCGCCGCCGGCAAGACGGCGAGCTTCCCGCGCCTCACCAAGAGCCTCATCGAGACCGAGGCCCCGCGCATGGACGAGCCGGTCTCCGCCGCCCGCGCGCTGGACGACTCGGTCGACCCGAGCGCGACCAACGTCCTCGACCGGGCCGACCTCGAGCGCGCCTCCGCGCGCGCCGGTTCCGCCGAGGCGGAGGAGGACCCCTACCATCCCCGGCGCCGCTCCTACCGGGGCCTCATCATCGCCCTCGTCGTCATCGCGCTCGCCGTCGGGGCCACCGCCTTCGTCGCGATGGACCCCCTGGGCGTCATGCCCGGCGTGTACGAGTCCTTCCGCCGCGCGGCGCAGGAGACCTTCCCGTCGCGCCAGCTGGCCGAGGCCGGCTCCGCCTCGCAGGACGCACCCGCCGACGACGGGGACGGCGCCGGGGCCGAGCCCGCTGCCGACGAGCCCCTCACCGACGACGAGGTCTACGACTTCATCTACGCCGCGTACCAGCAGGTGGTCTCCTACGACTCCGAGGAGGCAATCGGCCAGGTCATCGACGCCTTCAACAGCTACTACCTCGAGCCCGACCTCTCCGTTCGGCAGAGCGAGTCGCAGACCGCCTACCAGCTGCGCGATGCCATCCAGCAGACCATCGACGACATCGACGCGCTCGAGGCGCCCGAGGACACGGTGTACGCGGAGGACATCCAGCACGTGAGGCAGCTCGCCGAGTGGATGTACGGCCGCGTAGACCAGATCTGCCAGTCCTGGGACGTCTCGCTCGCCATCCCGGAGGGGGAGTCGACCCTGGCCCAGCAGGACGAGATCTTGGCGCCCATGCGCCGCGCGGGCACGAGTGACCTGGAGAACTACGACGCCAACGTCGACGCCTGGGAGCCGCAGCGCAAGTGACCCTCCGCGCGCACGCGTATGCCGAACATGTGATTCCCCGACGTTTTGATAGAATGGCAGGGAATCTACGTCACCATGAGGGGGTCCAGATGTTCGCCAGAAAGCTCTACACGCCGGAATACGAGGTGACAGGCGACGAGGTCGCCGTTATCGAGACCTCGCGCGGTACCATCCGCGTCGAGCTCGACGGCGCCGGCGCGCCCATCCACGTCGCCAACTTCTGCGAGCTCGCGCTCCACGGCTTCTACGACGGGCTGAAGTTCCACCGCTACGTCCCCGGCTTCGTCATCCAGGGCGGCGACCCCAACACCCGCGACATGTCCGGGGAGGACGTCGCGCGCGGCGTCGCCGGGCCGGACGGACGGCCCGGGACCGGCGGCCCCGGCTACTGCATCAAGGCC
Organism: Candidatus Collinsella stercoripullorum; assembly: GCA_019117005.1. Taxonomy (GTDB): domain Bacteria; phylum Actinomycetota; class Coriobacteriia; order Coriobacteriales; family Coriobacteriaceae; genus Collinsella; species Collinsella stercoripullorum. The sequence continues at coordinate 129,860 of DXAO01000044.1, read as the reverse complement.
GAGTACGCCACCAACCCGCGCAACAGCCACGAGGACGGAGCCCTCGCCATGGCGCGCTCCATGGACCCGGATTCCGCCGGTTCCCAGTTCTACTTCTGCCTCGGCCCGCAGCACGGGCTCGATTCGGGCTACACCGTCTTCGGCCAGACGGTCGAGGGCATAGACGTCATCTCCCAGCTGCGCGCGGGCGACGAGATCGTGCGCGTCGACATCGTCGGTAAGGAGCAACAGTGAACGCACAGTACTTCGATCGCGCCCGCGCCGCCTACCGCGCGGGGGATTTCTCGGCGGCCGCCCAGATGTTCTCGGCCGCCAAGGAGCCGGGCGAGCTCGCCGGCGAGGCCGACCACCTGCGCGGCAACTCGCTCATGAGGCTCGGTCTGTACGCCGACGCCGCCGAGGCCTATGCCGCCGCGCTCCAGGACGCGTCCTACGGCAAGGCCGGCGCGCTGCTCACCAACCAGGGCAAGGCGCTCGCCGCCTCGGGCGACCTCGAGGGTGCGGTCAACTCCTTCACCGCCGCCACGCGCGACGCCTCCTACGCCACCCCGTACAAGGCGTACCTCGGCCTGGCCAACGCCCAGATGAAGCTCGGCCGCGTCTCCGAGGCCGGCGTCGCGTTCCGCTCGGCCGCCATCGACGGCGCCAACCCCGCGCCCGCCTCGGCCCTCGCGAGCCTCGGCGACTGCTTCGTCAAGCTCGGCCGCCCGGGTGACGCCGTGGAGTCCTACCTCACCGCCCTCGAGTACGTGGGCGCGCACGACGACCCGCGCTCCATCGAGGCGGGGCTCGGCTGCGCCTACGCCGCCGCGGGCCGCGCCGCCGACGCGGTCGACGCCTTCGGGCGCGCCACGTCCGACGGCATCTACCAGCTCGACGCCGACCAGCAGCAGGCCTTCGACTCCGCGCGCGACGCCCTGTCCGCCCAGACCGCCATCTCCGCCGCGCCCGCCTCGGGCACCGCGCCGGTCACCGCCGTCGACCCGCTCGACCCGATGGGCACCACCGGCGGCTTCATGCCCGACCCCTCGGACACCGGCTTCTTCACCATGAGCGAGTCCGAGATGATCCAGCAGGACCGCCGCGAGGCCAAGGTGCGCCGCAAGCACCGCCACACCGGCCTCAAGGTCTTCCTCGTCATCTTTTTCCTGCTGCTGATCGCGGCCGGCGGGCTCGGCTTCGCCTACACCCGCGGCTTCGGCTTCCCCTCCCAGCAGGACGCGGTCACCGGCCTCTTCCAGGCCGTGGCCGACGGCGGCGACACCGATCGGTACCTCGCCTCCAGCCTGCCGCAGGACTACAAGAACTCCATCGTCAGCAGCATCGAGGGGCTCGGCGACGCCACGGCCACCGTCGAGGGGCTCGATGCCGGCATGACCGAGAGCACCGCCACCGTGTCGGTCGCGCTCCCGCAGGGCGGCACGGTCACCTACGACGTGAGCTTCGTGCGCACCGACAACCACATCGGATGGGCGGTCGCGAGCTTCGACATGAACTTCGGCGACGCCGAGGGCGACGCGGGCAGCGCCTCCGCGGATGCCGCCGCCGATGACGGTTCCTCCGCGACCGACGCCTCCACCGACCAGTCCGCGTCGACGGACGACCAGGCGTCCTCCGCCGACGGGCAGGCCGACGCGGGCGACGGCGCCGACCAGGCGGGCGACGCCTCCTCGGCGGCCGCCGAGTAGATGTATTCTTTGGTGACCGTCGGGCGCCGGCATCATCGGCGCCCGACGGTGCACTACACTGCGTAGGCAGCGCGGTCCTCGCGCGACGATCCGAGCCCACAGGACCTTTGGAGCGGCTTTGTTTTCTTTGATGGACATGTTATTCGGTCAGTACGGGGGAGACCTCGCCATCGACCTCGGCACCGCGAACACCCTCGTGGCCGTGCGCGGCAAGGGCATCGTCATCCGAGAGCCCTCCGTCGTCGCCATCGACCGCAACGATGAGCGCATCCTGGCCGTCGGCATCGACGCCAAGCGCATGCTCGGCCGCACGCCCGGCAACATCGTCGCCGTGCGCCCCCTGAAGGACGGCGTGATCGCCGACTTCGACGTCACGGAGGCCATGCTGCGCTACTTCATCGACAAGGCGAGCGAGAAGCGCTACCCCTGGACCCCGCGTCCCCGCGTCGTCGTCTGCGTGCCCTCCGGCGTCACGAGCGTCGAGAAGCGCGCCGTCTTCGAGGCGACCATCTCGGCCGGCGCGCGACAGGCCTACCTCATCGAGGAGCCGATGGCCGCCGCCATCGGCGCCGACCTGCCCGTCGAGGAGCCCACCGGCTCCATGGTCGTCGACATCGGCGGCGGCACCACCGAGGTCGCCGTCATCGCGATGGGCGGCATCGTCGTGTCGCAGTCCATCCGCATCGCCGGCGACGAGTTCGACCAGGCCATCCTTTCGCACGTGCGGGACGCCTACAACCTCGCCATCGGCGAGCGCACGGCCGAGGACATCAAGATCAAGGTCGGCTCCGCCGTCCCGCTCAAGGACGAGCTCGACGTCGAGGTCAACGGACGCGACGTCATCAGCGGCCTGCCCAAGACGGTCCGCATCGAGAGCGAGGAGATCCGCCGCGCGCTCAACAAGCCGCTCGACGAGATGACCAAGGCGGTCAAAGAGGCGCTCGACGCCACCCCGCCCGACCTCGCTTCCGACCTCATGTACTACGGCATCCTGCTCACCGGCGGCGGCGCCCTGCTGCGCGGCCTCGACGTGCGCCTGCGCGACGAGACCGGCGTGGCGGTCAACGTGAGCCCCACGGCCCTCGACAACGTCGTCAACGGCTGCGCGCGGGTCCTCGAGGCCAACGCCTTCGACGGCGGCTTCGTGCAGACCAACGCCTAGCCGGAAGGGTCGTCACGCGTGCCCCGCAGCCAGAAGTACCCATCAAGCCATCTGAACGCCAAGCGCCCGTCCTCCGGGATGCGGCCGCTCGTGATCCTCAGCATCCTGTCGATCGTCCTTCTGACGTTCTACATCCGCGAGGGGGACGCCGGCCCCATCCACGCGGTGCGCTCGGGCGTCACGACCGTCACGAGCCCGCTGCGCATCGCGGGCTCGGTCGTCGCGTCGCCCTTCAACGCCCTGGGCAACGTCATCGAGAACCTGACGGCCTCCCAGGAGACCTTAAGCGACCTCAAGGCCCAAAACGCTGAGCTCACCTCCCAGGTCGCCGAGCTCAGCGAGGCCCAGCAGACCGCCACGCGGCTCGAGTCGCTGCTCGGCCTGCAGTCCACCTACAACCTCCAGTCGACCGCGGCCCGCATCATCGGGGGCTCGTCGGATGCCTGGAGCCGCACCGTCACCATCGACAAGGGGACGGCCAACGGCCTCGAGGTCGGCATGGCGGTGTGCAACTCCTACGGCGTGGTCGGCCAGATCACCGAGGTCTCCCTCAACACCTCGACCGTCCTGCTCATCTTCGACGAGTCCTCCGGGGTGTCGGCCATGGTGCAGAGCTCGCGCGCCCAGGGCATGCTGCGCGGTCAGGCCGACGGCAGCTTGCGCCTCGAGTACGTCTCGGTCGACTCCGAGGTGAGCGTGGGCGACATCATCGTGACCTCCGGTATCGGCGGCGTCTTCCCCAAGGGGCTCCCGCTCGGGACGGTCTCCTCGGTGGAGCGCAGCGACAACGACGTCTACTACACGATCGTCGTGCGCACGCAGGCCTCCACCGAGAACAACGAGGAGGTCCTCGTCATCACCGCGCTGAACGACGGCCAGGTCGCCACGGACGCGGAGGTGTCCGAGGCCAACGCCCAGGACGACGTGACCACCTCAGGTGGAGGTTCGACGGATTCGGGCTCCGCCGCGAACCAGGCGGACGGGAGCGGGCAGGATGGTACGACGACCGACGACGAGAGCGAGTAGAGGAGGCAGCCGTGCAGCTACATGATCCAGCGCGCCCCGGCGCCCCGGCCCCCGCGCTCATCGCGGTCGCCTGCGTGCTGCAGGTGGCGCTCTCGCCCCAGGTGAGCATCCTCGGCGGAACCTTCAACTTCATGCTCGTGCTCTCCCTCGTGCTCGCCCTCTCCCGCGACCCGGGCCCGGCGGCCGTCGCGGGTTTCGCCTGCGGCCTGTTCTTCGACCTCACCTCGACCGCCCCGGTCGGCCTCATGGCCCTGATCCTGACGCTTTCCGCCTTCACGGTGTCCTTCGCCTCACGCGGCTCGCTCGGCGGCCTGAACGCGGACACCATGCGCTTCATCGGCGTGGCGGCGCTCATCGCGAACATGGCCTACGGCCTGTGCCTGTTCCTTCTGGGCGACCAGGGGGACCTGCTGTGGGCCCTCGGCGGCCACGGCATCTCCTCGACCGTGCTCGACCTGCTCGCCGCCGCGATCTTCCTGGCCGCGACCGCATCGTCCTCGTCGCAGCGCGGGTTTTCCGCCCGCGGCCGCGGGACGCGCTACAAGGTTCTGAAATAGGGGGGGGGACGCCACGTTGGACGCGCAGATCGTCGTCGTCATCGCCGGTGTCATCCTCGTCCTCGCGATCGTCGCCTCGATCGTGGTGCTGAGGCGCGGCGGCGGGAAGTTCACCTTCGACACCAAGAACGGCACGCGCCCCCGCGCCACGGAGGGCGAGGGCAACACCCCCGGCGTGGCGTTCAAGGGCCGCTTCACCATGCTCACGGCCGCCGTCGGCGCGGTCTTCGCCGCCATCACGGCCAAGCTGTGGAGCATGCAGATGGTCTCCTCCGACTATTACGAGGAGCTCTCCGTCCAGAACCAGACGCGCACCGTGACCACGCCCGCGCCGCGCGGGCGCATCCTCGACCGCAACGGCGTGCCGCTCGTCACCAACCGCGCCAGCCTGACGGTCGCCGCCTACCGCGACCTCGCCAGCGACACGGTGCTCGTCCGCCATCTCGCCAACGTCCTCGGCATGCCCTACATCGCCGTCCGTCGGAACATCCAAGATTACAACCAGGGCGCCCAGAGCCTCCATACCATCGCCTCCGACGTGCGCCGATCGACCGTCGCCTACATCCAGGAGCACCCGAGCGCCTTCGCCGGGGTCGAGGTCGTCGAGCGCACCGAGCGGCTCTACCCCTACGGAGAGCTCGCGGCCCACGTCCTGGGCTACACCGGCACCATCACCTCCGAGCAGCTCGCCGCCCAGAGCGAGGCGGCGTCGCAGGGGGAGTCCGACGCCGGCGCCATCAGCTACGAGTCGGGCGACATCGTCGGGCAGGCGGGCGTGGAGATCCGCTACGAGTCCCTGCTGCAGGGCATCCGCGGCGAGCAGACCGTCCAGGTCGACGCCTCCGGCAGCGTGGTGGACGCGACCGGCGCGATCCCCCCCGAGCCCGGCAGCGACATCCGGCTCACCCTCGACCTCGCCATCCAGCAGGCCTGCGAGGACGGGCTCGACCATGCGATCGCCGTCGCGAGGCAGTTCGGGTACGAGAACGCCGCACGCGGCGCCTGCCTGTGCCTGGACTGCACGAACGGCGAGATCCTCGGCATGGCGAGCGCCCCGAAGTACGACCCCTCCGTCTTCATCGGCGGCGTGTCGAACGACGACTGGAACGCGCTGTCCAGCGAGGACAGCGGCTACCCCATGATCAACCGCGCCATCGCCGGCGACTACATGTCCGCCTCGACGATCAAGCCCCTCTCGTCCCTCGCCGCGCTCAAGTACGGCATCTACGACGAGACGCAGACCACCGACTGCCAGGGCTGGTGGACCGGCATGGGCGATGCCAACGGGCGCTGGTGCTACGACCATTCGGGCCACGGTGTGATCAACCTCCAGCGCGCCATCACGATGTCGTGCGACGCCGTCTTCTACGACATCGGCAAGGGGTTCTACTACGACGAGGAGAACCCCGAGGGCCTGCAGGAGATGTTCCGCAGCTGGGGCCTGGGCGAGGCGACCGGCGTCGACCTGCCGGGCGAGAGCTCCGGGCGCGTCCCCGACGCCGAGTGGAAGGACAGCTACTTCTCGAGCTGGGACGACGCCGACCGGGCCTGGAACCCCGGCGACATGTGCAACATCGTCATCGGCCAGGGCGACATCCTCGTCACGCCGCTGCAGATGGCCTGCGCCTACGCCGGCATCGCCAACGGCGGGCGCGAGTTCGTCCCCCACGTGTTCCACTCCGCCGTGAGCCGCGACGGCAGCGGGTCGGCGGTGACCTACGAGCCCCGCGAGCGCCTCTCCGGCGCCTACCGTCAGGATTCCGACCTCGCCCTCGTGAGGCGCGGCCTGTGGGGCGTGATCTACGAGGAGTCCGAGTCCCAGGCGTCCCACTTCACCAACCTCTCCGTCGAGGTCGCCGGCAAGACCGGCACCGGCGAGAAGAGCGGTGAGGACGACTACTCGTGGTTCGTCGCCTATGCGCCCTACGACGACCCCAAGTACGTCGTCGCCGCCGTGGTCGAGCAGGGCGGCTTCGGCTCGACCTCGGCCATGTACGCCGTGCGCGACGTGCTCGGCGCCATCTACAACGAACCCGACAGCGCCTCGGTCACCGCGGGCGACGGCGTGCGCTAGGAAGGGAGGACCCATGGCATCATCGGCGGCGGCGCGCTCCGACGCGGCGCTCAAGCGGACCAACAAGCGGCAGGCCGCGGCGCGCGGGTCCCTCCGGCGCAGCGTCAGCCTGCCCGTGCTCCTCTCCGTGGCTGGCCTGGTCGCCTTCGGCGCCCTCGTCATCTGGACGGCATCCCTCACCATGTCGGAGGCCTCCTTCCCGCGCCACCTGCTCGGCATCGGCCTCGGGTGCGTGCTCGGCGCCTTCTGCTGGCGCATGGACTTCCGGGGGCTCGCCAACTACACCACGCCCCTGCTCGTCCTCGACGTCATCGTGATCTTCACGCCCTACATCCCCGGGCTGTCCTACAACGCCATGGGCATGACCGGCTGGATCCAGATCTCGGGCATCGGGCTCACCTTCCAGCCCGTCGAGCTCGCCAAGATCATCACGGTGTTCATGATGGCGGGGCTCGGCGCCCAGTACAACGGCAAGATCGACTCGGTCCGCGAGTACGTGAAGCTCTGCGGCATGCTCGCCGTGCCCTTCGGCGCCATCATCGTGGCCGGCGACCTGGGCAGCGGCCTGGTGGTGTTCTTCTCCGGCGCCGTCGTGATCATGATGAGCGGCCCCCGGAAGGAGTGGGTGCTGTCGACCATCGCCATCCTGATCGGGCTCGTCGCCATCGTCCTCGCCGCGGACTCGGTCGTCGACAGCCTGCTCGGGCACGACGTGCTGCTCAAGCAGTACCAGATGAACCGCCTGCTCGTCTTCATCGACCCGCAGGCCGACACCTCCGGCTCGGGCTACAACCTGATGCAGTCCCTCATAGCCGTCGGCTCGGGCGGGTTCTTCGGCAAGGGGATCGGCGGCGCGTCCCAGTCCGCCTCCGGATTCCTGCCCGAGGCGCACACCGACTTCGTCTTCGCGCTGCTGTGCGAGACGTTCGGCTTCGTCGGCGCGATGATCCTGCTCGGCCTGTTCGCCGTGCTCATCGTCTCCACCATCCGCGTCGCCTACCGCAGCGACTCGCTGTTCCTGAGGCTCGTGGGCACGGGCATCGTCGGCATCTGGCTGTTCCAGGTGCTCGAGAACGTCGGCATGTGCATCGGCCTCATGCCCATCACCGGCATCCCGCTGCCCTTCATCAGCTTCGGATCGAGCTCCATGCTCATGCAGCTGGCCAACGTCGGCATCGTCCAATCGATCTGGCGCCACCGCGCCAAGGCCGCCTGATCCTTCCCGTCCTCAAGGAGGTACCCCATGCGCATACCCATCGGCAGGTTGGCCGACGCGCTCAAGATGGGCGTCTCGACCCTGCGCGACTCGGACGAGCCCGTGCGCGTCGCCGTGTTCGTCGACCGCACCGCGTCCCCGGACATAGTCGCCGCGGTCCGCGACGCCCTCGTCCCCCAGACCACCTCGGCGCTCGTCCGCGTCGCCGCGCTCGACTCGACGGCCCCCGAGGTCAAACCCGATACCGATGTCGCCCTCGTCCTGTCCTGCGGCTCGGACCTCCTCGAGGACGCCGTGCGCGGCATCGTGGTGGCGGGCGCCCCGACCGTCGTGCTGGCCGAGTCGAGCGTCGAGGTCCCCTTCATCGAGCACGACACCCCGATGCTCGGGCTCATCGCATCCACCGACCGCACGGGGCTGCTCGAGTCCCTCGCCCGGTGGATCCTCGACCGGACCGATAAGGCGACGGCGTTCGCCGCCAACTTCGGCTTCATGCGCACCGCCGCGGCCAATCGCACGGTGGCCTCCTGCGCGCTCACCAACATGGCCACCGGGGCGCTCGTCTTCATCCCGGGCGCCGACTACCCGGTCATGACCGCGGCCCAGCTCGGCATGATGCTCGAGCTCGCGTCCATCTACGGCAAGCCCCTGCACGTCGAGCGCGCCTACGAGGCCGCCGGCGTCGCGGCGGCGGGCCTCGCCCTGCGCGGCGCGGCGCGGGCGCTCGCCCCCCGTTCGGGCCGCCTCGGCTTCGCGGTGAAGGCGCTCGTCGCCGCCGGCGGCACCGCCGCCATGGGACGGGTCCTCATGGAGGTCTACGAGCGCGACGTCGATTACAGCCGCGTCAACGCCGCCGTGGGGACCGCGGCGTCCGCCGTCCGGCGCGCGGCCGCGGGGCTCGCCGGCGCGCGTGCAGCGGAGGCGGCGCGATGAGGGCCGTCTACGAGAACCGGTTCGCCGACCTCGAGCCGCTGCTCGGCCGCGTCGAGAAGCCGAGCCGCTACATCGACCACGAGTGGGGGACCCGCTCCAAGGCCGACGCGTCCTACCGCGCCTGCCTCATCTACCCCGACGTCTACGAGGTCGGCCTCCCCAACCAGGGCATCGCCGTCCTCTACGCCTGCCTGAACGCCCGGGAGGGCTTCTCGTGCGAGCGCGGCTACGTGCCGTGGGTCGACATGGCCGACGCCATGCGCGCCGCGGGCGTGCCGCTGCTGTCGCTCGAGGGGGCGGCGCCGGTCGCCTCCTTCGACGCGGTGGGGCTTCACGTCCCGCACGAGATGGCCGTCACCAACATGCTCGAGGCCCTCGATCTGGCGGGCATCCCCCTGCGTTCCGTCGACCGCGGCGAGGACGACCCGCTCGTGCTCGCGGGCGGCCCGTCGGTCTACAACCCCGAGCCCTTCGCGCCCTTCGTCGACGCCGTCCTCATCGGCGAGGGCGAGGAGCACCTGGTGGAGGTCTGCGCCGAGCACCGCCGCCTGCGCGACGCGGGCGCCACGCGCTCCGAGGTCCTCGCCGCGCTGTCGCGCATCCCCGGCACCTACGTGCCCTCGCTCTACGAGGTCTCCCACGAGGGCGCCTGCACCGCCCACGGCTACGCGGTCCCGCGCGCCGGCACCGATGCGCCCGCCGAGGTCCGCAAGCGGGTGGTCGCCGATTTCGCGGCCACCGACCCCGTCCCCCAGTCCATCGTGCCCTACGCCAAGCTCGTGCACGACCGCCTCTCCGTCGAGGTGCTGCGCGGCTGCGCCCGCGGCTGCCGGTTCTGCCAGGCGGGCATGACCTACCGCCCGGTGCGCGAGCGCGGCGCCGACCAGATCGTCTCCGCGGTCATGTCCGGCCTCGCGCGCACCGGCTACGACGAGGTCTCGCTCACGTCGCTCTCGACCACCGACCACTCCTGCTGCCGTCAGGTGCTCGCGCGCCTGAACCGACGCCTGGAGGACACCGGCATCTCGGTGTCCATCCCCTCGCAGCGCCTGGACGCCTTCGGGGTCGACATGGCGCTCCAGGTGGCGGGGGAGAAGAAGGGCGGGCTCACCTTCGCCCCCGAGGCGGGCAGCCAGCGCCTGCGCGACGTCATCAACAAGAACGTCACCGAGGACGACCTCGAGCGGGCCGCGCGCGCGGCCTTCGAGGCCGGGTGGCGCCGCGTGAAGCTCTACTTCATGATGGGCCTGCCGGGCGAGACCGACGACGACATCGTCGCCATCGGGCGCCTCGCCGACCGCGTCTACGAGATCGCGCGCGAGGTCGTGCCCCCCGCGCAGCGCGGCGGCGTGTCGGTGTCCGTGTCCTGCTCGGTGTTCATCCCCAAGGCGGCCACCCCCTTCCAGTGGTGCGCGCAGACGCCCGACGACGAGGTGCGCCGCCGCCAGCAGCTCCTGCTGCGCAGCGTCCGCAACCGCGCGGTACGCGTCCACTACCACGACGCGGAGACCTCCCTCATCGAGGCGGTCCTCTCCCGCGGCGGGCGCGATATCGCCGACCTCGTCGAGGCCGTCTGGCGGCGCGGCGCCCGGTTCGACGCCTGGACCGAGCAGTTCTCCCTCGACCGCTGGGAGCAGGCCGCCGGCGAGGTCGGCATCGACCTGCGCGCGGTCGCGCGGACGCCCTACGGGCTCGACGAGCGGCTGCCCTGGGAGCACGTGAGCTGCGGGGTGTCCCGCGGCTGCCTCGAGCGGGAGTACCGGCGCGCCCTCGAGGGCGTCACCACGCCGGACTGCACGAGGTCCTCGTGCACCGGGTGCGGCGTGTGCCCGACCTTGCACGTGAGCAACGTACTGGCAGGTGAGAGATCATGACCGCATCGCCTCAGGGCACCTTCCGCCTCCGCTGCGCCTATGTGAAGCACGGCAGGCTCGCCTACCTCGGGCACCTCGAGGTCATCCACACGATCGAGCGCGTCGTCCGCCGCGCGGGCGCCCCCTATGCGGTGACGCAGGGGTTCTCGCCGCACATGCGCATCGCCTTCACGTCGGCTCTGCCGGTGGGCACCGCCTCGGACGAGGAGTACTTCGACCTGCACCTCACCGCCTACGTCCCCGCCGACGAGCTGCTCGAGCGCCTGCAGGCGGCCTCGCCGGTCGACCTCGCGCCGTACCGCGCCCGCTACATCGACCTCAAGACCCCTGCGCTCACCGCGCAGATCACCCGCATGCGCTACGAGGTCGCGCTTCAGGCCGCCCGCGGCTTCGACCTTAGGGCGCAGGCCGTCTCGCGCGCCCTGGACGATGTGGTCCGCGCCGGCTCGATCCCGTACGTCCGCAGCGGGAAGGCCAAGACCCTCGACCTCGCCGCGACCCTCGTGGCGGCCGGGGCATCCCAGGCGGGGGAGGGCGAGGTCCGGCTCACGCTCGACACGCGCTGCGGCGACGCCGGGTCGCTGAGGCCCGAGATCCTGCTCGCCGCCCTCGACCGCAGGCTCGCGCCCGAGGTGGAACGTGGAGGTCCTATCGTTTCCACGGGCATCCAGGACCTCGCGGCCGTGAAGCGCTATTCTATTTGTCGGACTGCCCAGTACGTGGAGGATGCTGACGGATCCCTCTTGAGTCCTTCGCGCGCTGACGGGACACACGCTGCTCCCTTATCCGTCTCGTCTGTGCCGTCCTTGTGAATACGCAGGGGGAATGTCCGTTCTCCCTGTTGACGCGCAATTTTCATCCTGATAGGATATCCGGCTGTTGCACTAACTGATGCATGAAGGGCAAAACAATGTACGCAATCGTTACAACCGGCGGCAAGCAGTACAAGGTCGCCACCGATGACTTCTTGAACGTCGAGAAGATCGAGGGCGAGGTCGGCACCAAGGTCGAGCTCCCCGTCATCTTCCTGAACGACGGCAAGAAGATCATCACGGATCCTGCCAAGCTCGCCAAGGCTAAGGTCACTGCTGAGATCGTCGAGCAGTTCAAGGGTAAGAAGCAGCTTGTCTTCAAGTTCCACAAGCGCAAGCGCTACCGCCGCCTGCAGGGCCACCGCCAGCAGCTGACCCGTCTGAAGATCACCAAGGTCCAGGCCACCTCGCGTGCCAAGAAGAGCACGGCCGAGACCGAGGCCCCCGCGGCCGAGTAACCCCACGAGCTGTCTGAAAGAAGGTACTAGACATGGCACACAAAAAAGGCCTCGGCTCGTCCCGCAACGGCCGTGACTCCCGCGGTCAGCGTCTGGGCTGCAAGCGCTTCGCCGGCCAGACCGTGACCAGCGGCACCATCCTCGTCCGCCAGCGCGGCACCCACATCCACCCGGGCGCCAACGTCGGTCGCGGCAAGGACGACACCCTGTTCGCGCTCATCGACGGCACGGTCGAGTACACCCGCGGCATCAAGCACCGCGTCAACGTCCGTCCGCTCGCCAACGCGTAAGCAGACCCTTCATCTCACGCATCATCGAGAGGTCCCTGGGAGCGCATCCGGGGGCCTCTTTCTCTACGGCGGCGGGCGGTGCACACGCCCGCCGCGCATCGGACTCCCGAAAGGAGCAGGATGGCACAGTTCACCGACATCTGCCGCATCAACGTCAAGGGAGGCGACGGCGGCGCCGGCTGCATGTCCTTCCGGCGTGAGGCCTACGTGCCCAAGGGCGGGCCGGACGGCGGGGACGGCGGTCGCGGCGGGGACGTCGTCATCCAGGCTTCCGCCCAGCTCTCCTCGCTCGTCGACTACCGCTTCAAGCACCATTTCCGCGCCGAGCGCGGCACCCACGGCCAGGGCTCCCGCCGCGACGGCAAGTCCGGCGAGGACCTCGTGCTGAAGGTCCCCATGGGGACCGTGGTCCGCGAGCTCGACCCGGACACGCAGGAGGTCGCCTACGAGATCGCCGACCTCACCCGCGACGGCGAGCGCGTCATCGTGGCGCCCGGCGGCACGGGCGGGCGCGGCAACACCCACTTCGTCACCCCCACGCGCCGCGCGCCGGCCTTCGCCGAGAAGGGCGAGCCCGCCGAGGAGCACTGGATCGAGCTCGAGATGAAGCTCATGGCCGACGCCGCCCTGGTGGGTATGCCGAGCGTCGGCAAGTCCTCCCTCATCGCGCGCATGAGCGCCGCCCGGCCCAAGATCGCCGACTACCCCTTCACCACGCTCGTGCCCAACCTCGGCATGGTGCGCGCGGGGGACTACTCCTATGTCGTCGCGGACGTCCCCGGGCTCATCGAGGGCGCCGCCGAGGGCCGCGGGCTCGGCCACCAGTTCCTGCGCCATATCGAGCGGACCGCGCTCATCATGCACGTCGTCGACATCACCGGCGGCTTCGAGGGGCGCGACCCCGTGGAGGACTACCGCATCATCAACGACGAGCTCGCCGCATACGCCTCCGAGCTCGCCGAGCGCCCGCAGATCGTGGTCGCGAACAAGTGCGATGCGAGCGGCGCGCCCGAGCGGGTCGCGGAGCTCAAGCGCGCCGCGCTCGCCGACGGGCACGCCTTCTTCGCCGTCTCCGCGCTCACGGGGGCGGGCCTCAACACGCTCATGCTCGAGGTCGGCAAGCAGGTCTTCGAGCTGCGCCGCGAGCTCGCGGAGTCCAGTGAGCCCGCAGACGAGCTCGACGAGCAATGGGAGCGCCGCCGCCGCGCCCGCGACCGCGCGTTCACCGTCGTGCCGGAGGGCGGGCGCGTCTGGCGCGTCCTCGGCCGCGGGGTCGAGCGGCTCTGCGTGCAGACCGACTGGGAGAACGAGGAGGCGGTCATCTACCTGCAGCACCGCCTGTCCAAGATCGGCGTCGACGCCGCCCTCGAGGCGGCGGGGTGCCGTCCCGGCGACGAGGTGCGCATCACCGGCTACTCCTTCGCCTACGAGGGGTCCGAGGACCTCACCGACTACCTCGACGAGCCCGAGGACGGTGACGGCGGCAGATGAGCGCCGAACCCCATCTGCCCGAGCTGGGCGCCGACCCCTCGCGCGAATACCGCCTGGGGATCATGGGCGGGACCTTCGACCCGATCCACTACGGCCACCTCGTCACCGCCGAGCAGGCCCGCGAGGCGCTCGCCCTCGACCTCGTCCTGTTCATGCCGGCGGGCGTCCCCGCCTTCAAGCAGGGCGCCGGCGTCACCGACGCCGAGGACCGCTACGCGATGACGCTGCTCGCGACCGCCGCCAACCCGGCGTTCGACGCGAGCCGCTTCGAGATCGACCGCGAGGGCGTCACCTACACCATCGACACGCTCCGGGCTCTGCGCGCGCACTACCCGGACAACGTCCGGCTGTTCTTCATCACGGGGGCCGACGCGATCTTGGACCTGCTCACCTGGCATGACGCCGCATCCATGGCGGAGCTCGCCACCTTCATCGCCGCCACGCGCCCCGGGTACGACATCGAGCAGGCCCGCGCGCGGGTGTCGGCGTCCAACGTGCCCTTCGACGTCCGCTACATCGAGATCCCCGCGCTGGCGATCAGCTCGACGAACATCCGCGAGCGCGTGAGCGCGGGCAAGAGCGCCCGGTACCTGACATCGGAGTCGGTCATCGGGTACATCAGGAAGAACGGCCTGTACAACAGCCGCATCGTCGAGCGGGTCGACGGCGCGGCGTCCCCGGACCGCAGATAGGAGGAACCTCGTGGCCCACGACAGCGAACCCGGATACCGCATCGAGGACAAGGGCGCCTACCTCGCCCGCATGCGCGACATGCTCGATGTCCGCATGGCGGCCGACACCCATCGCCGCAACCACACGCTCGGGGTCGCCCGCACGGCGGCCCGCCTCGCCGAGGTCTACGGGGTCGACCCCTTCCTCGCGGAGGCGGCGGGCCTCGTCCACGACTGGGACAAGGTCCTCGAGCCCTCCGAGCTGCTCGCCCGCGCGGCGCAGTACGGCGTCCGCGTCGCCGGCTCCCCGGCCAACGCCCGCGCCGTCCTGCACGGCCCGGTGGCCGCCTTCGAGCTTCCCCAGCTGTTCGGGGAGCTCCCCGACTCCGTCTTCCAGGCGGTCGCCCGCCATACCACCGCCGCGCCGGACATGTCCGACCTCGACATGGTGGTCTTCGTCGCCGACGCCATCGAGCCCATGCGCCGCGGGGACTACGCCGACGCCCTGCGCGCGGAGGTGGGGGAGGTGCCCCTCGCGCGGCTGTTCTTCGACTGCTTCTCCCAGGGCCTCACCTACGTGATCTCGACGGGGCGCTACCTGTACCCGACCGCCCTGGACATCTACAACACCTACGCGCTCGCGCTGAACCATGAGAAAGGCTGATCCCATGACCGATACCGCCATCGCAGACACCCCGCTCGAGACGACCGGGTCCGAGCATCACGGCAGCTTCTCCGTCTCCTCCGACCGGAGCGCGGCGAGCGCGTCGAGCACCGGCGTCGCCGCCGAGCAGGTCGCCCGCACCGCCGCCGCGGCCGCGGACGCCAAGAAGGCGGACGACGTCGCCGTGCTCGACCTGACCTCCCTCTCCGATGTCTGCGATTACTTCGTCATCGCGACCGGCCAGAACAGCCGCCTCGCCGACGCCGTCGTCGACGAGGTCGAGGAGAAGGTCGCCGACGCCTGCGGCGAGCACCCGTTCTCCATCGAGGGGCGCGACGAGGGCAGCTGGATCCTCATGGACTACGGCTCGGTCATCGTCCACGTGTTCTCGCCCGAGGCGCGCGACTACTACCGCCTCGAGCGCCTCTGGGGCGACGCCCCCGTCCTCGACCTCGGCTTCTAACCTAGGCTTCTCGAGGGAAGCGTGCAGGCGGCCCCGTGCGGGCCGCCTTTTTTCATCTTCCGCGGCGGCTCACCCGCGCGGGGAGTTTCGCGACCCGTACCGGTCCGAGCGCACGACCTCCGCATCGAAGCGCGCCGCCCGCCCGAACCCGACCGCCGCGTCCCCGAAGCGCTCGCGCACGGCGTCCATCGCGACCGACAGGCCGCGCCGGTCGCTCGCCTGGGCGCCCCTCTCGTCGACCTCGCAGAACAGGTCGGTCTGCACGCCGCCGGCCAGATCGAAGTCGCTCATGCCGACGCCGGCGAGCCTGATGCGCGTCCCGGGCGCCCAGACCCCGTCGAGCAGCTCCAGGGCGACCGGGATGAAGACGTTCTCGTCATCGGTCGGATGGGCGAGCTTGCGCTGGACGGTCCTGCCGCGCCCGTATGAGAAGCGCAGCTTCAGGGTCACCGTGCGCCCCGCGAGCCCGCGGCGGCGCAGGCGCCTGCCCACCGACTCGCCGAGCAGGTGGATCGCCGCCTCGACGTCCCCGCGCTCGGTGAGGTCGCGCGCGAAGGTGCGCTCGTTGCTCACCGACTTGACCTCCTCGGGCGCATCGACCGCCGAGACCGCGCTGCGCTCGGCCCCCCGGGCGCGCTCGCGCATCGTCTGCGCGTTCACGCCGAAGACGCCGGAGAGCACCTGCGGGTCCGCCGCGGCGAGCTGGCCGAGCGTGTGGATGCCCGCGCGGGCGAGCGCCGTCTCGGCGGCCGATCCGATCCCGCTCATGGCGCGCACGGGCAAGGGGGAGAGGAACCCCTCCTCGGTGCCGGGGAAGACGACCGTGAGGCCGCGCGGCTTGTCCCGCTCACTGGCGATCTTGGCCACGGTCTTGCTGCTGCCCAGCCCGATCGAGCAGGTGATGCCCAGGCTGGCGACGCGC
The DNA here is from genome assembly GCA_019117005.1 of Candidatus Collinsella stercoripullorum. Taxonomy (GTDB): domain Bacteria; phylum Actinomycetota; class Coriobacteriia; order Coriobacteriales; family Coriobacteriaceae; genus Collinsella; species Collinsella stercoripullorum. Next base: position 113,559 of record DXAO01000044.1, on the reverse strand, counting down.
GCGGAGATGCGGCGGCAGATCGCGACGGGGTCCTCCCGGGAGAAGCGCCCCGGGGTGACGTCGAAGAACGCCTCGTCGATGGAGACGCGGTCCACATAGGGGGTCTCGTCCTCGAGGAAGGCCATGACCTGCGCGGAGAGCTCGCGATAGCGGTCGAAGTGCCCGTGCGTCCAGATGGCCTGCGGGCACAGGCGCCGCGCCTGGGCGCTCGGCATGGCGGAGCGGACACCGAACGCCCGCGCCTCGTAGGAGGCCGTCGAGACGACGCCGCGGGCATCGGCATCGCCGCCCACGATGACGGGCCTGCCGCGCCATGCGGGATGGTCGAGCTGCTCGACGCTGGCGAAGAACGCGTCGAGGTCGAGCAGGCCGACGGCGGGTCCGCTCCATGCGCCGAACAGCGCTTCGGCGGGCCCGGGGGAATCGTATGTATGTTCGCCCTTCATGGCTCCAGTATACCGTGAAAACTGTGAAGACCTTGCATTTCGCCCCATCTTGGTCAAAATATGGATTTGCCTGCGGCCATACCGAAGAAGTTTGTCTCACGGGCTTCACCTGCTCCGGTCGTTGGCGTATAGTTACAAGCCGTTTGTTCGTAGTCGCAGCATATGCTGCTTGGTTGGAGGAGTTTTCATTGGCAGTCAAGATCCGCCTCGCTCGTCACGGTTCCCACAAGCGTCCGTACTACCGCGTTGTCGTCGCTGATTCCCGTTCGCCCCGCGACGGCCGCTTCATCGAGGAGGTCGGCCGCTACAATCCGCTGACCACCCCCAAGACCATCAACCTGGACCTCGAGAAGATCGCCGACTGGCAGTCCAAGGGCGCCCAGCTGACCGACGCCGTCGCCGCGCTCGTGCGCGCCGCCGAGGCCGGCCCCAAGACCGAGACCGTCGAGAAGAAGTCCAAGAAGCAGCTCGCGAAGGAGGCCGAGGAGGCCAAGCGCGCCGCCGAGGCCGCTGCCGCCGAGGCTGAGGGCGCTGAGGAGTAACCTTGTCCCTAGATCTCAACGAGCGCGCCGATGACGCGCTCGACCAGGATGGCGGGGAGATGCTCTCCGACCGCATCGCCGATCTCGTCGAGTATCTCGTCGTCAACATCGTGGACGACGCCGATGCCGTCAGCCTCGAGGTCATCGACGGCGAGGCGTCCTCGACCATCGAGGTCAACGTCGCCGATGACGACGTGGCCAAGGTGATCGGCCGCCACGGCCGCACCATCAAGGCCATCCGCACCCTCGCGCGTGCGCTCGCCGCCCGCCTCGGCACCTCCGTCGAGGTAGAGGTCATGGGGTAGCGTTGGCGCGCGAATATAGGAACATCGCCCGTGTGGTCGCCCCACACGGCACGAAGGGGGAGGTCTCCGTAGCCGGTCTACGGGGCCTTCCCTTCCTTTTGCGCCCGGGCATGACCGTGGCGCTCACGCCGCCCGCGCTCGACCGCGACCGGTTCTGCCGCGTCGAGCACGTGAACGAGGACGGCATGCTCGCCCGGTTCTCGGGCATCGCGTCCCTCGACGACGCCGAGGGCATCGCCGGATGCTACGTCCTGGCGCGCGAGTCCGACCTGGACGTCGGGCCGCTCGATGCCGCGGCGGACGAGCTGATCGGCCGCGAGGTGCGCGACGAGCGCTACGGATCGGTCGGCCGCATCGCGGACGTCATGGAGACCCCGGCCAACGACGTCTGGGTCGTGCAGGGTCCGTACGGCGAGGTCCTCATCCCCGTCGTCGAGGCGGCCGTCGAGGACGTGCCCGAGTCGGGCCCCGTCCGCACCCATCTCATGGACGGCCTGATCGAGGTCGGACCCGAAGACGCCCCGGAGGCCCCCGCATGCTCATAGAGACGCTGTCCGTCTTCCCCGAGATGTTCGACACGGTGATGTCGACCTCCATCCTGGGTCGGGCGAGGCGCGCGGGGCTGTTCGAGTTCCGCGCCCACGACCTGCGCGATTGGACCCATGACCGCCACCGCACCGTCGACGACGAGCCCTACGGGGGCGGGCAGGGCATGCTCATGAAGGTGGAGCCCATCTTCGAGGCCGTCGAGGCCATCTCGGCCTCGGGCTCGCGGCCCCGCACCGTCTTCTTCACCCCCTGCGGGGACCGGTTCGACCAGGCCTGCGCCGAGCGCCTCGCCGGCTGCGAGCGGCTCCTTCTCGTCTGCGGCCGCTACGAGGGCATGGACGAGCGCGCCTACGACCTGGCCGACGAGCGGCTCTCGATCGGCGACTACGTCCTCACCGGCGGCGAACTCCCCGCGATGGTGGTCGCTGACGCCGTCGTCCGGCTCATCCCCGGCGCCCTCGGTGACGAGATGTCGCCGGTCGACGAGTCGTTCTCCACCCGCCCGTCCGGGGGCCTGCTCGAGTACGCGCAGTACACCAGGCCGGCGAGCTTCCGCGGCCGCGAGGTCCCCCCGGTGCTCCTCTCGGGCGACCACGCCCGGGTCGACGCATGGCGCCGTGCCGACGCCATCGAGCGGACCTGCCGCTGGCGCCCCGACCTCATCGATGGCGCGGGCCTCACACCCGAGGAGCGCGACCGCGCGCGCGAGCTCGTCGCGCGCTATCATGGACCGGACGCGCGCCCCGCGCGCGAGTAAGGAGCCCCGCATGACACCCCATGCCACCTCGTTCTTCCGCAGCCTCGTCGAATGGGTCCTCATCTTCGTCATCGCCATCGCCGCGATGCTGGTGGTCCGCGCCTTCGTGCTCGAGCCCTATGTCGTCCCGACCGGGTCGATGGAGCCCACCATCGAGATCGGCGACCAGGTCTTCGCCCAGAAGGTGACCTGCAACCTCGGCCAGTCCCCCGCGGCGGGCGACATCGTCGTGTTCCGCAACCCCGACGGCTCCTCTGACCACGACGTCCTCGTCAAGCGCGTGATCGCCACGGCGGGCCAGACGGTCGACCTCGTCGACGGCCGCGTCGTCGTGGACGGCCAGGTGCTCGACGAGCCCTACGCGCAGGGGGAGAGCTGGCCGCTCGCCAGCCAGGCCCCCGGGACCATCGTGAGCTTCCCCTACACCGTGCCGGAGGGGTGCGTCTGGGTGATGGGCGACAACCGCGAGAACTCCGCCGACTCGCGCTACTTCGGCGCCGTCGAGCAGCAGGACCTGATCGGCGTCGCCGTGCTGCGCTATTGGCCGCTGAACCGCTTCGGCCTGCTCTGACTACCGCCCGCACGGATGCCGGGCGACCGGTGAAAACTTGGGGAGATGGCCCATCGGCGCCGCGTGCGACCCGCACGACCGGCGCCGATGGGCTATCATGTCGAACCGTATGAGCAATCCGTCACGATAGGGGATCAAAGGATGGAACAATCCGCCCTCTCCTTCCAGGAGATCATCCTGCGCCTCCAGCAGTACTGGGGCAGCCAGGGCTGCGTGATCATGCAGCCCTATGACTCTGAGGTGGGTGCGGGCACCTTCCACACCGCCACCACCCTGCGCTCGCTCGGCCCGAAGCCCTGGCGCACCTGCTACGCGCAGCCCTGCCGCCGCCCCGCCGACGGCCGCTACGGCGAGAACCCCAACCGCATGCAGCACTACTACCAGTTCCAGGTGCTCATCAAGCCGAGCCCCGAGAACTCCCAGGAGCTCTACCTCGAGTCCCTGAAGGCGATCGGCCTCGACCCCGCGGACCACGACGTCCGCTTCGTCGAGGACGACTGGGAGAGCCCCACGCTCGGCGCCTGGGGCCTGGGCTGGGAGGTCTGGCTCGACGGCCAGGAGGTCACCCAGTTCACCTACTTCCAGCAGGTGGGCGGCATCGAGGTCGACCCGGTTCCCGTCGAGATCACCTACGGCCTCGAGCGCATCGCCATGTACGCCCAGGGCGTGACCTCCGTCTACGACCTCGTGTGGAGCTACCTGCCCGACGGCACCGCCATGACCTACGGCGACGTCTTCCTCGAGAACGAGCGCGAGTTCTCCGCATACAACTTCGAGGTGGCCGACGTCGAGATGATGCGCGCGAAGTTCGACGACTACGAGCGCGAGTGCCACTCCTGCCTGGACGCCGGGCTCCCGCTGCCCGCGTACGACTGCGTCATGAAGTGCAGCCACGCGTTCAACCTGCTCGACGCCCGCGGCGCCCTGTCCGCCGTCGAGCGTGCCAACTACATCCTGCGCGTGCGCGCCGTCGCCAAGGCGTGCTGCGAGGCCTATCTCGCCGAGGTCGCGGCCTCGGACGACACCCGTGAAGGGGAGGTGGCGTAACCGATGGCTCAGTCCCGTGACTTCCTGTTCGAGATCGGCTGCGAGGAGATGCCCTCCGCACCGCTCGTCAACGCCGTCAGGCAGCTCGGCACCCTGGTCGAGCGGGGCCTGACCGAGGCCGGCCTGGCGCACGGCGACGTCCGCGTCGTCTCCACGCCGCGCCGTCTCGCCGCCCTCGTCTCCGACGTCGCCACCGCGACCGAGGAGGTGCACGAGGTGAAGCGCGGCCCGGCAGCGTCCATCGCCTTCGACGCCGAGGGCGCCCCCACCAAGGCGGCCCAGGGCTTCGCCCGCAAGTGCGGCGTCGACGCCGCAGACCTCGTCCGCCGCGAGGACGCGGACGGCCGCGAGTACGTCTTCGCCGAGCGGAGCATCCCCTCCGCGCCCGCGGCGCCCATCCTCTCAGCACTCTGCACGAAGGTCATCTCGTCCATCGAATGGCCCAACTACCGCAGCCAGCGCTGGGGCTCCACGCACGAGACGTTCGTCCGTCCCGTCCGCTGGCTGTGCGTCCTTCTGGGCGACGAGGTCGTGCCGGTGAGCTTCGCGGGCGTCGAGTCCGGCAACACGACCCGCGGCCACCGCGTCCTGGGGCCCGGCGAGCACGTCGTCCCCGAGCCGTCCGCCTACGAGTCCGTGCTCGAGTCCGCCGGCGTCCTGACCGAGGACCGTCGCCGCGCCGTGATCGCGGAGGGCATCGCCCGGGTCGAGGCCGAGCGCGGCGGGGCCCGCGTCGACACGCCGGCGAAGGTCCTCGACGAGGTCGTGAACCTCTGCGAGTGGCCCACCGTCCTGGTCGGCTCCTTCGATGAGGAGTTCCTGCAGGTCCCGCATGAGATCATCTGCGAGTCCATGCTCACCAACCAGCGCTATTTCCCCATCTACGACGCCGCCGGCAACCTCACCCGCGAGTTCGTCGTGGTCTCCAACGGCCGCCCGGAGTGCGCCCCCGCCATCATCAAAGGCAACGAGTGCGTGGTCCGCGCGCGCCTCTACGACGCCAAGTTCTTCTACGACGAGGACCTCAAGGTCGATCTCGAGGACTTCCGCTCCCGCCTGGCCAACGTCGCGTTCCAGGAGAAGCTCGGCAGCGTGCTGCAGAAGTCCGAGCGCATCGAGGACCTCTCACTCGCCATCGCGCACGCGGCGCGCATCGGCGCCCACGCCGCCTCCGACGCGCAGCGCGCCGCGCACTTCGCCAAGGCGGACCTCGTGAGCCAGGCGGTCGTCGAGTTCACGAGCCAGCAGGGCGTCATGGGCGGCTACTATGCGCTCGCGTCGGGGGAGAACGCCGAGGTCGCCGCCGCCATCCGCGACCACTACCGCCCGCGCTTCGCCGGGGACGAGCTCCCCGAGGGCGTCGCCGGCTGCATCGTGGCGGTCGCCGACAAGCTCGACACCGTCGCGGGCATGTTCGCCATCGGCGAGCCCCCGACCGGCTCCAAGGACCCCTTCGCCCTGCGGCGCTCGGCGATCGGCATCCTGAACATCCTCCGCGCGCGCCTGGGATGCGGCTACGAGGAGCTCGTGCCCGCCGCGCTCTCGGCCTACGCCGAGCAGGGGATCGAGTTCGACGCCGGGGAGGTAACCGCAGCCGTCTGCGCGTTCATCAAGGGGCGCATGGAGCAGATGGCGCGCGACGAGGGCATCGCCCCCGACACCGTCGCCGCCGTCTCCGCCGGGACCGTCTGCGCCCCGGCCGATTTCTTCGCCCTCGCGCGCGCCCTCGATCAGGCCCGCGCCGACGACCCCGAGACCTTCGGCAACCTCGCCACGGCCTACGCCCGGGCGAGCCATCTCGCCGACGCCTCGCTCGGCACCGAGGTCGACGAGGCGCTTCTGGGCGACGCCGAGCGCGACCTGCTCTCCGCGACCGAGGCAGCGCGCGAGCTCGTCGCCGACGCGCGCGGGCGCAGGGATTTCGACGCCCTCATCGCCGGCCTCGCCGCGCTCCGCGAGCCGATCGACCGGTTCTTCGACGACGTCCTCGTCATGGACGAGGACGAGGCGCTGCGCGCGAACCGCCTGCGCCTGCTCAACCGCTTCGAGGCGGTCTTCGCCGACATCGCGAACATCGGCCTGCTGAAGGGCTGACGCGAGGCCGCATAGCCCGCGACGGGGGCCGGGTGCCGCGAGATGACGCGGCACCCGGCCCCTCCTCGTTACGCCAACCCCGCGCGCATCGGCTACACTGGGGGCGAAGCCGGACGGAGGGAGTCGAGATGACGGCGACGGTCCATGTGATATCCGATGCGCTCGGCGATACCGCCTGCGAGGTCGTCCTCGCGGCCGCCGGCCAGTTCCGCGAGGGCTCGGTGCGCGTCGCGCGGCTCCCCCGGGTGACGGGCATCGACGAGGTCGAGCGCTACCTCGCGCCCCACATCGCCTCCGGCGAGCCGATCGCGGTGTTCCACACGATCGTCGACCCCGAGCTGCGCTCCCAGCTCGCCTTCACCCTCCGCCACCTCGACGTCCCCTCCGTGGACCTCATGGGCCCCGCCCTCGACACGCTCTCCGCCCTGCTGGGGGACCGCCCCGCCGGCACCCCCGGCGTCATCCACAGGACCGACGAGCGCTACTTCCGCCGCATCGAGGCGATGGAGTACTTCGTCGCCCACGACGACGGGCGCGGCGCCGACGACCTCTCGGACGCCGACATCGTGCTCATCGGCGTCTCGCGGACATCCAAGACGCCCCTGTCCATGTACCTCGCCTTCCAGGGCTACCGTGTGGCAAACGTGCCGCTCGCGCGGGGCGTGGAGCCGCCCCCGTCCATCTTCGAGGTCGACCCCATGCGCCTGTTCGGGCTGCTGTCGACCGCCGACATCGTCTCCGGCATCCGCGAGCGCCGGCTCGGCGACGGGGAGTCCCGCGTGCGCGCCGCCTCCTATGCGGACCCGGAGGAGGTGGCGCGCGAGCTCGAGGAGGCGCACGCCCTCATGCGCAGGCTCGGGTGCTTCGTGGTCCGCACCGACCGCAAGGCGATCGAGGAGTCCGCCGCCGAGATCACGGCCCGCCTCGACGCGGTCGCCGCCGCGCGCCGCGCACGTGAAACAGGGCGGCAATAATCGGCCGACGCAATCTCCACGGGTCCGCGACAGGGCCTCCATGCTTAAACCTTTTACCCCTTCCAACCTGCTGACATGGTATCGATACCATAGCGTGCTCCCTCCAGGCGCGCGCCTTTGCGCGGGCGCCGGCGCTAAGGTATACACCAGTCGGCGCGCGGTACGCGCCGGCGCGAACGCGATCGCGCACCGGATGCGGTGCGGAAAGGGGGATCATCGTGAGCAGGGACAAACGCGTCTACCGGTTCGGCACGGACGGCCGGGGCGGGGACGCGACCGAGGGCTCGGCCGAGATGAGGTACATCCTCGGCGGCAAGGGGGCGAACCTCGCCGAGATGGCGCGCATCGGCCTCCCCGTGCCCCCGGGCTTCACCATCACCTGCCAGACCTGCGTCGAGTACGCCCAGGCCGGCGACGTGTGGCCCGAGGGCGCCCTCGAGGAGGTCGCCGCCGCCGAGCGGGACCTCGAGCAGCGCTACGGCAAGCGCCTGGGGGACGCGGCGGACCCGCTCCTCGTCTCCGTGCGCTCGGGTGCGCCGTTCTCCATGCCCGGCATGATGGACACGGTCCTGAACCTCGGTCTGAACGACGAGTCGGTGCGCGGGCTCATCGCGCAGACGGATAACCCGCGCTTCGCGTGGGACTCCTACCGCCGATTCATCCAGATGTTCTCCGACGTCGTGCTCGGCGTCGACGCCGACCTGTTCGAGAACGCCCTCACCGCGCGCAGGCTGCTCGCCGGCGTCCGCACCGACGCCGAGCTCTCCGCCGAGGACCTCGAGGCTCTCGTCGGCGAGTTCAAGGCGATCTTCTCCGACCACGTGAGCGCAAAGGACCATCCCGAGCTAGTCGTCGACGGAGCCGTGGCGTTCCCGGCAGACCCCGCCCTGCAGCTCCGCCTCGCCATCCAGGCCGTCTTCGGCAGCTGGATGAACGAGCGCGCCATCCTGTACCGCCAGCGCAACGGCATCCCCGACGACCTGGGCACCGCCGTCAACGTCCAGGTCATGGTGTTCGGCAACAAAGGCGACACCTCCGCGACGGGCGTCGCGTTCACGCGCAACCCGGCCGACGGCACGCGCGAGTTCTACGGCGACTTCCTGGTGAACGCGCAGGGCGAGGACGTCGTCGCGGGCATCCGCAACACCGAGCCCATCTCCGACCTCGCCTCCAAGCCCGGGCTCGAGAGCGCCGGCGCCGAGCTCGAGCGCTACTTCTCGGTGCTCGAGAACCATTACCGCGACATGTGCGACATCGAGTTCACGATCGAGCAGGGGAGCCTGTGGATGCTCCAGACCCGCGTGGGCAAGCGCACCGCGGGCGCGGCCCTGAGGATCGCCATCGACATGGTGGGGGAGGGTCTCATCACGCGCGAGGAGGCCGTGTCCCGCATCGACCCCGCCCAGCTCGACCAGCTGCTCCATCCCCAGTTCGATACCGCGGCGCGCCCCGACGTCATCGCCCGCGGCCTGAACGCGAGCCCCGGCGCCGCCGTGGGGGCGATCGTCTTCAGCTCCGACGACGCGGTCGAGCGCGCCCAGCGGGGCGAGCCGGTCATCCTCGTCAGATGGGAGACCAACCCCGACGACCTGAAGGGCATGGTGGCCGCCGAGGGCATCCTCACGAGCCACGGCGGCAAGACGAGCCATGCGGCCGTCATCGCCCGCGGCATGGGGACGCCGTGCGTCTGCGGCGTCGAGGCCTTCCGCATCGACGCAGCCGCCAAGGAGGTCCGCATCGCCGGCAGCGACCTCGTGCTGCACGAGGGGGACGTCATCTCCATCGACGGGGCGACGGGCGTCGTGGCGGCGGGCGCGGTGCCGCTCGTCTCCGCGGAGCTGACGGGCGACCTCGGGACCATCCTCGGGTGGGCCGACGACATCCGCCTCGCCCCGGACGCGGGCCGTCCCGCGCACGTCCGCGTCAACGCCGACAACCCCGAGGACGCGCGCCTGGCGCTCGAGTTCGGCGCCGAGGCCATCGGCCTGTGCAGGACCGAGCACATGTTCCTGGGCGAGCGGAAGTCCATCATCCAGACCTTCATCTTGAGCGACGACGACACCGAGCGCGCCGGCGCCCTCGACGAGCTCCTGCGCGTGCAGACGGAGGACTTCGCGTCCATGATGCGCACCATGGACGGCCGCCCGATGGTCATCCGCCTCATCGACCCGCCGCTCCACGAGTTCCTGGACAGCCCACGCGAGCTCGACGTCGCCATCGCCCGCCTGGAGGCGGCAGGGGGCGACCCGGAGCGCGTCCGCGCCCTGCGCGACCGGCTGCGCCGCATCGACGCGATGAGCGAGGCGAACCCCATGCTCGGCCTGCGCGGCGTGCGCCTCTCCGTGATCTTCGGCGACCTGCCGCTCATGCAGGTGCGCGCCATCGCCGAGGCCGCCGCCCGCCTCATCGCCGAGGGGCTCGACCCGCGGCCCGAGATCATGGTCCCGCTCGTCGCGATCACGGAGGAGCACGTGCAGATGCGCGAGCTCATCGAGCGCGTCCTGCGCGAGGTCGGCGCCGAGCGCGGCGTCGCGCTCGACATCCCCGTGGGCACCATGGTCGAGCTGCCGCGCGCCTGCCTGGTGGCCGGCAGCATCGCCGCCCATGCGGACTTCTTCTGCTTCGGGACGAACGACCTCACCCAGACGACCTTCGGCTTCTCGCGCGACGACGCCGAGGCGAAGTTCATCCCCGCCTACCTCCACCGCAAGATCCTCGCCGCGAACCCCTTCGAGACCGTCGACGACGCGGTCCTCGAGCTCGTGCGGACGGCGGTGGACAAGGCGCGCGCCGTGAACCCGGGCATGCATTTCGGCGTGTGCGGGGAGCACGGCGGCGACCCCGCCTCCATCGTCAGGTTCCTGAACGAGGCGGGCGTCGACTACGTGTCCTGCTCGCCCTACCGCGTACCCCAGGCACGGCTCGCGGCCGCCCACGCGGTGCTCGCGCGCACGCGGGGCTGAACGACGGCGCCCTCGCTCGTCCCGCCGGTCACGGCGGCGCCCGCGCGCGGGGTCGACGGATAGGGCATGGCGGCCCCGGAGCTCGGACCCGGGGCCGCAATCACAGGAAATGCGCGATTTTCGACCTTGCGCGGACCTGCGCCATGCGTATAATAATGCACGTTTGTTCAACCCATGTGCCGGCCTCCGTGCGGCACCTCTGGCAAGAGTGAGGATTTGAAGATGGATTACATCCGCGCAATCGAGCGCCAGGACATCCGCGAGGACATCCCGCAGGTCCGCATCGGCGACAACGTCAAGGTCCACTACCGCATCAAGGAGGGTGACCGCGAGCGCATCCAGGTCTTCCAGGGCGATGTCATCCGCATGAGCGGCGGCTCCTCCCGTGAGACCTTCACCGTCCGCAAGATCTCCTTCGGCATCGGCGTGGAGCGCACCTTCCCGCTGCACAGCCCCAAGATCGCCAAGCTCGAGGTCGTGCGCCACGGCCGCGTCCGCCGCGCGAAGCTCTACTACCTGCGCGACAAGGTCGGCAAGGCCGCCCGCATCCCGGAGAAGCGCTAACCCGCTTTCCCGCGCACATCCGTCCGGATACCGGGCCGTCCCTCGCGGGCGGCCCGTTTTCATATCGAGTCGATGGGGGACCGAATGGCAAACATGACGAGCTCGCACCCCGCCTCGCAGGTCGCCGCCGAGCTGGCGAGCGCCCCGCCCGACCAGATCGAGGGGCTGCTCGAGCGCTACCGGGACGACCCGCGCGTGCAAGTGCGCAAGGCCTGCGAGCGCGCACGGCGGCGCCTGGACCGCGAGCGCGCCGAGCGCGAGCGCGTCGAGGGCATGTACGCCCGCATGCGCGAGCTCGGGGGAGCGGGCGTCGTCGTGGGCGTCGACGAGGTGGGTCGCGGCTCGGTCGCGGGGCCGCTCACCGTATGCGCCGTCTGCCTTCCCAACGAACCGCGCATCTGGGGCGTGAACGACTCCAAGCAGCTGTCCCCGGCGCGCCGCGAGATGCTCGCGGTCCGCATAGCCGAGACCGCGCGCGCCATCGGCATCTGCCACATCCCGCCCGAGCGCATCGACGCGATCGGCATGGCGCGCTCCCTGCGCGAGGCCGTGGCGGGGGCCGTCGCCGACACGGGCCTCGCCCCCGACTGCGTCCTCATGGACGGCAACCCCTTGGGCGCCGTTCCCAACGAGCGCGACGTCGTGCACGGCGACGCGACGGTCGCCTGCATCGCCGCCGCCTCCATCGTGGCGAAGGTGACCCGTGACGAGCTCATGGTCGAGCTCGACGCCGAGTACCCCGGGTACCATCTCGCGCGCTCGAAGGGATACGCGTCGCCCGAGCACATCCAGGCCATCCGCGAGCGCGGCCTCACCCCCGTCCATCGCGTGAGCTTCTGCGGAAACTTCCTGGAGACCGCCCGTCTGTTCTGAATAGGCGGGAGGCCCCGGCGCATACCGCGCCGCCGCATCGGCCCGCGGTACCCGCCCGTTCGGATTCCGTTCGGGCGCCGCGCGTATGCGGCGCCGCCCGCGGTTCGGAATCGCCGGATCCGCGTCCGAGCGCCCGCCGGACACTCATCCCATCCAACGGACCGGATGAGGGGAGTGCCATGGGCAAGAGGAAGCGCAAGCGGTTGGAAGACGACCTGAGGCTGCTCGAGACGTGCGCGGACGACCCGGAGGAGCTGTGGGGGCTCTCGCCGTCCGAGCTCGGGCGCGTCGGCGAGCTGATCGCCTGGGGGTACCTCGAGCAGAGCGGGTACGAGCTGCGGGAGCGCGGGTACCGAAGCCCGGAGGGGGAGGCGGACCTCGTGGTGCTCGACCCCGGCACCGACGAAGTGGTCCTGGTCGAGGTCAAGACCAGACGGCAGCGGGGCGGCGACGCCCCCGTCTACCCCGAGACGGCCGTCGACGAGCGCAAGCAGCGCCGCTACGCGCGCATCGCCGCCCGCTACATCATGGAGCGCTACCCCGCGCGCTCCGTGCGCTTCGATGTGGTCGCGGTTCAGGTGGTCTGCGGGTGCGCCGCCCGCATCGAGCATCTGGTGGGCGCCTTCACCTGGGACGGTCCCCGGTGAGCGCGGACGGGCGGGTCTTCGCCGTGCGCACCGCCTTCATCCGCGGGGTGGAGGCGGCCCCGGTCACCGTGGAAGTCTCCATGTCCGGCGGCATCCCCGGGATCGCCCTGGTCGGCATGGCCGACTCCGGCGTGCTCGAGGCGCGGGGGCGCATCAGGTGCGCGCTGCGCTCCGCGGGCTACGAGATCCCGCGCGCGAGCATCACCGTCAACCTCGCCCCCGGGGACATGCGCAAATCCGGGTCGGGGTTCGACCTCCCCATCGCCGTCGCCATCCTCGCCGCGTCGCACCAGATACCCGCTGACGGGCTCGACGGCTGCCTCATCGTGGGCGAGCTCGGACTCGACGGGTCGGTCTGCCCGGTCCGCGGCGAGGTCGCCTACCAGCTGCTCGCGCGCGACCGCGCACTCACGCTCGCCACCGCCCCCTCCGATGCCCACGTGCCCCTCGACGGCGTGGCCTGCGGCACGATCGCCCATATCGGCGCGCTCAGGCTCGGGGTGCCCCGCGCGCTCGGGGCGCCGCGGGCGGCCACCGCATGCGCCGCGCGCGGCGCCGAGCCGGATTACGCCGACGTCATCGGCCAGGAGGTGGCCAAGCGCGGCCTGGCGATCGCCGCGGCGGGCGGTCTCGGCCTGCTCATGGTCGGGTCCCCGGGGGCGGGCAAGAGCATGCTCGCCGAGCGCATGACCTCGATCCTGCCGACCATCGACGAGCGCGAGCGGCAGGAGGCGCTCTGCATCCACTCCGTCCGCGGTGAGCCGCTCGAGGGACTGCTCGCGGGCCGCCGGCCCTTCCGCAGCCCGCATCACAGCATCTCGGCGGCGGGCCTCGCGGGCGGCGGGCGACCCGTCGCCCCGGGGGAGATCAGCCTCGCGCACGGGGGCGTCCTGTACCTGGACGAGCTCGCCGAGTTCCCCTCGAGCGTCCTTCAGACGCTGCGCCAGCCCATGGAGTCGGGCCGGATCAGGATCGTGCGCGCTGAGGGCGCCTACACCTTCCCGGCGCGCTTCCAGCTGCTCGCGGCAAGCAACCCCTGTCCCTGCGGCCACCTCGGCGACCGCGAGGTCGCGTGCACCTGCCCGCCGGCGGCCGTCGAGCGCTACCGCGCGAAGCTCTCCGGGCCCCTCGCCGACCGCATAGACCTGTGCATCGACGTCGCGCGCCCGGACCCGGAGCTGATCGTGCGCGGGGCGCAGGGCGCCCGCTCGGCCGACCTTCGGGCGCAGGTGGAGCGGGGACGGGCGTTCACCGCATGGCGCACGCACCGGAGCCGCCCCGCGGCCGAGGGGTCCGCGGAGGGCATCGAGGGCGCCGTCGCCGCGTTCGGGCTCGACGAGGGGGCGGGGCAGACCCTCGTGCGCATCGCGAGGACCGGCAAGCTGACCGCGCGCGGCATCGTGCGCGTCTGCCGCATCGCGCGCACCGTCGCGGATATGGCCGAATCGGAGCGCGTGCGCAGGGAGCACGTGCTCGAGGCCTCGATGTTCAGGGGGAGGACCGCAGATGAGCGGTGAGCGGCGCTGGGAGATCGGGATCGCCGACGAGCTCTACCCGCCCCAGCTCCGCGACCTCCCCGGTCCTCCGAGGACCCTGTACGTCCTCGGCGACCCTCGGGTCCTCAGCGCGCCCTCCGTCGCGGTCGTGGGGTCGCGGCGGGCGACCCCCTACGGGCTCGCCGTCGCGCGGACCGTGGCGACCGTCGCCGCCCAGTCGGGGATCGCGGTCGTGTCGGGCGGGGCGCGCGGATGCGACCGAGCGGGAGGGGAGGCCGCGCTCGACGAGGGGGGCGTCCATATAGCGGTCATGGGATGCGGGGCGGACGTCGTCTACCCCCGGTCCTCGGCGCGCCTCATCGAGCGCACCCTGACCTCGGGCGGCGCGGTCGTCTCCCTGTCGCCCTGGGGCGCCCAGCCCCGCCGCTACGCCTTCCCGCGGCGCAACCGCGTCATCGCGGCGCTCGCGCGGGCGCTGTTCGTGACGGAGGCCGGCATGCCGTCGGGGACCTTCTCCACCGCGGAGGCCGCCATGGAAATCGGCAGGGAGGTGCTCGCGGTCCCCGGCTCCATCCTGTCACCGCAGTCCCGGGGCACGAACTACCTCATCACGGTGGGGGCGTGCCCGCTGGTCGACGAGGAGTCCATCGAGGTCGCGGTCTCGCGGATATTCGGCGTCCTGCGCTACTGCCGCGTGCCCCCGGCCGCCCCCGAGCCGGACGGACTCGAGGCGCGCGTCATGGGCGCGCTCGTCGCCGACCCCATGCGCCCCGACGACCTGGCTGCGTCTCTCGGCATGCGGGCGACGGAATGCCTGGCGTACCTGAGCGGCCTTGCCGCCGACGGGCTCGTCGAGCGGCTCGCGGATGGAAGGTTCGCGCCGAGTGCGAACGCGCTCCGCGCGCGGAGCGCCATCGTGCACAATAGGGGAGGATGAGACCGAACGGAAAGGGGCCCTATGGAAGACATGCGCGTGACGGTGGTGGGCGGAGGGCTCGCCGGATGCGAATGCGCCTGCCAGCTCGCCGACCGGGGGATCCCGGTCACCCTGCACGAGATGCGGCCGCAGACCGCGTCCCCCGCGCACCACACCGCATCGCTCGCCGAGCTCGTGTGCTCGAACTCCTTCAAATCGACCCGCCCCGACTCCGCAGCCGGCCTTCTCAAGGAGGAGCTCTCCCGCATGGGGTCGGTGCTCGTGTCCTGCGCCCGCACCGCCGCCGTCCCGGCGGGCGGGGCGCTGGCGGTCGACCGCGCGCGCTTCTCCCGGCTCGTGGAGGAGCAGGTCGCCGCGCGCCCGTCGATCGAGGTCGTCCGCGGGGAGGTGCGCGACGTTCCCGAGGGCCCCTGCGTGATCGCCGCGGGCCCCCTGTGCTCGCCGGCCCTCTCCGAGCGCCTGCTCGCCCTCGTGGGGGGCGACGCCCTGTCGTTCTTCGACGCCGCAGCGCCCATCGTGGACGCGTCGACCCTCGACATGGACGTTCTGTTCACGCAGTCGCGCTACGGGGAGGCGGGCGGCGGCGACTACCTCAACGCGCCCCTCGACCGCGACGAATACGAGGCGTTCATCGACGCGCTCGTCGGCGCCGAGCGCGTCGTGCTGCGCGACTTCGAGCGGCGAGACCTGTTCCAGGCCTGCCAGCCCGCCGAGGAGGTGGCGCGCACGGGGCGCGACGCCATCCGCTTCGGGGCGATGAAGCCCGTGGGGCTCACCGACCCGCGCACGGGGCGCAGGCCCTGGGCGGCCGTCCAGCTGCGCGCCGAGAACGCGGAGCGCAGCGCCTACAACCTCGTGGGCTTCCAGACCAACCTCACCTTCGCCGAGCAGCGGCGCGTGTTCCGCATGATCCCCGGGCTCGAGAACGCCGAGTTCTTCCGCTACGGCGTGATGCACCGCAACACCTTCGTGGACAGCCCTCGCGTCCTCGACGCCACCTTCCGCGTCCCCGGGACCCGGGTGCGCCTCGCCGGCCAGATCACGGGCACGGAGGGCTACACCGAGGCGATCGCCTCGGGGCTGCTCGCCGCGCTGAACACCGTCGCCGACCTCGCCGGCGCGGACCCCGTCGCGCTTCCGCGCACCGGGGCGCTCGGATCGCTCGTCGCGTACGCGACCGACCCCGCGACCGAGGGCTACCAGCCCATGCACGCGAACTTCGGGCTCGTGCCGCCGCTTTCCGACGGGCGCCGCCGTTCCAAGCGCGACCGCTACGCCGCCTACGCCGAGCGCGCGCTCGCCGACCTCGACGCCTACCTCGCAACGCGCCCCGACCTGTTCGGCGGGGCGGCGCGGGCATGAGCGCCCCCTCCGGGCCAGGGAGGCTCGAGGACGCGATAGCGGGCTTTCTCGCCTATATCGCGCGCATCGAGGGGCTGTCCCCCGAGACGTCGCGCGCCTACGCGTCCCATCTCGACGCCTACCTGGGATGGACCCGGCGCGCGGGCGTCGACGGCATGGGGGCGGGCGTCCGCGACCTCAGGCGCTACCTGGCGGAGCTGCGCCGGGCGCGCTACGCCCCGCGCACGGTCGCCGCGCATCTTTCCGCCGTGCGCGCCCTGTACCGGTGGATGTCGCTCGAGGGGCTCGTCGAAGCCGACCCCGCGAGCGCCCTGTCCTCCCCGAAGCTGCCGCGCCAGCTCCCGCGCGCCCTCACCGCCGAGCAGGTCGACGCCCTGATGGCCGCGCCCGACCGGGGCGAGCCCGAGGGCCTGCGCGACGCCGCCATGCTCGAGCTGCTCTACGCCTCGGGCGCGCGGATCTCCGAGCTCGCCGGGCTCACGACCGCGTCGGTGGACGCGGGGGGCCGCTGCGTCCGCCTGTTCGGAAAGGGGTCGAAGGAGCGCATCGTGCCCCTCTACCGCCGCGCGCTCGACACGGCCGGGGCCTACCTCGCGACCGCGCGCCCGAAGCTCGCCGCCCGGTCGAGGACCGCCGGCCAGCTGGGGGACGCCCTGTTCGTGTCGAGCAGGGGGCGCGCCATGGGCGCTGACGCCCTGCGCGACCGGTTCCGCCGGCTCGCCGCCGCCGCGGGGCTCCCCGCCGGCACGACCCCGCACGCCATGCGCCACACCTTCGCCACGGACCTGCTCGCCGGCGGCGCGGACCTGCGGAGCGTGCAGGAGCTCCTGGGGCACGCCGACCTCGGCACGACGCAGCTGTACACCCACCTGACCCCCGAGCGGCTCCAGGGCGCCGTCGCCCGCTCCCATCCCCGCGGCTAGCCGCGCCGCCGTGCGCACAAGCTGCACATTTCACGGGGCACGGGTTGGCCCGGGACGGAAAGCCTGCTATCATGCTTCAGGCTGCGCGAGGTGCGCAGCGAACCATCACACACGCGCGGCTACTCTCGCGCCGTGGTGCCCGGGCTTCGGTAGCAAGCGCCCGGGTGACGCGGGAGGTCGGACGCCTGCGCGGAGGCGAACCACAGGAGGTATCGATGGCTACCAAGATCAACATCCGCACCCTGCTCGAGGCCGGCTGCCATTTCGGCCACCAGACCCGTCGCTGGAACCCCAAGATGAAGCCGTTCATCTTCGGTGAGCGCAACGGCATCTACATCCTCGACCTCAAGCAGACCATCGTCGAGGCCGACCGCGCCTACACGTTCCTCAAGAACACCTGCGCCCACGGCGGCAAGGTCCTGTTCGTCGGCACCAAGAAGCAGGCCCAGGAGGCCGTGAAGGCCGCTGCCGAGCGCGCCGGCATGCCCTACATCAACCAGCGCTGGCTCGGCGGCATGCTCACCAACTTCGTGACCATCCGCTCCCGCATCAACCGCATGGAGGAGCTCGAGGGCATGGTCGCCGACGGCTCCATGGCGCTGCGCGTCAAGAAGGAGCAGGCCGTCCTCGGCAAGGAGCTCTCCAAGCTCCAGACCAACCTCGGCGGCGCCCGCGACATGAAGAGCCTGCCCGCGGCCCTCTTCGTCATCGACACCAAGCGCGAGGAGAACGCCATCAAGGAGGCCCGTCGCCTGCACATCCCCGTGGTCGCCCTGATCGACACCAACTCCGACCCCGACGAGGTCGAGTACGGCATCCCCTGCAACGACGACGCAATCTCCGCGGTCTCCCTCATGTGCGAGCTGTTCGCCGACGCCTGCCTCGCGGGCACCGGCAAGGAGCAGATCTCCGAGGCCGAGATGGCCGGCACCGCCGAGCCCGCCGCCGAGGAGCAGCCGGCCGAGGCCGCCGCTCCCGCCGTCGCCGAGTAGCGACGGGTCCCAGACACCATCCACCGATATCGCGAAAGGAACGCAAATGGCCCAGATCACCGCCGCCATGGTCAAGCAGCTCCGCGAGATGACCGACTCCCCGATGATGGAGTGCAAGAAGGCCCTCGTCGAGGCCGAGGGCGACATGGACGCCGCCGTCGACATCCTGCGCAAGAACGGCCTCGCCGCCGCCGCCAAGAAGGCCGGCCGCGACACCAACGAGGGCGCCGTCGCCGCCTTCGTCGCCGCCGACGGCCGCTCCGGCGCGCTCGCCGAGGTCGCCTGCGAGACCGACTTCGTCGGCTCCAACCCCAAGTTCACCGGCTTCGCCGCCAAGGTCGCCGAGGTCGCGCTCAACACCGAGCCGGCCGACGTCGAGGCGCTGCTCGCCGCCGACATGGACGGCGAGACCGTCCAGGAGGCCCTCACCGAGATGATCCACGTCATCGGCGAGAACATGAAGGTCTCCCGCTTCGCGGTGCGCAAGCCCGCCGCCGGCGCCGTCTCCAGCTACATCCACATGGGCGGCAAGATCGGCGTCCTCGTCGAGTTCGCCTTCGAGAAACCCGAGACCGCCGAGTCCGAGGCCTTCAAGACCTTCGCCCACGACGTCGCCATGCAGGTCGCCGCGACCGCCCCGATCAGCGCCGTGCGCGAGGACGTGCCGCAGGCCACCATCGACCATGAGATCGAGATCTACAAGGCCCAGGCCGCGGAGTCTGGCAAGCCCGAGGCCATCCAGGAGAAGATGGCCCACGGCCGCCTGGAGAAGTTCTTCAAGGGCTTCGTCCTGACCGAGCAGGAGTTCATCAAGGACTCCAACATGACCATCCGCCAGTACGCGGAGAAGGTCTCCAAGGAGGTCGGCGACACCGTCACCATCGTCGCGTTCGACCGCCTGGTGTGCGGCGAGTCCGCCGCGTAAGCGCAACGAGCGATGAGCTCACGGGCAGGCTGCGGGGTTTACGGCCCCCGGCCTGCTTTTTTATGGGCCGGGTCGGCATATAGGTTAGAATGGGTCCAAATCCAACGATAGGGGGATACCTTGTCTGAATACCGATACAAGCGCGTGCTGCTCAAGCTCTCCGGCGAGGCGCTGATGGGGGAGGGCCGCTATGGCATCGACCCCGAGGTGACCGAGCGCCTCGCGCTGCAGGTCAAGGGGCTGCACGCCGACGGTGTCGAGGTCGGCATCGTGGTGGGCGGCGGCAACATCTTCCGCGGTCTCGCCGGGTCCGCCAAGGGCATGGACCGCGCGCAGGCCGACTACATGGGCATGCTCGCCACCGTCATGAACGCGCTCGCCCTGCAGGACGCCTTCGAGCGCACGGGCGTGCCGTGCCGCGTCATGAGCGCCATCCAGATGAACGAGGTCTGCGAACCCTACATCCGCCGTCGCGCCATGCGCTGCCTGGAGAAGGGCGAGGTCGTCATCTTCGCCGCCGGCTCGGGCAACCCCTATTTCACCACCGACACCGCCGCCGCCCTGCGCGCCTGCGAGATCGGCGCCGAGTGCCTGCTCAAGGCGACCAAGGTCGACGGCATCTACGATAAGGACCCCGTCTCCTGCCCCGATGCGGTGCGCTTCGAGCGGATCTCCCACCACGAGGTGCTCGTGCGCGGCCTGCAGGTGATGGACTCCACCGCCGCCGCCCTGTGCCAGGACAACCGCATGCCCATCATCGTCCTCAACATCGAGGGCGAGGACAATATCAAGCGGGCCCTCATGGGTGAGCCCGTCGGAACCGTCGTCGTTCAGGAGGATTAACATGGCCGACATCACCGTACAGATGGACAAGACCCTCGAGAGCCTGAAGCACAACTTCGGCAAGGTCCGCACCGGGCGCGCCAACGCCAACATCCTCGCCGACATCAAGGTCGACTACTACGGCGTCGCGACCCCCATCACGCAGGTCGCCGCCGTGAAGACGCCCGAGGCGCACATGCTCATGGTCGAGCCCTGGGACAAGGCCCTGCTGAACGCCATCGTCAAGGCCATCTCCGCTTCCGACCTCGGCATCACCCCCTCCTCCGACGGCACCGTGGTCCGTCTCCCGTTCCCCGCGCCCACCGAGGAGCGCCGCCGCGAGCTGGTCAAGGAGTGCCGCGAGCTCGCCGAGCAGGCGAAGGTCGCCATCCGCAACATCCGCCGCGACGCCAACAACAAGCTCGACCGCGATGAGGAGCTGACCGAGGACGAGGTCCGCCGCGAGCAGGCCAAGGTCCAGAAGCACACCGACACCTACGTCGCCAAGATCGACGAGATGCTGAAGGCCAAAGAGGCCGAGGTCATGGAGATCTAGCCTTGCGGTACGACGAAACCAAGCTCGCCGCCTACTTCGCCGACGCCCCCGAGGGCCTCGGGCTCGAGTATCTGGACATGGCGCGTATCCCACGCCATATCTCCTGCATCATGGACGGTAACGGCCGCTGGGCCACATCCCGCGGCATGCAGCGCGCCGAGGGCCACAAGGCCGGCATCGTCGCCCTGCGGGAGATCATCACCGCCTGCGTGCGCCTGGGCGTGGACGTCCTGAGCGCCTACGCGTTCTCGACCGAGAACTGGAACCGCCCCCGGCGCGAGGTCGACCTGCTCATGCACCTGTTCGCCAAAACCTTCATAGACGAGCTTCCCCTGCTCAAGCGGGAGAACGTCCGGGTCGTGTTCCTCGGCGACATCGGTGCGCTCCCCGAGCGCACGCGCAAGGTGTTCGAGTACGGCATGGCCGAGTGCGAGGCGCACACCGGCATGGTCCTCGCCCTGGCCGTCAACTACGGGGGCCGCGCCGAGATCGCCCGCGCCGCCCGCCGCATCGCCGAGCTCGTCCGCGCAGGGGAGCTCGAGCCCGACCGGGTCGACGAGGACCTCGTCGCCGCGAACCTCTACACCGCGGGGCTGCCCGACCCCGAGCTCGTCATCAGGACCTCGGGCGAGCTGCGCGTATCCAACTACCTGCTCTGGCAGATCGCATACGCGGAGTTCTACATCACCGATACCTACTGGCCCGACTTCGATCGCTGGGGCCTGCTCGACGCCATCCTGTCGTTCCAGGGCCGCGAGCGCCGCTTCGGCGGGCTTACCTCGAAGTGATCCTCGGGCGGGGGCGCATCCCGGCCCCCGCCCTAAAGGAGCATCCGTGAAACAGACCACCACCTCTTCCGACGACGAGGGCGCACGCCGCCCGGCTGACGGGGCGAAGCCCGCTCCCGAGCGCTCCGGCGCCCTGCACGGCCTCATCGTCCGCGCGGGCTTCGGCCTCATCTACGTCGGCCTCTTCATCGCCTGCCTGCTGCTCGGCACCCTGCCCACCGCGCTGTTCTGCGCCGCCATGAGCTGGCTGTGCTGCTTCGAGTTCTTCAGGATGATGCGGCTCGACGGGAAGGTCCCCAACGAGCTGCTCGGCCTCGCGGCCTCCGTGCTGTTCCCCCTGTCGGCGCTCGTCGACGCCGTATGGCTCACCGGCCTCATGTTCGTCCTCGTGCTCTCGCTCGGGCTGTGGTACGTCTTCTCGCCGCGGGCGCGGATCGCGGACGTCGCCGTGACGGGCTTCGGCCCCCTGTACACCGGGTACATGCTCTCCTCGATCGTCCTTCTGCGCGACGCGGTCCCCGGGGCCGCGGGCGCCCTGCTCTCCATCGGCGTCTGCGCGTCGCTGTGGGTCTCCGACTCCTTCGCCTACCTCGTGGGCAGCAGGCTCGGGCGCCACAAGATGGTCCCCAAGATCTCCCCGAACAAGAGCTGGGAGGGCTTCGCGGGAGGCATCGTCGGGTCGGTCGCCGTCTGGCTGATCCTCGAGGCCACCGGCTGGTACGCCCTCGACGTACCCTTCGCCGTGCTCTGCGGCGTCGCGGTGGGCGTCCTCGGCGTCTTCGGCGACCTCATCGAGAGCCGCATCAAGCGCGGCGTCGGGGTGAAGGACTCGGGCAACCTCATCCCCGGGCACGGGGGGATGCTCGACCGCTCCGACTCGCTCATCTTCGGCTGCATCACCGCGTACCTCATCCTGAGGATCGGAGGCATCGTATGACGGACAGGAACCCGGCCGCGAACACGGGGCGCAAGCGCATCGCCATCCTCGGCTGCACGGGCTCGATCGGCACCCAGGCGCTCGACGTCTGCCGCAGGCACGCCGACCGCCTCGAGGTCGTCGCCCTGACCGCCCACAGCCGCACGCGCGAGCTCGTCGACGCCGCGCGCGAGTTCGGCGTCGCCCGCGTCGCGGTGACCGATGCCGCCCGCCGCTCGGACCCCGCGCTCGCCGACCTTCCCGCCGGAACCTCCTGCCAGTTCGGCGCCGAGGCGGCCGTCGACGTCTGCCTCCACGACGACGTCGACTGCGTGCTCGTCGCCATCGTGGGGGCTGCCGGCCTCGCGGCGAGCGCCGCCGTGCTCGCGAGCGGCAAGCAGCTCGCCCTGGCCAACAAGGAGTCCCTCGTCGTGGGCGGCGAGCTCCTCATGCCGCTCGCACGCGAGGGGCAGCTCATCCCCGTCGACTCCGAGCACTCCGCGATCTTCCAGTGCTACCTCGGCGAGCGCGCGGAGCGCGCGCACGCCATCTGGCTCACCTGCTCCGGCGGCCCCTTCTTCGGCCGCACCCGCGCCGAGCTCGAGCACGTGACCGCCGCGCAGGCGCTCGCGCACCCTACCTGGAACATGGGCGCCAAGATCACCGTCGATTCCGCCACCCTCATGAACAAGGGCCTGGAGCGCATCGAGGCCATGCACCTGTTCGGCGTCGATATGGATTTCATCCGCGTGGTGATCCAGCGCCAGTCTAAGATCCACTCGATGGTGGAATACGAGGACGGGTCGGTCATCGCGCACCTGGGCGCATCCGATATGCGCATCCCCATCCAGTACGCGTTCTCCTATCCCGATCGCTGGGAGACGCCCGCGCCGCGCGTGGACTTCCGCGAGCTCGGCTCGCTCGATTTCGCCGCACCGGATGCGGACGCCTTCCGCTGCCTCGCCCTCGCCGAGCGCGCGGGGCGCACGGGCGGCACCCTCCCGTGCGTCATGAACGCGGCAAACGAAGTGGCGGTCGCCGCCTTCCTCGACGGCGCGATCGGGTTCACCGACATCGACCGCGTCGTGGAGGCCTGCATGGACGCCCATGCGGTCGAGCCCGTGCAGACCCTGGAGCAGCTCGCGGACGTCGATGCCTCCGCGCGCGATGCGGCCCGCCGCGCGATCCGCGCGCGTCGATGACCTTCGATCGTAAGGAGCCTGATGGACGCAGCCGTCGGTTTTCTCTCCGCCCTCTTCTGGGGCCTGCTCACCCTGTCCGTCCTCGTCTTCATCCATGAGGGCGGGCACTTCCTGGCGGCCCGCGCCTGCGGCGTGCGCGTGACCGAGTTCTTCCTCGGCCTGCCGTGCTCCAAGAACATCCACCGCGTCTCGAAGCGCATCGGGACCAAGTTCGGCGTCACCCCGATCCTTCTGGGCGGCTACGCCGCCGTGTCGGGCATGGAGGACGCGCAGACGCCCTGCGCCGCCGCCGTCCTTTCCGCCGTGCACCGCCATGGGACCGTCTCCACGGCTCAGCTCGCCGCGGAGCTGGGGGAGAGCGAGGAGGACGTGCAGGAGGCGTGCGCGATGCTCGTGGGATGGGGGTCGCTCGCATGCGCGTACGAGCCCGATGAGGACCGCCGCTATTACCCCGCGTCCTTCGCCTCGGTCCCGCGCGACGCCGCCGGCCGCACCCTGTTCGACGGCCGCCGGTTCGATCGAGAGCACGCGACCGCCGAGGGCGAGCCGTGGGAGCCGACGATGGGGGAGCAGGCCTTCCTCGAGCAGGAGCGCGCCGCGACCTACGCGGGCAAGGGCTTCTGGTCCCGCGCCCTGATCCTGGTCGCCGGCATCCTCGTGAACGTCGTCTGCGGCATGCTGCTGATCATGAGCGTCTACTCCGTCATCGGCGTCACCGTCGCCGTGGACACCAACGTCATCGGCGCCGTCGCCGAGGGCTCCCCCGCACAGGAGGCGGGCATCGCCGCGGGCGACGCCATCACCTCGGTCGACGGGGAGGCGTGCGGGTCCTGGACCGACATCCTCGCCGCCCTCGACGCGACCGAGCGCACCGAGGACATCCCCGTCACCTTCGTCCACGACGGCGAGGAGCGCGCGTCCTCGATCACCCCCGCCGAGGACGGCACCATCGGCATCGAGGTGAGCCGCGAGACGGTCCGGCTGAACCCCGTCGACTCGGCGCGCGTCTCGGTCGCCTACGTCGCCCAGACGGCATCCGGGGTGGCGCAGCTGCTCGTGCCCTCGCGCACCATGGAGGTCCTCGACAACTCCACCTCCGTCGTGGGCATCTCCGCCATGGCCGCCGAGGCCGCATCCGCGGGGCCCTCGACCTACCTCGCCTTCGCCGGCCTGATCTCGCTGTCCCTCGGCTTCATGAACCTGCTCCCCATCCCGCCGCTCGACGGCGGCAAGCTGCTCATCGAGGCCATCCAGGCCGTGTCGCGCCGCCGCGTGCCCATGCGCGTGCAGACCGCCATCTCCTATGTCGGGGTGGCGCTCTTCGGCCTGCTGTTCATCTACATGCTGCGCGCCGACATCCTGCGCCTGCTGTAGCATCCGGCCGCCCGGCGCGGCCCCGGGCCCGTCGGCGGCCGGACCGGGCGCATCCGATTGGAGGTACCCATGCACACCGCACCGCTGCCGCGCAGCCTCACCAGACCCGTCGACGTCGGCGGGGTGACCATCGGAGGCGGGGCTCCCGTCGTGGTGCAATCCATGACCTGCACCCCCACCGCCGACGCCGACGCGACGCTCGCCCAGGTGCGCGCGCTCGCCGACGCCGGATGCGACCTGGTCCGCGTGACGGTCCCCACCGAGGGGGCCCTGGAGGCCTTCGGGCGCATCTGCGCCGAGTCTCCGGTCCCCATCGTCGCCGACATCCACTTCGACTACCGCCTCGCCATCGGGGCCGTCCGTGCGGGCGCGGCCAAGCTGCGCATCAACCCCGGCAACATCGGGTCCTGGGACCGCGTCGACGCCGTCATCGACGCCGCCGGCGAAAAGGGGGCGGCCATCCGCATCGGCGTGAACGCCGGCTCCCTCGAGCGCGATATCGCGGAGCGCGACGGCCTCACCCTCCCCGAGAAGCTCGTCGCATCCGCGCTCCGGTTCGTCGACCACTTCGAGGCGCGCGGATTCACCGACATCGTGCTGTCAGCCAAGGCGCACAGCGTCCCCGTCACCATCGAGACCTACCGGGCCCTCTCGCGCGAGCTCCCCCAGGTGCCCCTCCATCTGGGCGTGACCGAGGCCGGCACCGTGCGGCAGGGCACGATCAAGAGCGCGGTGGGGCTCGGCACGCTGCTCGCGGAGGGCATCGGCGACACCCTCCGCGTCTCGCTGACCGCCGACCCGGTCGAGGAGCCGCCCGTCGCCTGGGGGATCCTCGAGTGCCTGGGGCTCCGGCGCCGCGGGCCCGAGATCGTCTCGTGCCCTACCTGCGGAAGGACCCAGGTCGACCTCATCCCGATCGCCGAGGAGGTCGAGCGGCGGCTGGCCGGCGTCGACAAGCCCATCTCCGTCGCCGTCATGGGATGCGTCGTGAACGGGCCGGGCGAGGCGGCCGACGCCGACGTGGGCGTGGCCTGCGGCAAGGGCAGCGCGCTGCTCTTCAAGAAGGGCGAGGTCGTGCGCAAGGTCGCCGAGTCGGAGATCGTCGACGCCCTCATGGCGGAGATCGACGCCCTCTGAGGCGCCATGCGGCGCAGCGGGCAGGGGAGCGCCCGCGAGACGGGGCCGCCGGGACCCGCCGCGCCCTTGTGCATATGCGGCACCGGGCGGCCCTGCGGGCCCCAAGTGCGCTATCATGCTGCGGTACCGCGCATACCCTGCAGAGTGAACGACAAGGAGTGAACGATTTGCCTACCTTCGACCGCGCGATGAAGATGTCGCGCCTCTACGCGCCCACCCTCAAGGAGGACCCCGCCGAGGCGGAGCTCGCGAGCCATCGCCTGCTGCTGCGTGCGGGCATGATCCGCAAGCAGGCCGCGGGCCTGTACAGCTACCTCCCGCTCGCATGGCGCTCCCTGAGGAAGATCGAGGCCATCGTGCGCGACGAGATGGCCGCCGCCGGTGCCCAGGAGATGCTCATGCCCATCCTCACCGACGCCGAGCTGTGGCGCGAGAGCGGCCGATGGAGCGCCTACGGGCCCGAGCTCATGCGCGTGACGGACCGCCACGACCGCGAGTTCGCGCTCGGCCCCACGCACGAGGAGACCGTCACCGACCTCATCACCAACGAGCTGCGCAGCTACAAGCAGCTGCCCGTCAACCTGTACCAGATCCAGGACAAGTTCCGCGACGAGATGCGCCCCCGCTTCGGGCTCATGCGCGGCCGCGAGTTCATCATGAAGGACGGGTACTCCTTCAACGCCACGCAGGAGAGCCTGCAGGAGACCTACGACGCCATGAAGGAGGCGTACGCCAACATCTGCGAGCGCTGCGGCCTGCGCGCCCTGCCCGTGGTCGCGGACTCCGGCCAGATCGGCGGCGACACCTCCGTCGAGTTCATGGCGCTCGCCGACGCCGGCGAGGCTGCGCTCGTCTACTGCGATGCATGCGGGTTCGCCGCGGACGAGGAGGCGGCGACCACGCAGGTCCCCGTCACCGAGGGCCCCGGCGACGGCGCGCTCGAGAAGGTGCACACCCCCGGGCTCGGCACCATCGAGGCCGTGGCGGCGTTCTTCGGCTTCCCCGAGAACGGCACCCGCAAGTCCCTCGCCCTCGTGGCGGAGGATGGGACGCCGGTCGTCTGCATCGTCCCGGGCGACCACGAGCTCAACGACTGCAAGGCCGAGCACCTCTTCGGCGCCTACCACCTCATGACCGACGAGGAGCTCGAGGGCTTCGGCCTGCACAAGGGCTTCATCGGCCCGGTGAACCTCCCCGCCGGCATCCGCCTCGTGGTCGACGAGACGCTGCGCGGCTCCACCCGCTGGGCCTGCGGCGCCAACGAGGTCGACTACCATTACACCGGAGCCTGCCCCGGCCGCGACTTCGAGGTCGATGAATGGGCCGACCTCGTGACGGTGAAGGCCGGAGACCCCTGCCCGCACTGCGGCCGTCCCCTGGCGGGCGCGCGCGGCATCGAGGTGTCCCAGGTCTTCCAGCTCGGCACCAAGTACTCCGAGGCCATGGGAGCGACCTTCGCCGACGAGAACGGCGTTGAGCGCCCCTTCCTCATGGGGTGCTACGGCGTGGGCGTCTCCCGCACCCTCGCCGCCGTCGTCGAGCAGCACAACGACGAGCAGGGCATCGTCTGGCCCGTCTCCGTCGCGCCCTACGAGGTCTCCGTGATCGCGCTCGACAAGAAGGGCGAGGCGTTCGACGCCGCGGCGCACCTCGCCGACGAGCTCGCCGCCGCGGGCGTCGATGTCGTCTTCGACGACCGCGCCGAGCGCCCGGGCGTGAAGTTCGCCGACAATGACCTGATGGGCTTCCCCTTCCAGCTCATCGTCGGCAAGCGCGGCCTGGCGAACGGCACCGTCGAGCTCAAGGTCCGCGCCACCGGCGAGCGCAGCGACCTTGCGCTCGATTCCGCCGTCGAGCATGTCGCGGGGCTCGTGCGCGCGCAGCGCCGCTGACGGAGCCCCCCCTGTGGACGGGCCCGGCGCCTGACCGCATCGCCTCTCGGGCGACCCCCTGTGCCGCGGTACGGGGGGTCGCCCGTTTTGTTAAGAGCGCGTCAGCTTTCCGTCGAGGATCCATCGACACCCTCTGTGCGTCCTATCATGACAGGATGGGGGGACCCGCGATGAAAGGACCCGCATGCGCGCGCTCGACTTCGACAACACCATCTACGACGGGGAGAGCCCGCTCGACTTCTACCTGTTCTCCATCAGGTACAACCCCCGCGTGCTGCGCTTCATCGCGCCGGTGATCTTCCATCTCGTGCGCTATCGCCGCTCCCGCTCGTCCCGCGCCGACATCGAGCGCGCCATCCGCCGCTACATCCATGCCTACCTGACCTCCTTCGACGATATCCCCGCCATGGTCTCGGCGTTCTGGGACACGCACATGCACAAGATCCGCCCCTGGTACGAGCCGAGACCCGACGACGTCATCATGACCGCGTCCTTCAACTACACGATGGAGGAGGTCATGCGCCGCCTGGGCGTCACCCGCTGCATCTGCTCGACCGTCGATTACGACACGCTCGAGCTCATCCACCTCAACTTCGGCGACAACAAGGTCAAGGCGTTCAAGGAGACCTACGGCGAGGGTGCGGTGCCCGACGAGTTCTACACCGACAACCTCGTGGACCTGCCGATGCTGCGCTATGCGCGCAAAGGGTTCCTTGTCCGCGGGAACGACGTGCGTCCCTTCGACCCGCGCACGCGCATCGAGTGACGGGCGGGACGTCCCGTCTCCGTCGAAGTGATGGCGAACTTGTGACCGATCCCGTTTGTTCGAAAACTCTCCTTGCAATCGCAGTCGGAATGGTGCATAGTACCTATTCGTTGCTTGGGGGCGTAGCTCAGCTGGGAGAGCGCTTGACTGGCAGTCAAGAGGTCAGGGGTTCGATCCCCCTCGTCTCCACCCGAGATTCTGATAAGGCATCCGCGAGGGTGCCTTTTTCGTTACCGTCGACCGCGCGGGGGATCGAACCCCGTTCGGGGCGCGGAGCGACCGGGTGCGCGAGCAGCCGGCGCGGAGCGCGCGAGGCGGCCGGAGGCCGCCGAAGCGGGAGCGCATGCCCCGGGGCATGCGCGGATCCCCCTCGTCTCCACCACAGTACTTTAAGAGGCATCCGCGAGGGTGCCTTTTTCATTACCGTCGACCGCGCGGGGGATCGAACCCCGTTCGGGGCGCGGAGCGACCGGGTGCGCGAGCAGCCGGCGCGGAGCGCGCGAGGCGGGGCCGCGGCGCGGATCACGGGTCCCGGTTCCCAAGGCGGCGGCGCCCCGATGCCGCGGGCGAAAAAAGTTCAAAAAGGTGCTTGCATACATCCGAACGTTCCCGTATATTATTTCCCGCACCGCTTGGGGGCGTAGCTCAGCTGGGAGAGCGCTTGACTGGCAGTCAAGAGGTCAGGGGTTCGATCCCCCTCGTCTCCACCCAAGTGAAACCGCAGCCTCCGGATTCCGGAGGCTGTTTTCATATCATACGGGCTCTTGGCGCAACGGTTAGCGCAGGGGACTCATAATCCCTGGGTTGCTGGTTCGAATCCGGCAGGGCCCACCCGAACCGCGACGACGGCCCCGTATCACGGGGCCGTCTTTTCGTCTGCGCCCTCCGTCTCCGGCATTCGGATACCGGATGCCCGCCGGCACCCTCGGTAGGGGAGGCGCGCCCCGTGCACCGTCCTGTGCGCCGCGGGAGACGACTACCGCGAGGGGCCCGCGCCGGCGTCAGGCGAATTATGGAGTCCGGAAAATTCCCGCTTGCCCGGAACGGTTTGTGTGTTAGTATCTTCTTCGCCGAAAGGCACACGGGCGATTGGCTCAGGGGTAGAGCATATCCTTCACACGGATGGGGTCACAAGTTCGAATCTTGTATCGCCCACCATCACACACGAAAGGCTCCAGGCGATTGGGGCCTTTTTTCTTGAGCGGCAGGCTGGAAGCAGGGACAGGGACCATGATTCTCCTCGTTGACAAGGTTGAGAAGAGCTTCGGCGCGCGCACGCTGTTTTCCGGCGCGTCGTTCCAGATCAACGCGGGCGAGCGCTATGCGCTCGTCGGGCCGAACGGCGCGGGCAAGACCACCATGCTGAAGATCATCATGGGCATCGACGCCCCCGATGCCGGCACGGTCACCTACGCGAAGGACGTGAACGTCGGCTACCTCGAGCAAGAGACCAAGCTCGCCTCCGACTCCTCGATCATCCGCGAGGTCATGGATGCGGCCATCGAGATCCAGCGCCTGGGCAACCGGGCCGAGGAGCTGTCGCTCCAGATCTCCGAGGCCGACGGGGACGACCCCTCGCTCGAGGCGCTGCTCGCCGAATACGGGCGCGTCCAGGACCGGTTCGAGCACCTGGGAGGCTACGAGCTGGAGAGCAACGCGCGCCAGATCCTCTCGGGCCTCGGCTTCGCGCCCGAGGACTTCGACCGCCCCTGCTCCGAGTTCTCGGGCGGCTGGCAGATGCGCATCGCGCTCGCCAAGCTGTTCCTGCGCCGACCCGACCTGCTGCTGCTCGACGAGCCCACCAACCACCTCGACCTCGAGAGCGTCCAGTGGCTCCGCGGCTTCATCTCCTCCTACGAGGGCGCCGTGCTGATCGTCAGCCACGACCGCGCCTTCATGGACGCCTGCGTCGACCACGTCGCCGCCCTCGAGAACCGGCGCATCACCACCTATACCGGCAACTACAGCTCCTACCTCAAGCAGCGCGAGGACAACCTCGAGCAGATGCGCGCCAAGCGCGCCGCCCAGGAGCGCGAGATCGCCCATATGCAGGTGTTCGTCGACAAGTTCCGCTACAAGCCCACCAAGGCCGCCCAGGCGCAGGAGCGCATGCGCAAGATCGAGCAGATCCGCCGCGAGCTCGTGATCCTTCCCGAGGGCCACAAGCACGTCGACTTCAAGTTCCCCGACCCCCCGCGCTCCGGCGACCTTGTCGCGGCGCTGGAGGGCGTCTCCAAGGCCTACGACGGCAAGACCGTCTACGACGGCATCGACCTCAAGCTCTACCGCGGCGACCACGTGGCGCTCGTCGGCCCCAACGGCGCCGGCAAGTCCACCCTGCTCAAGATGCTCGCCGGCATCGAGGCCCCGACCGCGGGAACCCGTGAGCTCGGCGCCCATGTGGGCGTCGCGTACTACGCGCAACATCAGCTCGAGGGCATGAAGGAGTCCAACACCGTCCTGCAGGAGATCGATTCGGTGGCACCCACCTGGACCGTCCCGCAGCAGCGCAGCCTGCTCGGCGCCTTCCTGTTCTCGGGCGAGGACGTCGACAAGCGCGTGAGCGTCCTGTCCGGCGGCGAGCGGGCGCGCCTCGCCCTGGCAAAGATGCTCGTCGCCCCCGAGGCCCTCCTGTGCCTCGACGAGCCCACCAACCACCTGGATATCGACTCGGTCGACATGCTCGAGAACGCCCTCAAGGCCTTCCCGGGGACCATCGTGCTCATCAGCCACGACGAGCACCTCGTCCGCGCCGTGGCCAACCGCGTGGTGGACATCCGCGACGGCAAGATGACGGTGATCGACGGGGACTACGACTACTACCTGTTCAAGCGCGAGGACCTGGCCGAGCGCGCCGCGCAGGCGGCGGGCGAAGACGCGGGCGGCACCCAGACGTCCGCGCGCAAGCCCACCGCGTCTGACTCATCCGGGCGGACCTACCGCAGGACCCACGACGCCCCCTCCGAGGCCGCCGGCAAGAAGACCCGCGAGCAGAAGCGCGCCGAGGCCGAGGCCCGCGCCGAGCTGAACCGGCGCCTCAAGAAGACCCGCGACCGCCTGAAGAAGGTCGAGCGCGAGCTCGAGACCAAGCGCGGCCGCTATGATGAGCTCATGGAGCTTATGGCATCCGAGGAGCTTTATGCCGATCAGGCGAAATTCAGCGAGGCGCTTGCGGAATACAATGGGCTGAAAAAGGACATCCCGGCCCTCGAGGACGAGTGGCTGGAGCTATCCACCACGATCGAGGAGGAGACCGCACGTGGATCTGCGTAGAGCCGGCGCCGTCGCCCTGACCGTGTTCTCCTACATCGCCCGCGTCTGCGCCATCCTGCTCGGCCTGCTCACCGTCCTGCTGTGCTTCCCGGGCGTCGCGGTGCGTCTGAACATCATGGGGCTCGTGATGGACCTCACGCAGGCCCTGCCCGACGTCATCGCCGGGTACGGCCTCATCACCTCGCCCTTCGGCGGCGTCTTCCGCTTCGACTTCGCCCTCGCGATGGTCTTCCTGCTCGTGGTCGACTACGCGGCGCAGCGGGCCGCCCGCGCCCTGCGATAGGAGCCCCCATGGACTGGAGCTACGTTCTGTACATCCTCGCCTCGGCCGCGGCGGTTATCGTGGGCATCGTGGTCCATGAGAGCGCCCACGCGCTGGCGGCCTACCTGCTGGGCGACCGCACCGCGCGCTCGCGCGGGCGCATCTCCCTGAACCCGATGCGCCATATCGACCCCTTCGGCACCGTCTTGCTGCCGCTGCTCATGATCGCCGCGGGCGGGCCGGTGTTCGCCTTCGCCAAGCCGGTCCCGGTCTACCTGGGCAACCTCAAGCACCCCAAGCGCGACGAGGTCCTCGTGTCGCTGGCGGGCCCCGCGTCCAACGTCGTCCTCGCCGTGCTCGGCGCCGTGGTGCTGCGCGTCGCCGCGGACAACGCCTTCGCGGTCGCCTCCGTGCTCGGCGCGGCCACCACCGGGGCCGTCGCGAGCTTCTGCCTGCAGTTCATCGCCGTCAACCTCTCCCTGGCCTTCTTCAACCTGATCCCGCTGCCCCCGCTCGACGGCTCGTCGATCCTCGTCCTGTTCCTCAAGGGGCGCGCCCTCGACCGCTACTACGAGGTCCAGCGCTACGCCATGCCCATACTGATCGTCGTGCTCTACGTGCTCCCCACGGTCTTTGGCATCGACCTTCTGGGGATGTACTTCGACGTGACCCTGCAGCCCGTCTACCGGCTGCTCGTCCGCTTCGCCCTCGGATGGTAGTGCGCTACAATCGACGGGACGGCAGCATGGACGCAGACGGGGAGGGGAGGGCGCCGTGTCGTACCGCGTGACCACACAGGCCTATTCGGGCCCCTTCGACCTGCTGCTGCAGCTCGTCTCGCGCCAGAAGGTGGATATCGGCTCCATCTCGATCTCCGAGGTCGCCGAGCAGTACCTCGCCGAGGTCGACCGGCTCGAGGCACTCGACCTCGACGTCGCGAGCGACTTCCTGCTCGTCGCGGCGACCCTGCTCGACATCAAGGCCGCCTCCCTCATCCCGGCGGAGGACACCCGCCGCGCGCCCGCAGACGAGGAGCTCGACGAGTACGCGGACCTCGACGGCGAGCAGCTGCGCGAGGTGCTCATCGCCCGCCTCATCGCCTACAAGCAGTTCAAGGGCGCCGCAGCCGCGCTCGGCGCGCGCATGGAGGCGGAGAGCCGCATGCACCCGCGCGTGGCGGGCCCCGACCCCGAGTTCATGGGCCTCATGCCCGACTACCTCGCCGGCATCACCCTGCGCGGGCTCGCCGTCATTTGCGCCGACCTCGACGGCAGGCGCGAGACCTTCCTGCTCGAGGCGGAGCACGTAGCGCCCCATCGCGTGCCGCTCGAGCTCACCGTCGCCTCCGTCGACCGGGTGACCATGGCGCGCCGGCGCACCACCTTCCGGGAGCTCCTCGACGGGGAGGCGACCACCGAGCAGGTCGTCGCGACCTTCCTCGCCATCCTGGAGCTCGCCAAGCGGGGGTCCGTCACGCTCGCGCAGGAGGAGAACTTCGGCGCCATCACCATCAACCGCGTCGAGGGGGCGCCGGCCTACCGGCCCGGCGACGCCCTCGCCATCGAGGAGGACTAGCGCATGCAGGATCTGGAAACGCTCGAATCGGGCTCGCTGAAGGGCGCGCTCGAGGCGATGCTCCTCGTGTCGAGCGACCCGGTGAGCGCAAGCTCCCTCGCCTCGGTTCTCGGCATCGCCCCCGGCGAGGCGGCGTCGCTGCTCGCTGAGCTCAAGGTGGAGTACGAGGAGGCCGAGCGCGGGTTCCAGCTGCGCGAGGTCGCCGGCGGCTGGAGGCTGTTCACCCACCCGGCCTACCATGACCAGGTCGAGGCCCTCGTCCTCTCCTGGGACACGCAGAAGCTCAGCCAGGCGGCGCTCGAGACCCTCGCCGTGATCGCCTACCACCAGCCGGTGACCCGCGAGACGGTCAAGGGCATCCGCGGGGTCAACTCCGACGGCGTCATCTCGTCCCTCGTCGACAAGGGCCTCGTGCGCGAGATGGGCCGCGACCCGCAACGCGGGCAGGCCATCATCTACGGGACCACGACGGCGTTCCTCGAGAAGTTCGGGCTGCGCAGCACCAAGGACCTCCCCGACCTCGAGCAGTTCGCCCCCGACGAGCAGACGCGCCGGTTCATCCGCGAGCGGCTGTCCGGCCGCACGATCCAATCGACCCTGGAGGAGACCGACGACGAGCTCGCCGAGGAGCGCGAGCTCATCGACCTCGACGACGAGGACCCCGACGCCGACCTCGTGCTCATCGGCAACGCGACGGACGAGGACTTCGATGAGTGACCCCATGCCCCCGCGCGACCCCGCAACCGGGGAACTCATCGTCCCCATGCGCCTGCAGCGCTTCCTCGCCCGTGCCGGCGTCGCCTCGCGCCGCGGGTCGGAGGACCTCATGACCGCCGGGCGCGTCGCCGTCAACGGCGTCGTCGTCACCCAGCTCGGCACCAAGGTCGATCCCGCGCGCGACACCGTGACCGTCGACGGCGCCCCCGTCCGCCCGGGCGGGACCGCCGTGCACCTCGTCCTGAACAAGCCCGCCGGGTACGTCACGACCATGCGCGACCCCCAGGGCAGGCCGTGCGTGGCGGACCTCGTGCCCACCGACCGCTTCCCGGGCCTGTTCCCCGTCGGGAGGCTCGACCGCGACACGACCGGCCTGCTGCTGTTCACCACCGACGGCGACCTCGCCCAGGACCTGCTGCACCCCTCGCGCCACGTCTACAAGACCTATCTCGCGCTCGTGGACGGACGCGTCGCCGACGCGGAGCTCGAGCCCCTGCGCCGCGGCATCGAGCTCGACGACGGCCCCTGCCAGCCTGCGCGCTGCCGCCTGCTCGGCGCGCGCGAGGCCGCGCCCGTCGCCGCCCGGGGGATCCCGCACGGCGCCTCCGCCGTCGAGGTCGTGATCCACGAGGGCCGCAAGAACCAGGTGAAGCGCATGCTCGGCAGGATCGGCCACCCCGTCGTGGCCCTGCACCGCTCCCGTTTCGGCCCGCTTCGGCTCACCGGGGTCGAACAGGGGGCGTGGCGCCTGCTCACCGATGAGGAGCGGCGGGCGCTCGCCTCCGGCTCCGGACGCACCGAACGGACCGTCCCAGGAAAGGACCGCCCATGATCATCGCCATCGACGGGCCCGCGGGCTCGGGCAAATCCACCATCGCCGACCTGCTCGCCGAGCGGTTCGGCTACTCGAAGCTCGACACCGGCGCCATGTACCGCACGGTCGCCTACGTGTCGAGTGCGCGCGGCGTCGACCTTGACGACGAGGAGTCCGTCGTCGATGTCGCCCGCGCGCTCGACATCGCCTTCGACGACGCCGGGGGCGCACCCCGTGTGCTCGCGGACGGCGCCGACGTGACCCGGGAGATCCGCACCCCGGCCACCGACCGCATCGTCTCCAAGGTGTCCGCCTACCCGGGCGTCCGCCGGGCGCTGCTCGCCTGCCAGCGCGCCTTCGCCGTCGGCCGCGACGTCGTCGCCGAGGGGCGCGACATCGGCACCGTGGTCTTCCCCGACGCCGGGCTCAAGGTCTTCCTGACCGCCGACCCCGCCGTGCGCGCCCGCAGGCGCGTGCTGCAGCGCCATCCCGGCGCCGCCGCGGACGACCCCGCGCTCTCCGCCGAGATCGAGTCCACCCTCGCCGACCTCGTGCGGCGCGACCGCCTGGACGCGAGCCGCGCCGAGGCGCCGCTGCGGGCCGCCGACGACGCCGTGCGCATCGACTCGACGTCCCACACCGTCGACGAGATCGTCGACATGATCGCAAGCCTCGCCGAGGACAGGAGGTAGGGCCCGTGAAGCTCTTCTCGTACAAGCTCGAGGACTACTACGACAACGCCATGCGCGACTACCCGCTGCCCATGCGCGGCGGCTACGCCGTCATCCTCGCGATCCTCTACGCGTTCTCCCAGGTCATGTGGCGCTGCCCCATGCAGGGGGCCGACGACCTGAAGATCGGCCGAAAGGACCGCGGCGCCGTCTACATCTGCAACCACACCTCCATGGCCGAGGTCGTCGCCATCGTGACGTGGTTCTGGCGCCACGGGCGCCGTATGCGTCCCATCTTCAAATCCGAGTTCAACGACTCGGGTATCGTGCGCTGGTTCTTCGCGCGCGTGGGCGGCATCCCGGTGGACCGCGGGACCGCCGACATGAAGTCGCTGCGCCGCGCGAGCCGCGCCCTGCAGCGCGGCGAGGACATCCTCATCTTCCCGGAGGGGACCCGCATCCGCACCGACGACCAGCCGGTGGAGGTCCACGGCGGCTTCGCCATCATCGCCCAGATGGCGAAGGCACCCGTCGTCCCCATGGCCGTCTGCGGCTTCCGCGACATCACCCCGAACGGCAAGCACCTGATGCGCCCCGTGCGCTGCTGGATGCGCGCCTCCGCCGAGCTCTCGCTCGCCGACGCGCCCGCCGACCTCAAGCGCCGCGAGCGCACCGAATGGGTCGAGCGCGAGGCCGTCCGCCGCATGTACGCGCTGCGCGACGAGCTGCGCGCCGAGCACCCCGGGAGGCGCTGATGGCGCCCCGGATCGAGGTCGCGGCGCATGCGGGCGTCTGCTACGGGGTCGAGCGCGCGCTCGGCCTCGCCGAGAAGGCCGCCGGCACCGCGCCGGCGCCGGTGCGGACGCTCGGGCCGCTCATCCACAACCCGCTCGTCGTCGCGGAGCTCGCCGAGCGCGGCGTGACGCTCGCCGAGAGCCTGGACGGCGCCGACGCGGGCTCCGTCGTGATACGGGCCCACGGCGTGGTACCCGAGGTCATCGAGGACGCCCGGGCGCGCGGCCTGTCCGTGATCGACGCCACCTGCCCCTACGTCAAGCGCGTGCACGCCGCCGCCGAGCGCCTCGTCGCCCAGGGCTTCCAGCTCATCGTCGTGGGCGAGGGGGGCCACCCCGAGGTCGAGGGCATCATGGGCCACGCCGACGGGCGTGCGCGCGTCGTGTCGCGCCCCGAGGACCTCGACGGCATCGAGCTCGAGCGCCGGGTCGGCGTGGTGGTCCAGACCACCCAGACCCTCGACGCCCTCGACGGCGTCGTCGCCGAGCTCCTCCGCCGCGCGGACGAGGTCCACGTCGTCAACACCATCTGCAGCGCCACCCAGGAGCGCCAGGCGGCCGCCCGCGAGCTCGCCGCGCGCGCCGACGTCATGGTCGTCGTGGGGGGCAGGAACTCGGGCAACACCCGCCGGCTCGCCCAGATCTGCGCCGAGAGCGGAACCGCGACCCATCACATCGAGTCCGCGGACGAGCTTCGCGCCGCGTGGTTCACGGACGCGGCGCTGATCGGCGTGACGGCGGGCGCCTCGACGCCGGCCGCGCATATCGAGCGGGCCGTCGCGGCCATCGAGCGGCTCTCGGGGGCGTCAGATGGCACCCGATAGCACCGCCGCCCCCCAGGCGTCCGTCCCCGCCTACGCGCGCGCCGCCGCGGACTACGCCCCGAGCACCCATCCGGACGCCTCGGGCGCCCTCGTCACCGCCGTGCGCCCCGACTCTCCCGCCTACGATGCGGGCCTGGAGCCCGGGATGCGCGTCCTCGCGGTCAACGGCGAGGCGCTCACCGACATGGTCGTCTGGCTGTGGGAGTCCGCCGACGAGTACGCCGAGCTCGAGGTCCTCGACCCGCGCGACGGGACCGTCGCCGCAGCCGAGCTCGAGCGGATGCCGGGGGAGGACTGGGGCGTCGAGTTCGACGGCGCCGTGTTCGACGGCATGCGGACCTGCGTGAACGCCTGCGCGTTCTGCTTCATGACCATGCTGCCGAAGGGGATGCGCCGCTCCCTGTACCTGCGCGACGACGACTACCGCCTCTCGTTTTTGCAGGGCAACTTCGTCACGCTCACCAATATGGACGACGAGGACGTCGCCGACGCCGTGCGCCGGCACCTGTCTCCCATGAACGTGTCGCTGCACGCGGTCACCCCGGAGGTCCGCCGCCGCCTCATGGGGGCCAACGCCGCGCGGGGCATGGAGGTCCTCGGCCGCCTCATGGAGGCGGGCATCGAGATCCACGCCCAGATCGTCCTGTGCCCGGGCGTCAACGACGGGGAGGAGCTCGACCGCACCCTCGCCTTCGCCGAGGCCAACCCCGCCATCACGAGCATGGGGATCGTCCCGCTCGGGTTCACCGCCCACCAGCGCCGCTTCGAGCGGTCCTACTCGGACGACCCCGCCGCAGCGCGCGCCGTCATCGAGCAGGTCCGCCCCTACCGCGAGCGGGCCCGCGAGCGGTGCGGGCGCGCGGTCTTCCAGCTCTCCGACGAGTTCTACCTCGACGCGCGGCTGCCGGTGCCGCCCGCCGAGGAGTACGACGGGTACCCCCAGTACTACGACGGGATCGGCATGATCAGGAGCTACCTCGACGACACCGCGGCGCTGCGCGCCGAGGGGGGACGCCTCGCGGACATCTCCGCCGCGCTCGCGCGCGCCGGGCTGCGCCTCGCCGTCGTCTCGGGGGAGGGCGCCGCGGACACCGTGCGCCGGCTCGTCGGGCCGGACGGTCTGGACGGGGAGGTGATCGCCGTCGCGAACCGGTTCTTCGGGGGCAACGTCAACGTCACCGGGCTCATCTGCGGCGTCGACCTCCTCGGGCAGCTCGCAGCCGACCTTACCGGCGTTATGCTGATTGTCCCCAACGTCATCTTCAATGCCGACGGGCGCACGCTCGACGGGTATCATCAAGATGACATCACGCGCGAGCTCGACGGCCGCGGCGCGAGGACCCTCGTCGCCTCGACCATGCCCTACGAGCTCGCCCGAACCCTCGAGCGCGAGCTCGCCCTCGGCTGAGCCCGCGAACCGTACACGCGTCAAGGAGCAGCGCACATGAAACCTATCGTCGCCGTCGTCGGACGCCCCAACGTCGGGAAGTCGACGCTCGTCAACCGCATAGCACAGACCTCGGACGCCATCGTCCACGAGAGCCGCGGCGTCACGCGCGACCGCTCGTACCACGACGCCGAATGGAACGGGCGGGAGTTCACCCTCGTCGACACCGGCGGCATCGAGCCGCTCAAGAGCGAGGACGTGTTCTCCGCCCCCATCCGCGACCAGGCGCTCGCCGCGGCCGAGGAGGCCTGCGCCGTGCTGTTCGTCGTGGACGGCACCACCGGCATCACCGAGGAGGACGAGAGCGTCGCGCGCATGCTCAAGCGCGTGCGCAAGCCGGTCTTCCTGCTCGTGAACAAGCTCGACAACCCCGACCGCGAGGAGGAGCGCCTCTGGGAGTTCTACTCCCTGGGCGTGGGCGACCCGCTGCCCGTCTCCGCGCTGCACGGCCACGGCACCGGCGACCTGCTCGACGAGGTCGTGGCGCTGTTCCCCGACGAGGACGCCGAGGAGGAGGGCCCCGATGACGGCGCCCTGTCCATCGCCATCATCGGACGCCCGAACGCCGGCAAGTCCTCGCTGTTCAACAAGATGATCGGCTCCGAGCGCTCCATCGTCTCGGACGTCGCGGGCACCACGCGCGACGCCATCGACACGCTCGTGGAGCATGCCGGGCGCCTCTACCGCATGGTCGACACGGCCGGCATCCGCAAGAAGAGCACGGTCTACGAGAACATCGAGTACTACTCGATGGTGCGCGGCCTGCGCGCCATCGACCGCGCCGACGTCGCGCTGCTCGTCGTCGACGCGAGCGTCGGCATGACCGAGCAGGACCAGAAGGTCGCCAACCTCGCCATCGAGCGCGGATGCGCCCTCGTGGTGCTGCTCAACAAATGGGACCTGCTGCCCGACGACAACGCGCGCGAGCACGTGATGGAGTCCGTCGCGCGCCGCCTCACCCTGGCTCCCTGGGCGAGCGTCCTGCGCATCTCGGCGCTCACCGGCCGCTCGGTCGAGAAGATCTGGGCGCTCGCCGACGCCGCGGCCGCCGCCCGCTCCGCGCGCGTGTCCACCTCGAGCCTGAACCGCCTGCTCACCGAGATGCGCGAGTTCGGCCACACGGTCGTCGACGGCAAGCGCCGCCTGCGCATGCACTACGTCACCCAGACCGGGACCGAGCCCCCCACCTTCACCTTCTTCGTGAACCACACCGACCTCGTGAGCGACTCCTACCGCCGCTACATCGAGAACCGCATGCGCGAGGCCTTCGGCTTCTCCGGCACGCCCATCCGCCTGCGCTTCCGCAAGAAGGAGCAGCGCGACGCGAAGGGGGAGAAGTGATGGGCCTCGGAGTCGTCGCCGTCCCGCAGCCCGCCGTCATCGCGCTCGTCTGCTGCGCGATCGGCTCCTATCTGGTCTGCGGCATCCCCTTCGGCCTCATCCTGGGCCGCTTCATGGGCCATGTGGATATCCGCAAGTCCGGCTCGGGCAACATCGGCACCACGAACGCGCTGCGCGTCGCGGGCCCCAAGGTCGCCGCGGTGACGTTGCTGTTCGACGTGCTCAAGGGCGTCGTGTGCATCAACGTCTCGCGCGCGGTGATCGCCGCGGTCGGCTGGGGCGGGGCGCACAGCTTCGCCGCCGGCACCGGCGAGGACTGGGTCATCTCGCTCGTGGCGCTCGCGTGCCTCTACGGCCATATCTTCAGCCCCTACCTCAGGTTCCACGGCGGCAAGGGCATCGCCACCGGCGTGGGGATCCTGTTCGGCTACTTCTGGCCGCTCGCGGTCGTCCATCTCGCGATCTTCATCGTGCTCGTCGCCATCACCAAGTACGTCTCGGTGGGGTCCATCGCGACCGCCGCCGTCGTGCCCCTCACCGTCTTTCTCGCCTTCCCCCAGATGTCGCCCGTCTCGCTGGCCATCTGGGCGCTTCTGGGCTGGACGGTCGTGTGGGCGCACCGCGGCAACATCGCCAAGCTCCGTGCGGGCAACGAGAACAAGCTGTCCTTCTCCAAGGGGAAGGCCGAGGGGAAGGAGGGCCGCGCATGATCGTCACCGTCGTGGGTTCAGGCTCCTGGGGCACCGCCATCGCCGGGCAGGCGGCGGCGCACGCGGACGAGGTTCGCGTCTGGTCGTTCGGCGGCGAGGCCGTCGAGGGCATCAACACCCGCCACCGCAACCCCATCTACCTGACCGACTACGTCCTGCCCGAAAACGTCTGGGCCACCGATTCCTTCGCCGAGGCCCTCGAGGGCACCGACGGCGTCATCCTCGGCGTCCCGTCCGCCTTCCTGCGCTCGGTCCTCGAGGGGGCCGCGCCCCATATCGCGCCGGATGTCCCGGTGCTCACCCTCACCAAGGGCATCGAGCAGGGCACCGGCTACCTCATGAGCGAGCTCGTCGAGGACTGCATCGGCAACGCCGACCGCATCGCCGTCCTCGCCGGGCCCAACCACGCCGAGGAGGTCTGCCGAGGCAGCCTCTCCGCCGCCGTCATCGCCGCGCAGGACGCGCGCGTGGCCGAGTTCTTCAAGTCGGTCCTGCTGTCCGACCACTTCCGCATCTACGTGGGAAGCGACCTCGTGGGCGTCGAGATGTGCAGCGCGGTGAAGAACGTCATCGCCATCGTCTGCGGCTACCTGGCCGGCATGGGGTACGGCGACAACACCCTCGCCCTCGTCATGACGCGCGGCATCGCCGAGATCAGCCGCCTCGTGCACGCGCGCGGCGGGCAGGCGCTCACCTGCATGGGGCTCGCGGGCATGGGGGACCTCGTCGTCACCTGCACCTCGCACCACTCGCGCAACCGCACCTTCGGCGAGGCCCTCGCGAACGGGGGCACCCTCGAGGAGTACCAGGCGCGCACGCACATGGTCGTCGAGGGCGCGCAGGCGGCCAAGAGCGTCGCCGAGCTCGCCCGCACCCTCGGGGTCGACGCGCCCATCACCTTCGCGCTCGAGGCCGTCCTGTGGCGCGGCGTCTCCAAGGACGCCGTCTTCAACGAGCTCATCGAGCGCTTCCCGACCGAAGAGTTCTACGGCATGGACGATTAAGGGAGCCCGCGCATGACCGACACCCAGCACATCCGGATCTCGCCCTCCATCCTGGCGGCGGACTTCCTTCACCTCGGGCGCGACCTCGAGGCGATACATGACGCCGACTTCGTCCACATCGACGTCATGGACGGCCACTTCGTCCCGAACCTCACCTACGGGACCACCATCGTGGAGGCCGCGAGCCGCGCCACCGACGTCCCCCTGGACGTCCACATGATGGTGACCAACCCCGACGAGACGGCGCTGTGGTACGCCGAGGCCGGGGCCGACCTCATCACCGTGCACATCGAGGCCGTCCGCGACCTTCCGGCGCTCGCTTCCGATCTCAGGGGCCGCGGCGTGGGCGTCGGCGTCGTGCTGAACCCCGCCACGCCCGTCCAGGCGGTCGCCGACGCGATCGACGGCGTCGACGTCGTCCTCGTCATGAGCGTGAACCCCGGATTCGGCGGGCAGGGCTTCATCGAGTCCACCTACGGGAAGGTCCGCGAGCTGCGCCGCCTCATCGACGAGGCCGGCTCCCCCGCGATCATCGAGGTCGACGGCGGCGTGGGTCCCGCCAACGCGGAGGCGCTCGCGCGCGCCGGCGCCGACATGCTCGTCGCCGGCTCCGCGATCTTCCGCGCGGAGGACCCCGCTGCCATGATCGCCGAGCTGCGCGCCCGCGCCGCCGTCGGCCTGGCCGCGCGGGGGGAGTGAGGATGGCGACCGATCCGCGCGACATCCCCGTGAACCTCGACTACGCCGCCTCCACGCCGCTGCGGCCCGAGGCGGTCGCCGCCCAGGCCGCCTACGACGCGTCGCCCATCGCCGGCGCGAACCCGAACTCCCTGCACACCCTCGGGCGCCGGGCGGCGACCGCACTCGAGGGGGCCCGGCGCTCGGTCGCCCGAAGCCTGGGTGCCCGCGTGCGCCCCGGCGAGGTCGTCTTCACCGGCGGCGGGACCGAGGCCAACCATCTCGCGCTGATGGGTCTCGCCGAGGGCGCCCGCAGCCGCGACCGGGGGCGCACCCGCGTCATCGTGAGCGCCATCGAGCACGACTCGATCCTCGACAACCTCCCGTCGCTGCGCGCCCGCGGCTTCACCGTGGACACGGTGCGCCCCCGGCGCTGCGGCTCCGTCGACCCCGCCGAGCTCGAGGCGCTGCTCGCAGACGACGTCGCGCTCGTCTCCATCATGCTCGCCAACAACGAGACCGGCGCCGTCCAGCCCGTCCGCGAGCTCGCCGCCCGCGCGCACGCCCGCGGCGCCCTGTTCCATACCGATGCGATCCAGGGCTACCTGCACATTCCCTTCGACGTCGACGACCTCGGGGTGGACGCGCTCTCGCTCGCGGGGCACAAGGTGGGCGGGCCCGTCGCCTGCGGGGCCCTGTACCTGCGCTCCCGCACGCCCCTGCGCCCGCAGGTCCTCGGGGGCGGGCAGGAGGCCGGCCGCCGCGCCGGCACGCAGGACGTCCGCGCCGCCGTCGCCCTCGCCGCCGTCGCCGACGCCCTCGCCCCGGGCGTCGAGGAGGATCGCGAGCGCCTCGCCGCGCTGTCCGACCGCCTCTACGGGCGGCTGTGCTCCCATCCCGCCATCGAGGCGACGGTGGGGGACTGGGCCGCCGTCGACCGCCTCCCCGGGATCGTCTCGGTCACCGTCGGCGGGCACGAGACCGAGGAGCTCGTCCTGCAGCTCGACGCCGCGGGGTTCGAGGTCTCCGGCGGCTCCGCGTGCTCGAGCGGGAGCCTCGACGCGAGCCACGTCCTGCTCGCCATGGGCATCCCGCGCGACCGCGCCCTCGGCTCGCTGCGGATCTCGTTCGACGACCGCGTCGACCCCGCGGACCTCGACCGCTTCGCCGACGCCCTGACCGGGCTCGCGGGGTGAGCGGCATGGACGCCACCCTGACCGTCGCGCGGCTCGAGCGCGCGCTGTTCGAGATGTTCCCGCGCGCCGACGCCGAGCCGTGGGACCACGTGGGCCTCTCTGTCGGCGACCCCGGCGCCCCGGTGCGCTCCGTCGCGGTCGCCCTCGACGCGGACCCCGCCTCCGTTCGCTTCGCGGCAGAAGCGGGCGCCGATGTGCTGCTCACGCACCATCCGGTCTACATCAAGGCCCCTGACGCCTTCGCACCCGCCGCCCCGGAGCGCCCGAGCGCCTCGGCCGCCGTGTTCGAGGCCGCCCGGCGCCAGGTGAGCATCCTGTCGTTCCACACGAACCTCGACCGCTCGCTGGAGGCGCGGCGGGCCCTCCCGGGCCTCGTCGGCCTCGCCGCCGCGACCTCGATCGAGCACCCGGGGGAACCCGGCCTTCCCGGCCTCGGGGCCCTGTGCCCCGCAGACGGCCTCACGGTCGGGGCGCTCGCCGGGCGCAGCGCCCGCGCCTTCGGGACCGAGCCGCGCGTCTGGGGCGACGCGGACCGGCCCGTAGGCGACGTCGCCTTCCTCGGGGGATCGCTCGGGGACCTGGGGGAGGCCGCGCTCGCCGCCGGGGCGGGCGCCATCGTGTGCGGCGAGGCCGGCTACCATGTGTGCCAGGACCTCTGCGCCCGCGGATGCGCCGTCATCCTGCTCGGGCACGACCGCTCCGAGGAGCCCTTCACCGAAATCTTGATGGATGCCGCGCGACGTGCGGGGGTCGACCCCGACGCCGTGCGTAGAATAGACCGCCCCCGTCTGTGGTGGACGGCACAGGGAGACACCGAACCGGAAGGACTGGACCGCCGATGAGCCTCGGAACCAACCTACTCAAGCTCCAGGAGCTCGACCTCGCCCTCGAGCGCGACCGCGCCGCCCTCGCCGAGATGCCCGAGATCGCCGAGCTCGCCCGCAAGCGCCGCGCGTACCAGAAGCTCAAGGCCGACGAGACGCGCCTGTTCGCCCAGCGCAAGGACGTCGAGACCATCCTCGCCGAGCTGGACGGCCGCGAGCAGGACTGCAACGACGACATCGGCATCGCGCAGCGCCGCACCGATTCCTCCAACTACCGCGAGGTCCAGCAGCTCGAGGTCGACCTCGGCATCCTCGCCAAGCAGCTCGACAAGATCGCCTTCGAGCGCCGGGAGCAGACCGAGAAGCTCGATGAGATCGTG
This sequence comes from Candidatus Collinsella stercoripullorum, assembly GCA_019117005.1. Classification (GTDB taxonomy): domain Bacteria; phylum Actinomycetota; class Coriobacteriia; order Coriobacteriales; family Coriobacteriaceae; genus Collinsella; species Collinsella stercoripullorum. The sequence goes on along the minus strand of DXAO01000044.1, from coordinate 68,629 downwards.
CGCAAGCAGGAGTACCTCACGGCCTACATCGCGAAGTTCGAGAAATCCGTCGTCGCCGACACGCGCGCGGCGCGCGATAAGGCGTCGGCCATCAAGGAGCGCATCGAGGCCGCCGAGCGCAAGCGCGAGGCCATGCTGGCCGCGCTGCCCGCCGATGCCTCCGAGCGCTACACCGCCGCCCGCACGCGCTTCCGCGGCCTGGCGGTGGAGCGGCTCGAGGGCAACGTCCCCTCGGTGTGCCGCATGGCGCTGCAGGAGTCCTCCATGGACGAGCTCCGTCGCGCAGAGGGCGTCACGGAGTGCCCCTACTGCCACCGCATCCTCGTGACCGACGCCGAGGACGAGATCTGATGGGCGCCGCATCCGCCGCGGCGGGGGAGCGGCCCTGCGTCCTTCTGTGCGTCACCGGCTGCATCGCCGCCTACAAGTCCGCCGAGATCGTCCGCCAGCTCCAGAAGCGCGGGGCGAGGGTGAAGGTGCTCATGACCGAGCACGCCACGCGGTTCGTCGGCCCGACCACCTTCCGCGCCCTCACCCATGAGAAGGTCGCCGTGGGGCTGTTCGACGACCCCGAGGACCCCATCCACCACATCTCGCTCGCCCAGGAGGCGGACCTCGTCCTCGTGGCCCCCGCCACCGCCAACATCATCGCCAAGATGGCGCACGGGATCGCGGACGACCTCATGTCCACCACGCTGCTCGCCACCCGCGCACCCGTCCTCGTCGCCCCGGCCATGAACGTGCAGATGTGGGAGGCGCCCGCCACGCAGGACAACGTCCGCGTGCTCGAGGGGCGCGGCGTGCGCGTGATCCAGCCCGACTCGGGCTACCTCGCCTGCGGCGACGTCGGCGGGGGCCGTCTGCCGGAACCCTCCCTCATCGCCGACCTCGCGCTCGCGGTGCTCGGGCAGGGAGGCCCGCTTGCAGGCGAGCACGTCCTCATCACGGCGGGCGGCACGCACGAGCCGATCGACCCGGTCCGCTTCATCGGCAACCGCTCGAGCGGCAAGATGGGCGCGGCGCTCGCCAGGGCCGCCCTGCGCCGCGGCGCGCGCGTGACCCTCGTCCTCGGACCCGCCACCGCCGAGCCCCCCGCGGGGGCGCGCACCGTGCGCGTGGAGACCGCCGCGGAGATGCTCGACGCCTCGCTCGACGCGTTCGCGGATGCCACCGTGGCGATCTGCGCCGCCGCCGTGGCCGACTACGCGCCGGCGCACCCCGCAGACCACAAGCTGAAGAAGTCCCGCGAGCACCTGGACCGCATCGAGCTCCGGGAGACCGCGGACATCCTCGCCGCCCTGTCCGCGCGGAAGCAGGGCCGCACGGTCATCGGGTTCGCCGCCGAGACCTCCGACGTCGTGGCCTACGCCGCAGCGAAGCTCGCCCGCAAGGGATGCGACGCCGTCGTCGCGAACGACGTGAGCCGCCCCGACTCGGGCTTCGGGTCCGACACCGACAAGGCATGGTGGGTCGACGCCGCGGGCGCGGCCGAGCTTCCCTGCATGACGAAGGACGAGCTCGCCGGCGAGATCCTCGACCGTGCGCAGGAATTGCGGAGATGCGCAAAATAATGCTTGCATCCCATCGCGCGGTTGGGTAAAGTATCCCTTGCTGTCAGCGAGACAGCGCATTGCTTCGGGACGTGGCGCAGCTTGGTAGCGCACTTGACTGGGGGTCAAGGGGTCGCTGGTTCGAATCCAGTCGTCCCGACCAGAAGCTTCAAGGCCAGCCCTCGGGTTGGCCTTTTTCTTTATGAAGAGAGGATACCGGATGCCCCATCGGGTATCATTCCTCTAGTCATCGCATCGGGAACCTGCAGGGGAGCAACGTGAACCTCAAGAAGAAGATCAAAAAAGAGCTGATCGGCACGTCTGACTACCCCTCGAACAAGGTCTTCACCATCTCGAACTTCATCACCTTCATCCGCCTCGTCCTCACCTTCGTCTTCCTCTACCTGTTCATCACCAACGAGAACCGCTACATCGCCCTCGTCATCTACGCCGTGGCCGCCTCGACCGACTGGCTCGACGGCCAGATCGCGCGCATGACCAAGACCGTGAGCTGGCTCGGGAAGCTGATGGACCCCGTCGTCGACCGTGCCCTGCTGTTCACCGGCGTGCTCGGACTCGTGGGCCGCGGGGAGCTGCCGGTCTGGGTGTGCGCCCTGATCATCGGCCGCGACGTCTACCTCGCCGCGGGCAACATGGTCGTGCGCCGCTACCACCGCCGCCCCATCGACGTCGTCTACACGGGCAAGATCGCCACAGCCCTGCTCATGAGCGGGTTCTCCCTCATGCTGCTCGGGCTCCCCGTGGTCGACGGCATCGACCTCCTGGGGGCGGGCGCGTCCGCCTTCCCGGGCCTCAACGGCGCCCCGGTGCCCCTAGGCATCTTCTTCGTCTACGGCGGCGTCGCGTTCTCCATGATCACCGCGGTCGTCTACACGGCGAAGGGCGCCGCTGCCATCCGCCGCGCCCGGCAGCACCCCGAGGAGGAGGACGTCGATTTCATGAACCCCGAAATCGAGGACTCCGACGACGATACCCCGGCGCGCGACGCCGCCGCTGGGGTAGAATAACCCTATATGCCGCTTACACGACCGTTACGTACCGCGTGGGGAGAGACCATGACCGATATGATGAACACGCCCTCCGACGCCCTCGCCGGCGATTCCACCTGCGTCTTCCGGATGCCCGTCGACGACGCCACCATGCCCGACCTCATGAAGAGCGTCGAGCGCGCGACGCCGGTGCTAACCATCATCAAGGGGCCGCAGACGGGCAACACCTTCGAGCTCGACGGCGCCGAGACCACCATCGGCCGCGATCCCTCCAACGGTATCTTCCTGAACGACATGACCGTCTCGCGCGCCCACGCCAAGATCACCCGCACCGGTGCGGGTGCGGCGATCGAGGACCTGGGGTCCCTCAACGGCACCTGGGTCGACGGCGCCATCGTCAACTCGGCCCCGCTGCACGACGGATCCTCCGTGCAGATCGGCACCTTCACGCTGATCTACCATGAGAGCCGCTCGGAGCGCATCGAAACCGGTGAGTAGCGGTGGCCGAACGTAGCTACCTCAGCATCGGCCAGGTCGTCAACTTCCTGCGCGGCGCCTATCCCGACCTCTCGAACTCGAAGATCCGCTTCCTCGAGGACGAGGGGCTCATCACGCCGCACCGCACGCCCAAGGGCTACCGCCAGTACTCGAAGGAGGACGTGGACCGCCTCGAGGTCATCCTGCATCTCCAGAAGACGCGCTACATGCCCCTGAACGTCATCAAGCAGAAGCTCGACAACGCCACGGACCTCTCCACGCTCGCCTTCGAGGTCGGGCTCCTGTCCGATCTCCCCGTCAAGTCCGAGCCCATCGAGACGCAGCAGAAGCTCCATCCCATCGAGGACGTCCCCGGCCAGCTCGGCGTGGAGATCTCGTTTCTGCGCGCCCTCGCCGACAACGACCTCATCCGCATCATCCGCAGCCCGCAGAACCGCGAGCTCATCGACGGGCGCGATTTCGAGATCATCCGGCTGTGCTCCGAGCTCAACCGCTTCCACATCGAGCCGCGCAACCTCCGCCAGTACGTCTCCGCCGCCAACCGCGAGTCCGCCATGTTCGAGCAGGTCCTCATCGGCATGCTCGGCATGGACGATTCCGACGACGAGCGCGACAAGAAGCTCGAGCGCGCCTTCGACAAGCTGCACGACCTCACGGAGGGCGTGCACACGGCGCTGCTGAAGAACCGGGTCTTCGAGTCCCTGAACGCGATCGTGGAGGATGCCGACCTCGACAGCGTGGACGAGCAGATCTCCCGCGCCGAGGCCGCCAAGCAGCAGGAGGGCGCCGCTCCCGTACCGAAGCCCCGTGCTTCTCGCAGCTCCGCGAAGCGCCGTCCGCGCGCCTGACCGGTCTCAACCTCACAAATTGATTCGGCAGAGCTTTCGGGCGCCTCTGGCGCCCGTTTTCGTCATCGAGCGCCCGACTCGTCCCCGAACCCGGTGAAGCGCAGGTAGCTCATCAGGAACGCCTTCGCCGCGAAGGCGCCCGTCGCGCTGCGCACGAGCAGCGTCTCGCGCGTCACGGCGCTCGCCGAGTCCTCGTGCGGGGAGCGGCCGAGCGCGAAGGCGTCCTCGACCGCATGGTTCAGCTCGACGGCGACATAGTCGAACGCGGTCTCGACGGGATAGGTCATCCGCTGGATCTTGAAGAGGCGGGAGATGGCCTCCATGGGGAGGAACTGCTTGAATATGCAGATGATGAGAAGGCGGGCCACCTGCTCCCGACCGTAGAGCTTGCGCGCGGGCGGGTCGACGAGGCGCATCTTGACGTAGTTGTTGACCATCGAGGGCGTGAGCCACGGGCCCTCCGAGCATGCCGACAGCGGTTCCAAGATCGCCTCGACCTGGGATATGACCTGGTCGCGATAAAGATCGACCGCGGGGAGGTCATGATACCGGGGCATATGGAACCGCGCCGCAGCCGACGCCTCCTCCGAGCGCAGGAAGGCATCGGGCAGGACGGTGGGCGTGACGTCCTGCACCGTGATGCGTTTGGAAGAATCGGCCATGGGGATGATCGATGCGTGCTGCTTCATGGATGGCGCCTCCTGAAACCATGGTGCTCGCATACCAGCATATCCCAGTTCGACCGGTCGGCGGTCTTAAACATCGCATAAGCTCGTTTTGAATACCACGAGCGGGGGAGTGGGCTATACTTGAGGCGGCAGGCACGCAACCGAAAGGAACGCTCATGTCGTGGGCCATCATAGCCGATTCAAGCTGCAACCTCCGCTCGTGGACGCCCATCGCGCCCGATACGTCCTTCATAACCGTCCCGCTCACCATCCATGTGGGGGGAGAGGAGTTCGTCGACGATGCGCAGCTCGACGTCGCCGAGCTCAACCGCAAGGTCGCCGCCGAGAAGGAGGCGTCCTCCAGCTCGTGCCCGAGCGCGGGGACGTGGGCCGACGCGCTGCGCGATGCGGACGACATCATCGTCATCACGATCTCGGCGAACCTCTCCGGGACCTACGAATCCGCCATCACCGCCCGCAACATCGTGCTCGACGAGTACACGCGCGAACACGCCGGCGTCATCAAGGGGAAGAACGTCCACGTGGTGAACTCGCGCGCGGCGGGCGGCAAGCTCGAGCTCATGGTCGAGCTCCTCGACCGCTATCTGGCGCAGGGCGCGCGCACGTTCGACGACGCCGTCTCCTATATCGAGCACATCGAGGAGAGCTCCTCGGTCCTGTTCTCGCTCAGCAGCTTCGAGAACCTCGTCAAGAACGGCCGCATGCCGCGCCTGGCGGGCTCGTTCGCCAGCAAGTTCAACATCCGCATGCTCGGGACCGCGAGCAACGAGGGGACCATCAAGATCGTCGGCCCGACCCGCGGGGAGAAGAAGACGATCCGCAAGACCGTGGAGCACATGGCCTCGAGCGGCTTCCACGGCGGGCTGGTCTACATCGACCATGTCGACAACGAGCAGGGCGCCTGCGCGCTGCGCGACGCCATCGTCGAGCAGTGGCCGTCGGCGACCGTCCGCATCGTGCCCTGCGGCGGACTGTGCTCCTACTATGCGGAGGAGTCCGGCCTCATCGTCGGCTACGAGTGGGCCTAGCGGCTCCGAGATGAATCCGATGCGCACGGCGGGCGGCTTCGAGCCGCCCGTTTCCGCAAGCGAGGCGATATCCGGTTGAACGCGAACGCAGTCGATCGTTCGAACGCTCACGGGGCGGCTTCGAGCCGCCCCGTTTTCATGGCCGGAAAGATATCGCGTGTACCTGCGCGGGTAGACCCCATCATGTTCACCGGGCGGGCGATCATCGGGCAGGAGTGCGGTTATGCGGCTGGACGCAAGCATGCCGATAAAGCATCCCTTTACTTTACATAACATATATTATCGTGATTTAAAAGGAATGCGGACGCTGCGTAGATGATGCAGTCGGCGTTCGCTGGAAAACCCTGCGATCTGTCAGCGGTGGTTGCGCCTGACGGACCGGACCATACCCGGGCAGCGTTCACCTGAAGCGTTCGGCGCCATGAACTTTGGCCGCGCCCCGGATACGCGGCTGGAGCATGTGCGAGCCACTCGTGCGCCCATCAACGCGTGCAACGGACGCACGCGTGGGACACAGGCAGAGACCTCGGCAGCGCTTGCGAAGCGGCCATGGGCACGTCCGCGGCAGATCGGTACCGTCCGTGCCCTCGCTTAGGGACCTAGCGCCGCCGCGCCGGATCCCGAGCCGTAGGCGTCGACGCGAACGTCCTGCATGCCGGATGTCAGCCGACGGCATACCCGGCGCCCCGATACCCATCGGAAACCGTGGTCGAGGTGCGTGCGAATCCACGACGACATCCGATCTCCGTACGGCACACGTGGGACCGCGGTCGGATACATCCGTATCGACAAGGGAGGGAGCACCGCAGCATCGACGCCTCCCTCCCCTACGCAGTCTTATTTAGGTACCTAAGTGTGATGGTCTCCCTGATGCTACCGGGCGAGCCCCTCGACATACGCGTATGCGGAGGATCCGGCGATGGCGCCGTCGGATGCCGCGGTGACCACCTGGCGGAGGCGCTTGGAACGCATATCCCCTGCACAGAACAGCCCCGGCGTGCGCGTCGCCATATCCTCGTCGGTCACCACGCCCCCATCGACGGCGACGTCGACGAGCGCATGCACCAGCTCGGTCACCGGATCGTTCCCGGTGAAGACGAAGATGCCGAACGAGCCCGCAGGATACTCCTCGACCGAGGTCTCACCGCTCACGTTGTCCCGGAACACGATGCGCTCGAGCAGCTGCGTTCCCGTCACCTCGACGATGGAGGTCGAGAACCTGACCGAGACGTTCTTCTGAGCGAGCAACCGGTCGACGCGGCCGCGCGGGGCTCGGAACTCATCCCGACGGACGACCATGACGACCTCGCTGGCGATGCGCGAGAGGAACAGGCCCTCCTCGCAGGCCGAGTTCCCGCCGCCGACGACGAAGACCTTCTTGTTGCGGTAGAACATGCCGTCGCAGGTGGCGCAGTACGAGACGCCGCGACCACGGAACTCCTCCTCGCCGGCGAACCCGGCCGTACGCGGGGTCGCACCCGTCGCGACGATGAGGGCGGGCGCCTCGAAGGTCCCGGAGTCCGTCGCCACCTCGTACCGGCCGTCAGCGCGTCGCGAAATCGACGTCACCATGGTGTATTCGACGTGCGCGCCCGCCGATTCAGCATGGTCGAGCATCTTCTGGCCCAACTCGGCACCCGAGACGTTCGGGATCCCGGGGTAGTTGTCGACCATATCGGATGTGGCGATCTGTCCTCCGGGCATGCCCTGCTCGATAACGAGCACGTCCAGGCTCGCGCGCGCGGCGTAGAGCGCGGCGGTGCTGCCCGCCGGCCCGGCTCCGATAACGATCGCATCGTAGGCGGTAATAGAATCCATCGATCCTCCTCGACAGGGTGAACGGATATCGGTTCCCCCTATCGTACCCGTTGCATTGCGGGCATTTCCCGAAAGTCCTCCCCTGCGCCTCCCGTGCGCGTACAATTGAACCGTCCTATACCCGAAAAGGAGCCGCATGCCCGAGCAGGAGCAGAACACCCCGGAACCGCGCACCGAAGCGGACGGCGCGGCCATGGCGCCGGATACCGCCGCGCGGCCCGTCATCACCATCATGCACGCGTCCGTCGGTTCGGGCCACAAGGCCGCTGCGAACGCGGTCGCGCAGGCCATCGATCGCATGCGCGGCACCTGCGGCGTTCCCGCCGACGTCGAGGTCGAGGTGATCGACATCCTCGATTTCGGCAGGATCAAGTTCGACGGGAACAAGACCGCGGCCTCCTTCACCGGCGCGACCCGGCCCATCTACGACATCGCCTGGCGCTACACGCTCACCGGGCGCGTTCTCTGGGGCGGCGGAACCGGCTGGTCGCGCGTCATGTTCCCCGCGTTCAACGAATACATCGAATCCAAGCGGCCCCTCGCGGTCATCGCGACGCATATCACCGCCGCGAACGTCGCCGTGGGCGCCCGCATGATCACCGGGTTCGAATACCCCATCGTATGCATCCCGACGGACTACGAGATCGAGGGGTGGTGGCCCCACAAGGAGACGGACCTGTTCTGCGTCGCGACGGAGTACATGGCAGAGACCCTGCGCCCCCGCCTCGTCGAGGAGTCCCGCATCGCGATCACCGGCATCCCCGTGCGCGGGGGGTTCGAGTCCCCGAGCGACCGGTCGGAGGACCGCAGGCGCTTCGGCATCCCCGAGGACAAGACCGTCGTGCTCGTGATGGCCGGCGCGAGCCTTCCGCAGCCCTACGTCCGCTTCCGCGCCGCGATCGAGCAGACGCTTCCCTTCCTCCGCCGGTTCGAGAACATGCACTTCGTCTTCCTTCCCGGCAGGGACCGCGAGTACGCGGAACGGCTGAGGCGGATCTTCGAGGCCATGAAACTCGAGAACGTCATGGTCATGGATTACGTCGAGGACATGGCTTCGCTCATGACCGCATCGGACGTGGCGATCCTCAAATCCGGCGGCCTCGCGGTGACGGAATGCCTCTGCGCGCGGCTGCCGATGATCCTGCTCGGTCGCTCGTACGGGCAGGAGAAGGCCAATACGACCATGCTCACCGGGTTCGGCGCCTGCATGCACGCGACCACGGCGCGCGAGCTGATCACGACCCTGAACCGCATCCACGGGCATCCCGAGACCCTCAAGGCGCTGCTCGTCAACGCCGAGGCGCTCCGCTGCCCCCATGCGGCCGAGGATATCGTCGAGCAGACGATGGGGCTTGTCGGCACGCCGCGTCCGCGCGAGCGCCACTTCGCCGAGTTCTACTGGGGCGGAAAGCCGGCGCATACGCGCTGATGGCGAACCGCCGGTACGCTCGGTTCGCCTTCAAGTAGTCGGACGAAAGGCCCCCATGCCCCGTGCGCGGCGCGGAGCATGGGGGCCTCGCACACCTCCGAGCGTTCAGGTGCCGGAGGCGTCACGTGGATCTCGGTGAAACGGGATGTTCCGGATCAGGCCTCGCCGCTCGAGCCGAAGCCGCCCGCGCCCCGATCGGTCTCGTCGAGCTCGTCGACCTCGACGAGATGGACCGTGGGCACCTGCTGGATGACGAGCTGGGCGATGCGCTCGCCGCGCTCGATATGGACGGTCTCCCGCGGGTCGAGGTTCACGGCGATCACCTTGAGCTCGCCACGGTAATGGGCGTCGATCAGGCCAGGCGTGTTCGCTATGGAGAGCCCGCGCTTGAGAGCCATGCCGCTTCGGGGCTGAACGAATCCCGCATACCCATCCGGGATGGCGATGGCGAGACCGGTGGGGATGAGCGCGCGGCCATGGGGCGGGATGTCGGCGGACTCGTTGGCGCGCAGGTCGAGGCCGGCGTCGCCCTCGTAGGCGTAGCGAGGGAGCTCGACCGAGGGGTCGAGGCGTTTGATGGAGACGTTCACCGCAGTCATTGCATCACCTGAGCTTGTCGAGTTCTTCGAGGAATTCTTCGATGTCCTTGAAATCCCGGTACACCGATGCGAAGCGGATGTAGGCGACCTTGTCGATCTTCTCGAGCCGCTTGAGCACCATGTCGCCGATATCATGCGATGTCACGGCCGTGAAGGTCCTGCCGCGCAGCTCGTGCTCGATATCGTCGATGAGGCCGTTGAGGACCGAGAGGTCGATATCGCGCTTGGACGTGGCGCGCATGAGGCCCACCAGCAGCTTATTGCGATCGAACGGCTGGGTCGTCCCATCGCTCTTGAGGACCTCGATCGGGTCCTCGCAGCGCTCGAACGTGGTGAACCGGTACCCGCAGGCGCGGCACTCGCGACGGCGCTTGATGGCGTTGGTGACCTCTTGGGTCCGCGAATCGATCACGCGGGTATCGCCCCCGCCGCATTTGGGACAGCGCATGGCAACCCCCTCAGGTCGGCATCCCTTCGCTGCGGACTAGGATACCATGCGCGGAGCCCGACCTTACGCGGGGACCGAGAGCACCATCCCCGGCTGGAGGGAGGCCTGCTCGAGACCGTTCCAGCTCTTCAACACCTCGACAGTGTCGACCTGGGACATGCCGTCGATGGGATGGGCGGAGGCGATGGACCACAGGGTGTCCCCGCGCTCGACGGCCACCTCGATCCGGCTCTGGGAGGTGAGCGCCGCGTCGAAGGCCGCCTGGCGGGATGCGAGACCCCCGAAGAGGACCGCCAGGACGGCGAGGACGCATGCGGAGGCCACGAGGACGGTGCGGGGGCTCACGGTGCTGCAGGGCTGGACGGCGACGGGGCGGGGCGCGAGGCGGGCATCGAGGCCGCCGTCGACGACATGGAACCGGGGGCGCTCGTAGGTGGCGGCGACGGCGAGGTTGCCCTCGACCATGGTGCATGCGTTCATCTGTATCTCCCTTCGTCGAACTGACGACTGTAGGTATACCTTCCCGCGTGGACAAAAACCGACTGGCGCAAGAACGGGTGTTCGTATATCATTATGTTCGAACAGTTGTTCCTGTCAAGGAAAAAGGGAACATTTGTTTGGTATTCGAAGGGAGCGCAGCCATGGCACGCAAGATCACCAAGCGGCAGCAGCAGATCTACGACTTCATCCGCGCCTATCAGCAGGAGAAGGGCTACCCGCCGAGCGTCCGCGAGATGGCGGCTGCCGTGGGCCTGTCCTCCCCCTCCACCGTCCACGCGCACCTCTCCGCGCTGGAGGACCACGGGCTCATCAAGCGGGATAAGACGAAGCCCCGCGCGCTGGAGGTCTTCGAGCAGGATGGGACGTCGGTCAAGACCGTGGAGGTCCGCGCCATGCCCGATCGCGGTTCGGTGTCCCTGCCCCTGGTCGGGCGCGTCGCCGCCGGCATGCCCATCCTCGCCGAGCAGAACGTCGAGGACACCTTCACCCTCCCCACCGAGATCGTCACCGACTCCAGCTCGTTCGTCCTCGAGGTCCACGGCAACTCCATGGTGAACGTCGGCATCTACAACGGCGATTTCATCGTGGTCCGCGAGCAGAAGAGCGCCATGAACGGGGAGATCGTCGTCGCCATGATCGATGGCGAGGCCACGGTCAAGACGTTCTACAAGGAGCACGGTCGCGTCCGCCTCCAGCCGGAGAACGACGCGATGGAGCCCATCTTCGCCACCAATCCCACGATCCTCGGCAAGGTCGTGGCGCTGCTGCGCCGCTTCTAGCATGGAGCCGTCCGCACCCGCCGCGCAGGGAGGCAGACAGGGGCGCATCGCCTTCTTCGACACCCTGCGCGGCTTCACCATCGTCTCCATGGTCTGCTTCCATGCCGCCTACGATGCCGCCTACCTGTACGGGATCGATATGCCGTGGTTCGCGGGCACCCTGTTCCAAACAATCTGGCGCGCCTCGATCAGCTGGGTCTTCCTTCTGCTCGCAGGATGGATGACGAGCTTCTCCCACAGCAATCTCCGCAGGGGGGCCGTCTACGCCGCGGCGGCCGCCGCGGTCTGGGCCGCCACGAGCATCGCCTCGGTCGATACGGCGATCACCTTCGGAATCCTGTTCTGCATGGCCGCCAGCACGCTGCTCTACGCCACGGCGCGGCCCGCGCTCGATCGCGTGCCGCCGGCAGCGGGCCTCGCCGTCTTCCTGATCGCCTTCGTCCTCACCCTCGGGGTGCCGCAAACCCGCTATGCGTTCGGGGGGCTGGCCTGGCTGGGGTTCCCCGGTCCCGGATTCAGCTCAGGGGACTACTACCCCATGATCCCCTACACCTTCCTCTATCTGGCGGGGGCCATGGCGGCGCGCCTCTTCGGCCGGCTGCGCGCAAGCGGGTATCCGGCATGGATGGAGCGGGACCTCATCCCGCCGCTCACCGCGCTCGGCAAGCACAGCATCATCGTCTACCTGGTCCATCAGCCTCTGCTCATCGTCTTGTTCGACCTCCTGGCAGGCTAAAGGCTCAATCGCAGGGGGACCCGGTCGTAACCCGGATCCCCGCCGCGGCTCTTTGAAGGCTACTCGGTGCGGAACCGCTCCAATCTGCCGGCGATGCGTGCGGGCACCTTGGCCACGATGCGCACCCTGTCGGCAAGATACTCCTCGGAGATGAGCTGTCCCTGCTCGTGGACGAGCTTCAGCAGGCCGCCCTCGCGATACGGGACGTCGGCGCTGATCAGCCTATCGTTCGCAGCCGCCTCGGCACTCAGCCGGTCGAGCAGGAGGTCGAGCCCGTCACCGGTGCGCGCGGAGAAGAAGACCGCGCGGGGCATGCGGGCCCGCAGGAGCCCGACCTCCTCGGGATCGAGCAGATCGATCTTGTTGTAGACGGTGAGCGACGGGCGCTCGCCGGCGCCGATCTCATCGAGGACACGATCCACCGCCTCCTCATGCCGGTGGCGGTCCTCGTCGGATACGTCGATCACCTTGAGGATCAGGTCCGCCCCTAAAACCTCGGAGAGCGTCGACTTGAACGCCTCCACCAGCCCGTGGGGAAGCTTCTGGATGAACCCGACGGTGTCGGTAAGGGTGACGATCCGCCCTCCCGGAAGCGTGTAGGCGCGTGTCGTGGGGTCGAGCGTGGCGAACAGCTTGTCCTGGGAGAGCACGTCCGATCCCGTCAGGGCGTTCAGCAGCGTGGATTTCCCCGCGTTCGTGTACCCGGCGAGCGCGATGCGGAAGGCGTCGGACTCGACGCGGCCCTTCGCCTGCACGGCGCGACGGCGCTCCAGCTCCTTGAGCTCACGGCGCAGCGAGGAGATGCGGTTGCGGATCAGGCGGCGGTCGACCTCGAGCTGGCTCTCGCCCTGACCGAACCTGCTGCCGATACCGCCGCGCGTCTGCTCCTTCGCGAGATGCGACCACATGCCGCGCAGACGGGGAAGCAGGTACTGGAGCTGCGCGAGCTGCACCTGCAGCCTGCCCTCGCGCGTCTTCGCGTGGAGGCCGAAGATGTCGAGGATGAGCGCGGTCCTATCGATGATCTTGACGGGCTCCCCCACCGCGCGCTCCAGATGGGACTGCTGCGCGGGGGTCAGGTCCTCGTCGAAGATGACGACGTCCGCCTCGAGCCGGCCGACGAGCGACTTGAGCTCCTCGACCTTGCCGGAGCCGATGAACGACTTGGGGACGGGGCGCTCGAGCCGCTGGGTGAGCCTGCCCACCACGACGGCGCCGGCGGTGTCGGCGAGGCGCTCGAGTTCATCGAGGGAGCGGTCGACCGGCCATGAGCTCTGGCGCCATTCGACACCGACCAGGACGGCGCGCTCGGGCTTCACCTCGGTGGTGAGGAAGGAGAAGCGCATGGGGATCACCGTCCATCGAGCGCGTCGACGATGAGGCGGGCGGCGCCGTCGGCATCGAGGACGTCCATGTCGAGCCAGGTGATGCGGGGGTCGCGCCTGAACCACGAGAGCTGCCGCTTGGCATAGCGACGGGACCTGAGCTTGATCAGATCGACCGCCTCCCCAATGGTGCACCGGCCCTCGAGCGCGTCGATAAGCTCCTTGTAGCCGATGGCCTGGCGGGAGGTCAGGGCGTCGGCGGCACCGGCGTCCATCAGGCCCCGCACCTCATCGAGCAGGCCGGCGCTCATCATGGCGTCGACCCGCGCGTCGATGCGCGCGTACAGGCGCGCCCGATCCATCGTGAGGGCGAACTGCAGACTGGGGTAGTGCTCCCTGGGCTCGGAGAACCCCGCGCTCTGCCGGGCATAGGAGACCCCCTCGTCGAGCATCTCGAGCGCGCGCACGACCCTGCGCACGTTGTGGGGGTGGATGAGCGCCGCGCTCTCGGGATCGCGCTCGGCGAGCAGGGCATGGACGCCCTCGGGACCGAGCTTGCCGGCGAGGTCCTGGTAGCGCTGGCGCGCGGCCCCGTCGACCTCGCCGCGCGGAAACTCCATCTCGTCGAGGGCAGCCCGCACGTAGAGGCCGGTGCCGCCGCACAGGACGGGGACGCGGCCCTCCGCACGCAGGCGGTCGATCGCGCGCCGGGAGTCACGCTGGTAGAGGGCGGCGGAATACGGTTCGGTGGGATCCGCCACATCCACGAGGAGCAGAGGCACGCGCCGCTCGGAGACCGGCGTCTTGGCCGTTCCGATATCCATGCCGCGATACACCTGCATAGCGTCGGCGGAGACCACCTCGCTGCCCAAGGCCTCGGCGACCAGGTCGGCGACGGCGCTCTTACCGGACGCGGTCGGCCCCACGACGGCGATGACGGGCGAGGTCGCAGCGCGACGCAGGTCCTCCGTCATCGAGGCGACCCGACGACCGTACCGGAGAGATACCAGGTCCGCGCGACGTCAACGTCGACGTCGACGATCTTCCCGACGAGATCCGCAGCCTCGATGCCGTCGGGGACCGGCGCGTGGACCGTCTGGTTCCACGGGCTCTTGCCGAGCAGGCGCGAGGGGTCCTTCTTGGACGTCCCCTCGATGAGCGCGGGCACACGGCGCCCGAGCGCCCCCTGGTTATACGCAAACGCGCTGTCCTCGATGACCTTGACCAGGCGGTTGAATCGCTCGAGGATGACCTCGCGCGGCGTGGGGTCGTCGATCTTCGCCGCGGGCGTGCCGTCGCGTTTGGAGTAGATGAAGGTGAACGCCTGAGCGTACCCGACCTGCTCCGCCAGGGAGAGGGTCTGCTCGAAATCCTCCTCCGTCTCACCAGGGAACCCGACGATGATGTCGGTGGACAGCGCGATGTCGGGGATGCGGTCGCGAACGCGGTCGATGAGGTCGAGGTAGGCCTCGCGCGTGTACTTCCTGTTCATGAGCTTGAGGATGCGCGTGGAGCCGGACTGGACGGCGAGATGGAGCTGGGGCATGACGGCGGGCACCTCGGCCATGGCGTCGATCGTCTCGGGGAGCAGGTCCTTGGGATGCGACGAGGTGAAGAAGATGCGCTCGATACCGGTGTCGCCCACATGGCGGAGCAGCTCGGCGAAACGGGGTTCGCCGAACAGGTCGCGCCCATAGGAGTTGACGTTCTGCCCGAGCAGGGTGATCTCGCGGACGCCGGAGCGCACGAGCCCGCGCACCTCATCGACGATCTGCTCGAACGGCCGGCTCTTCTCCCGGCCGCGGACATAGGGGACGATGCAGTAGCTGCAGAAGTTGTTGCAGCCCGTCATGATGGGCACCCATGCGCGGTAGTTCTCGGCGCGGTGCCACGGCATGCTCGTGGCCGGCTCGAGATCGGTCTCCTCGCAGCGCACGTGACGGCCGCCGTCGGCGAACGCCTCCTCGATGAGCTCGGCGACATGGGCGATGGAGTGGGTCCCGAAGATGACGTCGACGTTGTCGAGGTTGGTCAGCAGGCCCGCGCCGTCACGCTGGGCGATGCATCCGCCCACGGCGATGACGCGCTTGCCGCCCGGGGGCGCCGGAAGGCTCTTGCAGGAGGAGCACTGGCCGTACAGGCGCGTATCCGCGGCCTCGCGGACGCAGCAGGTCATGAAGACGACGATATCGGCATCCTCCGGACCGGCCACCTCGAGGCAGCCGCAGGAATCGAGCATGCCGCTGACACGCTCGGAATCATGGAGGTTCATCTGGCATCCGAACGTGCGGATGAAATAGGTCTTACCGGAAAGAGAGGAAGCTTGCATACCCTACCCGACTCGAAGGTTGTCATCGGTTACATCGTACGCCCCGCCGGTGCCGGCGGACAGGCTGTGAACGTACACGGAGAGCCTGATGGCGGTCCGGGACTCCCCGTTGATGAGGATGTCGGAGAACACCGGCGCGCAGGAGATGTCGAAGCCCGTCGGGATGAGGAAGCCGCGGGCGATGGCGATGGCCTTGATGGCCTGGTTGACCGCCCCCGCGCCGACGCACTGCATGTTGACGGGGACGCCGTCCTTCACCATGCCGGCGATGGCGCCGGCGACGGATGCGGGCGATGACTTGCTCGATACCTTCAGGAACTCCATAGCTGCATTTCTCCTGCGTGTGAGCCACGTTTAAGCACTAATAGTTTGACTTTAGCGTATCGTCATCCGCGCTACAAGCCTATTCCTCCTTACCGATGTCGAACGACACCGTGATCCGGTCGCGCGTGACGCGCACGCGCGGCTCGCCGGAGAGGCTGAGGTAGTACCGACGGGCGAGGTCGGCGAAATCGCGCTCCATCGCCCGGGAGAACCGCTCGATGTCCTCGGACGCGATCCGCAGGCCGCGACGGTCGCGCTCGAGGTCGACGGGGGCAGGCGCCTTGGACGCCGCCGGGTCGCGCTCGCGGAGCAGCCGGGAGGCGACGCTCCTCAGCGGCTTGATGGTGCCCGCGAGGATGCGGTGCGCCGTGCGCTCGGAGACGTCGATGCCGATCGAGGAGGCGATGCGGATGAAGTCCCCCGCGTCGGCCGCGCTGCCGAGCCGGTCGACGACGGGCAGGTCGGCGGCATCGTCGATGAACAGCAGGGTGCCCGCGTCGACCGACGAGGATGCGTGCGCGTACAGGGTTGCCGCGACCTCGGTCGCCGAGCCGATGTAGACATCGCACCCGTGGAGCTCCTCGAGCGCGAACTCGCCCGCCGCACGGACGATGTTATGGGGGCCGCGCACGCAGGCGTAGACGCCGTCCTCGCCGCGCGCGGCGACCGGCCAGGTCGACTGGTCGGCCCGCTCGGAGAGCGCGGAGGTGTCCGCCTCGACGATGATGGCGGACCCGCGGTCGGGCGCCGAGGAGACGACCTCGGCGCGACGGGTGTTCTGACGGATGGAGAACAGCGCCATGCCGCGCCCGTGGACGCCCCAGCGGTCCATCTTCATGGACTCGAGCTTGGACGTGACGCGGGCGTCGAAGACGCGCTCCCACATGTCCGCGGGAATACCGCACCCGTTATCGAGGAAGAGGAGGGTGCGGACACCCCCCTCCTTTCCGGTGGCGAGATAGATCTTGGTCGCGCCGGCGTCACGGGCGTTGCGCAGCATCTCGATGACGATGTCCTCGACATGCTGGATGTCGTGCTTCGCCTGACGGCGCTCGGCCTCGGAGACGCGCAGGCGCACGAAGCCCTCGCCGAGGTTCTCCTCGACGCGCAGGCTGCCCTCGCCGGACATGGATGCGATGAACGAGATGAGCTCGTTTGCGTCGCCCATAGGTTACTTCGCGATGTCGACCGCGCGGCTCTCGCGGATCACCACGACGCGGACCTGACCGGGGTACTCCATCTCGTTCTCGATCTGCTGCGCGATGTCGTGGGCGAGCACGGTCGCCTGGGCATCGGAGATCTTATCGGGCTGGACCATGACGTGGACCTCGCGGCCGGCCTGCATGGCGTAGGTGCGCTCGACGCCGTCATGCGAGTTCGAGATCTCCTCAAGCTTCTCGAGGCGCTTGATGTAGTTCTCCGCGGACTCGCGGCGCGCGCCGGGACGGGACGCGGAGATGGCGTCGCCAGCCTGCACGAGCACGGCGAGGACCGAGTTGGGGTCCACGTCGCCGTGGTGCGCCTCGATCGCGTGGACGATCGCCGGCTTCTCGCCGTACCGACGGGCGAGGTCCGCGCCGATGACGGCGTGCGGGCCCTCGACCTCGTGGTCGATCGCCTTGCCGAGGTCGTGGAGCAGGCCCGCGCGCTTGGCGGTCCGCACGTCGACGCCGAGCTCGGAAGCCATGATGCCGCACAGCTCGGACACCTCGATGGAGTGCTGCAGGACGTTCTGACCGAAGGAGGTGCGGTAGCGCAGCGCTCCGAGGGTCTTGACGAGCTCGGGGTGCAGGTCGTGGATGCCGGTGTCGAAGGCAGCCTGCTCGCCGGCCTCGCGGACGCGCTGCTGCACGAGGTCGGAGGCCTTGCGGTACATCTCCTCGATGCGCGCCGGGTGGATGCGGCCGTCGGCGATGAGGTTCTCGAGCGCGACGCGGGCGGTCTCGCGGCGGACCGGGTCGAAGCTCGACAGGACCACGGTCTCGGGCGTGTCGTCGATCACGAGGTTGACGCCGGACACCTGCTCGAAGGTACGGATGTTGCGGCCCTCGCGGCCGATGATGCGGCCCTTGAGGTCGTCGGAGGGGATGTGGACGGAGGTCACCGTGACCTCGGCGGTGTGGTCGGCAGCGCAGCGCTGGATCGCCAGGGAGATGATCTCCTGGGCGGTCTTGTGGCACTCGGCGCGGACCTGCTGCTCGGACTCGCGGATGATGGTGGCGGCCTCATGGGTCACCTCGCCGCGGACCTTGTCGAGCAGCTCGCGGTGGGCGTCGTCGCGCGACAGCTCGGAGATGCGCTCGAGCTCGCTCGTCTGGCGGGCGACGAGCTCGTCGAGCTCGCGGGTGCGCTTCTCGAGCTGACCGGCCTGGCTGGACAGCTGGTGCTCGCGCTTGTCGAGCGCGTCGTTGCGACGGTCGAGCGACTCCTCGCGCTGCATCACGCGGTTCTCGAGGGTGCGCAGCTCGCGCTTGCGCTGCTTCTCCTCGGCCTCCGCGGCCTGCTTGCTCTGGATGATCTCCTCCTTGGCCTCGAGGAGGGCCTCCTTCTTCATCGTCTCCGCGGTGCGCTTCGCCTCGCCGATGACGCGCTCGGCCTCGGCGTGCGCGGACTCGATCTTGGAGTCCGCCTCGCGGAGGCTGCCGTTCTTGGCGCTGCGCATGGCGACGGCGGCGACGGCGGCCCCGACCACGAGGCAGACGATGCCGATTACGAATTCCATGCTCGGTTCTCCTTCAGTACATTTCGGTACAACGCGGTAAACGCCGCCCGCCTGGAGCGAGCGGCGCCGTACATTTGCTAGGGAACGGTCACCCAGTTCGAATATGAGATTGATCTATCGAACTCATCGGAGATGAGCGCATATCGCATAACAAATGACGATTTAATCCTACGTTTACACAGCGGTTATGTCAAACGAAGCGAACGGGTGTGGATAATGCACATAAGAACATGCGACCCCCTCGCGCGCGGGCACGCAGGGCTCATTCCCCCTGCTGCGAGAGGCGCTCGCGCACCGCGTCCGCAGCGACGCCGAACGGGAAGCCCCGGGAGACGAGGAACCGGACGAGCTTCTCGTACGCGCGCTGCTCGGGCACGCGCCTACGGGCGAGCAGCGCCCGCGCGCGCTCGAGGTCGCCCTCCTCGGTGAAGAAGGCGTCCGGATAGCCGGGGACCTCGCGCGCGTCGACGCCACGCCGGGAGAGCTCCGCCTCGATGCGGCGGCGGCCCCACCCGCGCCGTACGCGCTCCTCGATGAAATAGGAGGCGAAGCGGTCGTCGTTCAGGAACCTGAGCTCCCGCGCGCGTGAGATGGATCCCTCGATCTCGATGTCCCGGAACCCGTAGGACGAGAGCTTGCGGCGGATCTCCGATTCCGCGTGATCGCGACGCGCCAGCATCTCGGTCAGCATGGCGAAACAGACGCGGCCCTCGAGCGCGTGCACGGCATCGAAGGCATCGTCCTCCTCGCGGGGAAGCTCGACCGCACCGTCTTGGAGGAGCCTCCCGACACGTGCGGGGACGACGATCTCCCGTCGGTCGCCCGAATCGAGCAGCAGGGAGACCTCGGCCATCGCCTTGCGCCCGATGCGCTGGGCGCGGGCGCGCGCGGCGGCGTCGGGAAGGTCGACCGAGATCTCCACGACCTCATGGGCGCACGAGGGAACAGCGGGCTCCCCCACAGGCTAGCCCTTCTGCCCGTCGGATGCGGAGGGCGCGTCGAGCGCGCCCGGATCGACCGCCTCGCCGGTGGGCTCGTCCTCGAACTCCAGGCCGCAGGCGACGCGCACCCGATGCTCGATCTCCTCGGCGAGCTCGGGGTTCTTGCGCAGGAACTCCTTGGCGGCCTCGCGGCCCTGACCGAGGCGGTCGGTCTCGTAGGTGTACCAGGCGCCGGACTTCTTGACGATGTCATAATCGACGCCCATGTCGAGGATGGAGCCCTCCTTGGAGATGCCCGTGCCGTACATGATGTCGAACTCGGCGGTCTTGAAGGGGGCGGCCACCTTGTTCTTCACGACCTTGCAGCGGACCCGGTTGCCGACGATCTCGGTGCCGTTCTTGATGCTGTCGATGCGGCGGATGTCGATGCGGACGGAGGAGAAGAACTTGAGCGCGCGACCGCCGGTCGTGGTCTCGGGGTTGCCGAACATGACGCCGATCTTCTCGCGCAGCTGGTTGATGAAGATGCAGGTGGTGCGCGACTTGGCAAGGGAGCCGGCGAGCTTGCGCAGGGCCTGGCTCATGAGGCGCGCCTGCAGGCCGACGGAGGAGTCGCCGATCTCTCCCTCGATCTCCGCACGGGGCACGAGGGCCGCTACGGAGTCGATGACCACGACGTCGATGGCGCCGGAGCGCACGAGCATATCGCAGATCTCGAGCGCCTGCTCGCCCGTGTCGGGCTGGGAGATCAGGACCTCGTCGATATCGACGCCGATGCGCGCCGCGTACCCGGGGTCGAGCGCGTGCTCCGCGTCGATGAAGGCGACGACGCCGCCGGCGGCCTGCGCCTCGGCGAGGATCTCGAGCGAGAGGGTCGTCTTGCCCGATGACTCCGGGCCGTAGATCTCGATGATGCGGCCGCGCGGGACGCCGCCGATCCCGAGGGCGGCGTCGAGCGCGAGCGCGCCCGTGGGGATGGCCTCGACCTCGAGTTCGGGGCCGCCGTCGCCGTAGCGCATGATGGCGCCCGTGCCGAACTTCTTCTCGATGTCGGCCTTGGTGCGCTCGACCATCTTGTCGCGCTCCTCGCCGTAGGTGCGCTCATGGATCTGGCGGACCGATCCGCCGCTGCTCTTAGCCATGAAGGTTCCTCCCTCGGGTTCTCGTCTCCCCTGACTATATCCGAACAGCTGTTCGCGGTCAAGGCGTGTCGAGGCCAGCGTACACGAGGGGAGCCGGCGCCCGTCCCGCCGATGCCGACCGGGACCCGAACGCCGTCCGCACATCCTCCGACCGGAATCCGAACGCGGCGAAGCGCGCAACGATGCCGCAGCTACCGGGCGGTGCGAGACGCGTCCCCGATGACCGGGGCGACAGGTTCGCGAAGGGCGCGGGGCGACGCGCGGGAGCGCCCCCTACCCCATCTCCATGGAATCCACGCGCGCGAGCGCGAGGCCGAGGGCGGCGAGCGCCGCCTCGGCGCGCACATGGGCACGGTCGCCGGCGAAGGTCCGCCGGAACGACTCGGTCCCCGCGGCGGACGACACGCCGATGTAGACGGTGCCGACGGGGTTCTCCTCCGTCCCCCCGCCCGGGCCCGCGTAGCCGGTGAGGCTCACCGCGACGTCGGAGCCGAACAGCCGACGCGACCCCGCGGCCATCTCGCGGGCGACCTCATGGGAGACCTCGGTGTGCTCGGCGATCGAGCGCGCGGAGACGCCGAGCACCCGCTCCTTGACCTCGTTCACATAGGTGACGGCGCCGCCGCGCAGGACGGCCGATGCGCCGGGAACGCCCGCGACGGCGGAGCTCACCATGCCCGCGGTGAGCGATTCGGCCGTGGACAGCGTCGCCGAGCGCGCGGCGAGCGCCGCGACGAGGCGGCGGGCCTCCCGATCGAGGAGCGCATCGATAGGCTCGGACCCCATGGCGCCCCCCTACGAGAAGATGACCGAGCGGCCGTTCCAGAAGTACTGAGCGCCGGAGACGACCGTGAGCAC
The DNA here is from genome assembly GCA_019117005.1 of Candidatus Collinsella stercoripullorum. Taxonomy (GTDB): domain Bacteria; phylum Actinomycetota; class Coriobacteriia; order Coriobacteriales; family Coriobacteriaceae; genus Collinsella; species Collinsella stercoripullorum. Next base: position 47,055 of record DXAO01000044.1, on the reverse strand, counting down.
CACCGCGGCGACCATCAGGGCGTCGGAGACGAGCAGCGGCATACTGGCGGCGGCATCGCCCATCAGGGCCCCGAAGGCGAAGGTAAAGAGGTAGAAGCAGATGGCGACCATCGTCACCGCGGTCTTGGCCTTGCCGAGCCTGTCCGCGGCGATGACCACCCCGGCGGCGCTCGCCACCATGCGCAGCGCGCTCACCAGGAACTCGCGCACGAGGATCACGAAGACGAACCACAGGTTCACGTAGCCCATGTCCATGAGGAGCAGCAGCGCGGAGAACACGAGGAGCTTGTCGGCGATCGGGTCGAGGAACTTCCCGAAGTCGGTGACCTCCCCGCGCGAGCGGGCGAGGTAGCCGTCGACCTTGTCGGTCAGGCTGAGCAGCATGTACAGCGTGAAGGCCGCGAAGGCGAGCGGGACGGAGGGGTCCTCCGCATGCCCCCGGAAGGACAGGTCGCATAGGACCATGAACACCGGGATGAACAGGATCCGCACGCAGGTGACGACGTTGGCGGGGGTCCAGATGCCCCCGCGCGGGGACGGTGAATGCGGCATGGCTACTCCTTCACGACGCGGCCGACGAGCTCGTAGCAGAAGCTGTCGGTGAACTCGACCGTGAGGACGTCGCCCACGGCGGCCTCCTCGGCATCCAGATGGACGGCGCCGTCGCTGTCAGGGGCCTGGAACCAGGCGTGGCCGATGAGCTCGTAGCCCTCGTCGGTCTCCTCGATCCCGTCGACGATCACCTCGGCGGTCTGCCCCACGCGCGCGGCGGTGGCGGCGAAGCCGAGCGCCTCGGCGAGATCGACGGCGGCCTGCGTGCGCTCGCGCTTCGTCTCGTCGTCGATCTGGCCGTCCAGGCGGACGGCGCGCGTGCCCTCCTCCGGGGAGAAGGAGAAGACGCTCGTGTAGTCGAACCCGATGCGGTCCATGAACGCGAGCATGGCCTCGTGCTCCCCATCCGTCTCGCCGGGGAATCCGACCAGGTAGGTGGTGCGGATGACCATGCCCGGGATCTCGCGGCGCAGACGCTCGAAGAGCTCCTCGAGCTCGCGCTCCGAACCGGACCGGTTCATGGCGGCGAGCACCCGGGAGCTGCAGTGCTGAACCGGGATGTCGATATAGGGGAGCACCTCGGGCGTGTCGCGGATGGCGGCGATGAGGTCGTCGGTCATGCCCTCGGGCTGGAGGTAGAGGACGCGGACCCAGACCTTGTGGGGACGCACCGCCTCGGCGACGGCGCGCAGGAGCCCCGCGAGGTCGCGCGGCCCCTCCCCCGCCCCGTCGAGGTCGCGGCCCCAGATACCCGTGTCCTGGCCGATGAGCACGAGCTCCCGGACGCCCTCGGCGACGAGGTCGACCACCTCGTCGCGGATCTCGGTCCACGGGCGGCTGCGGTAGCGGCCGCGGATATAGGGGATCGCGCAGAAGCTGCAGAAGCGGTCGCAGCCGTCGGAGATCTTGACGAAGGCGACCGAGCCCTCGACCGTGCGCTTGACATCCGGGACGTGAGCCGGCGCCGTGCGGGACACGCCGAGGAGGCCGTCGACGACGCCGACGATGCCGTCCTCCTCGTCCGTGCGGACGAAGGCGGCGACCTCGGGGAGCTCGGCGGGCAGCTCGGCGCCGTAGCGCGAGGGGACGCAGCCGCACATCACGATGGGCAGCCCGCGCACGCCGTCCGCCGCGTCCTCGGCGAGCGCGAGGGTCGCCTCGATGCTCTCCTCGGTCGCGGAGGCCAGAAACGAGCAGGTGTTCACGATGGCGAGGTCGGCCTCGTCCACATCGAGCGCCTCCTCGTACCCGGCCGCGAGCAGAAGCGAGCGCATGCGGTCGGTATCGACCTCGTTCTTGGCGCACCCGAGCGTGATGAAGTAGACGGCGCCGAAGGCGTCGGCGAAGTGTTCGGACATATCCTCGATCCCCTTGATCGCGCGGACCCGTCCGGCGGGCCCTATCGGTAGTTGGTGAACTGGAGCGGCTGGCCGTAGTCCTGCTCGCGCAGGAAGGCGATGACCTGCTGGAGCGCGTCCTTGGACGGGGAGGAGACGCGGAGCTTGTCGGCCTCGATGGTGACCTTGACCTTGGCCTTGGTGTCCTTCACGTCCTTGTTGATGCGCTTGGCCGTGGGCTGGTCGATGCCCTGGACGATCCTCCCGACGACGCGGACGGTGCCGCCGGAGGCGGCCTGGGGGGCGTCCCAGCGCACGGCGGAGAGGTCGATGCCGCGCTTGATGAGCTTGCTGCCGAGGACGTCGATGACCTGGCGCGCGACGAAGTCGGCGGGGGCGCTCACCGTGAAGACGCCCTCCCCCTTCGCGAGGTCGACGGAGGCGCCGGAGCCCTTGAGGTCGTAGCGCTGGGCGATCTCGCGCACGCACTGCTGGTGCGCGTTGTCGACCTCCTGCATGTCCACCTGGGACACGACGTCGAAGCTGGAATCCTTGGCCATGATGCTCCTTTCCCGCAGCCGGGCTACTCGTCGGAGGACGAGCCGTCCGAAGACTGCGCGCTTAGTGAGGTATCGGTCGAATCGGTGCCGTCCGAGGCGTCCTGCTGCCCGCTCGCGGACGCGGTCTGCGGGACCGTGATGGTCACGCGCCCCACGCCCGAGGTCTTGGTATCCCAGTCGACGCTCTCCCCGTTCTCGAGGACCGAGACGTCGTTCGGATGGTCGACGGTGATCTCGACGGACTGCGTCGGGGTGAACTCCTGCTCGAAGGGGCCGGCGGTCTGACCCTGGTAGACGTACTCGCCGTCGACGCGGATCTCGATCCAGGAGCTCTTCCCCTCGTCGAGGGTCACGCGCACGACGGTCTGGGTCGCCTCGTCATCGTCCGCCGAGGTACCGGAAGCGTCCTTTGACGAGCTGCCGGATGCCGAGGAGGACCCAGTGGACGAACCGGCCGCGTCGCTCGCGGAGGAACCCGACGACGACGCGTCATCGGGGGAGTCCGACGACGAGGAGCCGGAGTCCGAGGAGCCCGAGGACACCTGGGCGGACTGGACCGCATCGGTCCCCGAGGACGCGGGAGCCGAGCAGCTGCGGACCAGGAGGAAGACGACGATGACGAGCAGCAGGGCGATGACCGCGAGGGCGACGAGCATCATCCGCGGGTCGCCGAGCATGCCGGAGACCGCTCCGGCGCGCCGCGGGGACGAGCCCGCGCGATACCCCGCGGAGGACCCCCGGCCGCGCCCGGCGGAGCCGGGGCGGGCGCGCCGGTCCGCGTAGCCTGAGCCCGCGGAGCCGGGGCGCTGCCTGCGCTCCGGGTAGCCCCCGCCGGCCGGTCGCCGCATCTGGAGGGTCCTGCCGTCGCCCGAGCGCGGCGCGCCGGCACCCTCCGGGCGCTGGCGGTAGCCCTCCGCCGGGCGCAGGGACCTGCGCTGCCCGCCCGCGGGGGGCAGGTTGGCCGCGCGCCGCTCGTTGCCGGCGACGCGCATGGGCACATGCCCCGATGAGGAATCGGACACGTAGCCCGCCTGGGGCGGGCGCTGCGCGAACCGCGAGCTGGGAGGCGCCGGGTCGACCATGAGGTAGCGGCCGCTCGTGCTCATGCTGCGCGGGACGGGGTCGGTCGCGCCCTCCGTGAACCTGCTGCCGGCGGCGCTTCCGCTGCGCTCGAACACGTACAGCTCGTCGAAGTAGGCGTTCACCACCTCGCGCGGGTTGAGGCCGAGGTAGCGGGCGTAGCTCGCGATCATGCCCTGCGCGTAGCCGCGCGGGGGCATGGAGGCGAAGTTGCCCGTCTCGAAGAACTCGATGATCTGCGGGCGGATCTTGATCACGTTGGCGACCTGCTGGATCGACATGCCGAGCTCGCGGCGTCGGTTGAGCAGCATCTCTCCGAACCGGCTGGCCATCAGAAGCCTCCAAACTCGTCTTCAGCGGACATGCGCGCCTCGACCTCCTCGAGCGCGGCGAGGCCCTCCTCGTCGAGCAGCACCTCGCGCGGCTTGGACCCGTCGGGGGGACCGACGACGCCCTTCTCCTCGAGCATGTCCATGATGCGCCCCGCACGGGCGTAGCCGACCTTGAGGCGCCGCTGGAGGCCCGAGGTGGACCCGAGCTGGGACTCGACCACGATGCGCGCGGCCTCCCAGATGAGGGGGTCGTCCTCGGCGGGCTCGTGCGCCCCGCCGCCCCCGCCGCCGCCCATGGCGGCCGGGGAGACCGCGGAGAGGATCTCGGTGTGGTAGTCGGCGGGGCTCTGCTCCTTGACGAACTCGACGACCGAGAAGATCTCCTCGTCCGACACGAAACAGCCCTGGATGCGCTTGGGCTTGCCCCAGTCCACGCGGGAGAACAGCATGTCGCCCTGGCCGATGAGCTTCTCGGCGCCCGTCTGGTCAAGGATGACGCGGCTGTCGATGCCCGTGGCGACCGTGAGGCCGATGCGGTTGGTGATGTTGGCCTTGATCAGACCGGTCACGACGTTGGAGCTGGGGCGCTGGGTCGCCACGATCATATGGATGCCCGCGGCGCGGCCGAGCTGGGCGATGCGCACGATGCTCGCCTCCACGTCCTTGCCGGCGACCATCATGAGGTCGGAGAGCTCGTCGATGACGATGACGAGGTAGGGCATCTTGGCCGGCGGGTTGTCGTACTTCTCGAACTCGCCCGCTGCCTGCTTCTCGTTGAAGGTGGAGATCTTGCGCACACCGATGCGCTCGAAGATCTTGAGGCGGCGCTCCATCTCGGAGACGGCCCACTGCAGGGCGCTCGCGGCCTGCTTGGGCTCGGTGACGACCGGCACGTACAGATGGGGCAGCCCGTCGTAGGGGGCGAACTCGACGCGCTTGGGGTCGACCATGATCAGGCGCACGTCCTCGGGGAAGGTGCGCATGAGCAGGCTCATGAGGATGGAGCTGATGACGACGGACTTTCCCGAGCCGGTCGTGCCGGCGATGAGCAGGTGCGGCATCTTGGCGAGGTCAGCGACCATGGGCTGTCCCTCGGCGTCGCGGCCGAGCGCGAACTCGAGCGGGCCGCCGGTGACGTAGGGCAGGATGTCGCCGAACGCGACCGTCTGCCGCGTGCGGTTGGGGATCTCGATGCCCACCAGCGACGTCCCCGGGATGGGGGCGAAGATGCGGACCGAGTCCGTCGCGAGCGACAGGGCGATGTCGTCCTCGAGGCTCGAGATGCGGCTCACGCGCTCGCCCTCGCCGGGCTGCACCTTGAAGGTCGTGACGGTGGGGCCGGCGATCCAGCCGACCACGCGCGCGTGGAGGCCGAACTCCTGCAGGGTCGCCTGGAGGCCCTCGGCGGTCTGCTCGAGCTCCTTGGCCGAGCTCGTGCTCGAGGCGGAGGCGGGGTTGTGGCGCAGCATCGTGGCGGGAGGGAGCCTGCGCCCCTCCTCCTCGTCCGAGGCGGCGCTCGACGGCGCAGCGGGCGCCTGCGGGGCGCGGGCCGGCGCGGCGGGTGCCGCGGGGCGCGGGCCCTCCCCCGCCGCCTGGCGCAGGAACGCGGGCACGGGGCGCTCGCCCTCGGCGGTCTTCACGAGGCGCTCGGGCGCGGGCTCCTCCGCGGCGGAGGTGCCGCCCGCGGGATCGGGATCGGTGTCGGGCTCGGACCACGGGAGGACGTCCTGGGGCTCCATATGGGGCTCGGCGGATGCGGCCGGCTCGGATGCGGCCGCGGGACGGCGGGTCCGACGGCTCGCGGGGGCGGAGGACTCGGGTGCGGGCGCGTCCTCGGGGGCTGCCTCCGCGCAGCGGTCCTTCACCGGGATGAGCACGGTCCTCGCGCGCTCGGCGGCGAGCTGGTCGGACACGTCGACGAGCGGGTCCTCCCCCTTGGGGTCGTCCTCGTGGTCGAGCAGGGTGGTCGTGCGGTTGCCGAGGTAGGTGGTCTGCGCGGCGCCCTCGTCGAACAGGGGCGCCTGCGCGGCCTCGGGGACGGCGCGACGGGCCGCGGGGGCCGCCGGGGCGTCGCCCCACGGGCTCTCGTTGATGTCGACGTGACGGCGCTGGGCGAAGCGCTCGGCACGATCGGCGATGCCGCGGGCGAGGTCGCCCACGGAGAAGCCGATGATGACGAGACCGAGCACCACCGCACCGACCAGCACGACGTAGGAGATGGTCTTGCCGAGCGCCCCCTGCAGCGCGCTCGCCGCGAAGGCGCCGAGGTAGCCGCCGCTCGAGGAGAGGCGCGCCTCGTCGAACATCGCCGCGGTCGAGACCTCGGTGCCGGGCACCGAGAGCGAGAGCATGGCGAGCACGGCGCAGAAGATGAGCGCGGCGCCCGCGGCCGTGCGCGCGGTCACCGGGGCCTCGCCGCCTATGAACAGCAGCGCGGCGGCCGCGAGCATGACGAGCGGGACGACGTACCCGCCCAGGCCGAAGCCCAGGTGGAAGAAGCCGGCGAGCGCGGCGGCAACGGGGGCCGAGGAGGGGGACACCACGGCGATGAGGGACGCCACGGCGACGATGGCGAGCACCACGCCGGCGATATCGCGCCCCGAACCGGCGGCGAGCAGCGGCGCGGCAGGGGCGTCCTGCTGCGCTGCGCGCGCCTCGTTGGCGCGCAGGGACCGGGGGGCCGCCGCGGCGCCCGCGGCGCGGCCCTTCCCCTTCGAGCCCTTGCTCCTGTTGCCCGTCGACGCCACGTCAGACCTCCATGACGACCGGGATGATCATCGGGCGGGTGCGGGTGCGGTTCCAGATGAAGTTGGACAGCGAGTCGCGCACGGCCTTGCGCAGGGCGTCGGTGCCGCTGCTCGTGAAGTTGAACTTGCCCTTCTCGATCATCTTCATGATCGAGGCGGACGCGTCGGCGGAGAACTCGTCGTCGATGGTGAAGGAGACGCCGCGGCCGGAGAACTCGATCGCATCGACCCGCTTGCGCTTGAGCGAGACGATGGCCACCGCGGTGACCATGCCGTCGTTCGCGAGCTTCTGGCGGTCGCGCAGCACGATGGGGTCGGTGTCACCGATCCGCAGGCCGTCGACGTAGACCACGCCGGACTCGACGGACGAGCCGCGGCGCACCTTGCCGGCGCGCATCTCGAGCGAGTCGCCGTTGTCGAGCACGAAGATGCGGTCGGACGGGATGCCCATCTTGCGCGCGAGCGAGGCATGGGCGCGCAGGTGGACGGCCTCGCCGTGGACCGGCATGAAGTATGAGGGCTTGGCCATGGCCAGCATGAGCTTGAGCTCCTCCTGGCTGCCGTGGCCGGAGACGTGCACGAGGGTGCGGTTCTTGTCGTAGACGTCGCAGCCGATCTTGGCCAGGCTGTTCACGACCTGCTGCACGCCCTTCTCGTTGCCCGGGATCGGCGTGGCGGAGATGATCACCGTGTCGCCCTCGTGCATGGAGAGGGTCTTGTGCTCGCCGTTGGCCATGCGGGAGAGCGCGGAGAGCGGCTCGCCCTGGGAACCGGTGCACATGACGACGATCTGGTCCTCGGGGAGGTTGTCGATCTCGTAGGCGTCGATGATGTCCTCCTCGGGGATCTGCAGGTACCCGAGTTCGCGCGCGACGCGCGTGTTGGTGAGCATGGAGCGGCCGGTCACCACGATCTTGCGCCCGCAGGAGCGCGCGGCGTCGCAGATCTGCTGCAGACGGTGGATGTGGCTGGAGAACGAGGCGACGAAGACGCGGCCCGGCGCGTTCTTGATCGCGGCGTACAGGGAGGGCCCGACCTCGGCCTCGGACTTGGTGAAGCCGGGGCGCGTGGCGTTGGTCGAGTCGGACATGAGCAGGTCGATGCCCTGCTTGGCGAACTTGTTGATGGCGGCGTAGTCGGGCGTGACACCGTCGATCGGGGTCTGGTCGAGCTTGAAGTCGCCGGTGTGCATGACCGTGCCCTGCGGGGTGCGGATGAAGACACCCAGCGCGCCGGGGATGGAGTGCGTCATGGAGAAGAAGTCGATCTGGATGCAGCCGAGGTTCACATGGCTGCCGCCGTGCACCTCGCGGAACTTGGGCGCGCGGATGCGGAACTCCGAGAGCTTGCCCTCGATGAAGCCCAGGGTGAGCTTGCTCGAGAAGATGGGCACCTTGTTGTTGAGGTCCTGCAGCAGGTACGGCAGGGAGCCGGTGTGGTCCTCGTGGCCGTGGGTGACCACGATGCCGCGGAGCTTCTCCTCGTTCTCCAGGACATAAGTGTAGTCGGGAAGCACCAGGTCGATGCCGGGCTGGGAGTCGTCGGGGAACATGAGGCCGGCGTCGACGAGCACCATGTCGTCGCCGCACTCGAACACGGTCATGTTCTTGCCGATGCCGTCAAGGCCGCCCAAGGGGATGATCTTGAGCGGTGCGGATTTCTTGGTTGTGGATGCCATGGGGTGGTGTGGTTCCTTTCCTTCGTCGCGTATCAGATCGGCGGCGAAGAGCGCCGCCGTGCCGTTCAAAAAAGATGCCGCGCACCGCGAATGGGCACGGGCATGGACATGGATAGTGAATTGTACCAACTGGAGCGGCGGGAAATACACTCCGGGACCCGTCCCCACACGAACAGCGGAACGCGGACGGGTGAAAACGGGAGGGACCCCCGGCCCGCCTCGGACGCGCATCGGGCGCGTCGAGGAGGATCCGGGGGTCCCTTGCTCTCACGGAGTCGGCTTACCCCTCGTGATGGCGGCGCGGGGTGCGGCCGCCGTTGTCGCCGGGGCGGCGCGGGCGGTCGCCGTGGTCGCGGCGCGGGCGGCCCGGGCGGTCACCGCGCTCGCGGCGCTCGCGGTGGTTGCCCTTGAAGCCCTCGTCGGAGCCGGAGCCGGCCGGCGCCTCGGGCTTGTCGAGGCGGTCGAGCGAGACCTTGCCCTTCTCGTCGATGTCGATGACCTTCACGCGCACCTCGTCGCCCACGTTGAGGACGTCCTCCACGCGGTCGACGCGGCCGTTGGCCACGCGCGAGATGTGCAGCAGGCCGTCCTTGTTGCCGAAGAGGCGGACGAACGCGCCGAAGGACTGGATGGTCACGACGCGGCCGGTGTACTCCTCCCCGACCTCGGGCTCCTTGATGATCAGGTTGATGCGCTCGATGGCCTGCTCGACGGACTCGCCGACGCCGCCGACGTAGACGGTGCCGTCCTGCTCGATGTCGATGGAGGCGCCGGTCTCGTCCTGGATGCCGCGGATGACGTCGCCGCCCTTGCCGATGACCTCGCGGATCTTATCGACCGGGACGGTGATCGTGGTGATGCGCGGCGCGGTCTCGCGCGTGGTCTCGCGCGGGGCAGGGATGACGTCGAGCATCTTGCCCAGGATGAACGCGCGGCCGGCCTTGGCCTGCTCGAGCGCGCGGGCCAGGATGTCGAAGGTGAGGCCGGTGGCCTTGTTGTCCATCTGCAGCGCGGTGATGCCGCGCTCGGTGCCGGTGACCTTGAAGTCCATGTCGCCCAGGAAGTCCTCGATGCCCTGGATGTCGGACAGGACCACGGTCTTGCCCTCCTCCTGGATGAGGCCCATGGCGATGCCGGACACGGGGCGCTTCAGCGGCACGCCGCCGTCCATGAGCGCCAGGCAGCTCGCGCAGGTGGACGCCATGGACGAGGAGCCGTTGGACTCCATGACCTCGGACACCACGCGGATGGCGTAGGGGAACTCGTTCTCATCGGGCAGCACCGGGAGCAGCGCGCGCTCGGCGAGGTTGCCGTGACCGATCTCGCGGCGCTTGGGGGCGCCGATGCGACCGGTCTCACCCGTGCAGAAGGGCGGGAAGTTGTACTGGTGCATGTAGCGCTTGCCCTCGACCGGCTCGATCGTATCGAGGCGCTGGCCCTCGTTCAGCATCCCGAGCGAGAGCACCGACAGCACCTGGGTCTGGCCGCGCTGGAACAGGCCGGAGCCGTGCACGAGCGGCAGGTAGGAGTCCTTCACCATGATGGGGCGGATCTCGTCGGCGGCACGGCCGTCGACGCGCTCGCCGGTCTCGACGACCATGCTGCGCATGGCCTTCTTCTCGAGCTTCTTGAGGTTGACCGGGATCTCGCGCTCCCACGCGGCCTGCTCCTCCTCGCTGAACTCGGCGCGGATGCGCTCCTTCAGCTCCTCGACATGCGCGATGCGGGAGAGCTTGTCGGCGTCGGAGAGGGCGGCGTACATCTCGTCGTAGTGGGCGAAGATGCGCTCCTCGACCTCCGGGACGGGCTGGTCGAGGATGTACTCCTTGGGCTGGATGGGGCCGTTGACGCGCTCCCACTCGGCGACGAACTCGAGCTGGGCGTCGCAGAACGCGCCGATGGCCTCCTGGCCGAACTGCATGGCGGCCAGCATGTCCTCCTCGGTCACCTCGTCGGCGCCGGCCTCCACCATGGAGATGAAGTCGCGGGTGCCCGCGAGCTCGAGGTCGAGGTCGGACGCCTCGCGCTCCTCGTAGGTGGGGTTCACGATGAAGGCGCCGGTCTCGGTGTCGCGGCCGATGCGGACGCATGCGAGCGGGCCCTCGAAGGGCACGCCGCCCAGGGTGAGGCCGAGGGAGGCGCCCATCGTGCAGATGACGTCGATGGGGTTCACCTGGTCGGCGACGAGCGAGGTCGCCACGATCTGGACCTCGTTGCGGAAGCCGTCGGGGAAGCTCGGGCGGATGGGGCGGTCGATCATGCGCGCGGTGAGCGTGGCCTTCTCACTGGGACGGCCCTCGCGCTTGAGGTAGCCGCCGGGGATGCGGCCCGCCGCGTACATCTTCTCGTTGAAGTCGACGGTCAGGGGGAAGAAGTCGTAGTTCTTCCGCTCCTTGGACACGACGACGGTCACGAGGGCGGTGGTGTCGCCCTGCTTGACGAGCGCGGCGCCGGTCGCCTGCTTGGCGAGCTCGCCGGCCTCCAGCGTGTAGGTCTTGCCGTACAGCTCAAAGGTCTTGGATACGAGTGTCATTTCTCTCCTCAACTCCGCACGCCCCTTTGCGTGCGGGACTTCTTCTGGCCGGATCCGGCACGGCGGGTCCGGCGGTGTAGGACCAGCGGTCGCGGGCCCCTACATGAAAAGGAGCCCCCGCGGGGGCTCCTGCATGCACGAATCTCTACTGGATGTTATCGCGGATGCCGAGCTGCTTGATGAGCTCACGGTACTCGAAGATGTCGTTCTTCTTGATGTAGGACAGAAGGCGGCGACGACGGCCGACGAGCATGAGCAGGCCGCGGCGGGTGTGGAAGTCCTTCGGGTGGGACTTCATGTGCTCGGTGAGCTCGCGGATGCGGTCGGTCAGGATGGCGACCTGGACCTTGGGGTTGCCGGTGTCGGCGCCGTTCTTGCCGAACTGAGCGGTGAGCTCGGCCTTGCGCTCCTTGGAGATGGTCATGTGAACACCTTTCGTCAGAACCGGGGATCGCGCCCCGGCGTAGATTCGCCCCGATCTGGGTAGCCGCCGGTGGAGCGGGCAACCAAGGTCGAGGTACCAACAGCGTCGTATGATACCACAGGTCCGACTCTTCACCAGACCTGCACTAACCGCGCGGGGCCGCCATACCGGCCGGAGGCGGGCGCCCAACGTCATGCGCGTGCACGGCGCGCAGGAGACCTGCGGGCGCCGTGCGGAACGCGAAGCGGGGCCCTGAGGCTACAGCAGCAGGAAGTACAGCAGGAACGCGAGGCCCGCGACCCACATGAGCGGGCGCACGTACTTCGCGCGGCCGGTCACCACGGCGACGATGATGTAGGTGATGAAGCCGAGGCCGATGCCGTTGGAGATCGAGTAGGTGAACGGGATGCCGGCGATGATCATGAACGTCGGGAAGCCCTCGAGCACGTCGTCCCACTTGACCATGACGGCGTCGCTCATCATGAGGAAGCCGACGAACACGAGCGCGCCGCAGGTCGCAGCCGAGCTGATGCAGGAGATGAGCGGCGAGAGGAACGCGGCGAGGATGAACAGCACGCCGGTGAAGACCGAGGTGAGGCCGGTGCGGCCGCCGTCTGCGGCACCCGAGGCGGACTCGACGAAGGTCGTGATGGACGAGGCGCCCATGATGCCGCCCACCGCCGCCGCGGCGGAGTCGACGATGAGGATCGGCTTGATGTCCTCGACCTTGCCGTCCTCGGTCAGGAACTCGCCCTGCTTGGCCACGGCCATGGCGGTGCCCATGGTGTCGAAGAAGTCGCTCATCATGAGCGAGAAGGCGAACAGCAGGATCGTCGGGGTGGAGACCGCCTTGACAAGGCCCATCACGCCGTCGGCGTCGGCCATGAACGGGGCGCCGAAGGTCGAGAAATCGAGCGGGGCGACGATGCCCGCGGGGGTCTGGGTCACGCCCAGCGGGATCCCGCAGACGGCTGCGATCACGATGCCCCACAGCAGCGCACCCTTGACCTTCATGGAGTACAGGACGACCGTCGCCACGATGGAGATGGCGCCGACCAGAAACGTCGGATCGGTCACGCTGCCGAGCGACACGAGCGTGTCGGCGTTGGCCAGGATGATGCCGCCGTCCTTCAGGCCGATCATCGCGATGAACAGGCCGAGGCCGATGGAGATGCCGCGACGGAGCGACACCGGGATGGCCTCCATGATGGCCTCGCGCAGGCCGCAGAGCACGAGCAGCAGGATGGCGATGCCCTCGATGAGGACGACGGCCATGGCCGTCTGCCAGCCGAGGCCCATCGAGCCGCAGAGCGTGTAGGCGACGATCGAGTTGATGCCCATGCCCGAGGCGCACGCGAGCGGTCGGTTGGCGCACACGCCCATGAGGATGGTCATGATGCCCGCGCCGACGCAGGTGGCCGTGACCGCAGCGGTGACGGGCACGCCGCCCGCCTCCAAGATGAGCGGGTTGACCACGATGATGTAGGCCATGGCGAGAAACGTGGTGAGACCCGCGCGCAGCTCGGTTGCCACCGAGGACCCGCGGTCACCGATCTTGAAGAACTGGTCCATGCTTTCCTCTCCCTCGAAACAGCAAAAGCGCCCACCAGGGACGCTCTATCCACTCTAGCACGCCTTGCATGGGATCAAACCTATGAAATGCATTGGGAAAAAAGGGACAGGCACTATTTTCCCGCCAGGGACGGGCACTATTTTCCCGCCACGGCCCTGCCGACCGCGGAGGAGCTGATGCCGCACAGGCGCCCGATCTGCTTATAGCTCAGGCCCCCGGCGCTCAAGGCCCGTATCACTTCGCCTCGTGCGGGCAGGCGCAACGCGTGCACCTCGTCCAAGGTCGTGCCGAAGCGCTCCGAAACGGCGACCGCCAGACGCCGGGCCTCATCGTCCGGCAGGTACCTGCCGCCCTCGAATGCATAGATGCACCGGTCGCGATCGGCTATGAAGCGGGTGAGCAGCTCCGTGCTCCCGAGCAGATCGAGCACGGTCGACGTATCCGTGAGAGAGGACTCCCGCTCCCCCGCGTACTCGGCGTAAGAGCTCCACCGATACGCGCCGGCCGGGCAGATGCCTGCGTAGGCGGGGTTGTTGAGGATGTAGCGGACGCACTCCAGCAGGCGCTCGTCGGATTCGATGGGGTCGCTGAAGAACCTCCCCTGGAAAAGATGGCCGCCGCGCCCGCGGCGGGCGTTCAGGTAGAAGGCATACCCGCCGAGAACCTTGTGCATGAACGCGCTCAGTCGGCCTTCGGCATCATCGAGCAGCAGGTGCACGTGATTGCCCATCAGGCACCATGCGATGATGCGCAAACCGAATTCCCGCCTGCCGCGATCGAGGAGATCCAGGAACTTCAACCGGTCGGCATCGTCCCCGAAGATCGCCTGCCTGTTGTTGCCGCGGTTCACCACATGGTAGTACCCGGTCTCGGAGCGCTTCCGCGCGGTCCTCATGGCGACTCCCCCTTCCCTTCGGCTCACAACTCCCATGAGGTCGGATCGCCGCACGAAGCCGACCTGGGATTCCAGGCGTGCACGGAAGAGGGTTGGATTCTTATGCCCGCCCTGCGGATGTGCCATACCGTATGCAGCGGGAAAAAAGTGCCTGTCACTATTTTCCCGCCAAACAGGCCGCGGCCGGGACGATCGCCCCGGCCGCGGTACGTGGGAAAAAAGTGCCTGTCCCTATTTTCCCATCGACCAGGCGGTATGGTCGGTATGGAGAAGCTCCTCGGCGCGCTCGGAGAGCGGATGGCCGAGGAAGTCATCGTAGACGAGCTTCACGCTCGGGTTCTCGTGGGAGAACCTGATGGGCGCCTGCGCGTCGAGGCCCCACAGCACGTCGCCGCGCTCGCCGGCGAGCTCGCAGCCGTCGTGGATGGGCTGGCCGCCGCCACCCACGCACCCGCCGGGGCACGCCATGATCTCGACGAAGTCGTAGGAGACCTCGCCGGCCCGAAGCGCCTCGATAAGCTTGCGGGCGTTGCCCAGCCCGTGGGCCACGGCCACGCGCAGCGGGGTGCCGGCCAGATCGAAGGTCTTCTCCTTCCAGCCGTCGAGGCCGCGCACGCCGGAGAAGGCGTCGGGGTCGGGATTCTCGCCCGTCGCGAGGAAGTAGGCGGAGCGCAGGGCCGCATCCATGACGCCGCCGGTCGCACCGAAGATGACCGCCGCGCCCGTGCCGACGCCGAGCGGCTGGTCGAGCTCCTGCTCGGGCAGGGCGCCCGCGTCGATGTGCGACGCGCGGATCATGCGGTCGACCTCGCGCACCGTGAGCACCACGTCGACGTCGGGGTCGCCGGTCTCGCCCACCATGGTCGGCAGCGCGGCCTCGGCCTTCTTGGCGACGCACGGCATGATGGACACGCTGAAGATCTTCGAGGGGTCCACGCCCAGCGCATGGGCATAGTAGGTCTTGGCGACCGCGCCGAACATCTGCTGCGGGGACTTGGACGTCGAGACCTGGTCGAGCAGCTCCGGATAGTGCGACTTGACGTAGCGGATCCATCCGGGGCAGCACGAGGTGAACATCGGGAACTTGATATCCTCCCCGCCCGGCTCGCTCGCCTTCTTGATGCGCTCGAGCAGCTCGGAGCCCTCTTCCATGATGGTGAGGTCCGCTGAGAAGTTCGTGTCGAACACGTAATCGAAGCCCATGGCGCGCAGCGCGCTCGCCAGGCGCTCGACGGTCGCCTGCTCATGGGTGAGGCCGAGGGACTCGCCCCACGAGGTGCGGACCGCCGGGGCGATCTGCACGAGGCAGATCTTCTCCGGATCCTCCAGGGCGTCGAACACGCGCTCCGTGTCGTCGCGGGCGCGCAGGGCTCCGGTCGGGCAATGCGTGATGCACTGACCGCACAGGGCGCAGTCGGTCTGCGAGAGCTCCTTGCCGCCCGCCGCGTTCACCGACGCGTGGCTCGCGCGGCTCGTGAGGTCCCACACGCCCGTCGCCTGGACCTTCTCGCAGATCTGGATGCAGCGCAGGCACTTGATGCACTTGTCGTTGTTGCGGATGAGCGGGAAGGCGGGGTCGGAGCGGAACCCCTCGAGATGCTTGGGATACGGCAGGTCGGTGATCCCCAGGTCGTTCGCCAGACTCTGCAGCGAGCAGTTGCCCGAACGGGCGCAGCTCGTGCACTCGGAATCATGCTGCGAGAGCAAAAACTCGACGTTCGCCTTGCGCGCGATGCGCGCCTTGCGGCTGTTCGTGCGCACGACCATGCCGTCGAGCACGTAGTTGTTGCATGCGGCCACGAGCTGGTCGATGCCCTCGACCTCGACCACGCACACGCGGCACGCCCCGACCTCGTTGAGGTCGCGCAGGTAGCACAGCGTCGGGATCTCGATGCCCGCGCTCGCCGCCGCGTCCAGGATCGTCGTGTGCTCGGGCACCTCGACCTCGCGGTCGTCGATGATCAGCTTTACCACTGGAAATTCCTCCCCCCACGGAACGCGCCGAAGCCGAAGTGGTCGCAGCGCAGGCAGCGCGAGGCCTCCTGGTGCGCCTCCTCCTCGGTGAGACCGATCTCGGCCATCTCGAAGTCGCCGATGCGCTCGGCGGCGTCGCGCTCCTTGAGCTCGCAGCGGCCGCACAGGCGCTTGCCCTTGAACTGGACGGGCGGCAGCTCGACGTCGAGCTCGATGTTGTGGTCGAACCCGAGGTGACGGTCGATGTTGGCGGCCGCGACCTTACCGGCGTTGATGGCGCGGATGACGGTCGCGGGACCGGTCTGGCAATCGCCGCCCGAGTACAGCCCCTCGAAACCGGGCACGGCGCCGTCGGAATCGGTCACGATGCGGCCCCACGAGCACGGCACGCCCATGGCCTCGAACGGGGCGGAATCGATGTCCTGGCCGATGGCCACGATCACGCGGTCGCAGGCGATGAGCTGCTCGGGAGCGGCGGCGGCACGGGGCGCGGGGCGCCCGCGGCGGGGCGCGCCGATGATCTGCGGCTGGACGACCACGCCGGCGACCCGGCCGTCGTCGGTCGTCTCGATGCGCACGGGGGCGTTGAGCTCCATGATCTGGCACCCCTCGGCCTCGGCCCCGGCGATCTCGGCATCCTGCGCCGTCATGTCGCAGATGCGGCGGCGGTACGCGATGATGACCTTCTCGGCTCCCAGGCGGACGCTCGAGCGGGCGACGTCCATCGCGACGTTGCCGCCGCCGATGACCACGACGCGCTCGCCCGAGAAGTCGGGCATCTCGCCGTCGCCGATGGCGCGCAGCATCTGGACCGCGGAGACGACGCCCTCGGCATCCTCACCGGGAAGGCCGAGCTTCTTGTCGTTGTGCGCGCCGATGGCGAGGTAGACCGCATTGAAGTCCGCGCGCATCCGCTCGAGCTCGGCGCCGTCCACCGCGTGCTCGAGCTCAACCTCGATGCCGCAGTCCAGGATCCACTGGATCTCCTGGTCGAGGTCCTCGCGCGGCAGGCGGTAGCTCGGGATGCCGTAGCGCAGCATGCCGCCCAAGTGCTTGCGCTGCTCGAAGATCGTGACCGTATGGCCCATGAGCGCGAGATAGTACGCGCAGCTGATGCCGGCGGGGCCGCCGCCGATGACGGCGACGCGCCTGCCGGCCGGCTCCGCCATGACGGGACGGTAATCGTGCTCCATATGGTCGGTCGCGTAGCGCTTGAGCGCCAGGATGTTCAACGGGTCGTCGACGATGCCGCGGCGGCAGTGCATCTCGCAGGGGTGCTCGCATACGCGCCCGCAGACGATGGGCAGCGGGTTGTCCTTGCGGATGAGCCTGACCGCATCGGTGTAGCGGCCGGCCTCGACGAGCGAGATGTACCCGGGGATGTCGACGTTGGCCGGGCAGCCGGCGACGCACGGGACGCGCTCGTTCTCCGCGAACCCGCAGGCATGCTCGCGCACGTGGTGCTCGAAGTCGTCGCGGAACCCGCGCACGGCCATGAGCGCCATCGAACCGGCCTCATACCCGATCGCGCAGTCGCTCGACAGGTAGATCGTGTTCGCGGTCTTCTCGATCAGATCGATCGTCTCCATCGTCGCTCGGTTGGCGAGCACGTCCTCGAGCAGGTCCGAAAGCGCCCTGAGCCCCACGCGGCAGGGCGTGCACTTGCCGCAGCTCTGGGTGGCGCACAGGTTGACGAGCGCCGCCGTGAACTCCACCGGACACGGCGCGAGCGAGCGAGCCGCGAGGCGCCGGCCGAGCGCGTCGTGCAGGTCGTCCATCACGGCCTGCGCATGGCTGCGCTCCATGACATGAAGTCGTGCCATAGAATCTCCCCTCTTATAGCCTGATAAATTTTTATTACAGGAGAGGGTTTTTCTGAACCGGCCAATCCCCGGACGGGCCGTATCGCCGCGTAGACGGCGCGCTCGTGGGGCAATCATGGAGAACCCGGGAAGGTCGCGGACCCCGCGGCGGGTCGCCCCGCCGGCGGCGCGGCCGCCCGATGCCCCGCCGCGTCACCGGCCGAGCATGAACTCGAGCGCACGCAGGCGCGCGTCGAGGTGGGTGGCCGCCCAGATATGGGCGAGGGCGAGCAGGAAGGCCGCGGTGGGACCGTCCGCGGGCGCGGCGGCGAGCTCGTCGAAGCGAAGGGCGAGCAGGGAGCGCAGCCACGACACCTGGTTTGCGTCGAGCTGCTCGGCGCCCGGCACGCCTGAGGCGCAGCTCGCGCACATGAGGCCGCCCGCCTGCGCGGAAAACGAGCTCACGGCCCCGTCGCCGCACATCACGCAGGAGTCGAGCACGGGGCGGTAGCCCAGGTGCGCGAGCACCTTGAAGGCGAAGGCGGCCACGACGAGGTCGAGGTGGACCTCGTCGACCGAGGCGTCACCCGCGCAGGCGAGGGCGCGCTCGCAGATAGCGTAGACGAAGGGGTCCTCCGAGTCCTCGTAGCTGCAGTAGCGGGCGAGCTCCGCGATGCTGCTCGCCGCGCACAGCCGCTCGTAGGTCGCGCCCGCCCCCAGCGGCGCGGACAGCAGCTCGGCCTGCGACACCACATCGAGGTTGCGCCCCCGGGCGAGCAGCAGGTCGGCCGTGCAGAACAGCTCGCACCGGGCGGCCAGACGGCTGCCGGGCTTGCGCGCGCCCTTGGCGACCGCGCGGACCTGCCGCCCGTCCTCCGAGAGCAGCGTGAGGATCAGGTCGGTCTCCTTGAGCTTCACCTTGTCCAGGACGACGGCGCGGACCCGGTAGGTGCGACTGCCCGCCACCGGATCACTCCTCGAACGCGTACCCCATGCGGCGGATCTCGACGGGGTCGTCGCGCCAGCCGGGCCTCACGCGCACGGCGAGCTCCAGGTACACCTTGCGGCCGAACAGCCGCTCGAGGTCGTGGCGGGCGTCGGTGCCGATGTGCTTGACCATCTCGCCGCGCTTCCCGATCAGGATGCCCTTCTGCCCCTCGCGCTCCACGAAGATGGTCGCGTGGACGCGCACGAGTCGGCTCGAGCGCTCGAAGGAGTCGCACAGGACGCCCACCGAATGCGGGACCTCCTCCCGCGTGCGCAGCAGGACCTTCTCGCGCACGAACTCGGCGACGAGCGTCGCATCGTCGGTGTCGGTGTCCATGCCGCGCGGGAACCAGCGCGGGCCCTCGGGGAGGTAGCGCGAGACGAGCTCGATGAACGGCTCGACGTTGAAGCCCTCGGTGGACGAGACCACGATCTCGTCGTCGAAGTCGACGAGCGCGCGGGCCGCCTCGAGCTGCTCGACCATGCGCGCCTGGTCGACCCGGTCGGCCTTGGTGAGGACGAGGATCTTCACCGCAGACGAGGCGCGCACGCGCTCGGCGACCCAGGCGTCGCCGCGCCCGATGGGGGCGGAGGCATCGATGAGCAGGGCGACCACGTCCACGTCGGAGAGCTCGGCGAGCGCGCTGCGGTTGAGCTCGCTGCCGAGGCCGTCCTTGGGCTTGTGGATCCCCGGGGTGTCGACGAAGACGAGCTGGTAGCCCTCGCGGTTCACCACGGCGCGCATGCGGCGGCGGGTGGTCTGGGCGACGGGCGAGGTGATGGCGACCTTCTCCCCCATGCAGGCGTTGAGCAGGGTGGACTTGCCGGCGTTGGGGCGCCCCACGAGCGCGACGAACCCGCTGCGGAACCCATCGGGGGTGTCGTCGGCCAAAAGGCCGAGCTCGGCGCCGATGCCGCCGGCCTCGCCGGCCATGGCGTCGATCTCCTCGTCGGTCATGCCGGCGAAGGGATCGTGCTCCTCCATCGCGTCGATGCCGGGGTCCTCCCGGTCGGGGTCGGGGACCCGGACGGCGCCGGCATCCGTCGCGGGGGTGGCGGCACCGGGGCTCTCGAGGTCTTCCATGGGTTCCTCCTTGCAGGTCATGCGATGAGACCGAGCGCGCGGGCGAACACGATGACCCCGACGATCGCTGCGGTTATTGACAGGGTGTAGACGCTCGCCGCGGCGATGTCCTTCGCGCGCTTGGCGAGCGGGCGGAACTCGTCGGTGGCGAGGTCGACGACGGCCTCGATCGAGGTGTTCACGAGCTCGGCGAAGATGACGAGGCCGCAGCACAGGGCGACCAGGCACCAGCTCAAAAGGTCGATGCGCAAGACGATGCCCGCCGCGACCGCGCAGGCGCCGAGGGCGAGCATGACCTTGATGTTGCGCTCGGTGCGCACCGCGGTGACGAACCCCTCGATGGCGTAGCCGAACGAGCGCAGGAAGGACGGGTGGTCCCTATCGGATCCGGGGATCATGGCTCACCTCGCTCAGTCGTCGATGTGACGGGTCGTGGGGCCGATGCGCACGGCGTCGGGGTCCTCGCCGCGATCTTGGGCGAGCGCGCGCAGGATCTCGAGCTCGCGGTCCTCCATGGCGCGGGCCTCGTCGTCCGCCATGTGGTCGTGGCCCAGAAGGTGGAGCATGCCGTGGACGAGCATGAGCCGGCACTCCTCGGCGGGCGTGCACCCGAACCCTCCCGCCTGCGCGGAGATGACCTCGGGGGCGAGGATCACATCCCCCAGCTCGACCGGCTCGCCGTCGGGGACGTCGGCGTCGAAGGGGGACTCGCACTCGAAGGACAGCACGTCGGTCGGCGCGTCGATGTCGCGCCAGGCGCGGTTCAGCCCCTGCATCTCGTGCGCGTCGACGAACGAGACCGACACCTCGACGGGCCGCTCGACCCCCTCCGCGGCGAGCGTCGCGCGCACGGCCACCTCGATCTCGGCGGGGCCGATGAGCGTGTCCAACCCGGCGTCGTTACTGATGAGCACGGCCACGGCCGCCCCCCTCCCCCTTCGCGCGGGGCGCCGCCCCGTGCGCTTCCTCATATGCGTCATAGGCCTCCACGATCCGGCCGACGAGCGCATGGCGCACGACGTCGGCGCGGTTCAGGTGGATGAACGCGATGTCGTCCACCCCGGCCAGGATCCCTTCGATATCGGTCAGCCCGCCGCGCCGGCCCGGCAGGTCGCGCTGGGTGGTGTCGCCGGTGATGATGAACTTCGAGTTGAAGCCCAGGCGGGTGAGGAACATCTTCATCTGCTCGGGCGTGGTGTTCTGCGCCTCGTCGAGCACCACCACGGCGTCGTTCAGCGTCCGCCCGCGCATGTAGGCGAGCGGGGCGATCTCGATGATGCCCTGCTCGACGAGGGCGTAGCCGCGCTCCATGTCCATCATGTCGAACAGCGCGTCGAACAGCGGGCGCACGTAGGGGTCGACCTTCTCCTGCAGCGTGCCGGGAAGGAACCCCAGGTTCTCCCCCGCCTCCACCACGGGGCGGGTGAGCACGATGCGCCCCACCTCGTGGCGCTTGAGCGCCGCGACGGCGATCGCCATGGCGAGGTAGGTCTTGCCGGTTCCCGCAGGGCCGAGGCAGAAGGTGACGGTGTTGGACCGGATGGCGTCGATGTAGCGCTTCTGGCCGAGCGTCTTGGGGCGGATGGCGTGCCCGCGGTAGGTGAGCAGGATGTCGTCGGTGAGCCCGGAGATGTCCGCCGACTCGGCGCGCAGGGCCTCGAGCGCGCGGAGCGCATCCGCGGCGCCGGGCTGCTCGCCGGCCGAGACCAGCTTGATCAGGTGCGTGAACAGACGCGTGAGGAGCTCGACCTCGTCGGGCGTGCCCGAAAGCGAGATGGCGTCGCCGCGCACGACGACCGACGCGGTCGTTGCGCCCTCGACGGCGCGCAGGACGGCGTCGCCGGCGCCGGTGACGCGGGCGGGCTCGACGCCCTCGGGGATGGTCAGGCGAACTGCGGTCGTGTCCATGCTCCTCCTAGCCTAGCTGCCGCACGGCGCGGCCGCGCAGGGTCCCGTCGCCGTCGACACCCATGATAGCAACCTCGAGCAGGCTCCCGGCCGGCGCATCGCCCGCCCCCTCGACCGAGACCCGGTGGAAGGAGCCGAGCGTGCCGCGACCGGGGTACTCGATCACCGCGCGCTCGACGGTGCCCACGCGCGACGCGGCGTCCCGCAGCGCGCAGCGCTCGGCGAGCGCCCGCATGGCCGCGGACCGCTCCGCCATGACGCGGGGGTCGACCTGGTCGGGCATCTCGGCGGCCGGCGTGCCGGGCCGCGCGCTGTAGCGGAACACGTGCAGGCGGGAGAAGCCGACGCGCTCGACGAAGGCGAGCGAATCGGCGAACTCCTCGTCCGTCTCCCCGGGGAAGCCCACGATCAGGTCCCCGGAGACGGCGACCTGGGGCAGCTCCCCGCGGATGCGCGCGACGAGGCGCTCGAACCCCGCCGCATCGTAGGGCCTGCCCATGCGGCGGAGCACCGAGCTCGACCCCGACTGGACCGGGAGGTGCAGGAAGGGGGCGACGCGCCCGGACGAGCGCGCGATGAGGCGCGCGAGCGAGGCGTCGGCGTCCATGGGCTCGACCGACGACAGCCTGAGCTGCAGGATGTCCGTGCGCTCGAGGATGGCCTCGATGAGCCCCGCGATGTCCGCGCGGCGCCCGCCCGGGGCCTCCCCGTCGTAGGCCCCCAGGTTGACGCCCGTGAGCACCGCCTCGGGGATGCCGGCGCGGCAGACTGCGGACACCTGCTCGACGACCTCGTCGACGGGGACGGAGCGCTCCGGCCCGCGGGCCTTCCACACGATGCAGTAGGTGCAGCGGTTGTTGCAGCCGTCCTGGACCTTCACCCCCACGCGGGAGCGCCCCGAGACGAAGCCCGACCGGCCGGAGGGCGCGGCGTCGGGATCCAGGCCGGCGAGGCGCGCGGCGAGCGCGGCGACCCGCGTCTTGTCAGGCTCGGCGCTGACCCGTTCGGAGAGGGCGGCGAGGGCGTCGGCATGGAGGCTCACGGCGCAGCCCGTGGCGACGACGCGCGGCGCGCGGGGGAGCCCCAGCGCATGGCGGACCGCCTTGCGGGTCTTGGCCTCGGCCTCCCCCGTGACGGCGCAGGTGTTGATGACCACGAGGTCGGCGTCCTGCTCCCCGGTGAGCTCGAAGCCGATGCGGAGGAGGTCCTCTGAGATGCGGTCGCTCTCCACGCGGTTGACGCGGCAACCGAGGTTCACGACGGAGGCGGTGGGCTTGGGCACGGGCGCTTACTCCAGGATGTCGTCGATGGCGTCGCGGATGCGGTCGCCCACGGTCTTGCGGGGGGCGTGGGACTCGCCCATCTCGGCGGCGAAGCGCTCGAGGGCCTCGCGGGCGGCGGGCGTCATGCGGCGCGGGACCGTCACCCGGGCGCGCGCCACGAGCCTGCCGCGCGAACCGCCGCCGCCCGCACGGGGCATGCCGCGGCCCTCGACGGTGAGGGCGTCGCCGTACTGGGTGCCCGCGGGCACCTCGACCTCGATGCGCTCGTCGGGCAGGATCCCCTCGACCTCGACGGTGCAGCCGAGCGCGGCGCCGGCCATGGGGACGTCCACCTCGCAGTACAGGTCGTCGCCCGAGCGCTGGAAGCGGTCGTGCTCCGCCACCTGGACGGTAACGATCAGGTCCCCGGTCGACGCGCCGCGCAGGCCGGCCTCGCCGTAGCCGCGCACGCGCAGCTGGCGGCCGGTCGCGATGCCGGCGGGCACCTCGATGTCGATCTTCTCGTGGGTGGGCGTGCGGCCCTGCCCGGCGCACATGTCGCAGGGATGGTCGATGACCGTCCCCTCTCCATGGCAATCGGGGCACGGGGAGCTGGACTGGACCTGGCCGAAGATGGAGCGCTGGACGGTCGTGACGAACCCCGTGCCGTGGCAGCGCGGGCAGGTCTTCTCGCTCGCCCCGTCCGCCGCGCCGGTGCCGTGGCAGTCCTCGCAGGTGGCGAGGCGGTCGTAGCTGATGGTCTTGGTGCAGCCGCGCGCCGCCTCCTCCAGGCTCACCGTGAGGGTCACGGCCATGTCGCGCCCGTTCTTGCGGCGCGAGCCCGCGCGGGCGGACGAGGACGGGCCGCCGCCGAAGAAGGACGAGAAGATGTCGTCCATGCCCATGCCGCCGAAGATGTCGGAGAAGTCCACGTAACCGGAGCCCATGCCGGGCCCCTCGGCGGTGCCGTACCGGTCGTAGTTGGCGCGCTTCTGATCGTCGGAGAGCACGGAGTAGGCCTCGTTGACCTCCTTGAACTTCTCCTCGGCGTCCGGGTCGTCGGAGACATCCGGGTGCACCTCGCGCGCCTTCTTCAGGAACGCGCGCTTGATCGTGCGCTGGTCGGCGTCGCGGTCGACGCCCAGCACCTCGTAGTAATCCCTCTTATCCGACACGAGAACAGTCCCTCCCGACGATCATCCGTATAACGCAGCGAGCTACGGGGCCGCACGCGGCCCTGCGAAGATATACCCAACTCCCCCGACGCGCAATCCCCGAGATCCGCACCCGCACGCGGGCGCGGGGACGGCGGGTTGCCGCGGCGCGGTGCGGGCGGGGCGCTAGTAGGAGAACGGCCCCATGAACATGCCGCGCGAGCACGACGCGAAGCTCACGGAGACGAAGGCGAGCAGAAGGCCGTTCACGCAGCCGCTCACGACCTGGGCGAGCCCGCGCTTCCACCAGGTCGCGCCACGGCCCCTCAGATCGGAGCGGACGATCATGGACAGGCCGATCGCGAACGGGATGAGGCACAGGAAGGCGAACATGGACATCGTCCCGGAGGCGGCCGAGAAGACGAGGAACGGCAGCATGAAGCCGACGAGGTAGAAGCCGGTGCTCGCCGGGCCCTCCAGGCGCTCGGCGGCGACGCGCGCCCGGCCCACCAGGTCGCCCCCGGCGGCGCCGTTGGTGCCGGCGTGCCCCATCGACTTCACGCGGACGGTGTCCCCGTCGTGCGTTCCGGCCGGGAACTCCACCACGGCTTCGGTGACCACCGGGGTGCGGCCCGACCCGCCGCAGTCGGGGCAGGGGTCGGAGATGACGCGGCCGGAGCCGCCGCACTCGGGGCAGACGGTCTGGAAGGTGCCCGCGCCGAACAGGAACGACAGGTCGACCTCGACCGCGCCGGTGCCGCCGCACGAGGGGCAGGTGTGGGCCGACTCGCTCGAGACCGAGCCCGTGCCGTGGCAGCGGTCGCAGGGCTCGTAGCGGCGGTACTTGACCGCCCGACGCGCCCCGGAGCGCGCCTGCTCGGCGGTGAGGTCGATATCGACCACGACGTCGGCGCCGGTCTCCGGGTTGAAGGCCGAGCCGCTCCGCCGGCGCTGGGCGTACCCGCCGAAGGGGAAGCCGCCGCCGAAGGGGTCGCCCCCCGCGTACCCGCCGCCGTACCCGCCCCCGTAGGGAGAGGCGGACGGGGCGGCCCCGGCGAAGGGGTTGCCGGAGCGCATGGCGTCGTAGCGGGCGCGCTTCTGCTCGTCGGAGAGGACCGCGTAGGCCTCGGAGACCTCCTTGAAGCGCTCCTCGGCGTCCGGCGCCTTGTTGACGTCGGGGTGGAGCTTGCGCGCCTTCTGCTGGAAGGCCTTCTGGATCTCCTTGGCGGAGGCGTCCTTGGAGACGCCCAGGATCGCGTAGTAGTCCTTCTCGTTCATCGTAGCCATGTGGCGGGGTACCTCCCGGAAGCAATGCGGTCGCCCTATTGTACCGAACCGGCGCGACCTTATGCGCGCCCCACGATACCTGCATCTTCCCGATGTTACGCGGGCGCGGCGCAGGGGGTTGCATTATGCGGCGCCGCGCCGCCCCGCGGCCTCGGGCGGATCGCGCCGTCAGTCGCCCGAAGCCAGGTCCCACATGATCGAGAAGAGCTCGTTGCCCTGGAGCCATCCCCGCTCGGTGGGGGCGAGCCGGCGTCCGCGGCCCTCCTCCCGCCACGCGGCGAGCCCGCGGTCGAGCGCCCGGCGCACCGCGGCCTCGACGGGGGCCGCACCCAGGACGTCCGCGGCACGCGCGAGCAGCCCCTCGTCCACGCCGCGCGTCATGCGCATGCCGAGCATCAGGTCCTCGGCCGCCGCCTCCGCGGCGTCGAGCTCCTCGACCTCGTATCCCGGCCCGTCCCCGGCAGGCGCCGGCGGGAGGGGGAACCCGTCGCCGAGCTGCACGAACCGCAGCCTCGACGCGCGCCCGCCCGCCGCGGGCAGCCCCAGGGCCCCGCGCAGCGACCGGTACGCGTCGGCGTCGAGCATGCTGGCGGCGGAGCGTCCGAGCCCCAGGTACGGGACGCCCGTCCAGTAGGCGATGTTGTGGCGGCACTCCTTGCCCGGCAGCGCGTAGCTCGCCACCTCGTAGGGCGTGAGCCCGGCGGCGCCGAGGACCCGGCGGGCCTCCTCCATGCACCATGCCTGGAGGTCCTCATCCGGCTCGGGGAGCGCGCCGGCGGCGACCCTGCGCGCGAAGGGGGTGCCCTCCTCGATGGTCAGAGGGTACACCGAGACATGCCCCGCCCCCGCCTCGACCGCCGCCTCGAGGGTGGCCCGCCAGCTGTCGGGCGTCTGATGCGGGATCCCGCACATCAGGTCGATCGACGCGTCGAGCCCCGCTGCGCGCACGGCGTCGAGCGCGTCGAGCGCGCGGGAGGACGAATGCAGGCGCCCGAGGGCGCGCAGCTCGCGGTCGTCGAGGCTCTGGACGCCGAGCGACACGCGCGTCGCCCCGGCGGCGGCGAGGGCGCCCGCGAGCCCGTCCCCCATCGACTCGGGGTTCGCCTCGCAGGTGAGCTCGACGAGGCGCGGGCAGCAGGCGCGCACGAGCCGGACGATGCCCGGCAGGCGGTCGCCCAGAAGCGAGGGGGTGCCCCCGCCCAGGTACGCGGTGCGGCAGCCCGCGAGGGCGCCGCGCTCGCCCAAGGCGCGCAGGCAGCCGGAGAGCTGCGCGGCATAGCGGTCGAGCGCCGCGGCGTCGCGGCAGGAGCGGGAGTCGAAGTCGCAGTACAGGCACTTCGACGCGCAGTACGGGACGTGTATGTAGAGGGCCTCGGGCGCCATGGGGCACCACCTCCGATCGCGGGTTCACGCCGGCCGCCGCCCTGCCGACCGCGCGTCCGGCGGGCGGTCGGCGGGGCGGGCGCGGACCGCCGGGGGCGCGCCGCCGCCCGGCGGGAGGGGCATCTCAGCCCATCGGGGCGGGCGGGACGGGCTCGCCTGCGGCGAGCGCGCGGTCGCAGGCCTCGACGTCGGCTTCGATCTCGTCCACGAGGGCGCGGAAGTCCTCGTAGGAATCGCATCTCACCACGCGCCCGCGCCAGGCGGCGGCGTGCGGCATGCCCTTCAGGTACCAGGTGGCGTACGTGCGCGCCCGGGCCATGGCGCGCGGGACCAGCCGATGGGTGAGCGCCAGGTGCTCGCGCAGCGCGTCGAGCCGCTCGCGGTGGCCGTGCGGCGGGACCGGGCGCCCCTCGAGGACGAGGGCGCGGGCGTCCTCGAACACCCAGGGGTTGCCGTACGTCCCGCGGGCGATGAAGACGGCGCTCGCCGCCGTCCGCTCGAGCATGCGCACCGCGTCCTCGGCGGAGAAGACGTCGCCCGACCCGACCACCGGGACGCCCACGCGCGCGGCGACCTCGTCGATCACCGTCCAGTCCGCGGACCCCGTGTAGAGCTGCTTGGCGGTGCGCCCGTGCACGGCGACCGCGGCGACCCCCGCGTCCTCGAGCGCCGCGGCGAAATCCGGCGCGACCCGCTCGCCCGCGGCGAACCCGATGCGGATCTTGGCCGTCACGGGCACATGCGCCCGGCCGACCGCGGCCCGCACGATGCGCGCGGCGAGCGCGGGGTCGTTCATCAGGGCGGATCCCTCGCCCTTGGTGACGACCTTGCGCGCGGGGCACGCCATGTTGATGTCGATCAGCGCCAGGCGGTCGCCCACCCGCTCCTCGACCGCCTCGACGGCGCCCGCGAACTGCTCCGGCTTGCTGCCGAACAGCTGCACGGCGATATCGGGCTCCTCGTCGGCGGGAAGGACGAGCTCCCAGGTCCGCTCGCTCGCATAGGCGAGCCCGGCCACGCTCACCATCTCGCTGTAGGCGAGCTCGGCGCCGTGGCGGCGCATCATGATGCGGTAGGCGGCATCGGTCACGCCCGCCATGGGCGCCATGAGAAAGGGCTGCCGGGCGTAGCGCGCCCGCAGCGCATCCGAATGGGACATGGGACTCCTTACCCCCGATGTGCAGGCCGGACCGGGCATACGGGGCCGCCCCGCGGTCGGGGCGCGCACCCGCGTGCGGGCGCACGCCGCTCCGGGCGGCCCGGCGCGCTATTCGTCCACCTTGAGGATGGCCAGGAAGGCCTCCTGGGGCACCTCGACCGTGCCGATGGCCTTCATGCGCTTCTTGCCCTCCTTCTGCTTCTCGAGCAGCTTGCGCTTGCGCGAGATGTCGCCGCCGTAGCACTTGGCGAGCACGTCCTTGCGGACGGCCTTCACGGTGGAGCGCGCGATGATCTTGTTGCCGATCGCGCCCTGGATGGGGACCTCGAACTGCTGGCGCGGGATGATCTCCTTCAGCTTGTCGCACAGGCCGCGCGCCAGCGCGTAGGCCTTGTCCTTGTGGACGATGAACGACAGCGCGTCGACGTCGTCGCCGGACAGCAGGATGTCGAGCTTCACGAGCTCGCTCGGACGGTAGTCCGAGAACTCGTAATCGAGGCTCGCATAGCCCTTGGTACGGCTCTTGAGCTGGTCGAAGAAGTCCAAGATGAGCTCGGCGAGCGGCACGTCGAAACGCATCTCGACCGATTTCCCGGAGAGGTGGACCATGTCGGTCATGATGCCGCGGTGCTCGATGGCGAGCTGCATGACCGCGCCGGTGTAATCCGGCGGGACGATGACCTTCGCGGCGAGGTAGGGCTCCTCGATCCGCTCGATGCGCGTGACGTCCGGAAGGTCCTGCGGGCTGCGGACCTCGACCATGGTCCCGTCGGTCTTGTAGACGTGGTAGTCGACGCTCGGGCTCGTGGCGATCAGCGCGAGGCCGAACTCGCGCTCGAGGCGCTCCTTGACGACCTCCATGTGGAGCAGGCCGAGGAAGCCGACGCGGAACCCGAAGCCGAGGGCCACCGAGGTCTCGGGGCTCCAGGTGAGCGAGGGGTCGTTCACGTGGAGCTTCTCGAGCGCGTCGCGCAGGTTCTCGTAGTCCTTGTTGTCGATGGGGAAGATGCCGGTGTAGACCATGGGCTTGGCCTCGCGGTAGCCCGGGCAGGGCTCGGCGCAGGGGCGGTCGCGGTAGGTCAGGGTGTCGCCGACGCGCACGGCCTCGGGGTCCTTGAGGCCCGTGACCACGAAGCCGACCTCGCCCACCGACAGCTCGTCGACCAGGGTCTCGGCGGGGCGCTTCACGCCCACGCCGTCGACGAGGAAGTCCTCGCCGCCCGCCATCATATGCAGCTGGTCGCCGCGGCGGATGCGCCCGTCGAAGACGCGGACCGTGGCCACCACGCCGCGGTACTCGTCGAAGTACGAGTCGAGGATCAGCGCCTTGAGCGGCGCGTCGGCATCGCCGCTCGGCGGGGAGATCAGGAAGACGATGGCCTCGAGCAGGTCGTGGATGCCCTCGCCGGTCTTGCCGGACACGCGCACCGCGTCGTCGGCGGGGATGGCGAGCTCGTCCTCGATCTCCAGCTTGACCTCGTCGGGATGCGCGGAGGGGAGGTCGATCTTGTTGATGGCGGGCACGATGTCGAGGTTCGCGTTCATGGCGAGGTTCGCGTTGGAGACCGTCTGCGCCTCGACGCCCTGCGTGGCGTCGACGACGAGCACGGCGCCCTCGCAGGCCGCCAGCGAGCGGGAGACCTCGTAGGTGAAGTCCACGTGCCCCGGCGTGTCGATGAGGTTGAACTGGTAGGTCTCCCCGTCGTCGGCCGTGTAGGCGACGCGCACCGCGTTGCTCTTGATGGTGATGCCGCGCTCGCGCTCGATGTCCATCGAGTCGAGCAGCTGCGACTCCATATCGCGCTCGGCCACGGTGTGGGTGAGCTCGAGGATGCGGTCGGAGATGGTCGACTTGCCATGGTCGATGTGGGCGACGATGGAGAAGTTCCTGATGTGGGAGATGCTCTGTGTATCCATGCGCCCCATGATACCCGATACCCCCTGCCGACCGCGACCGCGCGGTCGTGCACATCTCGTGAGCAACACGCCTAATCCATAGCATTTGCGCTTTCCTGACCTGCGGGTGCGTGCTATACTCCACGAGTTGTGACCTCACCGTGTCTCAGAGGCCGGATAAGTTATAACTTATCAAGCATCGAAAGGAACTCCGCAAGTGGCAAACATCAAGTCTCAGAAGAAGCGCATCCGCACCGCCGAGATCGCCCGCGTCCGCAACAAGGCGGTCCGCTCCGAGCTCAAGACGCTGATCAAGCACGTCCGCGCCGCCGTCGAGGCCGGCGACAAGGCCGCTGCCTCCGCCGCCGCCACGCGCGCCTGCCGCGCGCTCGACAAGGCCGTGGCCAAGGGCGTCATCCGCAAGAACCAGGCCGCCAACCGCAAGTCCGGCGTGCAGCACCTGGTCAACACCATGGAGTAGCGCTCGCTTCTGCGAACTGCTTTGTCGAGCCCCGCTTCCCCTTCGGAAGCGGGGCTTTTTTCATGCCGATGCCGCGGTCGGGGTGCCGCCGGGCGGTCCGCATCGGATCCGAGCCGAGGGGGCCCGGCGCCGCGGTCGGGGCGCCGCCGGTCAGCCGCGGGCGGGGCGCCGGCACAGGGAGATGACCCACATGCGCAGGGCGAGCGCCGAGTCCCGCGAGCCCTTGAGGGCGAGCTCCACCTCGGCGGCGCCCGAGAGACCCTCCAGGAGGTCCTCCATGCGCCAGCGGCGCGCCCAGCCCAGATGGTTCTTCACCTGCCATCCCTGCAGCCCCAAGGTGGAGGCGAGCTCGCGCCCCGCGCCGCGGGCGTCGAGCGCCTTGGCGACGATGAGCTCGCGCAGCCTTCCCACGAGCAGGGAGTAGAGCCGCACCTCGCTGCGGTCCGGCTGCAGCGCCAGGAGCTCGAGGGCGCGCGGGAGATCGCGCGCGGAGACGGCGTTCAGGAAATCCCACGGCTTCACCTCGGCCGTCCGCATCACGAGGCGCTCGACGTCGGCCACCGTGATCTCGGGGCCCTCGACCATCTGCGCCAGGCGCGCGAGCTCGTTGTCGAGCATGCGGGACGCCTCGCCCGCACGGCTCACGAGCTCCTCGGCCGCAGGCAGCCCCATCGCCTTGCCGTGTGCGCGCGCCATCGCGACCACCTGCTTGGGCATCTCCCATGCCTTCTTGGGTGCGCAGTCCACCACGGCCTTCGCACCGATCTTCGCCACCGCCTTGTACAGACGCGTGTTCTTGGCGAGCGAGGACGCCACGATCAGGCAGACCGTCGAGGGCGCCGGGTCGGCCAGGTAGGAGACGATCGGCTCGCTCACGGCCTTGGGCAGCTTGTCGCAGCCGTTCAGGATCACGAGCCGGAAGGGGGCGCCCATGGGGAAGGTGTTCAGGGAGGCGACGATGTCGTCGATGGCGGGGTCGCGGGTCATATCGCGCTCGTCGAGGTTGAACGCCGCCATGCCGCTCTCATCGAGCCGCGCCTTCATGCGCTCCACGGCGCGCGAGCGCTTGTACTCGTCGGCGCCCACGATCAGGTAGGCGGGCAGCAGTGCGGTCTCGGCCATCGCGCGGACCCTCCTTCGCTTCGTCTTGCAGGCCCCTATTCTACCCCGCCCCGCGCCGGGCCGACACGCCGACGCCGCCCTCGGCGGGGGCGAGCTCCACGTCGCCGGCATCGATCGTGCACAGGAAGCGCGCGCCGCAGGCGGCCACCGCCTGCGTGCAGGCGGGCGCGGGATGCCCGTAGGCGTTGCCCTCCCCCGCGCTCGCGACGGCGACCTCGGGGTCGAGCACCGAGAGCACGGAGGCGTCCACCGAGGCGGCCGACCCGTGGTGCCCGAGCTTGAGCACGTCGATATCGCCCACCTCGGATGCGAAGCGCTCGGCCTCGGGGGCCTCGGCGTCGCCGGTCAGCAGCACGGACAGCGCACGGCCCCCGTCGCGGTAGCGCACGTCCAGGACGAGGGACTCGGCGTTCTCCTCCCCCGCCACCGGGGCACGCGGCCACACCACCCGGCAGGAGAAGCCCCCCACCGCCAGGCGGTCGCCGTACCCGAGCTCGAAGATCTCGCAGGGCAGCGTCTGCAGGAGCTCCGGCGGCGCGGACCCGGCGGCGCCGCGCGCGACGTAGAGTGCCCCGACGTCGACCGCCGCGAGCAGGTCGGGAAGGCCTCCCCAATGGTCGGCGTCCCAGTGGGTGACGACCACCGCGTCGAGGCGGTAGACGCGGTTGCGCGCGAGGGCGTCGACCACCCGCTCGTCGACCCCGGCGTCCACGAGCAGCGAGGAGGCGCCGTCGCGCACCAGGATGGAGTCCGCCTGGCCGACGTCCATCACCGTCACGCGGGGCGGGGCGGCGAACGTCCAGTACCCGACCCACCCCGCCCCCGCGGCGACCAGGGCGCCGGCGAGCGCCGAGACCGCGCGCGGGCTCCAAGGCCGCCAGGCGAGGAACACGGCGAGCGCGGACAGGTAGAGCGCCGCCGCGGCGCCGGCCGCGGACGCGGCGAAGGGGATCGAGGCGTACGGCAGGTCGGCCAGGACCGCGGCGGCGAAGACCGACAGCTGCGCGAGCGCCTCGGGGACCGCGAGCACGCAGGACAGCGCCGGGACCGCGGCGGCCGCAGGGGCGGTCGCGAGCCCGCAGACGAGCATCGCGCTCATGAGCGGCCCGCAGACGAGGTTGGCGAGCGGCGCCACGAGCGAGAGCGTGCCGAAGGCGGGCAGGGTGAGCGGCAGCGTCGCCCATTGGGCGGCCAGGGTGAGGGAGAGCGCCTCGGACACGCCGTGCGGGATACCCGTCCGCGCCAGCAGGAATGACAGATAGCGACCGAACACCGCGATGAACAGGACGCTTGCCGCCGAGAGCTGGAACCCGAGGTCGAACACCGCGCCCGGGTCGATGGCGGCGAACCCCGCGCAGGTGAGCGCGAGCGCCGAGAGGCTGTGGGCGCGCCGGCCGCCCGCCCCGGCGGCGAGCCCCATGCACGCCATGGCCGCCGAGCGGACGGCGGAGGGGGTGCAGCCGCAGAAGACGACGTAGGCCGTCATGGCGGCGGCGAGCCCGGCGTTGCGCGCGCCGACGGGGGCGCGCGCCCGCTGCAGGGCCCGCTGCAGGAGGGCCGCCACGAGCACGAGATGGCCGCCGGACACGGCGACGAGATGCGAGAGGCCCGCGGCGGCAAAGTCGTCCGCCGCCGCGGTCCCGTCGAGCGCGGAGTCGTCCCCGCAGACCGCCCCGGCGATCAGCGCCCGGGCGGGCGAGCGCCGCGGCTCGATGGCCGCAAGGACCCGTGAGCGCAGCGCTCCGAGCGGGTCGGGCGCCCGCGACGGGGAGCGCTCGAGGACGCGGACGACCGTCAGCTGCGCCACCTCCCCGCGCATGAGGCGCGATCGGGCCCACGTGCTGCCGTCGAGCGCCTGCGCGCGGCCGACCGCGCGCAGGACCTCGCCCCGTGCGGGGCGCTCGTCGGCGGTCGCCCGCATGCGCGCGACCGCGCGGCCCGCATCGTCGCGCGCGACGACCGTGAACGACCAGCCGAAGGCCCCCTCGGTCGGATCAGAGGCGACCTCGAGGGCGAACGCGGACACGGGGCGCTCGAGCACGGCCGAGGAGGCCTCGAGCGCGTGCACCCACCGCGCGCAGCCGAGCGCCGCGAGCAGGCCGAGCGCCCCCATCCAACGCAGGCGCGCCGCCGCATGCGGATGCGGGACAGCGAGGGCGCGCGAGGCGGCGAGGGCCGCCGCGCACAGGACGAGGACGCCGACGACATGCGCCCCGTCGAGCCAGGGGGCCGTCCCCGCCGCGCGGCCGCGCCAGGCGGACTCTGCGAGCAGCCCGGCTGTCCCGAGGGCGGCCGCGGCACCAAAGGCGGAGGGCGGGATGTAGGGGCGCGGGGGGATCTCGTCCGCTGCGGGACGGGGGCGCCTCAGACGCATATCGACCCCTCGAGCTTCGCGAACTTCTTCTCCCCGATCCCCGAGACGCGCATCAGGTCCTCGACGGTCGCGAAGGGGCCGTTCGCCTCGCGGTCCTCGATGATGGCCTGCGCCGTCGCCGGACCGATGCCGGGCAGCGCGTCGAGCTCATCCGCCCCCGCCGTGTTGATGTTCACCGGGCCGGCCGCCGGGGCGCCGGAACCGGACCCGGATGACCCCGCCTGGGCGGTCCCTCCCGAGCCGGGCGCCGCCTCGCCCTGGCGGGGGACGTAGACCTGCTGCCCGTCCGACAGCGGGGCCGCACGGTTCAGCGCCGAGGGGTCGGCGTCGGGGGCAAGGCCGCCCGCCGCCTCGATGGCGTCGCGCACCCGCGCGCCGGCAGGGAGCTCCACCACCGACGGGGAGGCGACCGCCCCGGCGACGTCGACGACGAGCACCCCCTCGCCATCATCCGCCTGCTCGACGTCCCCCTCCCCCGCCCGGGGCTCCCCCGCCCCGTCCGGCGCATCGGCGGACGCGCTCCCGGCATCCGGGGCGGCGGCCTGCCCGCGCTCCACGGTGACGCCCGCGGTCCCGCCCGCCCACCAGGCCCCGAAGGCCACGGCGGCCGCGAGGAGCAGGGCGACGACGACCACGACCCCTCCCGCCGCCGGATTGCGCGAAAGGAACCGCGCGATCCGCCGCACGCTCGCCCGCGCGTCCGTCTCAAGCTGCGCCATAGCTCCCCCTCCCCGCGCGGGCCCTCCCCCGGCACCGCGCACGCCGCCTGGCGACATCGTCACACGGGAGGGACGCGGGCGGGACGACGAACCGAGATTCTCGCCCGCGGTCCGACAGATCTCCCGGCGCCGTCTTACCGGGCAGGTGATAGGGGTTGCGATGCGTCGAACGGAGCGCGCCCCGCACCTCGGAGCGGACGGCGTCGGGGCCGTGCGCCGAGGTACGGGGCGCGGGGTGGATGCGTATTCCCGCCGGTTGGAACGCGAGCCCGGCCGGGACCCGGCCGTGAGCGGGGACCGCCCGGGCCGGTGCACCGGGATGCGGCGGCCCGTCGCGGGCGGGGCGGACGCCCGGTCCGCACAGCGGCGGGGCGGACGTCAGGCGCGCGGGGCGAGCACCGTGTGGCGCTCGGCGAGCGCACGGGGCGCCCGGTAGCACGGGGCGTCGAAGTCGACGTACTCGGCCGCGGCGACGAGCTGCTCGATCATCGCCTCGTGGTCGAAGAGCTCCCATGCCTCATGGACCGCGTCGAGCTTGGCATGCGTCTCGGGACGGCGCGGCATGAACAGCGTGCAGCAGTCGGGGGCGACCTGGGTCGATATCTCGTAGGTCCCGATCTGCTTCGCGCGGGCGATGATCTCCTGCTTGTCCGAGCCGATGAGCGGACGGAAGACGGGGAGGTCGACGACCTCGTTCACCGCCATGATGTTCTCGAGGGTCTGCGACGCGACCTGGCCGAGCGACTCGCCGGTGACGATGGCCTTCGCCCCCTCGAGGGCGGCCAGGCGCTCGGTGACCGCGTACATGATGCGGCGGTACATGATCACGCGCAGGGCGCCGGGGCAGGCGAGCGAGATCTCGCGCTGGCAGTCGCCGAACGGGACCACGTACACGCGCCCCACCTGCACGGCGGGGGCGAGCGCGCGGACGATGTCCTCCACCAGCTGCTCGCTCGTATCGGCGGTCTGAGGGCGCCCGGAGAAGTGCACCGGGACGGGCACGGCGCCGCGGCGCGCGAGCATCCAGGTGGCGACCGGGGAGTCGATGCCGCTCGACAGCAGGGTCATCACCTTGCCGGCGCTTCCCTGGGGCAGGCCGCCCACGCCGGGCACGCTGCGCGCGTACACGTAGACGCTCCCCTGGACCACCAGGACGTGCACCACCGCGTCCGGGTCGTGCATGAGCACCTTCTTGTCCGGGTACGCCTCGCACAGGACCTCGCCGACCTGGCGGTTGAGGTCGAGCGAGGTGAGCTCGTAGTCGGTGTTGGAGCGGCGCGCGGCGACCTTGAAGCTCTCGAAGTCGCCGGCCTCGGCGAGCGCGTCGATCGCCGCCTGGCCGTACTCGCGCGGGTCGCGGTTGGTGTGGAAGGCGAGCGACACGCGCGCGACGCCCGGCACCCGGGCGATGAGCGGGAAGGCGCGCTCGGCCTCCCCCGCCACCGAGAAGGTGACGAGGATGTGGCCGGAGATGCGCGTCACCGTCGCCACGGAAAAGGCGGCCAAGGCCGCCTTCAGGTTGTCCATGAGGATGTGCTCGAACCGCGCGCGGTTCTTGCCCTTGAGCCCGATCTCGTGGTAGTGGACCAGGCAGACGCGGCTACCCATGGGGACCTTACGCCTCCGCGGGCCTGTGGCCCAGGGCCGCCTCGTAGCGGTCGTGGTCGTAGGAGATGTCCCCGTCGAGGATCTCGTCCATGGCCATGGTGATGGTGTCCGCACCGGACAGGGCGATCGTGATGTCGTCCACGTCCTGGACCGCCAGCACGCGGCTGTGCTGGCCGCGCAGCATGCTGTTGATGTCGCAGGCGCGCTTGGAGGCCAGGGAGGCGAGCAGGAAGCGGTTGTTATCGGTCTTCTCCAGAAGATCGTCGATACGGGGCTTGATTACGGACATGGACCTCAGTTCCTTTCGTGCTTCTCAATGACGGCGAGCAGCTCGTCGCAGGCCCGGTCGAGGTCGTCGTTCACGACGACGTCGTCGTAGCGGTCCGCGAGCGCCATCTCGCGCTCGGCGTTGGCGAGGCGCAGCTCGATCGACTCGGCCGTCTCGGTGCCGCGGCCGCGCAGGCGCTCGGAGAGCACCTCGAGCGACGGGGGCATGATGAACACGAGCACGGCATCGGGGAAGCGCTCCTTCACCTGGAAGGCGCCCTGGACGTCGATCTCGAGCACGAGCGACGACCCCGAGGCGAGCTTCGAGGAGACCTCGCTCGCGAGCGTCCCGTACGCATGCCCGTGGACCTCGGCCCACTCGACGAACTCGCCCGCGTCGACGCGGCGCTTGAACTCGTCATCGGACAGGAAGTAGTAGCTCTTCCCGTCGACCTCTCCCTCGCGCGGCTCCCTCGTGGTAGCCGAAACCGTCAGGCCCAGGCCCGGGTGCCTCTCGCGCAGCAGCGCGACGAGCGTACCCTTGCCCGCACCCGACGGTCCGGAAATCACAAAGAGCGTAGGCGTTACGCCGCCCACTTAACGGGAGAGCTGCTCGAGGAGCTGCTCGCGCTGGCGAACGCCGAGGCCCTGGACGCGACGCGTGGCGGAGATGCCCAGCTCATCCATGATCTTGGCGGCCTTGGCCTTGCCATAGCCCGGCAGGGACTCGATGAGGGTCGAGACCTTCATGCGGGAAGCGATCGGATCGTCGGAGTTGAGGACGGACTCCAGGGAGACCTCGCCCTTCTTGATCTTCTCGCGAAGCTCGGCGCGGGCGTGACGGGCGGCAGCAGCCTTCTCCAGAGCGGCCTTGCGCTGCTCGTCGGTGAGCTGAGGAAGCGCCATGAGTACCTCCAAAGTACATAGGGGTCTGATAAACAAGTCATCTAGCTCGTAAAACAAGGTTCCTTGTCCCACGTGCCTGATTACCTTAGTCGATGTGCCGGCAAAGTTCAAGCAAAAGCGCAGGAAGCGTGCGCATTTCGCCGTTCGCTCCATAGAACGTCCGCGATGGCGGGGCCCGGGACGCGGGCAGAAGGCGGAACGCGTCAGGCCCGCTCCACCAGCTCGGCGACGATCGCCTCGTAGGCGGCGACCGGATCGGGGGCGCCCGTGATGGGCCGCCCGACCACGATATGGCTCGCACCTGCGGCGATGGCCTGGGCGGGGGTTGCCACGCGGCTCTGGTCGCCGAGCTCGGCGCCGGCCGGGCGGACGCCCGGGGTCACGACGAGGGCGTCAGGCCCCAGCAGGCCGCGCATGCGCTCGGCCTCCTGCGGGGAGCACACCACGCCGTCGATGCCGTTGTCCGCGGCGAGGCGCGCCAGGCGATCAACCTGCTCGGCCACCGGGCACCCGATTCCGATCTGGGCGAGCGAGGCGGCGTCCATGCTCGTGAGCACGGTGATGGCCACGAGGCGCGACCGCTCGCCGCGGACCTCGGCGGCCTCATCGGCCCCCTCCCGGCAGGCGGCGAGCATCGCCCCGGCGCCGGAGCCGTGCACCGACAGCAGGTCCGCGCCGGCGAGCGCCGCCGAGCGGGCCGCGCCGCGCACCTGATGCGGGATGTCGTGGAACTTGAGGTCGAGGAAGACGTCGAACCCGCGCTCCTTGAACTCGCGCACGATGGAGGGGCCCTCGGCGTAGTAGAGGGTCATGCCCACCTTGAGCCAGCGCGCATGGCCGGCCAGGGCGGAGGCGAGGTCGAGCGCCTCGTCCCGACCGCAGTCCAGCGCGACGATCACGCGCTCCCGGGCGTCGGCGTCTAGCATTCGAAGGCTCCAATCAGCTCGTTGATGTCGGACACGCCCTGGGACTCGGCCCACTGCTCGAGCTCGCGCAGGATGCGCACGGACGCCGTGGGGTCGACGAAGTTGGCCATGCCCACCGACACGCTGGTGGCGCCCGCGAGGATGAACTCCGCCGCATCCTCGCCGGTCATGACGCCGCCCACGCCGTTCACCGGGATCTTGACCGCGTTGGCGACCTCCCAGACCATGCGGACGGCGATGTGGTGGCACAGCGGGCCGGACATGCCGCCCGTGGGCTTGGACAGGCGGCTCTTGCGCGTGTGCACGTCGATGGCCATACCGGAGATGGAGTTGATGACCGACAGGCCGTCGGCGCCCTCCGCCTCAAGGGCGCGGGCGATCTCGGCCACGCGCACGGGGGCCATCTTGACGAGCAGCGGCTTGTCCGTGACCTTGCGGCAGGCGCGCATGACCTCGGCGGCGCCCTCCGGCGTCGAGCCGCAGGCGGCGCCGCCGGCGGCGATGTTGGGGCAGCTCACGTTGATCTCGAAGCCGGCGGCCCAGGGGCACAGCTCGCAGAACAGCTCGAGGGCGCGGACGTACTCCTCGGTGGAGTGGCCGGCGACCTGGCAGATGACCTGGGTGCCCTTCGCGGTCAGGTCGGCAAGGTAGGGGCCGGACTCCTCGGCGAAGCCGCGCACGCCGGGGTTCTGCAGGCCGACGGAGTTCATCATGCCGC
Organism: Candidatus Collinsella stercoripullorum; assembly: GCA_019117005.1. Lineage (GTDB taxonomy): Bacteria > Actinomycetota > Coriobacteriia > Coriobacteriales > Coriobacteriaceae > Collinsella > Collinsella stercoripullorum. Next base: position 8,327 of record DXAO01000044.1, on the reverse strand, counting down.
CCGGGACCTCGCACATGCGCGGGGCGGGGTTGCCCGGCCAGGGCTCCGCCGCGCAGCCCTTCGTGGTGATGGCGCCGAGCTCGGAGACGTCGATGAACGGCTCGAACTGCCATCCCTGCCCGAAGGTCCCCGCCGCGGTGTTGACGGGGTTCTTCATCTTGATGCCGCCGAAGTCGACGGCCATGCTCACCTGGCTCACCAGACCACCACCTTGCTCGCATCGAACACCGGCCCGCACATGCAGGCGCCCTTCATGCCCTCGGTCGTCTCGACGTTGCACGTGCTGCAGGCACCGAAGCCGCAGCTCATCATGCGCTCGAGGGACGCCTCGCAGTACGCGCCGGCGCCGTGGGCGAGCTCGGCGACGCGGCTCATCATGACGCCGGGGCCGCAGGTCGCCACGTAGTCGTAGGAGCCGGCGGACAGCAGCTCGGCGACGGGGTCGGTCACGAACCCGTGCACGCCGGCCGTGCCGTCGTCGGTGGCCACCGCGACCGTGCCGGCACCCAGGTCGGCGAGCTCGCCGGCGCCCACGAGCGCGTCGGCCGTGCGCGCGCCCAGGCAGGCGTCGAAGGCGACGCCGCGCTCGCGCAGGGCGGCCGCGAGCGGGACGAGGGGCGGGATGCCGATGCCGCCGCCCACGAGCAGCGCGCGGGCGCAGCCCTCGGGCGCCGACCAGCCGTGGCCGCCCGGGCCGAGCACCGTGGACGAGGAGGCCGGGGCCATGTGCGACAGGCGCTCGGTGCCGTCGCCCACCACGGCGTACCAGATCTCCACCGTGCCGGCGTCGGGGTCGGCCGCGGCATAGGACAGCGGGATGCGCAGCAGGCTCGCCGCGTTGCCGGGGACCTCGAAGTTCATGAACTGGCCGGGACGGATGGCTGCGGCAAGGCGCGGGGCCTCGATGACGAGCGACCAGACGCCCTCGGCGATCCGGTCGTTGCTCACCACCGTGAACTCGTGCAGCCGCGCGGACGAAGGCTGGGGCATGCGCGTCTCCTCTCCTCGGTGCGCTTCCGGCGCGCACGCGAAACGGATGCGGGCCGCATGCCCTCACGCTGCGGAAAGGACAGGCGGCCCGCGACGAAGCTGTTGGGACCTATGTTAGCAGACGACACCGTCGCGCAGGGTGGCGACGCCGCCCACGAACACGTCGGTCGCGCGGCCGGTGAGCTCGGCGCCCTTGAACCCGGTGTTGCGGGCCGCGGACTCGAGGGCGTCGGCGTCGACGGTCCAGGAGGCCTCGGGGTCGAACACCGTGAGGTCGGCGACGGAGCCCTCGGCGACGCTCACCTGGTCGAGGCCCAGGATGCGGCGCGGGGCGATGGCCATGAGCTCGACCATGCGGCCGTAGTCGATGGTGCCGGTCTTCACCAGGTTGGTGATGACGAGGGCGAGCGAGGTCTCGAGGCCGATCATGCCGAACGGCGCGAGCTCGAACTCGCGGGACTTCTCCCAGTCGGCGTGCGGGGCGTGGTCGGTCACGATGGCGTCGACCGTGCCGTCCACGACGCCGGCCACGACGGCCTGCGCATCGGCGGCGGTGCGCAGCGGCGGGTTCACCTTCAGGCTCGTGTCGTAGGTGCCGTCGATGGCGTCCTCGGTGAGGAACATGTGGTGCGGGGTGGCCTCGCAGGTGACGGGCAGGCCCTTGGCCTTGGCCTCGCGCACGAGCTCGACGCCGCGGGCGGTGGAGATGTGCTGGATGTGCAGCTTGGCGCCGGTCAGCTCCGCGATGGCGATGTCGCGGGCGATCTGGATCTCCTCGCCGGCCGCCGGCCAGCCGAGCAGACCGAGGCGCGTGGAGGCGACGCCCTCGTTGACCTGGCCGTCGCCGACGAGGTCCTCGTCCTGGCAGTGGCTCATGAAGACGCGGTCGAACATCTTGCCGTAGTCCATGGCGCGGCGCAGCATGCCGGCGCCCTGGACGCCGCGGCCGTCATCGGTGAAGGCGACGGCGCCGTGGGCGACCATATCGCCCATCTCGGAGATGATCTCGCCCTTGAGGCCACGGGTCATGGCGCCGGAGGGGTAGACGCGGCAGTGGCCCTCGCGCGCGGCGACGGACTTCACGTACTCGATGGTCACACCGTTGTCGGTGACCGGGTCGGTGTTGGGCATGGAGCACACGCCCGTGAAGCCGCCGCGGGCGGCGGCGCGGGTCTCGGACTCGATGGTGCCCTTGTGCTCGAAGCCCGGCTCGCGCAGGTGGACGTGCATGTCCACGAGGCCGGGGACGAGGTACTTGCCGGACAGGTCGACGACCTCGGCGTCGGCGGCATCGAGGTTCTCGCCGACGCGCGCGATGCGCTCGCCGTCGATCAGGACGTCGACGATGCCGTCGAGCTCGACGGACGGGTCGACGACGTGGGCGTTCTTAAGAAGCAAGGCCATTATCGGCACCTCCAAGCAGCAGATACAGGGCGGCCATGCGCACGCAGATACCGGCGTAGACCTGGTCGAGGATGACGGAGCGCTCCGGGTGGTCGGCCATGTAGGAGTCGAACTCGACGCCGCGGTTGATCGGGCCGGGGTGGCACACGATCGCATCGGGCTTCATGAGGCGCTCGCGCTTGCGCGTGAGACCGAACAGCTGGTGGTACTCGCGCAGGCTCGGGAACGGTGCGCCCTCGAGGCGCTCGCGCTGGATGCGCAGCATGTAGACGACGTCGAGCTCGGGCAGGACGTCGTCGAGGCAGTAGCTCACGCGGTCGGCGCCGAGCACCTCGGGCGCGGCCGGGATGAGCGTGCCGGGGGCGATGACGGTCACCTCGGCGCCCATGATCTTCAGGGCGGGGATGAGCGAGCCGCAGACGCGGGAGTGGGCGATATCGCCCACGATGCCGACCTTCAGGCCCTCGAAGCTCCCCTTGCGCTCCCAGATGGAGTAGAGGTCGAGCAGCGCCTGGGTGGGATGGCCGTGCTTGCCGTCGCCCGCGTCGATGACCGAGACGGGGGACGCCTGGGTGACCATGTAGGGGGCGCCGGCGTGCTTGTCGCGCACGACGATCATGTCGATCTTATAGGAGTTGAGCGTCATGACCGTGTCGATGAGGCTCTCGCCCTTCACGGTGCTCGTGGAGGAGCCGCCGAAGTTCAGGGTGTCGGCCGACAGGCGCTTCTCGGCGAGCTCGAAGGAGCTGCGGGTGCGCGTGGAGGGCTCGTTGAACATGTTGACGATGGTCTTGCCCTTGAGCGTCGGCACCTTCTTGATGGCACGCTCGTTGACCTGCGAGAACGCCTTGGCGGTCTCGAGGATCGTCATGAGATCGGTATCGGAGTACTCCGTGATGTCGATCAGATGCTTGTGGTTGAACGCCATGGGCTACTCACCTCCCAGCGGCGCGGAGCCCACGTGGGCGCCCGCGGCGACTTCCGTGATCTCGACGGACGTGCGCCCGTCGACCTCCTTCAGGTACAGGCGAACGTTCTCCTCGTGGGAGGACGGAACGTTCTTGCCCACGAAGTCGGGGCAGATGGGCAGCTCGCGGTGGCCGCGGTCGACCAGGACCGCCAGCTCGATGCGCGACGGGCGGCCGAGGTCCATCACGGCGTCGAGGGCGCAGCGGATGGTGCGGCCCGTGTAGAGGATGTCATCGACCAGCACGATGCGCTTGCCGTCGACGTCGAACGGGATGTCCGTGGCGTGGACCTCGGGCGAGAAATGGGTCTGGAAATCGTCGCGGTAGAAGCTGATGTCGAGGCTTCCGAGCGGGACGTCCACCCCCTCGATCTCGCGGATCCTGTCGACGAGCTCCTTGGCGAGCAGGTCGCCGCGGGTGACGATGCCCACGATGGCCAGGTTCTCGCATCCCTCGTTGCGCTCGAGGATCTCGTGCGCGATGCGCGTCATCGCACGCGAGACGGATGCCTCGTCCATGATGACGGCCTTGGGTGAAGACGTGCTCATCAATCTCCTTCCCTCGCTTCGTGCCGCCCGTTCGGTTCGGGTCGGCGCAAAAAAACAGATGCCGACCGCGCGTGGCGGGACATCCGCAGGAAGGTGCCCGGTCCCCGGGCGATATGTTTCATCCTTGCGGTATCTCGTACACGCTTAAAGGTCATGGTCCAGTGTATAGGGGGCGGAGGCCCTGTCAAGGGTCGCCGTCGCGGCTCGATAAGACGAACAAAATGGGTCGGACCGGGGGTTTCTTCTTCCTGCAGGCCCCTCGGGCACACGGTTTCCCCACGTCCCCATCGGGTGAGTGGCGCCTTTTCGCGCCCGGGCGGTTTGCATAAAACCCGATTCGACGGCGTGCGCAGACGCGCGCGAAGGACCGCGCCTGTGAAAAAGGTGCCTGTCCCTATTTTCCCGCACCGTTGGGAAAATAGGGACAGGCACTTTTTTCCCACCTGGCAGCGGGACCGGTTCCGCCTGCCGTCATGGTAAACCCGTGCGCGCGGGCGCCAGGGGCCGGCAGCGTCGCCCTCCCGGTATACTGGGCCACGGCGGGCGACGTCCCCGCTGAGCGAGCACCGAGTAGAAACGGAAGACACCATGTCCCACTACGATTACCTTGTCGTCGGCGCCGGCCTCACCGGCGCGGTCTTCGCGCACGAGGCGAAGCGCGCGGGCAAGACCTGCCTGGTTATCGACCGCCGCAACCACATCGCCGGCAACATCCACACCGCCGAGGTCGAGGGCATCAACGTCCACGTATACGGCGCGCACATCTTCCACACCTCCATGCGCGACGTATGGGACTACATGAACCGGTTCGCCGAGTTCAACAACTACGTGAACTCCCCCATCGCCAACTTCCACGGCGAGATCTACAACATGCCCTTCAACATGAACACCTTCTCCAAGATGTGGCCCGGAGTCTTCACGCCGGCGCAGGCGCAGGCCAAGATCGCCGAGCAGATCGCCGCGGAGGGCATCGGCGAGCCGCGTAACCTCGAGGAGCAGGCGCTCTCCCTGGTCGGCCGCGACATCTTCGAGAAGCTCGTGAAGGGCTACACCGAGAAGCAGTGGGGCCGCGACTGCCGCGAGCTGCCCGCTTCCATCATCCGGCGCCTCCCCTGCCGCTTCACCTATGACAACAACTATTTCAACGACCGCTTCCAGGGCATCCCCATGGGCGGGTACACCAAGATGGTCGAGCGGATGCTCGAGGGCGTGGAGGTTCGCTGCGGCGTCGAGTACCGCGAGCTGGTCTCCGAGCAGCCCGACATCGCCGACCGCACCGTTTACTGCGGCCCGATCGACGCGTTCTACGACTTCAAGCTCGGCACGCTCGAGTACCGCAGCCTGCGCTTCGAGACCGACGTGCTCGACGAGCGCAACCACCAGGGCGTCGCCGTGGTGAACTACACCGATCGCGAGACCCCCTACACCCGCATCATCGAGCACAAGCACTTCGAGTTCGGCGACCAGGAGAAGACCGTCGTCACCCGCGAGTACCCCGCCGACTGGAAGCCGGGCGACGAGCCCTACTACCCCATCAACGACGAGCGCAACGAGAAGCTCTACCGGGCTTACCGCGAGCTCGCCGAGCAGGAGGGCAGCGTCGTGTTCGCCGGACGCCTGGGCGGCTACAAGTACTATGACATGGACAAGGCCGTCGCCGCGGCGTTCGACCTGGTCCGCTCCGAACTCGGAATCGACCCCGTCGCCTAGCGCAGGCCATCAGGGGTCATGACCGATCGTGACAGGCAGGACAGCCCTCGTTTCATGATGACCGGCGGGACATCCTCCCATGTGACGCCGCCATCGTGACAGATAGGACAGCCCCCGGTTCATGATGACCATGAGGGCAGCTCCTTTATCGCGCTCCATTGTCACGCCGCCATGACCCGGTAGCGACGGGAACGCGAGCCTATAATCCACGGCCGGGAACTCGGCGCTGAACACGGGGGTCGCCCACGACATGTGGACGGCCCCCGATTCCCTCAGCGGACCCAATCCGCGCGTCGAGAACGACCGCGGATTGGGTCCGCGTACCGTTCGCGTTTCGGTTCCTGGCAGAAAATCGCCGTTTCGGGGAGGCTCGCCCTCTGGAAGAAGGGCCCCGAGGCCCTGGAGGGCCGTGCGGCCGACATAGCCCGCGCACCCGGCGACCGCAGTCATTGCTTTATTCGTCCGGTCTGACCGTTCTAGCCGCTTTCAACGGACAAGAACGGGCGCCGAGAAGCGCACCGCGGACGGCGCCGGACGACGGGGCGTCGTCAGAACTGGGCGACCCTCCCCGAAACGGCGATTATTTGCCATAAACCTGAACACGAACGAAAAACGGCTTCGGCGAGCCGAGATCGACGGCTGATCGCGCTCCAACATATGTTCTCACGTCGAGCAATCGATGCCGCCACGGGCAGCCGTCAGACTCCGAGCCGTGGAACGACGCACGGATATCGTGACGGCCCCATGCATGAACCGCGACATCCGTCATCCATACCGAAGTGGACTGCTATCGCAGTCGGATTCGTCATGGCCGGCATTGCCCACGCGCATCCATTTCATCCGTTTCGATATACTGCAAGCTAGATGGACATATCGGACATGTTTATTCGATTTACTAACACCCTTGCAGGTAGATGCCATTTTAAAGAAGGTTGTAGACACTTGTAATTCATTTGTGAATATGTAAAGTGCGCTTTCACCCTACCCGATATGGTCAGGTCAAACTCTAGCCCATGGATACTAGAACGCTTAGACAACAGCTCGCCGAGAACGTGAAACTCGCTCGCGAACGGGGCGGGCTCAGCAAATCACGCCTCTGCCTCATGGCGGGCATCAGCCGCCCGATCCTCGACGGAATCGAGCGCGGTGACCAGAACATCAAGCTCAACACCTTGTGCCGGCTGTCCGTCGTGCTCGAGAAGGAACCGTGGGAGCTCCTGCGATGAGGCGGTGCGATCTTCCCCACGCGGGCACGTCCCGCGCCGCAGATCGCCCGCCCGGACCCGACTCCGAGCAGACGGGAGCCGTGGACCTGGTCGTGCACCGGCGGAAGCTCGGTCGCGCGATCCGAGCGCATCGTGAGGCAGCGGGCATCACCAAGCAGCGATTCTGCATGAGCATCGATCTCAGCAGGCCCGCGCTCGACTGCATCGAGCGCGGCGAGGCTGCCGTCAAGCTCGATACGCTCGAGCGCATCGCAGAAGGTCTGGGCGTTGATGCCTGGCGCCTCCTGCACTGACCTGCGCCTTCCGCCTGCTTAGCCCCATCCACACTGACCGGCAGCCCCGCCTGCGCTGACCGGCGGTCCCCGCTGCCGCGGCACGACCGACCCGGCTCCCACCGCGGCGGCCCGACCGGGTCCGGCTCCCGGCGCGATAACCGCCGGCCCCTAGCCCCCAACAATCCAGCCCGCTTGGTGCCTCCCGCGACGACGCACCCGGCGGACCCTGACTCCCGCCGCGCCGGGACACACCCGATCCCCGCCGTGCCGGGCTGTCCTGTTCCCCGCCGCGTCGCGCCAGGCCGCACCTGGTCCCCGCGGCGACGCGCACGGCCGGTCCCTGGCCCCCATCGCTCCAGCCCGCTTGGCGTCTCCTGCAACGACGCGCCCGGCGGCCCGGAGGCTCCCAGCACTCCCGCCTCCCGCCGGGAACGGCCCGTCAACTGTACCTTCCTCGTGAAATCCGGTGTGCTCAAGGGCCCTGTGCTACCATGAACCCTCGTCCATATCGTACGACGCGTCAAGGAGCCGGCACGTGGCAGACATCCCCACTACGCTCAAGGCGACCCACGCCAAGAACGACCTCCAGAAAGACATCTACATCCTTAAGCAGCTCGTCACCCGCGACTTCAAGCGCAAATACCGCCGCAGCGTGCTCGGCGTCGTGTGGAGCGTGCTGAACCCCCTGCTCATGATGATCGTGATGGCGGTGGTCTTCTCCACCATCTTCGCGCAGGGGCGCAACGGCTCGGTCACCCCCGAGCTCTACCCGCTCTACCTCATCATCGGCAACGTCACCTTCACGGTCATGAGCGATTCGACCTCGCAGGCTCTCATGTCGATCATCGACAACTCGTCGCTGCTCAAGAAGGTCAAGGTCCACCGCTTCGTGTTCCCCGTGCAGAAGGTCCTGTTCTCGCTCGTGAACTTCGGGTTCTCCCTCATCGCGGTCGCGCTCGTCATGCTGTGGTTCCGCATCATGCCCACCTGGCACCTCATCTGGCTGCCCGTGTGCCTGGCGCTGCTCATGGTCTTCTGCATGGGCCTCGGCCTCATGCTCTCCGCCCTCACGGTGTTCTTCCGCGACATCATGCACCTGTGGAGCGTCGTCATCACCGCGTGGACCTACTTCACGCCCATCTTCTGGACCGACGACTACATCCACGCCATGCCCTCCGTGGTGCAGGTCCTCATGTACGGCAACCC
>DXAO01000043.1 GCA_019117005.1 Candidatus Collinsella stercoripullorum | reverse complement strand
CAGCTGGCCTTCTTGATGCCGGGAAGTTCGCCCTTGAGCGCAAGCTCGCGGAAGCAGACACGGCACAGCCCGAACTTGCGGTAGACCGAATGCGGACGGCCGCAGCGCTGGCAGCGGGTGTACTCGCGCGTGGAGAACTTCTGCTTGCGGTTGCACTTGACGATCATCGATGTCTTAGCCACTTATTTCCTCCTCACATTGCTGTATCAGAGCACCGGACGGGCGGCGCGCCGTCTGCGCGCCGCCCGGAGCCGGAGCAGATGAACCTATTTCTTGAACGGGAAGCCGAACGCGTCGAGAAGCGCGCGGGCCTCCTCATCGGTGTTGGCGGTGGTCACGATGGTGATGTCCATACCGCGGGTGCGGTCGACGGAGTCGAAGTCGATCTCCGGGAAGATGAGCTGCTCGGTGACGCCCATGGAGAAGTTGCCGCGGCCGTCGAAGCTCTTGGGGGAGATGCCGCGGAAGTCGCGGATACGGGGGATCGCCACGGAGGTCAGGCGGTCGAAGAACTCCCACATGCGGTCGCCGCGCAGGGTGACCTTGGCGCCGATCGGCATGCCGGCGCGCAGGTGGAAGGAGGCGATGGACTTGCGGGCACGGGTGACCATCGGCTGCTGGCCGGTGATGGTGCGCAGGTCGCGGACGGCGCCCTCGATGGCCTTGGAATCGGTCGCGGCCTCGCCGACGCCCATGTTCACGACGATCTTCTCGATCTTCGGGATCATCATGACGTTCTTGTAGTTGAACCTGTCCTGCATCTGCTGCTTGACCTCGTTGACGTACTTCGTCTTGAGGCGCGGGACGTACTTCTCCTCTGCCATGTTCACTCCTTCTTGGGGTTTTACGCACGGGGCGTGGCTTTGCGCTTGACGGCCGGTATGCGCGGCCTCGCGCTTCGCTGTCCTCGTGCCTCCTGCCGCGACCGCACCGGGTATGGCTGACCGGCACGACGATGCACCGGCAGGAGCCGGGCAATACGAGTCGGTATGATACGCGCATGCCGTCCGCGATGTCACGAAAAGCTCACGTACGGCGGAAATCCACATTTCGCGGCCGCGCGCGGGCCCGTGCGGCGCGGGGCGTCGCGCGCCTGCGCGCCCTACGCGTTGAACACGTACCGGTCCAGGCGCTCCAAGGCCTCCCGCACGCGCGAGAGCGGCAGCGCCAGGTTCATGCGGATGTGGCACGGCCCGTGGAAGGGCCGCCCGTCCTGCCAGCCCACGCCCACGCGCCAGCCGGCGCGCAGCAGGTCGTCCAGGCTCGCGCCTCGGGCCGCGCACCACGCGGTGCAGTCCAGGAAGAGCATGTAGGTGCCCTCGGGCCTGGAGAGCGCGACGCCATCGAAGCGCTCGGCGATGTAGCGGCACGCGAAGTCGACGTTGCCCGCGATGACCTCGCGCAGCTCGTCCAGCCACGCCCGCCCCTCGGCGCCGTAGGCGCCCATGAGGGCGTGCATGGACAGGACGTTCATCGCGTTGTAATGGGATTTCGACGCTTGGGCCGCGATGCGGTCGCGCAGGTACCCGTTGTAGACGATGCGGTAGCCGCCCACGAGCCCCGCCAGGTTGAAGGTCTTGGAGGGCGCGTAGAGCGCGACGGTGCGCATGCGCGCGTCCTCGGAGACGGACTGGGTCGGGACGTGCCGGTGACCGGGCAGGATGATGTCGGACCAGATCTCGTCGGAGATCACCACGCAGTCGTGCCTCCGATAGATCTCCATGGCGCGCTCGACCTCGTCGCGCTCCCACACGCGGCCCGTGGGGTTATGCGGCGAGCAGAAGATGGCGGCGTGGACGGAGCACTCGGACAGCACCCGCTCCATGTCGTCGAAGTCCATGCGCCAGACGCCGCCGCCATCGAGCCTGAGCGGCGAGTGGACGATGCGGAACCCCGCGTTGGCGAGCGCGTTGGTGAAGCCGATGTAGGTGGGGCTGTGGACGAGCACCTCGTCGCCGGGCGCCGCGAAGGCCTCGAGCGCGGAGATGACACCGCCCAGCACGCCGTTCTCGTAGCCGATGTGCTTGGGCTCGAGGTCCTCGACGCCGTTGCGAAGGCTCTGCCACTCGACGATCTTGGCGAAATACTCCTCGCGGGGTGCGAAGTACCCGAAGTGCGGCTGCCTGACGCGCTCGATGACGGCCTCCTGGATGGCAGGGACCACCGGGAAGTTCATGTCGGCGACCCACATGGGGATGAAGTCGAAGCCCGCCTCGGGCGCCTCGGGCGCCGCTCCGGAGCCGAGCCCGTCCACGGCCAGGGCGTCCTGCCCGTGCCGCTCGATGATCGTGGTGAAGTCGTAGGTCATGCGCATCCTTTCGAACGCGTCCGCGGGGCGGCGGGCGCAGGGGACTCGTCGCACCGATGATACCGCTCCGGGCATGCCCCGGCGCGCCCCTCCCCATCCGACGCGCGATCGCACGCGGCGGGATGCGCCCCGCCTCGACCGAGGGAGACGCCGGCCGGCCGCGCTCGCGCCGGGCGCCGCCGCGGCGGGGTGCGGATCGATCGGCGTCCCCCTAATGCGGACGCGGGACGATGACGGTCCTGCGATGCGCGATCATCTCGGCGGCGATGCTGACGGCGATCTCCTCCGGCGTCTCGGCATGGATGGGGAGGCCGACGGGCATGTGGAGCCGCTCGACCTCCTCGGGCGGGAAGCCGTCTTCCCCCAGGCGGGCGCGCACGAAGGCCGTCTTGCGCCTGCTGCCGAGGCAGCCCAGGTACGAGGGGTGCGCGGCCATCGCCTGGGACACGACCTCGTAATCGGAGGCGTGGCCGGCGGTCGCCGAGACCACGAGGTCGCGTGGGCCGATGGGGCAGGTCGCGGCGAGGTCCGCGTAGTCGACGAGCCGACGGTCCGCGGCATGGGGCACGAGCTCGGGGGCCAGCATCTCGGGCCGGTCGTCGCAGGCGACGACCGCGAAGCCCGCCGCGAAGAGCGCGGAGGCGAGCGCGCGGCCCACGTGCCCGCAGCCGAAGATGTAGGCGAGCCCCTCGGGGCACAGCGGCTCGACGTAGACGCCCCCCGCCATGCCGGCGACGGGCGCCCCCGGGCCGACGGGGCGCTCGATCCGGATGCCGAGCGGCCCCGTGCAGGTGCGGGCGCTCCCGGCGCCGTGCGCGGGCGCGTCGGGTGCGGGCTCGCCGAGCGGGGAGGCGTCCACGACCAGCGCGCCCTCGCCGCGCGTGCGCAGGACCTCCCCCGCCTCGTCGAGCACGGGAAGCGATGTCGCATCCATATAGAGGTAGAGCAGGTCGATGGAGCCGCCGCAGATCATCCCGGTATCGCTCGACGGCCCGCCCATGGTGTAGCGCACCGCGCGGCTGCACCGGCTCGACAGCAGCTCCGCGGCCTCGCGCTGGGCGAGCCCCTCCACCTTGCCGCCGCCCACCGTGCCGGCGAACGCGCCGTCGGGGAGCGCCGCCATCCAGGCCCCCGCCGAGCGCGGGCTCGACCCCTGCGTCCCCGTGACGATCACGAGCTCGGCGCGCCCGCGCTCCCGCACCGCGCCGCGCAGACGGTCGACGATCTCCAGCTTCTCCATGGAAAGCCTCCCTCCCCGGCGCCGGGCCCGCACGGCCCGCGCCGCTCCTCCCCGCCCCGCGGGACGCGCCCCGCGGACGGCGGGCCATGCCGGCCCGCCCCGGACGACGGCACCGGACGACGCCGCCTACCGGTCGCGCAGCCGCCCCGTGAAGTGGCAGAGCGCCTCGAGCACGCCGCCGCCCACGGCGCTCGCCTTGTCGGACGCCGTCGCGCAGAACGACGCGTCCCCGCGCGGGTCGATGTCCCCCGCCTTCATGCCCTTGAACGCGGGCACGCCGGGCGCCAGCAGTCCGCGCAGGACGCCGTCGATGGTCGCCCGCATGGGCTCGCCGGCGACGCTCCCCACGACCTCCCCCGCACGGACCAGGTCCCCGATCTCTCTCACGCACACGAACGGGCCGTCGGCGGGGCTGCGCAGTACGCGCTCGGCGCCCGCCCCCGCGATCACGCCCGGCACCCCGGTGTTGGCCGCGGGCGAACCCTCGTAGAGCACGCGCCCCAGGTAATGGCCGCGCTTGGTCTCCACGGCGGCATGGCAGTCGACCCCCGCCGTGAACCCCGGCCCCACGCCGACGACCACGGGCGCCATGTCGATCGAGGTCCCCAGGTTGCGCTTGGCGAGGATGGCGTCGACCACCGCGTCGGGCGCGAGGTCGCCGACGAGGCGCGCCGCGGGGTCCACCGCCACGGCGACCTCCCCGGCGGCGAGCGCGCCGGCCGCCTCCGCCGCCGAGGCGACCAGGCGGGCGCGCACGTCCTCGACCTGCGCGGTGCCGCAGCGGACCGCCTCGCTGAAGGCGACCGTCCGGCGGATGCAGGTCGGCTCCGCGATGTCGGCCATGACCACATCGATGCCCGCCCGGTGCAGGCGCAGCGCGATGCCCGTGGCGATGTCCCCCGCCCCCCTGATGTATGCCAGCATGCCCGTTTCGTCCTTTCGCTTCGCGGGGCGCATGGGCCCCTGCCGATAATGGTACCGTGTCTGCCAAGCATCCGCTGTACTCTCGCGGGCGCCGGCGCGAAGGCGCCGTGCGGCGCCCGCGCCCAAAGGGAAGGCGAGGCACATGAACACCGAACGCACCACAGACCTCACCGATCTTCTGCAGCCCGTCCGCGGCATCACCGCCGTGATCGGGGGCGGCGGCAAGTCCACCCTGCTCGCGACCGGCGGGCGCGGCCTCGCGGCGCGGGGCGCGCGCACGCTGCTGGCGACCTCCACCCGCATGTTCCCCGCCGAGGGGGTCCCGCTCGCCGCCTCCCCGCGCGAGCTGCCCGGCGACGCCGGCGACCTCGCCCAGGTCGGCCGGGTGGAGCGCGGGACGGGCAAGCTCGCGGAGCCCGACGCCGGCTGGGACGAGCTCGCCGCCGCGGCCGAGTACGTCCTGGTCGAGGCGGACGGCTCGCGGGGGCTGCCCTTCAAGGCCCACAACGAGTACGAGCCGGTCATCCCCGAGGGCTGCTCGCGCATCGTCTACGTGGTGGGCGCCTCGGGCTTCGGGCTCCCCGTGTACGACATCGTGCACCGGCCCCAGGTCTTCCGCCGGCTCACGGGGTGCGCCCCCTACGAGCCCGCGACGCCCGAGCTGGTGGCCCGCGGGATCGCCGCCGAGGGCCTCGTCGGCATGCCCGACGACCTCGTCGTGGTGAACCAGGTGGAGACCGACGGGGCGCTCGCGGCCGCCCGGGCGCTCGCGGCCGCGCTGGCCCCGGTCCTGACCTGCCCGGTCTTCGCGGGGAGCCTGCGCGCCGGAAGGCTCGTCCAGCTGGCGTGACCCCCGGAGCGCCCCCGGTCGGCCGGACCCCTCTACCGGCTCACATACGTCCCGGGGCGCGCCCCCGTCGGCGCCCCGTCGCGCGCCGCGAGCACGCCGCCCACATACACCAGATGCGCCCGCCCGTGCGCCTCCATGCCCTCGTAGGGCGTGTAGTCCACGGCCTGCTGCTGGGTGGCGGCGGAGATGGTCCAGCGCGCCCGCGGGTCCCACACGCACACGTCCGCGTCGGCACCCGGCGCCAGGCGGCCCTTCCTCGGCCACATCCCGAAGACCCGCGCGGGTCCCTCGCTCATGAGGCGGGCGAGCTCGACCGGGCCGAGCCGGCCCTCGAACGCCGTCGCCATCACGGCGGGGCGGTGCTCGATGCCCGGGCCCCCGTTGGGGATGCGGGTGAAGTCGCCGCGGCCGCGGTCCTTCTGGCCGTGCAGGTTGAACGAGCAGTGGTCGGTGGCGATGGAGTCGACCTCCCCGGCGAGCACGGCCGCGCGCAGGGCGCGCACGTCGGACGGCTTGCGCAGCGGCGGGCTCATGACGTACTTGGCGCCCGCGAACCCGTCGTCGCCCTCCTCGAGGTAGCGCGTCTCGTCCAGGGTGAGGTACTGCGGGCAGGTCTCGACGAAGACCCCCCGCTGGCCCCGGGCGCGCGCCGCGCGCACGGCCTCGAGGCCGAGCTCGGTCGACAGGTGCACGACGTTCACCCGGGCGCCCGCGATGGACGCCAGGTAGAGCAGGCGGCTGACGGCGTCCGCCTCGGCCTCGGCAGGGCGCGAGAGCGGATGGCCCTCGGGGCCGGTGATGCCGCGGGCGAGCACCGCGCGCTGCAGCTCGTCGACCACGTCGCCGTTCTCGCAGTGGACGCACAGCACGGCGTCGAGCTCGCGCACCGCCTCCAGGCAGCGCAGGGTCTCGGCGTCGGTCAGGCGCAGATGGTCGTAGGCGAGGTAGGTCTTGAACGAGCTCACGCCCGCCTCGCGCATGCGGCGCATCTGCCCGGGCGAGTCGTCGCCCCACTCCGCGATGGCCATGTGGAACCCGTAGTTGGCGGTGCAGGCCCCGTCGGCGCGGCGATGCCACTCGGCGAGCGCCTCGTCCATGGTCACGCCGCGGTCCGCCGTGGCGTAGTCCACGATCGTGGTGGTGCCGCCGCAGGCCGCGGCGCGCGTCCCCGTCTCGAAGCTGTCGGCCGTCCAATCCATGCCGGTCCAGCACTGCAGGTGGGTGTGGGCGTCGATGAGGCCGGGGAGCACCCAGCACCCCGTCGCGTCCTCGACCGTGTCGGACGGGCCGGGCTCGATGCGGGCCGCGACCTCGACGATCCTCCCCCCGTCGAGCGCGATGTCGCCCCGACGAAGGCCCTCGGGCGTCACGAGGGCGCCGTTTGCGATGATGATCATGGCATCTCACCTCTCCAGTCACAGGTTCCGCCGCCCCGCAGCGCCCGCTCGGCGGCGCGCAGGTCGTCCGGGACGTCGACATCGAGCAGCTCCTCGGCGCGGCGCGCCTCCACCAGCCCCGCGCCGACCGCGCCCGAGCGCAGCAGGCCGGCCCCGCCCTCGCCGCCCCGCAGGCGCGCGAGGGCGGGGAAGCTCGACCGCGGGAACAGCACGGGGCTGCCGGGCCGCCCGCGCCACGCGAGCCGGTGCGCCCGCCCGGGGTCCCCCTCGAGCGCCGCGGCGAGCGCCGCGAAGCTCTCCGCCGACACGAGGGGCTGGTCGCCCGGAAGGAACAGGCAGCCGTCCCAGGCCCCGGCCCCCGCGGCGAGCCCGGCGCGCAGCGAGTCGGAGCGGCGCGGGCCGTCGGGGACCGCGATGCGGACGCCGAGCGGGGCGAGCGCCGCGGCGACGTCGGGCCAGCGCGTCGCGGCGACGAGCTCGAAGGCGGGGGGCACGGAGCGGGCCGTGCGCACGACGAGGGGCGCTCCGGCGAGCGGGGCGAGCAGCTTCATCGGCGCGCCGGGGCCCGCCGCCGCGGCGAAGCGCCGCCCCTCGCCCGACGCCATCAGCACGCATCCGATCCTCATGGCCGCCTCCCTTCGCGCCCGCATGGCCCGTCCGCCCCCGCGCGCCGCCGCCGGCGGATGCGCGTGCGCCCGCACGCGGGACGACCCAACCATAGCAAAGCGGAGCGCCCGGACAGGGGCGCCCCGCAAGCGGTTCGGCGCGTCAGGCGCGCGCGATCGTGGTGCCGGTCCTGCCGGCCAGGCCGTCGGAGGCCTTCTCGAGCAGGGTGATGAGCGCGGTGCGCCCCTCCTTGCTCTCGACGAAGGCGGACGCCGCCTGCACCTTGGGCAGCATCGAGCCCGTCCCGAACTCGCCCGCCGCGGCGAGCTCGGCGGCGCGCTCGGGGGTGAGGGAGTCGAGCCACTCCTCATGATCGGTCCCGAATCCCACGGCGACCTTCTCGACCGCGGTGAGGATCACGAGCGTGTCGGCGTCGAGCTGCTCGGCGAGCTTCTCGGCCGCGAAATCCTTGTCGATGACGGCCGCGGCGCCCTTCAGGTGGTTGCCCTCGGTGGGGACGACCGGGATGCCGCCGCCTCCGCAGCACACCACCACGTGGTCCGCTGCGACGAGCGAGGAGATGGTGCCCAGCTCGACGATGGAGACGGGCTTGGGGCTCGCCACGACGCGCCGGTAGCCGCGCCGCTCGTCGTGCATGAACCGGTAGCCGCGGTCGCGCTCGAGCTGCGACGCCTCCTCCTCGCTCATGAACGGGCCGATGGGCTTGGTGGGCTCGTCGAACGCGGGGTCGGCGGGGTCGACCTGGATCTGGGTGAGGACGGTCGCCACGCCGCGGTCCATGCCGCGGTCGAGCATCTCCTCGCGCAGGGCGTTCTGCAGGTCGTAGCCGATATAGCCCTGGCTCATGGCGCCGCAGACCGACAGCGGGCAGGGGATGTAGCGCTCCGGGTCGGAGCGGGTGAGTTCGGCCATGGCGTTTGCGATCATCCCCACCTGGGGGCCGTTGCCGTGGACGATGACGACCTCGTTTCCCTCCTCGATGAGGTCGACGATGGCGCGGGCGGTGATCTTGACGGCGGCCATCTGCTCGGGGAGGTTGGAACCCAGGGCGTTGCCGCCGAGCGCCACGACGATGCGCTTGGACATTTCGGCACCTCTCTCTTCTCGGAAGCGGCGCGCGCGGCGCCGCTCGAAACGGCGATGCCCGGGCGACGCGCTCAGCGCGCAGCCACCCGGGCAAGCGGGATCGAACGTTAGGGCTGCGGAAGCGGTCCGCCCTGGGAAAAAAGTGACAGGCACTATTTTCCCAGGGCAGCGGATCCGCCTACGCCTGGAACCAGCGGTCGGCGCCGCGCTGCTCGAGGGCGCGCAGGGTCTCGACGGGGTTCTTGACCTTCTGCAGGAAGATCATGGCCGCGATGGCGTACGGCTTGTAGCTGGCCTCCTTGTACATGCCCACGCGGTGCATGTCGAAGACGTCGGCCATGACCTCGCCGTGCTCGCAGGACACGCCGGAGATGTCGGCCGGCAGCGGGTGCATGTAGATCGTGTCGTCGCCGTGAGCGGTCTTGGCCATGAGCTCGCGGGTGGAGCACCAGTCCATATGGGTGGCGTTCTGGGCGAGCAGCTCCTGCTCGAGCGCGGCGATGCCGGCGTCGTCGCCCTCGGCGTACAGCTTGGTGCGGCGCTCCATGGCGGCGTAGGGGGCCCAGCTCTTGGGGATGACGATATCGGCGCCCTCGAAGGCCTCCTCCATGGTGTTCACCTGCTTGAAGGTGGCACCGGACTCGGCGGCGTAGGCGCGGGCGGCCTCGACGCGGTCGCCCATGAGGTCGTAGCCCTCGGGGTGGGCGAGCGTGACGTCCATGCCGAAGCGCGGCAGCAGCGAGATGAGCGACTGCGGGCAGGACAGCGGCTTGCCGTAGGACGGCGAGTAGGCCCAGGTCACCGCGACCTTCTTGCCGCGGAGGTTCTCCAGGCCGCCGAACTCCTCGATGAGGTAGAGCAGGTCGGCGGAGGACTGGGTCGGGTGGTCGGAGTCGGACTGCAGCGAGATGAGGGTCGGGCGGTGGTCGAGCACGCCGTCGGCATAGGCCTCGGCCACGGACTCGGCGACCTCGGCCATGTAGGCGTCGCCGGCGCCGATGTACATGTCGTCGCGGATGCCGATGACGTCGGCCATGAAGGAGATCATCGTGGCGGTCTCGCGGACGGTCTCGCCGTGGGCGATCTGCGACTTCTTCTCATCGAGGTCCTGCAGCTGCATGCCGAGCAGGTTCGTGGCCTTGGAGAAGGAGAAGCGGGTGCGGGTGGAGTTGTCGCGGAACAGCGACACGGCGAGGCCCGAGTCGAAGATGCGCGGGGAGATGTTGCGCTCGCGGAGGTTGCGCAGCGCCGCGGCCACGGCGTAGAGGGCGCGGAGCTCGTCGGTGGTCTTGTCCCAGGTGTGCAGGAAGTCGGAGCCGTACATGCCGGCGTAGTCGAGGCCCTTGAGGCTGTCGAGGATCTCGTCGAAGGACTTGGCCATTTTGAATCCTTTCGGTTCTTGATGGATACATCACGGGTCGTTGCGGGGCGGGGGCAGGTTCGCCCCCTCTGTCCCGCGCGGGAAAAAAGTGCCTGTCACTTTTTTCCCGCCGCCTGTCTCCTACTTGATGTCGTTGTCCGTGGCGCCGGCGCGGAAGACGGTGACGTCGGCGGTCTTCTTGGACTCGTCGTACAGGTTGAGCGCGGCGGTGTAGAGCGCGGCGCAGGTCACGAGGTCCTGCTTGTAGGTGACCTCGTTGGGGGCGTGCGCCTGGCTCTCGGCGCCCGGGCCGAAGCCGACGCAGGGGATGCCGTAGCGGCCCTGGATGGACACGCAGTTGGTGGAGAAGGTCCACTTGTCGGTCAGCGGGCGGCCGGCGCGCTTGTCCATGGACTGCTCGACGCCGATGCGCTCGTCGCCGTACAGGGCGCGGTGCGCGTCGACGAGCGCCTGCACGTGGGCGGCGTCCTCGGCGTTGATCCAGGTCGGGAAGTAGGCCTCGGTCTCGTAGACGGTGCCCTTCCAGCTCGGGCGGTCGTACATGTACATGGAGACCTCGACGTCCTCGCCGTACTTCCTGACGGCGGGCAGGTCGCGGATCTCCTGCAGGCAGGAGTCCCAGGTCTCGCCGGCGGTCATGCGGCGGTCGATGGAGATGGCGCAGGAGTCGGCCACGGCGCAGCGGCTGGGGCTCGTGTAGAAGATCTGGGAGACGGTGCAGGTGCCGCGGCCCAGGAAGCGGGCGTCCATGTAGTGCTCGGGGTTGTACTTCGGGTCGAGCATCTTGACGAGGCCCTTGATGGAGGTCGACTCGTCGCAGCCGTTGTTGTTGAGGGCGCGGACGTCGGAGATGATGTCGGCCATCTTGTAGATCGCGTTGTCGCCGCGGTCGGGGGCGGAGCCGTGGCAGGACACGCCGTGGACGTCGACGCGGATCTCCATGCGGCCGCGGTGACCGCGGTAGATGCCGCCGTCGGTGGGCTCGGTGGAGATGACGAACTCGATCTTCTCGCGAGCGTCCTCCGGACCGTCGAAGTACTTGTTGACGATGTACTGCCAGCACATGCCGTCGCAGTCCTCTTCCTGGACGGAGCCGACGACCATGATCTTGTAGCCCTCGGGGATGAGGCCCATGTCCTTCATCATCTTGGCTGCATAGGTAGCGGAAGCCATGCCGCCCTCCTGGTCGGAGCCGCCGCGGCCGTAGATGACCTCGTCGTCCTCGTAGCCCTCGTAGGGGTCGTGGGTCCAGTTGTCGCGGTTGCCGATGCCCACGGTGTCGATGTGGGAGTCGATGGCGATGATCTTGTCGCCCTCGCCCATCCAGCCGATGACGTTGCCCAGACCGTCGACCTCGACCTTGTCGAAGCCCAGCTTCTCCATCTCGGCCTTGATGCAGGCGACGACCTCGCCCTCCTCGCAGGACTCGGACGGATGGGAGATCATGGCGCGCAAAAACGCGGTCATGTCGGGGCCATAGGCCTCAGCAGCCTTCTTGATGGCGTCGAAATCGAGTTCCTTGGTCATTGCAGAAATCCTCTCTCACATGAGTTGATACACGACTTGCCTTCTCGATGGGGCCTCTCCCCCATCTGGTTTGCACTACTCGGCGGGATACGCGCCGTCCCAGACGACCTTGCGGTAGTTCACCGGATCGGTGTCGCCCTCGGTCGAGAACATGAGCACGGAGCTCTCGGAGGTGAGACCGATGGCCTCGCGCAGGTCGGCGTACTCATCGGACTCCATGAGCGTCGTGATGAGGCCGGCTCCCACGGCACCGGACTCGCCGGAGATCACGCGGGGGTCGCCGGAGAGCGGGGCGCCGAGCACGCGCATGCCCTTGGCGGCCACCCAGTTGGGGCACGCCACGAAGACGGACACGTGGTTGCGCAGGATGTCCCAACCGAGCGTGTTGGGCTCGCCGCAGGCGAGGCCGGCCATGATCGTGGGCATGTCGCCGTCCACGATGCGGGGCTCGCCGTCGCCGGCCACCGCGCCCTTGTACAGGCACGCGGCCTCGTCGGCCTCCATGACCACGAAGGTCGGCGGGTTATCGGGGAACAGGTTGGTGAAGTAGCCCACCACGGCACCGGCGAGGGAGCCGACGCCCGCCTGGACGAACACGTGGGTCGGACGCTCGACGCCCGCAGCGGCGAACTGCTCGGCCGCCTCGGAGGCCATGGTGCCGTAGCCCTCCATGATCCAGCTCGGGATCTCCTCGTAGCCGTCCCATGCGGTGTCCTGGACGATGACGCCGTTCTCGCAGGCATCGGCCTCGGCGGCGGCCATACGGACGCACTCGTCGTAGTTGACGTCCTCGATGGTCACCTGGGCGCCCTCGGCAGCGATGTTGTCGAAGCGGCTCTTGACCGAACCCTTGGGCATGTGGACGACGGCCTTCTGGCCGAGCTTGTTGGCGGCCCATGCCACGCCGCGGCCGTGGTTGCCGTCGGTGGCGGTGAAGAAGGTGGCCTGGCCGAAGTCGCGGGCGAGCTCCTCGCTGGTGAGGTAGTCGTAGGTCATCTCAGAGACGGGCTTGCCGGTCTTCTCGGCGATGTAGCTCGCCATGGCGAACGATCCGCCCAGGACCTTGAAGGCGTTGAGACCGAAGCGGTAGCTCTCGTCCTTGACCGCCAGGTTCGCAAGACCAAGGTCTGCCGCCAGGGCATCGAGCTTGGCGAGCGGGGTCACCGAGTACTGCGGGAAGCTCTGGTGGAACGAGCGGGCGGCGCTGACGTGCTCGAGCGACATGATGCCCAGGTGGGCGTCATCGCTTTTAGGCATCTTGTTCGCAACCCATTTGATCTGATCGGCCATGCTGTTGTTCTCTCCTTTTTGGCTCACTTTGCCGGTGTGTGGGATACGCGCTCGCCCTTTTGGCAGTTGTGGCCGACTGGGCTGAACTTTTATCTGAACACCAAACAAAAAGTTTTGCTGACCTAGTTTTACCACAGGGGATAAAGCTGAGTCCAGACAGATTGTTTGGTTTCATAAACGGTTGGAATCTGCCGGTAAACGGTATATTCCTTGGGCATTTGTGCTCTAACTATATTTATGTCAGGATATACCTAACAAAAAGTTTGGGAGGAGGTTACATGTCCCCAGCGCAGATTGAGTTCTATCGCCGTCTTGCCAAGGGTCTTGCCCTTCAGTTCGGCCCCAACTGCGAGATCGTCATCCATGACTTGGAGTCCGACGATCTCGACCATTCCATCGTGGCGATCGAGAACGGACATGTGTCTGGGCGCCATCTGGGTGACGGCCCCAGCCATGTAGTCCTCGAGGCGCTCCACGACGCACCCGACAAACTTGAGGACCGCCCGCCGTATCTCACCAAGACGTCGGACGGCAAGCTCCTGAAGTCGAGCACCATCTTTATCCGCAACGACGCCGGCTGGCCGTGCGGGATCTTGGCCATCAACTTCGACATCACGCTGATGACGGCGTTTTCCGGCACGCTGGCCTCGCTTATCGGCACCGGTGGGCACAACGAGCCAGAACCCATCGCCAAAAACATCGGCGACCTGCTTGACGACCTGTTCAGCGAGTGCGAGCAGATGATCGGAAAGCCAGCCGCCCTCATGACGAAGGAAGAGCGCGTGCGGGCCATCGGCTACCTCGACCAGCGCGGCGCGTTCCTAATCAGCAAGTCCAGCCAAAAGGCATGCGACTTCTTCGGGATCTCCAAGTACAGCTTCTACAGCTACCTGGACGAGGCCAAAGCCGCCTCGGGCGATGATCAGAAGTAGCGAAACCGCACATACGCACGGCAACAGGCGGGGGCGGGCTCGAAATGAGCTCCGCCCCCGCCTACTTTTGGTACGCATACCATGGTTTTGGGGCATTGTTGGCGAACCAAGAGCACCCGAGCCCCGGCGCGCTTCAATTTGGTATCAAGTTCGCGTATATCAGCCTGGTCGGACAAAGCGGACAAGCTGTTGACCTGCGGTTTTATGATGCGCTCGAGATGGGCCGGGCCGCCCTCCCCCGCCTCGCGGACGATCGGGGGCCGAAATGGCACGATCATTGATACCAAATCTACTTGTCCTCGCGAACAGGCGCCCGATTGCCCGCCGAATCCGCTTCGCGCTCGACGAACGCGACGCCGAGCACCGCGATGAGCAGCGGGGCGGTGAAGATGAGCGCGCAGGCGTAACGCGCATCGTACATGGGCGACAGCACGACGCTCGCCATGCTCAACAGCACCGGCATCATGATGGGCAGCCAGCGGCGCATGCGGCAGATGAACAGCCACAGGGCGAACAGCGGGATCCAGATCACATACGGCGGGCAGGTCATCGCCAGCCCGATGACCGGGATGTCGACCCAAGCGTCCCAGACGTCGCGAGCAGCTTCGCGCAGGCTCTCCAGCTGCCAGGGCTGGCGCAGCAGGCTCGTGCCGTCATGATCCTCGTCCCATGTCTCGATGCGCAACTGGATGGGCTCGGACGGGGACGCGAAACCCGAGAGCATCGAAAGCGTCGCCTCCACGTAGACCTCGGGATGGCGCAGGCCCTGGGCGGCCCAGACCTTGAGGTACTCCTGGATCTGCTCGTCAGTGGCGCTCGCGTTGTACTCGTACTTCACCGAATCCGCCCACTCGGGCTGGTAGCGCTCGTTCAGCGTGTCCACCACCAGCACGTCGTCGATGGCGCGGCGCTCGCTCGCGCTCATCTCCACCCCGTGCAGGGCGACGTAGCGCGCGGTCTGCTGGAACAGCGTGCCGAGCATCTCCTGACGTCCGCCGGGAACGACGTCGAGCGCGGGGAACACCACGTTCGGCATAACGCCCCACATGAGCGCGGCGGAGAGCACCGCGGACACCAGGCTTCTCCACCACACACGGCGGTACACGATCGCGTAGACGACCATGGTCGGGATCACGATGTAGATACCGGTCTTCTTGGTGAGGGCGAGCAGCAGCGCCAGCACGATGTTGCCAAGAAGGAACGGCACGGACCGCAAGGCGTCGCCGCGCGTGTGGACCACCGCGATCGCCATGGTGAACCACGCGACGTAGATGCCCGAGAACAGCATGTCCTTGATCACCACGGGCGCGTAGCCCCCGAACACCGGGACCACGCAGACCGTCGCGAACAGCCCGATCGTCAGACCGCGCGGTGCGCCGATATGGCGCAGATAGGCGAAGGCGACCGAAAAGGCGATGGCGGTCCCCAGCGCCTGCAGCACGGAGAAGATGAAGATACCGGTGTTCCACGATCCGGTCAGCTGATCGCTCGTATAGGCGAACCAGCCGTACAGCAGCGTGTCGAAGATGGGATGGTGGTCGCTGAACTGCGCATAGGCGCGCCTGCCGGGCACCGCCCACAGCTCGGCGCGCATCTCGTCCCCGCGCGGATAGAACTGCGTGATCTGGTAGTAGGTGTCGTAGATCATCGAGCCCGGGTAGAACGCGACGATCCAGAACGACCAGCAGAGCATGAGGATGAGCGCCGCGAAGACGACGGCGCGGAAGCGCCAGGAGAACACGAGGCGATCGACGGTGGCGGCGAGGCGGCAGGCGACCGCGCGCGGGCCCGCCTGCGGGGCGGGAGCGGGCGGACGGGAGATACGCCTCAGGGCAATCGCCAGCAACGGAACGACGATGGCCGCCGGGATCACGATGCACGCGGTCGCGAGCGGCACCAGCTCGTCGAGCGAGCCCCGGAACCAGCCGTCGGACGCGAGTGCTGCGGCATAGACCCCAAGAAACGTGGCAAGGATGATGAACGCAAGCATGAGCAGCGCGCACGGAGCGTAGCGAACCGCGCACTGGACGCGCGGCGGAAGCGCGCGGCGGTCGGTCTTGCAGTGCGTATCGGTCATTGACATCCTTGATGGAGACGGGGCGATCTGCGCTGCAGTATAGCATTGGGCGACGCTCCGCCGCAGGCTGCGCGGGGTTCGCGAGACGCATCCGCCGCCCGCAGGCCAGCACGCCCGAGTTTTGCAGCCGTATCGGATAGATAGCACGCCGTCGGCCCTGCTAGAGGGCCTTTTTCTTTGTGTCGATCATATGACTAATATACTAGGTGTATATCGGTGCATGATATAATGGGATGAAATGTTCCCGCAGGTCAGGGGCCGGGTATGTACCTCAGGAAGTCAAAGAAGAAGAACGGGCGCGTGTACCTCACGATCGTGGAGGCCTACCGCGATGAGCGCGGCAAGAACATGTCCCGCACCGTCGAGAGCCTCGGCTACGTCGACGACCTGGAGCGCTCCGGGATCGCCGACCCGGTCGGGCACTTCACCGAGGAGTGCGCGAGGCGCAACGAGGCCAGGCGCGCCGGGACCGAGCCGGTGACGGTCAAGGTCGGCCCGCTGCAGAGGGTCGACAAGCGCGACGGGGAGGCGCGCGTCGAGCTCGGGGCGGCCGTGGTGGACGCCTACCTCAACCGCGACCTGGGGCTGTGGTCGTTCTTCGAGCGCAGGAGGACGGCGAGGAGGGTCTCCTTCGACCCCTACCGCGTGCTCGAGCTGCTGGTGTGGGACCGCATCGCCCACCCGTCGTCCAAGAAGGGCGCCTGGGAGCGCAGGGCCGCGTTCCCGCGCAGGTTGTTTTTCACAACAACTAAATTTAGGATTTCACGACTAATTTCTTTCGGGTTTCACCGTTTTGCAAAGGTGCCGCACCCTTTCTTCGCTAACTGTCCGATCTTCCCATCATCAAGGCTTCCTCGAACCTTCTGCTCTGCCCGCCGAACTCAACCAGCCGACCATGATGCATGATCCTGTCAATCGTCGCCGTGGCCAGGTGCGCGTCTCCCAGCACAGTGCCCCATTTGCCGAACTCTATGTTGGTTGTGACGATCATGCTCCTCGTCTCGTACGTTGCCGACATCACCTGGTAGAGCAGCCGAGCGCCCTCGATGTCTATCGGGATGTAGCCGTACTCGTCGATTATCAGCAGGTCTGCCTTGGCTATGTCGCGAAGCACCTGCTCGAGCCTGTTGTCGGCGACGGCCGCCTTCAGCATCAGCACCAGCGACGCGGTCTCGAAGTACCTGACCTTGTAGCCCCGCTCGGCCGCCAGCACGCCCAGTGCGATCGACAGGTGGGTCTTTCCGCGTCCGCATCCTCCGTAGAACACGAAGTCCTGGGCCTGCCGGACAAACTCCAATGACACCAGGTCATCGACGGTGTAGCCGTCTGGGAAGGACACCTCGCCGAAGTCGAAGTCCGCGACCGACTTCACGGCCGGGAATTTGGCCTGCCTCATGAGCCTTGCCTTCCTGTTCTCCTCCCTGGTGGCGTTCTCGCTCCTGATCAGCTCGCATGCAGCCACCAGCTGGCCTCGCGTGGCATCCTTGGAAAACGCCGCGATCGTCGACTTGGTGAAGTACATGGTCCTGGCCAGCGCGGCGAACTCCGCCTCGATCTGGCCCCTCGTCATCTGCTCGATGTCCATGGCTAGGCCTCCTTTGCGAAGACGGCGTCGTACATCCCGAGGTCGGGGCTGTCGTCGTATGCGATGGACCCTTGGCCGTTCGCCGTGCATGCGGCAGCCAATGCGACGTCAGCGCGGCTGGGGACGCCGCCGTCGGCGCCGAGCGCGGCCATCGCCGCTACCGCGGCCTCGTAGCCCGCATCCGCGCTGACGTCGCGAAGCATCCTGAGCATCGTGCCCCTGTCGGCCCTGCCCATGGAATCCATCGACCTGGCCAGCGATTTCGGCAAGGTCGCCCTGACGGCGCTGTTCTGCCATCCGCCCGGCTTCCTGCAAAGGAGCGCCAGCTGCGACATGGGGTCGCTGGCCTTGGTGGGCGCATCCCCGTATGCTCGGTCGAAGGCGGCGATCTGCGTGCCCTCGCCGTCGTAGAAGGCTACCCGGAATGCGCCCAGCTCGACGATCACCCTCTCCTCGCCGTGGTCCGGCCCGAGCGGGTAGCGGTGTCTGCCGTCGAGGCACGCGTCGCCGTACTTGTCGGTCTTGGCCGTGACTATCTTCGCGACGCGGAAGGGCTTCGCCGGCAGGTCGGCCATGGCCACGCAGTCCTCCATGAACAGCTGGCGCTCGGGCTCCCCTTTGAGGTAATGGTCCTTGCCGGCGCGATCCAGGCACCTGCCGAGGATCCGCTTGTTGTAGGCGGGCAGGCTGTCGATGCGGGGAACGGGGACGAACAGGTTGCGCCGGATGGCCCCGACGGCATTCTCCACGGAGCCCTTCTCGTGGCCGGAGTTGGGGTTGCAGAAGGAGAAGTCGAACCCGTAGTGGGCGGCGAAGCGCGTGAACGTGTCGGCGGTGCTGACAACCTGGCCGACCCTTCTGCCGACGCCCGTGGCGTTGTCAAACACCAACCGGGTGGGCACGCCCCCGCAGAACTCGAACACGGCCTTCAGGCCCTCGCAGACGCATTCCGACGTCTCGCCCCAGAAGCATTGCGCCAGCGACACGTTGGAGAACGGGAAGGTGACCACCAGGTAGTGCACCTCGCGCATGACGCCCAGCACCCTGAAGTCGCACACGCCGAAGTCGACCTGCCCCTCGCCGGGCGCCCATTCGAGGTTGAGGAACTCGTCTTTGGCGCCTTTGAGCTCGGCTTTGCGCTTCTTGACGTAGGCCTGGACGATTGTGTAGCTGCCGTCGTAGCCGCATTCCGCGACGAGCCGGTCGAATACCCGCTGGGCCGTGTGTCGCTGCTTGGGGCGCCGCTTCCTGTCCTCCGCAAGCCAACGATCTATCGTCGCCTTGAACGGGTCAAGCTTCGAACCGCGCCTCTTCCTGGGCTTGACCTGAGGGGAGAAGTCGTCCATGTCGCGGTATTTGCGCACCGTGGGCTCGGAGATTCCCTCCTCCCTGGCTATCTGGGCGACGCTGTCGCCACGGGCAGCGCGCTGCTTGATTGCTAGAATAGTTGACATGCCGATCATTTCCTTTCCGGCCTCCTTGAGTCGATTACCGAAGCAATGACTAAGTTAGGCCATCCGTTGGAGGTGGTCGGCGCCTTTGCTTATGAGGCGAAACAATCGTCGTGAAACCCGAAACTTTTATCTCGTGATTTCCTAAAAATAAAAGCTATCAAAAACA
>DXAO01000042.1 GCA_019117005.1 Candidatus Collinsella stercoripullorum | reverse complement strand
CCCGAGACCATCAACTACCGTACCCTCAAGCCCGAGAAGGACGGCCTGTTCTGCGAGAAGATCTTCGGTCCCGCCAAGGACTGGGAGTGCTCCTGCGGCAAGTACAAGGGCATCCGCTTCAAGGGCATCGTGTGCGAGCGCTGCGGCGTCGAGGTCACCTCGGCCAAGGTGCGCCGCGAGCGCATGGGCCACATCGAGCTGGCCGCCCCGGTCAGCCACATCTGGTACTTCAAGAGCCCCACGAGCTTCCCGATGAGCCGCCTTCTGGACATCAAGTCCAAGGACCTGGAGAAGGTGCTGTACTTCGCCAGCTACATCATCACGCACGTGGACTACGAGGCCCGCGAGGCCGACGCCGAGGACCTGCGCGAGGAGCTCGCCGCCGACCTCGAGGAGATCGACGCCGAGTGCGCGCGCCAGATCGAGAGCCTGAAGGAGCAGGGTAACCCGGAGAACTTCGACGAGTTCTCCGACGAGGAGCCGCTGACCCCCGAGGAGATCGCCGCCGGCATCGTGGACATCGAGGAGGAGACGAAGGACGAGAAGCAGCTCCGCTCCGACGCCTTCCAGGCCTTCATGCAGCTCTCCGAGCGCGACCTCATCTCCGATGAGCCGCTGTTCCGCGAGATGAAGCGCTACTACTCGATGTACTTCGAGGGCGACATGGGCGCGGAGGCCATCCGCGACCTGCTCTCCGCCATCGACCTGCCGCGCGAGGCCGAGACCCTGAAGGCGATCATCGCCGACCCCGACGGGCAGAAGCAGAAGCGCGAGAAGGCCGTCAAGCGCCTCGAGGTCGTCGACGCCTTCCTGAAGGGCGGCAACGACCCGGCCAACATGATCCTGGACGTCATCCCCGTGATCCCGCCCGACCTGCGCCCCATGGTGCAGCTCGACGGCGGCCGCTTCGCGGCGTCCGACATGAACGACCTGTACCGTCGCGTCATCAACCGCAACAACCGCCTGAAGCGCCTGCTCGACCTCGACGCGCCCGCGATCATCGTGAACAACGAGAAGCGCATGCTGCAGGAGGCCGTGGACGCCCTGTTCGACAACGGTCGCCGCGGGCGCCCGGTGTCCGGCCGCGGCGGCCGCCCGCTGAAGTCGCTCGCCGAGGCCCTGAAGGGCAAGCAGGGCCGCTTCCGCCAGAACCTGCTGGGCAAGCGCGTCGACTACTCCGGCCGCTCGGTCATCGTCACCGACCCGCAGCTGAAGCTGCACCAGTGCGGCCTGCCCAAGACCATGGCGCTCGAGCTGTTCAAGCCCTTCGTCATGAAGCGCCTGGTCGAGCTCGGCAAGGTCGAGAACATCAAGGGCGCCAAGCGCGCCATCGACCGCGGCGCGAGCTTCGTGTGGGACATCCTCGAGGAGGTCATCGACGGCCGCCTCGTGCTGCTCAACCGCGCCCCGACCCTGCACCGCCTGTCCATCCAGGCCTTCGAGCCGGTCCTCGTCGAGGGCAAGGCCATCCACCTGCATCCGCTCGTCTGCGCCCCGTTCAACGCGGACTTCGACGGCGACCAGATGTCGGTGCACGTGCCGCTGTCCCAGCAGGCCCAGGCCGAGGCCCGCGTGCTCATGCTGTCCGCCAACAACCTGCGCTCCCCGGCGTCGGGCAAGCCCGTCAACGTGCCGTCGCAGGACATGATCATCGGCGTGTACTACCTCACCCAGGCCCGCGAGGGGCTGCCGGGCGAGGGCCACGTGTTCGCGAGCTTCGATGACGCGCTGAACGCCTACGACGCGCGCACCGAGGTCGACCTGCAGGCCAAGATCCAGGTCCGCGTGAGCGCCGCCGAGGCCAACGTGATGACCGAGGACGGCCAGCGCCTCTTCCGCGTGAAGAACGGCCGCTCCGACGTCGTCGACTACGACGTCACCGGCTCCAAGACCGCGCGCTTCGAGACGACGATCGGCCGCATCATCTTCAACCGCCAGTGCCTGCCGGCCGACTACGAGTTCATCAACTACAAGATGGTCAAGGGCGACGTCTCCAAGCTCGTGGCCGAGTGCTGCGACCGCTACCCGCAGGCCGAGGTGGGCCCGATCCTGGACGCCATCAAGTACGCGGGCTTCCACTTCGCGACCCGCGCCGGCCTCACCATCTCGCTGTGGGACGCCCTCATCCCCGAGGACAAGCCGCAGATCCTCGACGAGGCGCAGCGCCGCGTCGACCAGATCAACGAGTACTACCTCGACGGCTTCATCAACGAGCAGGAGCGCCACATCGAGGTCGTCAACGAGTGGACCGCGGCGACCGACGAGGTCGCGGCCAAGATGCTCGACAAGTTCGATGAGGAGAACCCGATCTTCATGATGGCCGACTCCGGCGCCCGTGGCTCCAAGGCCCAGCTGCGCCAGCTCGGCGGCATGCGCGGCCTCATGGCCGACATGTCCGGCGAGACGATCGACCTCCCCATCAAGGCGAACTTCCGCGAGGGCCTGCTGCCGCTCGAGTACTTCATCTCCACGTACGGCGCCCGCAAGGGCCTCGTCGACACCGCGTCGCACACCTCCGACTCCGGGTACCTGACCCGCCGTCTGGTCGACGTGGCGCAGGACGTCATCGTCCGCGAGGAGGACTGCGGCACGACCGAGGGCATCACCTACAACCTCATCATCCCGGGCACCGACGACATCAACGCCGACCTCGTGGGCCGCTGCTTCATCGAGGACGTCGTGGCCCCCGACGGCACCGTGCTGTTCGAGGCCGACGGCTACATCGAGAGCACCGACGACATCCGCCGCATGATCGACGCGGGCCTCACCAAGGTCAAGCTGCGTGCGCTGCTCACCTGCCGCTCCAAGTACGGCGTGTGCCAGAAGTGCTACGGCTGGGACCTCTCGACCCGCCGCCCGGTCGCCATCGGCACCGCGGTGGGCATCATCGCCGCGCAGTCCATCGGCGAGCCCGGTACGCAGCTGACGATGCGTACGATCCACTCCGGCGGCGTCGCGGGCGTCGACGACATCACCCAGGGCCTGCCCACGGTCGGCCGCATGTTCGACGTCGTCGGCAACGTCAACGAGAAGATCCTCGGCCGCGAGGCCGACCTCGCCCCGTACTCCGGCACCCTCTCGGTCAAGCCCGAGAAGTCCGAGTACGTGCTCACCATCACCGACGCCGACGACCCGAGCCGCGTGCTCGACGAGCGCCGCGTCCCGGCGTCCGTGCGCTTCATGCCCGGCATCGAGGACGGCTGCGAGGTGCGCGCCGGCGACCAGATCACCAAGGGCTTCGTGAACTTCCGCAACCTGCGCAAGCTCACCGATATCGAGTCCACCATGCACACCTTCGTGCAGTCGGTGAAGGAGGTCTACACCTCCCAGGGCGTCGACCTGAACGACAAGCACATCGAGGTCATCGCACGCCAGATGCTGCGCCGCGTCCAGATCACCAACCCCGGCGACTCCAAGTACCTGCTTGGCCAGTACGTCGACCGCTACGAGTTCGCCGACGAGGTCGAGCGCGTCGCCCGCCTCGGCGGCACCGCGCCGGCGGCCGAGCCCGTCATCCTGGGCACCCTGAAGGCCGCCTCGTCCATCGACTCCTGGCTGTCCTCCGCGTCGTTCATCCGCACCGCGGGCGTCCTCACCGAGGCCGCCATCGAGGGCAAGGTGGACCACCTGCTGGACCTCAAGTCCAACGTCATCGTCGGCAAGAAGATCCCCGCGGGCACCGGCCTCAAGCCCTACGCCAACGCGGCGCTCACCTACCGCACCGCCGACGGCTACGTGAACATCGACGGGCCGACCTCGCCTGCCGCCAAGAGCCTCCCCGATTGGGCTCCCGAGCAGCTCAAGGAGCTCGACGAGCAGCTCCCGCAGCAGCTCGACTGGACCGGCTACGACGAGTTCGGCGGCGGCGACGGCTCCTTCACCCGCAACGGCCGCACCATCTCCGCCGAGGACGCGCGCCTGTACCTGTTCGACGACCTCGGCGTGTCGCAGCGCTGGACCAACAAGTTCAGCGAGGTCGGCATCGAGACGGTCGGCGACCTCGTGGGCAAGTCCGAGGAGGACTTGCTGCGCATCGACGGCATCGGCGCCAAGGCGATCGAGGAGCTGCGCGACGGCCTGGAGGCCCACAACCTCCTGTACATCCTCGACAACAACGACGACGTGGCGGACGAGGAGGACCTCTCCCAGCTGCTGCAGATGGTGTTCAGCCCGGACGGCCCGGACGACATCCTGCTCGGCACGAGCGCCCCGCGCCACCACTTCGACTCCGATGAGGAGATGCTCGGCGCCCCGGCCGACACCTCGAAGAAGGACGCCGGGTCCGGCATCATCAACGAGGACATGGCGTCCCTCGACGAGCTGCTGAACCAGCTCGTGGACAGCGACACCCAGCACCCGGAGGAGCAGGAGGACTAGGTCCCTCCGTCCCCGGCGGCGCTCCGGCGCACATGACGGCGGCCCGTCTCCCGTGGTGGGAGGCGGGCCGCCCGCTGTTTCGGGCGGGCCCGCGGGGCCAGGGCCTGCCGGGGCTTGGCCGGAAGCGCCATCTGTTCCGACAGACGAGCTGCCTGCCGGGGCTTGGCCGGAAGCACGTCCTGCCCCGGGAAGGTCGCGCCCCGCCCCAGTAGAGATGCTCCCAGCCCCGGGAAGGCCATCTCCCGTTTCGGGAGGGGTGCCCCATGCCCCGAGAAGGGGCCTCTTGCCCCAGGAGGGGATTCCTATGCCCCCGGAACACCGGCTTTACCGAGATTCCGCCGTTTGGGGCGTTCCGGGGGTAGGGTGGTGCGTTCCCGGGGTTTCGGAAGCGCACTTACGAGATGGTTGATGCTGCCCGAGCCTGCCTTCGCAGGGGGAATGAGGTTCGTTCGAAGTCGTCTCGACCGTGTCGCAGGCGCTGACAGGCGGCGTTCGGCTTCAATCAATCCGCTTCGAGGCGATATTGCGACTTCGGCCAGTGCGCTTCGCCCTACGCGTTTCGACCTACGCGGGGGTGTTTACCGCCCGATCGCCGTGCATGTTTTCGAAACCGCACTGGAAACCGCTCCCGCCGCCGTTTCGGGAGTCGTGCCGGCGGCCCCGCCAGGGGACGTGCCGGACGTCGCGTCGGAGGACCCATCTTCCGGCGAGGGCTTCGGTCCGTCTTGGGCCGGCACTTCATCCAGCCAGCGACGTAGCACGAACCTCCGGAGACCGTCCTGCTTTTCCCAGAAGCCGTCGGGATAGCGGCTTGCGGGGATGCCCGCGTTGAGCAATATGGCCATGAGGACGCGACGGAATGCCATCTCATCGAAGAACTGCTGCTTGGAGACCTCGACCATGGTGTATCCCATGGCACGGAGCGCATGGCGACGCTCGTTGTCTGTGGCGGCCTGCTGCGGATGGAGATGGTACTCGCTCTGGTACTCGATGTTCTGGTTGCCGCGCTCGACGAACGTGTCGAAGTAGAGCGAGCTGCGACGGGTGAGCGAGCGGGCGTCGCCGGTGACGGCAACGCGATGGTCCATCTTCACATCACGCAGCCCCAGTCCACCGAGCCGTACGGGGCAGGTGAGCGTCATGGTGAGCGCGGTCTCCATGGGACTGCGCGAGCGGTCGCGCGCGAACCTCAGGGCATCGAGCGCCCGGGCCTTGCCGACTGTGCGAGGCAAAGCTCGCAAAAGGCTCTCTATCGTTTTTCCGGTGGTCAGCGGACGGACCAGGGGGATGTAATCCTTCCCGTCGGCGGTCGGGGCATATCGGGCGCAGAGCTCGAAAAGGTACTCGATGAGCTCGAGCTCTTCCATCGTCGATGCGGCTTGGAGCGCGCAGAGCTCCGGCCCGACGACATAGATGCCCTCCCCGAGGTCGAAGAGCGACCTTGGGGGAAGCGGCTTGTCCCATCGATAGCAACGGATCCGGGAAAGCCGTCTCTTACTTGCTTGGGATAGAACGAGAACGTCGAGGGGGAAGACCGAGGCCGGGTCCATGCCGTGGGTCACGAGCGCACGCTGCGCTCTGGAGATCGACGCATACGTTGGGGCGTGGTCGGGGAGGGTCGCGCCATGTCGCGGGGCGCGCGGGAACATATGGGCCGTGGGGCAAGCGCGGTAGAAGCGGCGGGCGGTTGCATGGGAGATGATCAAAGTATCCATATCTCGATGATGCATTGCGCCCGACGGGATCGGGCGGTCGATTCGAGAAAACGGCGCGCCGCCCGACAGATCTCCCGGCTAACTCTTACAGCATAGGTAGATAGCATCGAGCAATCGGATGCAGCCGAGTCCGACGGCGTGGATGCAGATGATTTTGCCGGGGATCCGGCGCGCAGGGTCGGCGCGTCCCGTTCGAATGGTGTAGGCCTGCCCCCGGAACGATATCGCCCGCCCCCGGAACGATGCCCCCTGCCCCCGGAACGGCGTACCGGCTCGAACGGAGGCGATTCCATGGCTGCGGGGGCAGGTGCGGTCGTTCCCGGGGTTTTGGTGTGGCGCTCAGCCGTATGTGCCTCGGGGCGGCGGACGGGATGGGGAGAGGACCGGGCATAAAAAAGCAGCCGCATCAGGGTGCGGCTGCTCGGGGGTTCTCTGGGGCGTGTCCGCGCCTAGTGGCGGCAGGCGGCCTCGGGGTCCATGGGGGAGACCTCGCCCGCGACGAACTTCGCGAGCACGTCGCCGGCGAGCGGGGTCTCGCGCTCCGCGTAGACGGTCACGTCCGCGGCGGTGAAGCGGGTGAAGGGCGGCATGCCCATGCCGGTCGCGATGATGGCGTCGACGTTCTGGGAGAGCGCGAAATCGATCACGCCGGCGCAGCCCGCCTGGTCGTGGTCGACGTTCTTGATGGTCTCGACCGAGGTGACCTCGCCGTTGTCGATCGTGGCGACGGTGAAGTAGGCCGCATGGCCGAAGTGGCCGGAGCGCGGGGCGGCGAGACCGAGCTCGTTCTCGACGGGTATGATGACCCTCATGGCATAACCTCCTTGCACGGGCGCGCCCTGCGCGCGGCCCGGCGTTCGTGGTACAAGCGACCTGTCTATTATAGGAACGCCCGTGCGCGCGGTCCACGGCGTGTCGGCCCCGGGAAGTAGGGGGTCGGTAAATCGAGCGCCCGCACGACGGACGCAGGGCGGATCCGCACCGGATCGCACCGCCCACGTGCGGGAACCCCGTCCGGGCCTCCCGGAGCGCATGCGGCAGGGCGAATGTGAAGATTTGACGGGGATAGGCGAAAAATGGGATACGCCCGGACGCGTGGTCTGTTGACACCGCAGGAGCGCGCGCGTACCCTATCGAACTGCGTGTTTCGAAGGTGGATGCTGACGCCTCGATTCAAGCCGTTGCACTTCGTATAAAGCTGGAATCTTACGAGAAGGAGTACGCTTTGCCTACTATCAACCAGCTAGTCCGCCAGGGCCGCCAGTCCAAGCCGGCCAAGTCCAAGAACGCCGCCCTGCAGCACAACTCGCAGAAGCGCGGCGTGTGCACCCGCGTGTTCACCACCTCCCCCAAGAAGCCGAACTCGGCTCTGCGCAAGGTCGCCCGTGTGCGCCTGGTCAACGGCATCGAGGTCACCGCTTACATCCCCGGTGAGGGCCACAATCTCCAGGAGCACTCCATCGTGCTCGTCCGCGGCGGCCGCGTGCGCGACCTGCCCGGTGTCCGCTACAAGATCATCCGCGGCGCCTACGACTGCGCTCCGGTCAACAACCGCATGAAGGCCCGCTCCCGCTACGGCGCCAAGCGTCCCAAGAAGTAAACGAGCCCACGAGCAACGAACCGTTCCGCGCGGGCCGCGCGGCGGCGCATGAGGCGCCCCGACCGCGTCCGCGAACGTATATCAGAGGAGATTCATAATGCCGCGTCGTGCATCCAAGAACCTGCATCGCGAGGTCCAGCCGGATTCCGTGTACAACAACCGCCTCGTGACGCAGCTCATCAACAAGATCCTGCTGGACGGCAAGAAGGCCACCGCCGAGCGCATCGTCTACAGCGCGTTCGACATGGTCGCCGCCAAGTCCGAGCAGGACGCCCTGGCCGTCTTCAAGAAGGCCATGGACAACGTCCGCCCCACGCTCGAGGTCAAGCCCAAGCGCGTCGGCGGCGCCACCTACCAGGTCCCGATGGAGGTCAACTCCCGTCGCGCCACCCAGCTCGCCATCCGCTGGATCGTCAACTTCTCCCGCGCCCGCAAGGAGAAGACCATGGCCGAGCGCCTCGCCAACGAGATCCTCGACGCCTCCAACGGCGTGGGCGCCTCCGTCAAGCGTCGCGAGGACGTCTTCAAGATGGCCGAGGCCAACCGCGCCTTCTCGCACTACCGCTGGTAACCTCAGGGAGGAATCGAAGTGGCTAAGAAGAAATACAATCTTGCTGATACCCGCAACATCGGCATCATGGCCCACATCGATGCCGGCAAGACCACCACGACCGAGCGCATCCTGTACTACACCGGCAAGACCCACAAGATCGGCGAGGTCCACGAGGGCGCTGCCACCATGGACTGGATGGTCCAGGAGCAGGAGCGCGGCGTGACCATCACCTCCGCCGCCACCACCTGCTTCTGGCACAAGGGCGGCAAGGCCGGCGAGGGTCCCGCCTACCGCATCCAGATCATCGACACCCCGGGTCACGTGGACTTCACGGCCGAGGTCGAGCGCTCCCTGCGCGTCCTCGACGGTGCCGTCGCGGTGTTCGACGCCGTCGCCGGCGTCCAGCCGCAGTCCGAGACCGTGTGGCGCCAGGCCCGCAACTTCAACGTCCCGCGCATCGCCTTCATCAACAAGTACGACCGCGTGGGCGCCGACTTCTGGCATGCCATCGACACCATGAAGGAGCGCCTGAACGCCAACGCCGTGGCCATTCAGGTCCCCATGGGCGCCGAGGACCAGTTCTGGGGCGTCATCGATCTCGTCACCATGACCGCGTGGGACTTCAAGGCCGATGACAAGGGCATGACCTACCCCGAGCCCATGGCCGAGATCCCGGCCGAGTTCGCCGACGTCGCCGCCGAGAAGCGCGCCGAGCTGCTCGACGCCGCCGCCGAGTACGATGACGAGCTCATGATGATGGTCCTCGAGGACGAGGAGGTCCCCGTCGACATGCTCAAGGCCGCCATCCGCAAGGGCGTGCTGGCCAACGAGCTCAACCCGGTCCTCGTGGGCTCCGCCTACAAGAACAAGGGCGTCCAGGAGCTGCTCGACGCCGTCGTCGACTACCTCCCGAGCCCGCTCGACGTCGAGGCCGTCGAGGGCACCGATCCCAAGACCGGCGAGGCCGACTCCCGCAAGCCTTCCGACGACGAGCCGTTCTCCGCGCTCGCCTTCAAGATCGCGACCGACCCCTTCGTCGGTAAGCTGACCTTCTTCCGCGTGTACTCCGGTCACGTCGACTCCGGCTCCTACGTGGTCAACGCCACCAACGGCCAGCGCGAGCGCTTCGGCCGCATCCTCGAGATGAACGCGAACGACCGTATCGACGTCGACGGCGCCAGCACCGGCGACATCCTCGCCGCCGTGGGTCTCAAGAACACCACCACCGGCGACACCCTGTGCTCCGAGGGCCACGAGATCATCCTCGAGTCCATGGAGTTCCCCGACCCCGTCATCGACGTCGCCGTGGAGCCCAAGACCAAGGCCGAGCAGGACAAGATGAGCCTCGCGCTCGCCAAGCTCGCCGAGGAGGACCCGACCTTCACCGTCCGCACCGACCACGAGACCGGCCAGACCATCATCGCCGGCATGGGCGAGCT
>DXAO01000041.1 GCA_019117005.1 Candidatus Collinsella stercoripullorum | reverse complement strand
GCAACGTCGACATCTTGAGCTTATCTGTAGCCGCCTCATCATCAGCAACCAAAATGCAATCGGCGCCGATGCTCCGCGTCCACGAGAACGCGACCTGGCCGTGCAAAAGCCTGTGGTCGATACGGAATAGCCTTATCATGTCGCTCCCTCTTCCTGTGTTCTAGAAGCTGTTGCCCTCGTCTTCTTCGTCGCCTTCGACCAGCAAAGTATCGCACAGCACAATGTGCTCACGAGCCGCAGATACAATCCTCGGAAGGGATTCGACCAGCTCCTCGGCAGGACACATGCCTATCTCGAGAAGCAATGCGAAGTTGATACCCGTAACCAAATGAAACGGATACTCGGCGAGAAGCTGCATGAACTCGTTATTGACCGATCCCCCGAGCACATCGGTGAGCACAAGCAGCTCAGCTTTTGAGTAATCATGCTCGGATACAATGCGCCTGAACTCAGCCTGATAATCAACATCCTTGTCAACATATGCCGTGATGCACTCGATAGGACCGATATCGCCGGCAACCATCCGAAGCGAGGACAGAATGCCTTCGGAGAACCCGCCGTGCGTCACAATAACAATTCGTTTATCCACTCTTCCGCACCTCCTTTCACCCGTCATCATTCGACCCCTCGGCGCCAATCCGCCGATGAAACACGATCTCGTCCTTCTCGGTCGTCAATAGGTAATATACATCTGGTATGTTATATATGTCTGTGATAACTGTCAGTGGTAGTTTTTCGAGAGCGAACGGCAAGAGAGCGGCATACGAGCCGGGCATGAAAGATTGATTGAGGCGAAGCGCCCCTCTTGTACGTACCCGGTTGGCATTTCCCATCCATAGATGCCGCCACCAACCAGGTGCGATAGCGAGAAGAAAAGCGAAACAACATCTGTGTCGTCTCGTGATGATGAGATGGATATCCGGTCGCTTGAAACAGAATCGCCCCGAACAGTACTTCGATCGATTCGAAAGGCAAACAGGGCCAAACAGGTCCCCTGATAGCAAAACAGCCTATTCGGTTTCCCGAATAGGCTGTTCTTTGCGATGGCGGGAAGTACGGGGCTCGAACCCGCGACCTCCGACGTGACAGGCCGGCGCTCTAACCAAACTGAGCTAACTCCCCAGGCAGCTGTTCGAATTGCTTCGCTGCTGCGAGAGCTAGTATACACAGAGACGCTTCGCGTGCGCAAGAACTTTTTTGAAAAAGTTTTCGGCCCCCCCCTGCGGGGTACGGGGTCGGCTCCCTGCGGGGTACGGGGTCGGCCCCCTGCGGGGCACACGGTCGCGCCCCGCGAGCGCAAGGGATCACGCCCCCTGCGAGCACGGGGCCCACCCGATCTCCGCAGCTTTTGGCGGCTCTGCGGTGTACGCCCCCTGCGGGCACGGCACCCCCCCCGCAGGAGCACGCTCGCGCCCCGATCGCCCCGAACGGAAAAGCCGGCTCACCCGAGCCGGCTCGAAGGTCAAAACGGATCCGCTACCCCCGGGAGCGCCCATGGGCGCCGCCCGGTCCCGCAACCCCTACAGGTCGATGATCTCCACGGACAGGACGCTGCCCTCGGCGACGAGCATCCGGGCCATCGTGGCCCCGCGCCCGCCACGGGGGTACGTGGGCGAGCCGGGGTTCACCAGCCATCCGCCGCCCAGCTGCACCGCGCGCGCCCGATGCGTGTGGCCGCAGACCGCCACGTCGACGCCGCGGGAGGGCAGCTCCTCGCGGTAGTGCGCCACGGCGAACCGGAGCCCCTCGAACGTGAAGCTCGCGAGCGCCTGGACCTCGGGTCCGTAATCATAGTACCAGTCGTTGTTGCCCAGCACGGCGCGCAGCGGCGCGATCGTCGCGAGCTCGTGGTAATCGGCCTCGGATGTGATGTCGCCCGCGTGGATGATGAGGTCGGCGCCCTCGAGGGCGCCGAGAAGCGCGTCGGACAGATGCCCGTGCGTATCCGAGATGATGTCGATGCGCTTCGCGTCGCGGAGGTTCATGGGCCTCCCCTAGAGGTTGAGGGCCTTCTTGAGCGGCACGACCCGCCTGCGCGACACCGGGATCCGGTCGTCGACGCCCGTGACCCCGAGCTGGATGGCCCCCGAGGCCGCCGTCTCGACGTCCTCGACGCAGGCGAGGTTCACGATGTAGCGGCGGTGCACGCGGAAGAAGCCGAAATCGCCCAGCTTCGACTCGAACTGCGCGAGCGAGGTCGTGGACAGGTAGCGGTCGTCCTCCGTGAAGATGCAGGAGTAATCGTCCTTGGCCATGATGTAGCGGATCTGGTCGACCGGGATCAGGACCTTGCGGCCGCCCTTCTCCACGGGGATGCGCTCGATGGGCGCCTTGCTCTCGGCCACCGGCTTCACCCGCGCGAGCACCTTGGCGATCGCCTGGTCGAGCCGCGCCTCCTCGACGGGCTTGAGGAGGTAGTCGACGGCGTCCACCTCGAACGCCTCGACCGCGTGGTCGCTGTACGCGGTGACGAAGACCACCGCGGGAGGGTTCTTGAGCTTGCGGAGCGCCTCGGCGAGCTGGATGCCCGACGCCCCCGGCATGGAGATGTCCAGGAACACGACGTCGACACGGCCCTCCATCAGCATCTCGATGGCGGAGCGAACGCTCGACGCCTCGGTGATCGAGCCCATCTTGCCCGTCTGCTCCAAAAGGAAGCGCAGCTCGGAGCGTGCAGGCGCCTCATCGTCGACGATCATCGCACGTAGCATAGGCGTGACAATCCTTCCCGTAGGTCCATGCATGGCGGCGCGGCGGGTTCCTCGCCGGCGCACGCCTGCCGTCTATTCTACATCTCTCTCGGCCAGAATGCTGTTTTCCAAATCCAGCTTGAGCCGAATGGAGGTGCCGCCGCCCGGCTCGGACTCGACCGAGATCGACGAGCGGGGGCCGTAGAACCGCTCGATGCGCTCGGAGATGTTGCGCATGGCGACCCCCGCGCCGCCGCCGGAGGGCGCCGAGCGGTCCGCCGCCGCGCGCTCAGCGGGCGTGTCGGAGCCCGTGGAGAACAGCCGCGCCGCGGTCCGCTCGTCCATGCCGGCGCCGTCGTCGGCCACCTCGATGAGCACGAAGCCCTGCTCCGGCACCGAGACCGACACCTCGATGGTGAGCGGCCCCTCGTCGGTCATGCCGTGGCGCACGGCGTTCTCCACGAGCGGCTGGATGATGAAGGCCGGGACCGGGAGGTCCTGCGCGTCCGGGGCGATCTCGAAGCGCTCGCGGATGCGGTCCTCGCCGAAGCGGGCCTTCTCGAACACCAGGTAGCGGCTCGTCTGCGCCACCTCGCGCGAGACCGGGATCAGCGAGCCGGAGTTCTCGAGCGTGGCCCGGTAGAAGGAGGAGAACTCCCGCAGCAGCTCGCGGGCGCGCAGCGGCTCGGTGCGCGTGAGCGACGCGATGGTGTTCAGGGTGTTGAACAGGAAGTGCGGGTTGATCTGCGCCTGCAGGGCGCGCAGCTCCGCCCGGGCGGTGAGCTCGTCTTGCAGCTCGAGCTCGTGGATGGCGAGCTGCGTGGACAGCAGCTCGGCGAAGCCGGAGGCGAGCGCGTACTGCGTGCGGTTCACGTCGTGGCTGCGCCGGTAGTAGAACTTGAGGGTCCCCACGGCCTTGTCGCGCACCTTGAGCGGGACGATGATGCCCGCCGGGATCGCCCGGTGCTCGGTGCGCTCGCTGCGCACGTCGACCATGTGCGTGAAGGACTGGGCGACCCCGTGGTCGAGCACGTAGCGCGTGGCGGGCGTGTGGATGGGGGATCCGGGCGGGAAGTCGACCTCGAGCTCGCCCACGCAGGCGAGCACGTGCTCCTCGTCGGTCACGGCGATCGCCATGGCGCGCGTCTCGGGCAGCAGGCGCCGGCAGATCGCCTCCGCGCTCTCGCGGTCGAGGCCGGACTTGATGATGTCGAGCATCTCGGACGCCGTCGAGAGCGCCTGCTCGGTGTACTGGGAACGCAGCGAGTCGGGGTTCAGGCACAGGTAGATGAAGGCGACGAGGAACACGAACAGCAGCGCGCAGGCGATCACCGCCGACGCCGGGTCGAAGCCCTCGGCGAGCGCGTACACGCAGTAGCCGACGAAGCCGAGCGCGCAGACGATGGCGAACAGGCGGAACCCCGGCAGAGCCCCGGTGCGCGACACGATGCGGCCGCTCAGGTTCTTCAGTTTTCTCGGCATGTGGCTTCCTCCAACATCTCGGACAGCTCCTCATCGTTCCACAGGCCGTCCATGATGCTGGGCCAGAAACTCTGGAATCGGATGTACTTGGACTTGTTCTCATCGGCGTAGCGCTCGGCGAGCTCGCGCCCGTGGCGCCAGATGCGCCCGTACCCCACGCGCTCCGAGGTGAGCATCATGCGGGCGAACGCCGTCTTGCGCACGCGCTCGTCGAGCTCGCTGGAGAACCAAGGGCCGGGATAGGGCATGAGCGACGCCGGGGTGACCGGCTCGAGGTCGTGCTGGCGCGCGGCGAAGGCGAGCTTGGCGCGCTCGTAGTACCAGCGGTAGACGTTCTGCATGAAGCGCGGCGCGCGGTGGACGCTCGGCGGCGGCAGGTGGCGCACCACCCACTCGTTGTCGAACCACACGTCCAGCCCGTGCATGCGCATGTTGAACAGGTAGTCGAGGTCCTCGCCGCGCGTGATCCAGGGATCGAAGGCGACGCGCATGTAGGCACGCGCGTGCAGGGCGAACAGGCCGCCGCACACGTAGTTCGACCGCGAGATGCGCGTGCCGGAGAGCGCCCGGCGCATCCAGCGGTTGAACTCGATGCGCTTGGTCCACCAGCGGTGCGTGG
This sequence comes from Candidatus Collinsella stercoripullorum, assembly GCA_019117005.1. Taxonomy (GTDB): domain Bacteria; phylum Actinomycetota; class Coriobacteriia; order Coriobacteriales; family Coriobacteriaceae; genus Collinsella; species Collinsella stercoripullorum. The sequence continues at coordinate 56,144 of DXAO01000041.1, read as the reverse complement.
CATCGGCCTTCGAGGTGTCCGCCAGAGGCGAGCCCTCGCGGTCGTAGAAGTAGCCGCTCTTGGCGAGGATCGGCAGCCCCTGGCGCGTCTGCTGGCCCAGGGCGTACAGGGCCTTCTTCATGAAATCCGGACCGAGCACGATCTCGTCGTCGTCCAGGAAGATCACGCAGTCGTGGGCGAGGATGCTCGCGGCGGCGAGGCCCATGTTGCGGATGGCCCCGTATCCGCGCAGGGACACCGGCTCGCCCGGGGCGCGCGGGGCGATCCGGTCCACGCGGTCGCGGATGCGGACGGCCTCGCGCTCGGTGAGGACCGTGACGGTGAGGGCGGGATGGGAGCGGGCGATGGCGCGGACCCGCTCGCGCGCGGCGTCCGCGCTCGAAGGAGGGCTCACCACGAGCACGATGACGCGGCAGACGTCGCGCACCTGCTCGAGCGAGGCCAGGCAGGCGTCGAGCTCGGGCTTGGGCGCGTTCAGGTCGGTGCTGTGGTCGTAGGCGCCCGGCGCCTGGGCGTCCACGGCGTCCGCAGCCCAATAGGAGGGGATCACGATCGCAGGATTCATACACGCCCCTTTCCCCCACGTGCGCTCGCCCACGGTGCGGGGTCCCGCGCGATCCCCGACCGTCTCAGTTGGTTGTACCCACCTCGGCGAGCTCACGCTGCACGAAGCGCGTACGGGCCAGCGAACGGTACAGGGGGTACCCCAGCACGTACATGATAACCGCTTCGCCCGCGCCGGTGGTCACCAGACCGAACAGGTACATGAGCGGCCAGGCTCCGTCGAGCGAGATCGACGTGAAGGGGATGGTGTAGAAGCCCACCCCCGTGAGGAGGATGGGCAGGTAGGCGGGCACGATGAGGGCGTTGGCGAGCACCGGGCCGGCGAGCGCCGCGAGCGGATGGCGGCGCATCCTCCAGGTGAACAGCGCGCCCAGGAAGGTCGCGAGCGAGCCGAAGGCCACGTCGAGCAGGCCGAGCGCACCCGTGCCGGACAGCGCGATGTTGGCCACGTTCGCGATGACGCAGCCGAGGGTGAGGCCGGGCACGGCGGCGGGGGTCACGAGCGCCAGCGCGCACAGCGCCTCGGAGACCCGGAACTGGACGGGGCCCCAGGCGAGGTTGCCCAGGAAGAGCATGGTCACGAGCGTGCACGCCGCGTAAGCCGCGGCGATCACGCCCGCGCGGGCGATGTAGGTGGATTTCATCTGGTACGGTCACCTTCTAGAGAATCGGAGGGCTTTACTGGTCGCAGCAAAGCCCTCCGTACAAGGCGCGGTGTCCATGGGCGGCGCCTGCCCTTACGCGACGCCCCTCATGCGGGAGAGCTTTACTAGCATGACAAGGCCCACAACCAAGAGGATCCCGATGGAAAGCACTCCTAAAGAAGGATTCCCCGTGAGCGATGTCACGACAGATACTAGCAGAGTTCCCATCACCGACGCGTAGCGACCGAAGATATCGAAGAAACCGTAATACTCGTTGGCGCGCTCCTTGGGGATGAGCTTGCCGAAGTAGCTGCGCGAAAGCGCCTGGATGCCGCCCTGGAACAGGCCGACGGCGATGGCCAGGACCCAGAACTCCGTGGCGGTCTGCAGGAAGAAGGCGGCGAACAGCACGATGCAGACGTAGGCGACGACCGCGATGATGATCATGCGCAGGGTGCCGAAGCGTCCGGCGAGCCGGCCGTAGGCGATCGCCGAGGGGAAGGCCACGAACTGCGTGACGAGCAGGGCGAGGATGAGCTGGGTGGAGTCGATGCCGAGCGAGGTGCCGTAGGTGGTGGACATGGAGATGACGGTGTGCACACCGTCGATGTAGAAGAAGAAGGCGAGCATGTAGAGGAGAAGGGCGCGGTCGCCGGCGATGCGGCGCAGGGTCGCGGCGAGCCCCCGGAAGGTGCGCGCGACCTCGGACGCCATGGTCTCGCCCGGCGCGAGCTCCTTGCCGAAGCGCTGGCGGTAGGTGCGCAGCAGCGGGATCGTGAAGGCGAGCCACCAGGCCCCGGTGATGACGAAGGACAGGCGCGTGGCGAGCATCATGTCGAGCCCCAGCACCGAGGGGCCGAGCATGATGAGGGCGATGCAGACGATGAAGGGCGCGCAGGAGCCGATATAGCCCCACGCGTAGCCCGAGCTCGACACGTTGTCCATGCGCTCATCGGTGGTGACGTCGGGCAGCATGGCGTCGTAGAACGTCATGGAGGAGTTGAGCCCGATCGTGCACAGCACGTAGACGATGAGGAAGGGCATAGCCCCCATGGGTATGGCCTGGGCCAGGCACAAAACGAGGCCGGTCAGGAAGAATCCCAGGAAGAACTTGATCTTGTTGCCCGCGAAATCCGCGAGCGAGCCCAGGATGGGCATCAGCAGGGCGACCACGAGGGACGCGACGGTCTGGGCGTTCGCCCATGCGGTCACGAGCTCCGCCGAGGACGCCCCGGTGTTGATGGCGTCGAAGTAGATGGGCACCACGGAGGTGTTGAGCAGCACGAGCGCCGAGTTGCCGACGTCGTACATGACCCAGTTGCGCTCCATCGCGGTGTATCTCATCGCATTCCCCTCCCAGTCGGTTCATCCCGACTATGGTACGGCAGCGAAGACCCCCTGACGGTCAGGATTCCGTAAAGCGCGGGGAGGCCGCACGCGGGGCGCCGCCGCGGGAGGGAGGAGCGCGGGGTGGTCGGGACGGTCAGTCCTCGCCGTCGCACTCCTCGTCGTCGCCCAGGACGCGCCCGGAGTAGTTGATGTGCCCGGTGACCGCCTCCATGGCGCCGACCTCCACGAACAGCGCCGCCATCCGCGCGTAGTCGTCGAGCGCGCGGTCGAACACCTCGGGGAAGCTCTCCTGCGAGCGCTCCTTGGTGAAGGGGTTCTCCCACGTCCGATGGGCGAGGTTCGCCGTCGCCGCGGGGGCCTCGTCGGTCACGGGGTGCGCGAGCGCCGCGAGCAGGGAGTAGTCGGACACCAGGCCCTCGAGGGCGCCGATCACCCGGGAGGCAGGGGACCCGGCGGGCTCGATGAGGCGGTAGACGAGGCGCATGTCCGCCACCGCCCCGCCGTACTCGGCCGCCCCGACCTCGAGCCCGTAGACGCTGCGCGCCACGAAGCTCATGAGCGCCCCGGCGACGCGGTCGACGCGGTCGGTGGTGACGAGCAGGTCCGCCGGCGGGAGCTCGGCGCACGTGGCGCCCGAGCGCCCGCGCTGCAGCATGAGCACATCGAGGTCGCTCTCGATGACGGCGTGGACCTTGCCCCCGGCACGGGCGAGGTCCTCGTCCATCCGCTGGATGCCCCACTGCTGGTCGTAGACGAACGGGTGGGCGTTGCGGTCGAGCACGTAATGGGACAGCAGGCCGAGGACGAACGCGCGGCCGACCGCCGCGTCCCGCTTGGGGAGGCGCCCCACGCCCTCGCGCAGGGCGACGAACGCGCGGGACATCCGTGCGGAGTGCATGCGGCCGCCAAGCGCCATGCAGGCGCGGAAGGCGGGCGTGCGCACGCGGAAGAAGAAGGGGTCCGGCCCCTGGTTGGCGATCAGGAAGGCGATGCGCTCCTCCTCGGTGGCGACGAGGCCGTCGGGCAGGAGCCCGGCGCTCCGCTCCCCGAACAGGCGATGCGTGATCAACGCGGGCATAGGGGTCCTTTCGGGACGGTGCCGGCGGGACATCCCGCCGACGGTGCAGGTATCGGGGGTATTATTCCCCGCCGGCCCCGTCGCATACCCCCATGGGGGAATCGGCCGCGCCGGCATCCCGAAGCGCCGGGGCGGGACGGGGCCGAGCGGGCCGCCGTGGCGAGCGAGCATCCGCTGCCGGGTGCGCGCTGTCGCAACGAGCGGGCCGCCGCTTCCGGGCGTGCCGCGGAGGTGACCGGGCCGGCATCGCCGGGCGCCCGGCGCAGGACCGCGGCGGGCGCCCCGACGGACCGCGGCGGGCGTCCCCGCTCAGATCGCCTCGAGGGACGAGACGCGCAGTTCGTAGTACCCGCTTCCGTCAACATCGAGGGTACCGGTCACGCGGACGGACGCCCCCTGCATCCCCGGGTAGTCATCGGGGCGCAGCGGCTCGTCCCCGTCCTCGTCCACGAGCGCGATGTTGAGCAGCTGGTCGAAGGCCCGCGCGGAATCCGGGTCCGCGGCGACATAGGGGCTCTGGAAGATCACCGCGAGAATGTCCCCGTCCCATGCCGAGGAGGGGTCGGTCACCGTCACGCCCGTGAGCGTACCCACCACCTCGATGGAATCCCCCACGCGGAAGGCCGTGTCCGAGGTGCGTCCGTCGCGCGCGGGGTCGACGGCGGAGTCGACGGCGGGATCCCCGGCGTCCGTCGCCGATCCGTCGGAGGCGGGCTCATCCGCCTGCACGGACCCCTCGAGCACCGAGATCCAGTACTCGGTGGCATCGAGCACCTCATCCGGGCCGTTTCCCTGACCGATGCGGTACGCCTGGGCATCCGAGGTGAAGCCCACGAGCCTGGACGCGTCCATCTCGGTCCGGCCGGTCGCCTGGCCGACCCATCGGTCGATCTCCTCGTGGTAGGCTTCGTCCCCCACATCCTCGCCGTCGACGCAGAACCGCACCCAGGTCGCCGCCTCCCCTTCGGTCCCATCCGATTCGATTGTGAACCGGTCGACCTCGAGCTCGTCGCCGGAGGCGGGGCAGCCGATATAGGAGGCGCCCTGGGTATAGAACCCCTCGTCGGTCACCCTGGTCGCCTGTATGTCGTACATGACGGGCGTCGCACCCGAGCCCCGGTACAGGAAGATCGACCCGTTGCCCGAGTACGGCTCGCCCTCGTAGACGCATTCGATCGAGCCGCCCTCGTAGCGCCACACCTCGATCTGGTACGCGGGGTCGGAGCTCGTGTCGGGCAGGTCCCCGTCGCAGTAGGCGACCACGAGCTCCTCCACGCCGTCATCCTCGAAGTCGACCAGCTGGACCGCGGCGGTGCCCGTGAGCGCGCTCATCCCGTCCGCCCAGTCGACCATCTCCGCCTCGCCGTACTGCGCCTGCAGCCCGCGCACGTAGGCGAGGAAGAGGCTGTAGGCGCTCTGCCGGGCGGTCGCCCCGTCCTCCTCGGCGGCATCCCCGCCGTCCCCGGACGGCTCGAACTCGGCCTGGTCGCGGGCACCCTCGTCCTCGGTCACCTCGATCAGCGCGCTGTGCGCCCGGTCCCCGTCCGGGTCGACGACGATGAAGGTGTAGCGGCCCTCGGAGAGGTCGAGCGCATCGAGGGTGAACGAGGCCTCGTCGACGTGCCAGACGGTCGCCGCGCCCTCCTCGTCGACGACCCTCAGGTCGTAGTCCTCGAGCGGGTCGCCATCGTCCCCGCGCAGCACGACGGTCGCCGTCGGCGTGAGCGCGACGGCCTCCTTGGAGGAATACGCGACGACGTCCGACCCTCCCCCGCCGCGGCTGCAGGTCCACAGGCCCACACCCGCCGCGACGAGCACGGCGACCGCGACGGCGACGAGCGCGATGACGGGTCCGCGGCGGCGGGGCGGCCGATGGGTCGGAGCGACCCGCGCGGGGCCGGCGTCTCCGGCGGTCCAGCCAGGATGCGGCTCGCCCACACCCGCAGCGCCGGCGTCGCCCGCGCCCCCGGGACCTCCGGGGCCCGTCCCCTCGCCGGAGGCCGGGCCGGCAGACGCCGTGCCGACGGTCCCCGCGCCGGCCGTGGACGCATCGCCGATGCCCGCGGACCCGGCGGATTCCGGATCCACCCGGTCATCGACCTGCGGACCTCCCCCGTCGACTCGGGACCCGTCCCCGACGGGAGCCTTCAGCGGCGCCCCGCATCGCGAGCAGAATCGCGCGCCCTCCCGGTTCTCGTACCCGCACATCGAACAGTACATCGCAGCCTCCTCGCCCCTCATACCTGCACCCGGTTATACCAGAAGGGGAAGGGGGTCGGTCATATCGGTCGGCGACGGGGGCTGCGGAAGCGACGGGTGCGGGGGCGGGAGTGCGGGAGCGGGGGCACGGGCGCGACGGCCCGCGATCCACGAGAGCGTCCGTCGGCCTGCAGAAGACGGAAATTCGTCGGTGCAGGGCCGGATCAGGCGAGGCCCAAGCGCCCCTTCACCTCGGCGGCCCGACGCCGGGAGACCGGCACCGTCGCCTCAACGCAGGAGAAGCGCAGGCCCATCGACCCTCCGCGCTCCACCACCACATCGTGGATCTCGTCCATGTTTACCAGGTAGCTTCGGTGCACGCGCATGAATCCGTCCCCTGCCAGGCGCCGCTCGAGCGACGAGATCGACTCGCTGACGAGATAGGCCCCGCCGGCGCAGAAGGCGCTCGCGTAATCGGCCCTCGCCTCGATATAGCACACGTCGGACACGGGGATGAAGGCGTGCTGCCCATTGCGCTCCACGGCGAGGCGCCGCACCTTCCCTACGGGCGCCGCCTCGCCTCTCCGCACCCCCATGAGCGCGGACACCTTGTCGAGCGCTCGCACAAGACGGCTCTCCTCGACGGGCTTGAGCACGTAGTCCACCGCATCGAGCTCGAACGCCTCCGCCGCGTACTCGGAGAAGGCCGTGACGAACACCACCGCGGGCGGATGCCGCAGGTTCTTGAGGGTCTCGGCGAGCCGGATCCCGCTCGTGCCGGGCATCTGGATGTCGAGGAACAGCACGTCGGGACGGTCCGAGAGCAGCCTCTCCACCGCCTCGGCACCGTTGCCCGCCTCACTGACCGCGCCGATGCGCCCGTCGCGCTCCAGCAGGTAGCGCAGCTCCGCGCGGATGGGCGGCTCGTCATCAACGATCAGCGCGCTCCACAGGTTGCTTCCCATCTCTGTCTCCCCTCTTTGTTCGGCGATACGTTCGGGCGGCGGCGCGGTTGCCTGCGGCGGGCACCCGGGTTCGCAGCGGTACGAGGACTCTCGGCGGGCACCCGGATCCGCGGCGGGCATCCGGGCCCGGGACGGAAGCGCGGGTTGCCGGGGCCCGCGCCCGCGTCGCACGGCGATGCGGTCAGCATGCGACCGCCACGGGCTCATGCGGCGTGCCGCGCAGCTCGACGGTGACCCGTGTCCCTACCCCCACGACCGATTCCACGCGGATGCCGGACCCCTCGCCGAAGAACACGTGGATGCGCATGAGCACGTTCGACAGGGCGAGGCCGCACCCGCGTTTGACCGAGCCGTCGGCGGTCAGGGTCTCGGGCCCGGCCGCGGGGAACTCGCGCGGTTCGAACAGATGCGCCAGCACCTCGTCCCCCATGCCGATGCCGTCGTCCTCCACGGTCACCGCGACCCCGTCGGCGAGAGCGTGCGAGGATACCACGATGGAGAGCGGCTCGACCTCGCGCATGGCGTGCTTGATGCAGTTCTCGAGCAGCGGCTGCAGGATGAAGGGCGGGACGCGCCGCCCGAGCACCGACTCGTCGACGTTCAGGCGCACGCGCAGGCGGTCGGCGCCGTAGCGCGCCTGCATGAGGTTGATGTAGCGCACGCCCTGTTCCACCTCATGCTCCAACGTGGTCAGCGACTCGGAGTCCGACAGCGTCTGACGGTAGTAGTTCGAGAAGTCGATGAGCAGGGACCGGGCTTTCTCGGGCTCGGTTCGCACGAGCGACACGATGGTGCCGATGGTGTTGAACAGGAAATGCGGGTCGACCTGCGACTGCAGGGCGCGCAGCTCGACGCGGGCGGTGAGCTCGTCCAAGCGCTCCAGCTCGAAGCTCGCGAGCTGCGAGGAAATGAGGTCGGCGAACCCGGTGGCGAGTGCGGTCTGCCGCATGTCGATGTTGCCGTAGCGGGGATAGTACAGCTCGAGGGTGCCTGTGCAGCTGTCGCGCACGGCAATGGGCGCCACGATGCCCGCATGCAGGCGCGGGAAGTAGTGCATGTCGTCGGCGACCTCGCCGTCGCGCGAGAAGACGCTCATGACGCCGCTCTCGATGACGCGCTTGGTGGTCTCCAGGCTGACGGGCGTGCCGACCGGACATCGGTCCGACCCCTCGCCCCAGCAGGCGATGACCTGTCTGCCGTCGGTGACGAGGATCGTGGACGCGAGCGTCTCGGGCAGGATGATCTGGCAGGTGCTGAGCATCGCATCGGGCGTCATGCCGTGACGCGTGTGGGTGAAGATCTTGGATGCGATGGAGAGGGTCCGGTCCGTGGCGCTCGAGGTGAGGTCGTCAGGCACCACGAAGACGTACGAGAAGAAGAAGCACAGAAGGACCAGGCCGGCGATGGTGATCACCGCGGGCACCGGATTGGGGTTCGCCACGAGGTCCCACACGAGCAGCGCGAGCAGCATGGGCACGCAGAGGGCCAGAAGGACGGTCATCGCCGTCCTGCTCGAACGCAAGATCCTCGTCGCATTGCGCCGGCGCGACCACTCTATGGGATGGGGGATCCTGATCACGTGCACCTCCGTCTCGCGTCTCGGGACCGCGCCCTCTATCCTATCTCGTTACCGGGTAGGTGTGGATGGACGACGTGGATGCGACCCCCTCTCCTTCAGGTTCGACGGACGCACCGGGCTTTCGCGGAACCGCCCCCGAGTGGGCCGTCGAGAGCCGAAGGCGGGCCCGGCCACCTGCTGCCGAGCCCGCCCTGGAGGGAGAGGGGCCTGCGCCCCCGGCGTTTCGCTACGCAGAGAACCTGTTGCGGTCGCCGAAGGTGCCGGACACCACGACGGTGCCGTCCTTCATGATGACGTCCATGTTCTCGGGGGTGAGGTCGTGGATGTCCTTTGCCGGGTCGCCGTCGACGATCAGCAGGTCGGCGCACTTCCCGACCTCAAGCGAGCCGGTCTCGTCCTCGCAGTGGGCCATCTTGGCGCCGTTGATGGTAGCGCAGGTGATGGTCTCGAGCGGGGAGATGCCCACCTTGTCGACGAAGTCGTACATCTCGTCGATGGTGACGTAGCCGTAGGGGGTCACGAACGAGAAGGAGTCGGAGCCGATCGTAAAGATCACGCCGCGCTTCTTGGCCTCGCGCAGGCAGTCGTAGTTGCGCTGCAGCTCCTGCTCGACGAGGGTGCCCTCGTACTTGTCGTGGATCTCGGGCACGTAGACCGGCGGGTAAGTGGAGTACCAGGTGGGAAGGAAGCCGATGGTGGGCGTGAAGAAGGTGCCCTGCTCGGCCATGAGGTCCATGGTGCGCTCGTCGATATCGAAGCCGTGGATCAGCTGCTCGCAGCCGAAGCGGACCGAATCGTAGGCAGCGGAGTGCGAGTTGTAGCAGTGGCTCCACACCGGGATGCCGACCATCTTCGCCTCATCGACCACGGCCTTGATCTCCTCGGCGCAATAATGCTGGTCGCGCCCGGAGTCCCAGCGCCAGATGCCGCCGCCGGTCGCCCAGATCTTGATGGCGTCTGGATTCTCGCGCAGGCGACGACGCACGGCGCGGCGCAGGTCCCAAGGCCCGTCGACCTGGTCGCCCCAGGGATGGGATTCCTTGTTCTCGAGCTGGCTGCAGTGGTGCGAGTCGCCGTGGCCGGCGGTGCGGCAGAAGCCCAGGCCGGTCGCGTAGATGCGGGGACCGGGGAACACGCCGTTGTTGACGCAGTCGCGGACGTGGATGCCGAAGCGGCCGATCTCACACACGGTGGTGAGGCCGTGGGTGAGGCAGTCGTACGCCTGCTTGACGGCGACGGCCTGCTTCTCCAGCAGCGGCTGCATGACCCAGTCGGTGTCATCGTCGGTGAGGTTGCCCGAGAAGTGCAGGTGGGTGTCGATCAGACCGGGCATGACGGTCTTGTCGGCGGCGTCGATGACCTCGAAGCCCTCCGGGGCGTCCTCGTGGGCGCCGGCGTAGGCGATCTTGCCGTCCTCGACGAGCACGAGCGAGTTCTCGACCGGGGTCCCGCCCAGTCCGTCTACGAGCTTGCCGCCCACGATCGCGTAGTTCTTGCCCATTGTTCCTCCTTTTCCCGGGGGCGGATTCCCTCCGCCCCCGCATGCTGCGGACTCCCCGGCGGGGCGTCTCGCATCGTACCTAAGGAAACCGAAACCGATCCGGAGCAGCCGACCGCGGCGCCCGCGCGACGCATCCGCCTCACGGGGCCCGATGCCGCACCCCGCCCCGGAGACGGCCGGGAGCGCCCACGGGGACGCCTCCGGCCCTGAGGGGACGTCCGCCTACGAGGCGCGCCGCGCCCTGGTGACGAGCATCAGGACCGCCCCGACGACCAGCCAGCCGATCACGATGGCCCACTCGACCGCGTTGAGCGATGCGGGGCTGAACGGCAGCACCAGCAGACCGATGATCACGCACCCTGCCAAGCAGGCGAGCACGATGCCGAGCTTTCCGCCGGGCACCTTGTAGGGACGCGGGAGCTTGGGCTCGGTGAAACGCATGCGCAGGCACGCGAAGGCCACCATAGTGCAGGAGAAGATGAACGCGAGGGCGCTCACGTTGGTCAGCGGGATGAGCATGTTCTTGCCCAAAAACGGCCCGATGACGGTGATGATCGCGAGCACCGCGCAGGCGAGGCGCGGGGCACCGGACTCGGGATCCACCTCCGCGAACTTGTCCGGGAGCTGTCCCTTGCGGCCCATGGCGAGCATGATGCGGCTCGTGGCGCCATAGAAGGAGTTCATGGGACCCATGGGGCCGAGCGTCGCGATGCAGAGCATGACCACGTAGAGAATCATGTTGATATCTTTGAGGCACGCCAGTGCCGGGACCGGGGACTCCACGAACTCGTGCCACGGCAGGATGGTTCCGAACGAGTAGATGCACACGATGTAGAAGCCGCCGGCAGCGAGGAGCGCAAGCGAGATGATCTTGCCGAACTTGTTCCAGTTCAGACCCTCCGCCGCCTCCTCGGCCTGCTGGGGGATGGTGTCGAAGCCCGCATAGAAGAACGGGGTGAGCACCAGCACCGAGACGACGCCCGCGAACAGGTTGCCCGCGGAGGTGGCGGGCTCGCTTCCGCCCGCATCGGCTACCTGGGAGAACACTGGCATGGCGTTGTCCGGAGAGCCGGTGACGATGGAGATGCCCATGGCGAGCAGCATGCCGCACAGCAGGGCCTTGGTGAGGAACGCCTGCAGCTTGGCCGCGGACTGGGCACCGCGGAAATTCAGGTAGATCACGTAGGCCGCGAAGCCGAGCGCGATGACGGTCGGGATGAGGTAGACGTCGGCGCCCATGATGGTGTAAAGCTTGACGGCGCGCAGCCATTCGAGCCCCGGCAGGCTTCCGAACATGTCCGACACGAGCGTCGAGATGGCGATGGCCTCCCATGGGCACAAGATTCCGTTGCCCAGGGCGAGCAGCCAACCGGTGACGTAGGACGGGATGCGCCCGAAGCTGCGGTCGACGTACTCCACGATACCCCCGGAGATGGGGATGGCCGCGGTGAGCTCGCCGAACACGGCGCCGATGGGCACGAGGAAGATGGCTCCCAGAAGGAACGCGATCATCGCGGGGACGGGGCCTCCGCCCACGACCATCCAGTCGCCCACCTGCAGCACCCAGCCGGTACCGATGATGGCGCCGAAGCCGATGGTGAAGAAGTTCCACAGGGAGAGCGTCTTCTTCATGCCGCCCTCGCCCGGGCTCCCCGTTGCTTTCGTTTCCGCCATGTTCGCCCCTCCTTTCATTGGTCGATTCCGCGCACGCCACGCGTGCGCCCGGTGTCTCGCGAACCTGCGCGCGGAGCTGCGAGACGTCACGTGACTTACCATACGGGCGACACGATGGCATGTGACCGTCGATTCGACCTGAGGGCGCGCGCGAAAACGAACGGCGGCGATTTGCCGACGAGCGGACGGGCGGCGGATGGCGGACGGGCACACCTTGTGGGGGCATGGTCGGCTCCGCGCGGCGCCCGCCCAATCCGCCCCGGATGGGCGCCGCAGACGGGGGTCGGGGACCCCGGGCGCGGCGATGCGGGCGCGGACCCCGGACCGCCCGTCGACGGGACCGCGATGCGCGCGGCAGGATGCAGGCACGACGCGCTACTATAGAGGTCATCGCGCATCCGGGGCGATGCGCACGGCTCATCCGAGGGAGGTGCCCATGGGATACGGAGATCCGCAACGTTCCCGCCGCGCGAGCGGAGACGCGCGTCCCGCCCCCGACCGGGCGCGGCCCTCGTCCCGGCCGGTATCACCCGCCGGACCGGGCGGACGCAGCGTCCGCCTCGCCCCGGCTCGGTCCTCCTCGCCCCGACCTCAGCACGAGGAGGGGCGCACGGATGCCGGGCGCCGTCGCGATACGGGCTCTCCCGCACCCTCCCGCTCCCGCCGACAGCCGGCGCCGCACCGTCCTTCGAACCGGCGGCAGCCCGGTCGGCAACCCGGTCTCATCTCCACGGTGATCGGCGCCATAGCAGACACCGTCGCCGGCCGCCCCATGCCGGACAGGCCGCCGAGCGCGTCGCGCACCCGCGGTCGCCGGCCCGGCTCCCAGCAGCTCCACAGCACCTTCCGATCGGGGTCCGCCGCCCCGACGGACAGCTCCCTGCGCTCGCGTCGCAGCGTCGACGGACTCCGCAGGCCGCAGGAGCGCGCGGGCGGGCGCCGTGCGGGCGGTTCGGTCATCGGGCGCCCCCTGCATGGAGGCGCGCGCCGACGCCCGTACGGCCGCGGGCACGGATACGCGCGGGGCCGCGCCCGCGTCGAGGCCCCGCTGTCGCCGGCGCGGATTGCCGCCTTTTCCATCCTGCTCTGCCTCGTCCTCGTCTTCGCGACGGCGATCCCGCTGAAATCGACCGCCGGGATCGCCCCGGAGGACGAGGCGCCGCTGCTCGACATCCCCCTGCTCTCCCCCACGGCCTTCCCCGTCTCGACCCCCGTCTCCGAATGGGCCGAGGGAGAGATGCCCCACCTGTACCAGACCGATGCCGCCTGGTCCACCGAACCGTACGGCGGCGGGACCGTCGCGGCGAACGCCTGCGGGCCCACGGCGATGACCATGCTCTACGTCTACTTCACCGGCAGCGACCTCATGGATCCCGGCAGCATGGCCGCCTGGGCGGATGCCAACAACTACGCGCCGACCGGCGCCACCGAATGGTCCTACATGACCGAAGGGGCAGCGGCGTTCGGGTTCTACGCCGAGATGGTCGACCCCACCCGCAGCATCGTCGAGGGAGCCCTGCAGGACGGCAACCCCGTCGTCTGCGTGGTCGGGCCCGGGGATTTCACCAACCTCGGCCACTACATCATCCTGAAAAGCATCGACGATCGCGCGATGGTCGAGGTCTACGACCCCAACAGCCCCGAGAACAGCGCCCGCAAGTGGCCGCTCGTCCGGGTCCTCAACCAGACCGAGGTCGCCTGGGTCTACTCGGGGTAGGCGCCTCGCCCGGGCCGCCTGGCCCTATTCGGGGCAAGCGCCTCGCCCATCCCCCTTGGGAACATGACGGGCGGTCGCCCACACGGCCGACCCCAGCGGAAGCCCTCCGGGTGCCCTGGCCGGACGAACCCCGGCGGCCGGGGAACCTCCACACCCCTTGACCGGACGGCTCGCAGCAGCCGGGGAGCCCCGGGCCCTTTGAGCGAACAGCTCGCATCAGCCGGTGAGCCCCGGGCGGTTTGAACGGACGAACCGCGGCACCCAGGAAAGCGTAAGCACGGCACGGAGCACATGGAAGCATGTCGTACCTGACACCGGCCCTCCCTGTAGAGGGGGCCGGTGTCAGATACGACATGCTTCGCCCCGATGCGGCGGCGGCCATGGGCGGGGGGGCATCGGCCCGGGGCCGCACCCCCCCGCCCGGGACCCTCGGATACGGCAAACCCCGACGGCCGCGCGAGGCGGCCGCCGGGGAAAGGAGAGGAGAGCGATGTGCGCGGCGCGGGCCCGGGCAGGGACCGCGCCGGGCGCGCCGCCCCCGGCCGGAGGGCCCGGGGGGCGGCGCGGAAAGGGGCCCTACGCGTAGATGCGCGTGCCGGACAGGCCGGCCATGGTCTCGGCGGCCTTCTCGAGGGCGCCGATGATGCACACGCGGCCCTTGCGGGAGCGGGCGAACTTGATGGCGGCGCGGACCTTGGGCTCCATGGAGCCCTTGCCGAACTGGCCCTCGTCGGCGTAGCGCTCGGCCTCGTCGGCGGAGATCTCCTCGAGGTCGCGCTGGTCGGGCTTGCCGAAGTTGATCGCCACGTGGTCCACGGCGGTCAGCAGGAACAGGACGTCGGCGTCGCAGTCCTCGGCGAGCAGCTCGCCGCCCATGTCCTTGTCGATGACGGCGGCCACGCCCCTGTAGCAGCCCTTGTCGGCGTAGTCGCGCACCACCGGGATGCCGCCGCCGCCGCAGGCGATGACGATGAACTCGTTGTCGAGCAGGTTGAGGATGGAGTCGGCCTCGACGATCTTCTTGGGGTCGGGGGAGGCCACGACGCGCCTCCAGCCGCGGCCGGAGTCCTCCACGAAGGTCATGTCGGGGTTCTCGGCCATGATCTCCCTGGCCTGCTCCTCGGTGTAGAACGGGCCGATGGGCTTGGTGGGGTTCCTGAACGCCGGGTCGTCCGGGTCGCACTCGATCTGGGTCACCACGGTGGCGGCGTGCCAGCGCTTGTAGCGGCGGTGCATCTCGCGGCCGATGCCCTGCTGCAGGTGGTAGCCGATGTAGCCCTGGCTCATGGCGCCGCACTCGGGCAGGTCCATGGAGGGGGTGCCGATGGCGTCGTGGGCGGCGGCGAAGGCGTTCTGGATCATGCCGACCTGCGGGCCGTTGCCGTGGGTGATGATGATCTCGTTGCCCTGCTCGATGAGGCCGAGCAGCGCGTGGGCGGCGTGGTTGACGCGCTCGATCTGCTCGGCGGGCGTGTCGCCCAGGGCGTTGCCGCCGAGGGCGACGACGATGCGGTCGGGCTTGCCGAAGGGCTTGGACATGGTGTTCCCCTTTCTTTGGTAAGGAGCGCGACCGGGGGCCGCGTCATTTCCATTACCTGATTGAGTATACTCAGAAAGCTATCTTTTATTCATTTGGCTGAAGTAGTTCGGGTAAACGGTAGGTTTTTGGCCCCCAGCGTGAATCTTGGCCAAGATTAGTCATTCCCACAGGTAAATACACTTATCTAAACCATATATCAACCACATTAAACCCCGCTTCACATCGTATACCGCTTCTCGAGCTTCAAGATTTTTATGCATATGCATTCTATTTCATACACCGATGCGCCGGTTTGCTAAAGCGCGCGCTGCCCAAAGCCCGCAGCGCCCTTCCCCGAAGACGCGGTGGCACCTCGGCTGCGAGGTCGACGGGGGCACCGCCGGCCACCCCTCCCGGAGCATCCGGTGCCGTCAGGCCAGCCCGAGCCCCAAGGGAAGCCCGCAGAGCCCTCCCCCGAACGCGTGCACGGGACCGCACCGATACGGAACGAGGGGCGCACCCGAACCGACCGGATGCGCCCCTCGGCAACCCGTCTCGATGCGCGCCGCGGCACGCCGCCCGCGCCTCGCCGCCCCCGATCAGTCAAGGGGACGAATGAGGATGAACGGCGTGAGCTCGGTACCCTGCCCGGCGGGGTTGTCCGCGATCATCGCCTTGAGCTCGTCCTCCGACCACGGAAGGGACGACGACTTCCCCAGGATCTCGACGTTGATGTTGTTGGCGTCGACGACCATCATCCGCACACCGAGCTCGCGCTCCACCTCATCGCACGCGCCGTCGGGGTCGGCGGGGATGCGCACGCCCATGTGCGCGTAGGTGTCGAACTCCGCCTCGTAGGAGCCGTCGAGCCCCGACTCCGCCCCGTAGAAGCCGTCGAGCCCCGCGACCTCGCGACCCGTCATCTCGTAGAACACGCCCGTGCGCCCGAAGAGCTTCGCCACGCCCGCGCAGATCGCCGCCCACAGGACGCGCGCGGCCCCGCACTCGTTGATGGCGAACTGCATCTTCGCCGAGTGCTTCACCCCGAACGCGTCCGGGGTGCCGCTGGCGAAGGGCGCGAGGAACCGCGCGAGCAGCCCGGGCTTCACATCCTCCTCGTAGACCACGCGGCCCTGGCACAGCGCCACGACCTTCTCGCTGGAACTCAAAAGGTCGCCGGGCTGCCACACGGGCAGGACGTACTCGCGGATCAGGTCGAGATAGCTCTCACCGATCTCCACGAACCGCGTATGGATCGCATGCCGCGCGTAGCGGCGCCCGCCGACCTCCACCTCGACGGGATGGCCCTCGTTCATCGTGAACTCCATGGTATAGACTCCGTTCCTGCTGCTTTCCCGGCAGCGCATCTCCCACAACGATTAACCCACTTGGAGCGAACTTTATGTCAAGCTCCGGAAACCCGATGGCAACATCCCCGGCGCACGCGAGCGCCGCGGCCCGCATACGACGGCGGACCGCGGCGCTCGCGATCGGGTGCTCTTCGGTTGTGTCGCGCGGCGCCCCGGCGTTCCCGACGGGGCGCCGGCGGCTCGTGCGCTCTAGTAGGCCAGGTGCATACCAGGCGCACGCAACTCGGACAGGCGCTTCGCGTAGGCGGCGCGCACCTCGGGCTCGTATGCCAGATGCACCGAACCCTCCCCCGTGACGTTTTTCAGCAGCCAGGAGGTGAAATCGGGGTTGAGGGGCAGGATCGGGCCGATGATCCAGGTGGCGATCAGGTTGTTCACGCGGAAGCCCTCGAAGGAGCTGTGCTCGTCAAGGCCCCAGCCGACCTCGTCCTTCAGGAAGTACGAGCGCCTGTTGTCGCCCTCGATCTGCGTGAACTGGATCTTGAAGCCCACGACGTCGATGGGCTCGGAGCCGTCTGCGGCATCGAACTCGCCCACCTGTACGCAGAGGTAGCGGGAGGCCATGTCGCGATGCGCCACGGCATCGATGATCCCGAGTCCGGCGACCGAACGGCCCCGCGCGTCGACGATCTCGCGGCCGAGCACCTCGGGCGCGTTGCCGGTGAACAGCATGAAGACGCCCTCGTCCACGAGCTGCGCCAGGCGGTCGCGGTACGGGCGCAGGCGCTCGATGACCGTCTCCTGCTGCTTCTCGGTCATGCCGCACATGACGATGAGGTCGGGGCGCTCGGTGGCGAAGTAGGGCTCCGCGCCGTGGGAGGTCTCGACGAAGGTCGCATCCGGCAGGCAGGCGCGCAGGTACATGACGTTCCCGTTATCGCCCGCCTGGTTGCCGTACTCGGGGAACAGGACCTCGATCACCGGCTTGCGGGGCGCGGGAGCGCACGCAGAGGCGCGAGGGGGCCTCCCGTCATCGGCGTCCCCGCTCCCGGACCCTGCGGGCTCCCGGTCCGAAAGACACGCGGCGCCCTCGCCCGAGGCGTGCGCGGCGCCCCGGCCCGCCTCGATGCGCGCGATGAGGCGGCTGCGGCTCTTCTCGACATCCGCGCCGTTGAAGATGTCGTACGCCCAGAACACGGAATCGGCGAGCGACAGGTCCACGGCGTCGGCCGCCTCCTGAGGGGTCTTGACCATGACGAGGCGCGCCGGGTCGACCCCCGCCAGGCGGAGGCGGACCAGCAGGTCCTCGCTCGTCACGCCCTGGACGACGACCTGCTTGATCGCAGGGTCGGTCAGGTACTCGAAATCAGACTGGTAGTACCAGCCGATGTACTCGGTGGTGGTGGGGCTCTCCGCCTTGTGCGCGTCCGCGAGCATGAGGATCACGATCTTATCGCCCGGCTCCCGCCGGATGGTGTCGAGCGCCACCGAGGTCGCGGTGCTGTTCTCGCCCTTCGACGCCAGGGCGACGAGGCGTTTCCCGCCGACCTCCTGCTCCGCGTACCGGGCCGCGGTGACGTTGATCCCGCGCTCGAGCGAGGCGGCGATGGCCTCGGGCGCGAGCCCCATCTCGCGCGCCACGACGGTCGCGGCGAACAGGTTGTAGAGGTTCGTGATGGAGTACACGCCGAACCGGTAGGTGTACGTCGGCGCACCCGGCACCGCGTTCTCGCGCACCGTGAAGGTGTGCGCCGCGCGGTCGACCGAGACCACCTCGTACGCGGGGTCGGGGTTGGCGAAGCCGCACGAGGTGCAGTGCGCGCGCCCGAGGTGCCGCAGGTGGCAGTAGTCGTACTCGAGCCTGCCGCCGCACTCCGGGCACGCCGTGAGGTCGCAGGCGATGCCCTGGGGCTCCGGGGTGTCCTCGGCGAGCCTCCCGATGGAGAAGTAGACGCGGTTGCGGTTCTGCGGGGCGAGCCGGCAGCTGATGAGGTCGTCCGCGTTCAGGATCAGCTTCGTGTCGGGCGAGATGTGCTCGCTCATGACCGAGAAGATGAAGTCGGGGTTCGCGTTGCGCGAGAAGGAATCGCGATACAGGTTGGTGACCAGCAGGATATCCGGCGTGACATGGGGCAGCACGCGGCGGAAGGACAGCTCGTCGAGCTCCATGACGGCCGTATCGACGCGCTGGTGCCCGGCGAGGGAGGCGTTCTTGATGAGCGTGCTCTCCACGCCGGCGATCACGTTGCCGCCCGCGCGGTTGTCCACGTGGCGCACGCCGTTGTCCGTCAGCAGGTCGTTCAGCAGGTTGTTGGTGGTCGTCTTGCCGTTGGTCCCCGAGACGAAGACGATCCGCCGGGGCTTCTCGATATGCGCAAGGAAGACCGGGTCGATGCGCTCGGCGATCACGCCGGGCATCTGCCCCGCGTTGCGGCGCATCAGCTTGAGGCCGGCGGCAGCGGCCTTGGACGCCGCCAGGGCGAGGTGGAAGCGAGGGCCCCCATGCCCCCGGGTACCGTCGTTCACTACAGCTTTCCCTTCTGCAGGCAAACAGTGCCCCTGGATTATACGGCAGGCCCCGATACCCCCAAGACACCTCCACCCTTTCAGCGAGGGCTCACCATAAGTCCGAGCGCTCGGACCGACCCCGGCGACCGCGCCGGGTGCCGGACCGGACCCTCTTCCCGCCCCCGAAGTGCAGCCAGCCGCGGCGGCGGAAGAACAGCACCTCGAGCGCGGCCACGAGCGCGCAGACGGCGATCACCAGCACATAGCCCCACGGCACGCGCGTCATCCCCATGTTGGGGAAGTTCATCCCGTACCAGCTCGTGATGAAGGTGAGCGGCATGAAGATGGTCGCGATGACCGTGAGCCACTGCATGACGCTGTTCTGCCGGATGTCTATCCCCTCCTGATAGAGGCTGTGGAGCTGCAGGCTGTGATCCTGCAGGGACTCGAGACGGGCCGAGAGGCGGTCGAGCTGCCTGCCGAGCGCGCGGAAGCGTTGGCGGTCGGCCTCCCCGACCAGATCGTCGCCCTCGTCCGCCAGCTCGGACGCCATGTCGGACATTCCCTGGTAGAGCGCGTCGAGCCCCAGGAGACGCCGGGAGTCGGACATGAGGAGCGCGCGGTCGATGCGGCCGCGCCCCTCGAGCAGCCGTTCCTCGAGCAGCTCGAAATCGCGTCGCACCTCTGAGAGCATCGCCGGGTGGTCCCGCACCGTCCGGTGCATGAGCTCGCACAGGACGCTCGCCGCATGCGGAACGGGGACGGACTCCTCCGCGAGGTCCCCGAGCGCGCGCATGCACGCCTCGGGTTCGCCGACCAGGCTGAGGCTGTCGCGCCCGAGCACGAACAGGACGCGCGCCTGCGCGAGACCGCCCCGCTCGGGAGCGGGTAGGGCGAGCAGGCCCACGACGCCCTCCGGCGCGCGCTCGGCGAAGGGCACCGACGCATGAGGCAGCTGGCGCAGCACCTCGCGCACGACCCGGTCCCCCGCGGGAGGCGTGAACTCGGACTCGTCCATCACCTGGATCGGAAACGGTCCCGCGTCCTCCGCGCAACCCCGGCCCGGATCCGCCGCCGCGGCGCGGACGATCCGGCCATCCTTGATCTGAAACGTCTTCATAGATCCCTCCTGCACCTTATCGGAGGTTGTACCCGAAAGCGCCCTGCTGCGACCGGGGCGCATGGCCGCAAGGCACCTCGCCGTCCTCGGCTTCCGCCGACCCCCTGCGGCCGAGGCGGTCCCGGCTACTCGCCGGCAATCCTCCCCGCCGACCCGAAGCCGCCCGCGTCCCTGGCGGACGCCGCCGCGGCAGACGGGGCGGCGGATCGGGGGTGCCGCGGATGGACCGCGACACCCGGCGGCACCCCATCAGGAAGCGGCGTCCCCGGGGTCGAATCCATATTTCTCCATCTGCAGCACGACGACCCGCGCCCGGGAGTCGGCGGCCTGCGGGTCCGCCGCGAACAGCTCCGGGGCGTTCGGGAACCCCGCCATCAGGGCGCACTCGTAATCGCTCATGTCGGATGGGTCGCACCCGAGATATCCGGGCGCTGCCTGCCCGATGCCGGTGTAGCCGGAGCCGAAATACGACGAGTTCACATACAGCTCGAGGATCTCGCGTTTGCTGTAGCGCGCTTCGAGGTCGAACGCCATGAAGACCTCGGCCACCTTGCGCTCGAAATGCTTGTCCTGCGTGAAGAACAGGTTCTTGGCCACCTGCTGCGTGATAGTGCTCCCCCCTTCGCGCAAGCTCAGCGTGCGCAGGTCGTTGAACGCGGCGCGGCAGATGGCGATGGGATCGATGCCGCCGTGCTCGTAGAACCTATGATCCTCCACGGCGACCACCGCATCGAGGTACGTCTGCGGCAGCTCGTCCAGCTCGGTGTACGTATCGGTCGCCCGTAGTTCCTCCACGGTCTGGGAGATCGGCCGGCCGGCGAGGGCTTCGCGGTACATCCCGTAGCCGCGCCAGACGGTCAGCGCGCACATCGCGATGACCGCGACCAGCGCGATGACGAGCACCCGTCTGATGATGCGCGCGAGTGTTTTCATCGACCGCCCTCCTCGCCCGTCATTATCCCAAAGGGATGCGCGGGGATGCGCGCACGGCGCCTTATGTTTCGCTAACGGTTTTGCAAGGTTACGCCATACGGGCGGCCCCGAGCATCCGGGGCGGGGGGTCCTCCTCGGTCGGACGGTGTCGCGTCATCCTCGCGCCCCGCCCGGCAGGGCCGAGCCGCTCGACCCTCCGCATGGCGTCCTCGCACCGTCCGCGTCACCCGCCCAGCGGCGCCGCACCCTCCGGGCATGCCCCACCCTGCCGTACGGCGTCGTCCTCACCCCCCGTCCAGCGGCGTCGCGTCGTTCGCGTTTCCCGAGCTGGCGGAAAATCACCGTTTGGGGGAAGGGGGAGGCACTGACTTGGCGCGGGCATCCCCTGCGTAGGCAGTCGTTATGACCGCATCTTTCGTTTTGGCTGTTTTTGACGATGCGTTTTCCGGGTCGAAGAGCCGACGGAGAAAGGCCGGCAACCCGTCGAGCATGCGCCGACGCCCCGTTTCCATCGAATCGCGGGCGCGACCCTCCCCCAAACGGCGATTCTCTGCCAGCACGGGGAAAACGAACGAACCTGCGCCCTCGCACGCTCGCTGGGGAACGCTCGCGCGTTCCCACAGCCTCGCGACCTCACCGGTTCAAGTCCCCGCGAGGGGCCCGAGATATGAAAAGGCCCCGTCACCGGGGCCTTCAACATTCTATGGTGCGGGCGAAAGGACTTGCGTCCGCCTCCGGCGTCCGCGGCTTCGGGCGGCATCCGCCGCCCTCGCACGCTCGCTGGGGAACGCTCGCGCGTTCCCGCAGCCTCGCGACCTCACCGGTTCAAGTCCCCGCGAGGGGCCCGAGATATGAAAAGGCCCCGTCACCGGAGCCTTCAACATTCTATGGTGCGGGCGAAAGGACTTGAACCTTCACGGGGTTGCCCCCATATGGACCTGAACCATACGCGTCTGCCAATTCCGCCACGCCCGCGTGCTGTTCAATCTTAGCAAAACGAACCGCAAGTGCAAGAAGTTTTTGAACGATTTTTTCTTCCCGCGGAGAACGGCGCTCGCTACTTATCGGATGTCAGATGGACGGCGAACCCGCCGATCTCGCGCTTGAAGTACACCAGGCGCGTTGAGCCATCCGGGTTGAGGGCGCGGGACTCCTCGTTGATCTCGAAACCGCGCGCGGCGAACCAGCGCTCGGCTGCGACCATGTCATCGACATGGAAGCCGATATGACCGCAGGTACCGCGGCCGCAGCCCTTCATGGTCTCGACGAGGGTATCCGAGAAGACGGAGACCGGCGTATCGCGGGCAGGCAGTCCCATGAGGAGCGAGAACTCCTCGGCGATCCGCGCCGCCTCCTCCGGGGTCTCAGCGTTGACACCTACATGGGCGATGTACATTCCAAACAGCTCGACAGGGTTCTCGCTGGTTTCCGCCATGACGGCTCCTCTCGATCGCGATGGTGCGGAACGGCTCCGCACCTGTATTGTACTGTGCGCCGCCTACCGCGCCATGGTCTCCAGGATAAACCGCTCCGCGTCGGCGCGGCCGCGACCGGTCAGGAACGGCACGCCGCTCACGTACTCGCACGTGACGCCGACCGGCGCGATCGTCGTGGCGATCAGCAGGTCGGCATCCGCGCACTCCCGCGGCGTGTCGTCGATCGCGCAGCGGACCAGCTCGTAGGAGCCCGCGTATCCATGCGCGTCGAGCAGCTCGCCCACGCGCAGCGCCACCATCGCCGAGGTGGCGACGCCCGTCCCGCAGGCGACCACGATCTTCTTCATACGGGCCTCCCAGCCTCCAGGTCCCCGCACCGCCCCGCTTCGGGAACGGCGCCGTCTTTCCCCATCATACGTGCCGCAGAGCGCGGGCGACAGGCCCTTGTGCTCTGCACATCGATACCATTTGCGCGATAATGTCGTTTCGCTCGAACACCGCCGGCGCTCGCCGCGCGCCCGCAGCGCAGCACCGCACCGTTTCCGGGAGGATCCATGGACCCGATCAGAATCCTGACCATCGTCACCATCGCGATGTTCGCCGTGCTCGCCGTCATCACGGTCTTCATCTCCATCCAGAAGCGCACCATGTTCGCCAAGCTGGGGCAGCTCCTGGAGGACGGGAAGTACGACGAGTTCTTCCGCCTTATCGATTCGCGGATCGCGCGGCTGGTCTACCCGGACTACAACCGCAGCTACTTCAAGCTCAACGCCCACATGATCAAGGGCGATTGGAACGAGGCGGAGAAGCTGCTCGACGACCTGCTCGCACGCAAGGTGAGCGACGAGCAGCGCGCCGACCTCGTCATCAAGGCGTTCAACATCTACACCAGCCTGAGCCGGGGCAAGAAGGCCAAGCGGATGCTGGACGAGATCGAGAGGCTCGACAGCGCGAAGTACGGCGACTCCCAGCAGGACTGCCGCATGATGTACGACATCGCGATCTTGAAGCAGTACAACTACATCGACCGGATGGAGCAGGCCCTCGACCGCCTGCACGGCCCGGCGCGCGGGCGCATCGAGTACCTGCTCGCGCTCCAGTATCAGAACAAGGGCGACATGGCGAAGCGCAACGAGTACCTCGCGCGCTCGACGAAGGCCATGCGCGAGACGTCCGAGGACCGGAGCTAGCCGCGGGCCGCAGGGCCGGCGGGACGGCGTCGGCCCGCGGAGGTGGTCTCACCCGGCGACGCTACGCCCGCTCGGAGGGCCTCCCGGCCCCGGCGGGACGGCGTCGGCCCGCGCCCGCGCGCTGCGCGATCAGGCAGACGGCGAGCACGACGGGGAACACCGCGCCGGCGAGGATCCCCGCCCCGAGGTTGCCGCCCGCGGCATCGGACACCATGCCCACGAGGGTGGGTCCGGCGGAGCATCCCAGGTCCCCCGCCAACGCGAGCAGCGCGAACATCGCCGTCCCCCCGCGCCGCAGGGCCGCCGAGGCCCGGCTGAACGTACCCGGCCACAGAACGCCGACCGAGAACCCGCACAGCCCGCATCCGACCAAGCTGAGCGCCGGCCAGGGCGACAGGCTCGTCAGCAGGTAGGAGGCCGCGCACAGAAGGGTGCTCGCGAGCATCGTGCGGCCGAGGTCCCAGCGGCTGCCGATCTTCGCGTACAGAAGACGTGCGGTACCCATGAGCAGGGCGAACATCATCGGGCCGGCGAGGTCGCCCATGGTCTTGCCCACCTGCAGCCCGCGTTCGGCGAACGCGGAGGCCCACTGGCTCACGGACTGCTCGCTCGCGCCGGCGCACAGCATCATGACGACGAGCACCCAGAACACCCGGCTGCCGAGCAGCTCGCCCACGGACATCCCCGCATCCCCCTCGTCCAAGGGCTTGGCGATGGGGGTGCGCAGCAGCACCAGGGCGTTGGCGAGCGGCAGGACCGCCCACGCGCAGGCGAGCAGACGCCAGCTGGAGACGCCCACGTACGCGAAGAACACCGTGGACAGCAGCACCACGCCCACACTGCCCCAGCAGTAGAAGGAATGGAGCAGGCTCATGGCGCTCGCCTTGTCGTCGGTCGGGCATGCCTCGACGATGGGGCTCACGAGCACCTCGATGACCCCGCCGCCGATCGCGTAGACCACCACCGCGGCGAGGATGCCCGCGAACGGGTCGACCGACTGGGGCAGGACGGTGAGCAGCACCAGCCCGACGGCGGTCAGGATATGCGCGGCGACGATGGACGCGCGGTAGCCGATCACGTCGACGAACCGCGCCGACAGCAGGTCGACTGTCAGCTGGACCGCGAAGTTGACCGTGATGAGCAGGGTGATCTGGGAGAGGGGTATCCCGAACTCGCTCTGGAAGGTGACGAACAGCAGCGGCACGAAGTTGTTGACGACCGCTTGGACGATATACGCGACGAAGCAGGAGACGAGCGTCGTCCTATACGTGAATCCCATAGCTCCCCCGATGCGGGGCGCGCGATACGGCCCCGTTCGCTCCCATAGAATCCGGGCAACTATACAGCAAGGGACGACCCCCTGTCGAGTTGTTCGAACAAGGAAACGCGAAGGGCCCCGCTGCCGGGGCCCCGATCGGTCTGGTAGGGGCGGTGGGACTCGAACCCACAATCCTTGCGGCCGAAGATTTTAAGTCTCCTGCGTATGCCGATTCCGCCACGCCCCCGTGCGGGCTAGTGTATCACGACGGAACCGGATCACGATAGGGCGGGGGTCCAACCGATCGCCGGCTGCTCGCCGCCCAGCACCTCACAGATCGTGTGGGCCATCCCCACGAGCAGGCTGTTCTCGCTCACCGTCAGGGAATCGTAGCCGCCCGCGCGCATCAGCTCCCGGATGATCAGGGCGCCGCCCAGCATCACGGGCGCGCGCTTGGGCTGGATACCGGGGAGCTCGGCGATCTGAGCCGCCGTGCGCCCGCGCATCCGCTCGATGCAGCGGTCCACCTCGTCGGCGGTCAGCTCATGCAGATGGACGAACGCGGGGTCGTACACGGCGAGCTCGTACGCCATCGCCACCAGCGTCGTCACCGTGCCGCCTACGGCCACGAGCCGCTCGGGGCGCCCGGGCCGCTCGCGCCAGTAGGAGGAGAGGTGCTCGAACGCCCACGCCGCCGCCCGGTCGATCTGCTCCCCGGTGGGCGGGCGGCCCGCGAGGAAGCGGTCCGTGATGCGCCGGCAGCCGATGTTCAGCGAGACGACGCCGTCCACCTCGAGGGGCTCACCCGGGACGAAGCTCCCTTGGGCGAACTCCGTCGAGCCGCCGCCCGAGTCCGCAACGGCGATCCGCTCCCCCGCGAAATCATGCGCGACGCCGTAGAACGTCAACCTCGCCTCGACCTCGCCCGGGATCACCTGGGGCCGCAGGCCGAGTCCCTCGAGCCCCGACAGCAGCACCCGTCCGTTCCCGGCATCGCGCGCGGCGCTCGTGAGCGTGCAGCACACCGCATCCGGCTCGAACGCGGAGATCTCGTCGACGAACGAGGCGCAGGCGCCTATCACGCGGTCGATCGCCTCGTCGGAGAGGAGCCCCGTCGCATCGACCCCCTGCCCCAGGTCGGTGATCTCCGTGCGCTTCGCGGAGCGGACGATGGATCCGCCGTCAACCTCCGCGGTGAGCAATCGGGACGAGACCGTCCCCAGGTCGATCGCCGCCACGCGCATGCGCTTCCCCCTTCCGTGCCCGGTGCCGCCGAACGGCCCGGCGCCTTACTGCCCGCTCGCCGCCGACTGCCCGCCGGCGTCGAAGAAGAACAGCGCGTCGAGCGCCTTGATGTACCACGGGGCCTCCTCGGCGACGGCCTGCTCCGCCTGCGCCGCCTCCGCGGAGGACGAGGGCACGTCGGACGAGTCGTCGCCCGAGGACGCGTCGGAGGAGCCGTCGCCGGTGACCTCGACGCGCGTCTCGCCGGGCAGGACCATCCCGAGCTCGCGGGCGGACTGCTCGATGCCCTCCTGGGAGAGGTACTTGTCGACCTCGGCCTGCAGGCTGTCGTTATACGCCTTGCGCACCTCGTACTGGCGGCTCAGGATGTCGCCCGTGCGCCACGCGGCGTAGCAGTCGCGCACCGGGAAGTACAGGCCGACCGCCACGGCGCCGATCACCAGCGCGTAGAACAGCGGCTTGGTCCTCCCCGTCATGAAGGCGTAGAGCATCTGGACGACGCGGCTGTCCGCCGCGTACTTCATGAAGTTCGTGGAGCGCTCGCGCCGCGGGGAGGATGCGCCCTCCCCCGCATGGTCCCCCGGATGCGCGGCGCGCGTCCGGGAGCGACCCGCCGCCCCCGTATCGGAGCGGCTAACGAAGCCCTCCCCGTCGCGCGCGGCGGCGAACCCCCCGTCGCGAGGCGACCGCCCGGCGGAGGCGGACGCGGCGGCGAACGGGCGGCCCGATCCGGCTCGCCCGGACCGGGCCCCGGCGGACGCCCGGGACGAGCGGCGGCCCGCCGACGCCCCGGCAGCCGCCCTGCGCGCGCCGCCCGACGGCGCGGAGGACGCCGAACCGGCAGCGTAGGAGGACCGACGGGCTGCCGTCGACGCGAGGGTCACGGTGTTGTTGCGAAAGTTGTCCATAGTGCGCCTTGTGTGATTGGAGTGCGTGTGCGCGGTCGTTCATTCAGTTATACCACGCGGTCCCGTTCCAGTTGTGCAGGGATTCGGGACGCCGGCAGAAGCGGGAGGGGCGGCGGGCCGCTGGGCCCGGACCCGGGCGGACGCGCCCGGTCGATCCGGGGAGCGCGGGCGGCGGGCCGCCGGGAACGGACGGGCCGCGCCCTGGCGCCGGGAAGCAGACGGCGGCGCCGGGCCGCCGAGGCCCGACGCCGCCAGGAAAAGAGGGGCGCGTCTATCGCCCGGATGCCGCGGATGCGGCGCCCCGCTGCGCCGTGGAGTCGCGGTCGGCGCAGCGGGCCCGGTGCGCTAGCGGATGTTGTAGAACGCGTTCATGCCCGCGTACTCGGCGCTCGTGTACAGCTCGTCCTCGATGCGGATGAGCTGGTTGTACTTGGCGATGCGATCCGAGCGGCAGGGCGCGCCGGTCTTGATCTGGCCGGCGTTCACGGCGACGGCGAGGTCGGCGATCGTGGAGTCCTCGGTCTCGCCGGAGCGATGGCTCACGATGCACGCGTACCCCGCGCGCTTGGCCATCTCGATGGCCTCGAGGGACTCGGTGAGCGTGCCGATCTGGTTGACCTTCACGAGGATGGCGTTCGCGGCGCCGAGCTCGATGCCCTTCTTCAGGCGCTCGGTGTTGGTGACGAACAGGTCGTCGCCCACCAGCTGGACCTTGTCGCCGATGCGCTGGGTCAGCTTGACCCAGCCGTCCCAATCCTCCTCGGCCAGGCCGTCCTCGATGGAGATGATCGGGTACTTCTCGACGAGCTCGGCCCAGTAGTCGATCATCTCGTCGGTGGTGAGCTCGCGGCCCTCGCCCGAGAGCACGTACACACCGCGCTCGGCGTCGTAGCACTCGGTGGTCGCGGGGTCCATGGCGATCTTGAAGTCGTCGCCCGGCTTGTAGCCGGCGGCCTCGATGGCCTTGACGATGTACTGCAGCGGCTCCTCGTTGCTCTTGAGGTCGGGCGCGAAACCGCCCTCGTCGCCCACACCGGTGCTGTGGCCGGAGTCCTTGAGGACGCTCTTCAGCGTGTGGTAGACCTCGGCGCACCAGCGCAGGCCCTCGGTGAAGGTGGGGGCGCCGACCGGCATGATCATGAACTCCTGGAAGTCCACGTTGTTGTCGGCGTGGACGCCGCCGTTCAGGATGTTCATCATCGGCGTGGGCAGGGTGTGGCCGTTCACGCCGCCGAGGTACTGATAGAGCTCCAGGTCCGTGGACTGCGCGGCGGCGCGGGCCACGGCCAGGGACACGCCGAGGATGGCGTTCGCGCCCAGGTTGGCCTTGTTGGGGGTCCCGTCGGCCTCGATGAGGGCGGCGTCGACGGCGCGCTGGTCGGACGCGTCCATGCCGATCACGGCATCGGCGAGCTCCTTGTTCACGTGGTCGACGGCCTTCGTGACGCCCTTGCCGAGGTAGCGGCCCTTATCGCCGTCGCGCAGCTCGACGGCCTCGAAGGCACCCGTGGAGGCCCCGGAGGGCACCATGGCGCGGCCGAAGGAGCCGTCGTCGAGCACGACCTCGACCTCGACCGTGGGGTTGCCGCGCGAATCGAGGACCTCGCGACCGTAGACGTCCAGAATCTCACTCATTGCATCGTCCTTTCCGCTGGAAACCAGCTGGATGATCCATGCCCGGGCTTGGTTACCCAAAGCAAACTTTAGTCAGTATTCCCGATTGCGCGGGGTTTATCCACGGCAAGGCGATGCGAATCGGCGCGGGGCAGATCTTTGTTCCCGATACCCGCGGACCCGTCACTCCCCGCCCTTGACGCCGTCCCACAGCGCGTTGAGCTCGGAGGTGGAGAGGTCCTCGAGCCGCTCGCCGCGTTCGCGCGCGATGCCCTCCATGGCCGCCCACCGGCGGCGGAACTTGGCCGTGGAGGCGCGCAGGGCGCCCTCGGCGTCGATGCCCTCCTTGCGCGCCACGTTCACCAAGGCGAACAGCATGTCGCCGAACTCCAGGGAGCGGGCGTCGCTGCCGGGCTCCTCCGCCTCGAACTCGGCGCGCTCCGATGCGACCTGGTCCCACACATCCTCGACCGTGTCCCACTCGAAGCCCGCCTTGGCGGCGCGCTTGGACACCTTCTGCGCCTGCATGAGTGCGGGAAAGGCCAGGGGCACGCTGTCGAGCAGCCCCTCGGGCGCGGGCTCGGCGTCGGCCCCGTCGGTCGAGGCGGCCCCGTCCTCCGCGGCGTTACGCCCCTCGCGCTCGACCCGCTTGACCTCGTCCCAGATGTCCAGGACCGCATCGGCGTCCCGTGCCCCCTCGGTCGAGCCGAACACGTGGGGATGGCGCCGCACGAGCTTCTCGTCGAGGTCGCGCACCACGTCGTCGATCGTGAACTCCCCGGCGTCCGCGGCGATCTGGGCGTGCAGGACCACCTGCATGAGCACGTCGCCCAGCTCCTCGCGCAGATGCGCGGCGTCCCCGGACTCGATGCAGTCGACGGCCTCGTACGCCTCCTCGATCATGTTCCCGGCGATGGAGGCATGCGTCTGCTCGCGGTCCCACGGGCAGCCGTCGGGCTGGCGGAGGCGCCAGATGGTCCGGACGAGCGACTGGAACGAGGCGCGCGCGTCGGCGAGCGTCGACTCGTCGCGCGCCGCACCGGCCGCGGGCGGGTTCCCTGCGGTCTCGCCCATGGCTACTCCTCCCCCATCACGACGTGGGAGAACGCCTCGCTCAGCGGCAGGCTGTCATCGTAGATGCCGTAGCTGTGCGTGCCGTCCTTGGGAATGGAGACGCTGCCGGGGTTGAACGCCCAGATGCCCGGATGGCCGGGGACGGCCTCGTTCACCTTGACGTGCGTGTGGCCGTAGACGATCGCCGAGCCCTCGGGCAGCTCGGGCAGGTTGTCCACGCTGTTGTGGAACCCCGCGCCGAAGACGTGGCCATGGGTGCAGAACAGCTCCCGGCCGGACGGCGCGAGCACCGGGGCGCTGTCGGCCATGCACGGGAACGAGAGGACCATCTGGTCGACCTCGGCCTCGCAGTTGCCGCGCACGGCGACGACCCTCCCCGTGGCGGCGAGGTCGTTCAACAGGGCGATCACGCGCTTGGGCGCGTAGTCGCGCGGGAGGTCGTTGCGCGGCCCGTGGTAGAGCAGGTCGCCCAGCAGCAGGACGCGGTCGGGGCGCTCCTCCCCGATGGCGGCCATGAGGCGCTCCGCCCAGTAGGCGGAGCCGTGGATGTCGGATGCGATGAGGAACTTCATGCGATTCCCTTCCAGAGGATCGGGCCGTCCCGCGCGTCGCGGCGACGGCGGTTCGGCGTTCGGACGGAGTCGGCCGGGATGCGGAGGACCGGGACGATGCGGAAGCCGGGCGGCGCGCCGGACGTCAGGGCAGCGCCTCGAAGCGAACGCGGCGCGAGAAACGGAAGTAGACGGCCACGATCGCGAGGTTGACCGCCGCGGGCCATACGAAGCCGGGTACGAGGACGTAGACGACCACGGACACCGCGTTGAGCACGACGGCGAGCCACGACACCCCGATGTAGTACACCTCGAGACCGCGTGCGGGACGGTTGGCCACGCCGATGCCCGCCGCCCCGAGCACGAGGTCGAGCAGGGCCGTCGCAAGCGAGCAGATGGCGAGCAGCAGGCCCGTCGACGTGTTGGCGAACATGAGCGCCATGCCCGTCCACGCCGCCATGCCGATCGCGGCGAGCACCGCGATGAAGCTCATGACCTTGAGCGCCTTCTGATTGGATGACATCTTCGGTCTCCTTCCCTCGCGCGGCGCGACCGACCGCGCTGTGGGGGTTATACCCAACCGGGAGCCCGCGCACGCAGACCGCCCGGAGCATGCGGGGCGGGGCGCCGCCGGCGCCAAGCGCCCGGCGAACGGCAAGACCGATCGGAAGCATGCAGGGCGAGCGGCCCGTCGGCGCGAAGGCGGGGGAGCCGGCCTCGAGGCCACCGGCCGAAGGACCCGCCGGCGCGAAGCCGGGGATGCCGGGCTACCGCCCTAGCGGCCGGACTCCCGCTCCACCTGCACGGCGGCGTACGCGAACGCGGCCGCGATGGCGAGGCTGACGAGCCCCGAGGGGATGATTCCCCCGGAAAGGACCATGAGCAGCACGTTGCACAGATTCGCCCATACGCCGAGCCACATGGGCAGACGGAGGCGCCCGATCCTCGACGGCGCGTTCGCCGCGCCGATGCCGAGCGCACCCGCCACGAGCCCGAGCACGGCGGAAAGCCCCATGGTCGCGACCTGCAGGGGGTCGAGTTGCATCTCGCCCGTCGAATGCAGGACCCACAGGGTGATGGCCAGGTCGATCCCGGCGATGAGGGCCAGGACGCTCAGGACCTTGAGCGCTTTTCGCATAGGGGACATCGGACTCCTCTTTCCGTCGGAAGGGACACGGGGGCGCCGGCAGGAAGCGGCGACGCTGCCGGGCTCGCTACAGCCCGGCCTCTCGCGACGCCCGGGCCGCGTCCATCACGCGCTGGAGGGCGATGCCCTCGCGGCGGGCGATGGCGGCACAGTCCTCGAACTCGGGGGCCTCGCGGCGCGAGCCGTCGGGGAGCTCCACGCGCTTCATGCGCACCGCGCCCCACGGCGTCGGGGCCTCCTCGATCGCGCGCGCGAGCACCGTGCGCTCCATGCGGACGCGCCGGACGCCGATGGTCGAGGTCTCGCGGAATATGACCTCCTCGAGGCGCCCCGCGTCCTCGATCGCGGAAATGACCTGCAGCTGGTAGGCCGGGCGCCCCTTCTTGGTGAAGACCGGGACCCAGTGGACCTCGCGGGCGCCGGCGTCGCGCAGCCGGTCGGCGGCGTAGGCGAGGACCTCGGGGGTGCTGTCGTCGATGTCGCACTCCAGCTTGACGACCTGCGCCGGCGTATCCGGCACCGGCACGGCGGGCAGCTCCTCGATCAGCCAGGCGCGCACGACCGAGGGGCGATCGTAGGCGCGCTTCCCGGCACCCAGGCCGACGGCCCGGACAGCGTAGCGCGGCGGCAGCTCGAATACGGGGTCGAACGCGGCGACGAGCGCGGCGCCCGTCGGGGTGACGAGCTCGCCCGAGACGTCGGCCTGCGCGAGGGGCAGGCTGCAGGCGACGCAGACGTTCAGGGTCGCGGGGGCCGGCACGGGGATGACGCCGTGCTGGCAGCGGATGGTCCCGTGGCCGTCGACCAGCACCGGGACGACCGTGCGGGCGACGGCCAGGCTGTCGAACAGGACGCTTGCGGCGACGATATCCACGATGGAATCGACGGCGCCGACCTCGTGGAAGTGCACCTGATCGAAGGGGACGGCGTGCGCCTTGGCCTCCGCCTCCGCGAGGATGCGGACCGCCCGGTGAGCGATCGCGCGGGCGCCCGCGGACATGTCCGCGGCGTCGATGATGCGGTCGATGTCCGCCGGCCCGCGGTGCTCGTGGTGATGGCCATGGGGGCCGTGGTGGTGATGGCCGCCGTGGCGGTGCTCGTGCTCGTGCTCGTGCTCGTGCTCGTGGAGAGCGTGTCCCGGATCGGCCTCGAGCGCAAGGGCGCCGTCGCCATGCAGATATTCCATATCATGGTCGCGGTTCTCGTGCTCGGCATCCAGCCGCACGGCGAAGTCGCAGCAATCGATGCCCGCCTTCTTCACGCGCGAGACCTCGATCTCAAAACCCCCGACCGACATGCTGTCCAACGCACGGCGCATCGCCGCCTCGTCCGCGCCCGCATCGAGCAGCGCCGCGACCAGCATGTCGCCCGCCACCCCCGCCTGGCAGTCCAGATACAGCGTCAGCCCCTCGCGGGGGCGCACCCGCATCGCGTCGTCCGCTTGACCCATGATCGATCAGGCCTCCTTGCCCGGTAGATGGTTGATAAGGGATGCCTGGTAGGCCGCCCCGAACCCGTTGTCGACATTCACCACGGACACGCCGCTCGCACAGCTGTTGACCATGGCCAGAAGCGCCGTGAGGCCGCCCAGGTTGGCCCCGTAGCCCACGCTCGTGGGCACCGCGATGACCGGGCAGGCGGCGAGCCCCGCCACCACGCTCGGCAGCGCGCCCTCCATGCCCGCGATGGCGACGATCACCTGGGCGCGGGCTATCTCGTCCCCATGGCGCAGCAGGCGGTGGATGCCCGCCACCCCGGCGTCGTTGACGCAGGTGACGCGATTGCCCAGGAACCGCGCCGTGAGCAGAGCCTCCTCGGCTACCGGCACATCGCTCGTGCCCGCGGTGACCACCAGGATCTCCCCGTTGCCGTCCGGCTCGGGCAGCTCGCCCACGACGCCGGCGCGGGCCTCCTCATGGTAGGTGAACGCGCAGCCCAGCGCGGCGAGCTCCTCGGCCTTGCGGGGGTCGAGCCGCGTGATGAGGATGCGCCGCTGCCCGGAGGCGAGCATGGCGTCCGCGATCCCCGCGATCTGCCCGGCCGTCTTCCCGGCCCCGTAGACGACCTCCGAGACCCCGGTGCGCAGGCCGCGTCCGGTGTCGACCTGCGCGAAACCCAGGTCGGCGACGGTATCGGCGCGCACATGGCCCACCAGCTCGGCGGGGGTCATCTCCCCTGCCGCGACCTGGCGCGCGAGCGCCTCGAGCTCGGCTGCATCCATAGGGCTCCTTCCGACGTGGCGCGGCGCCCGCCTTGCGGCGCCTGCATCGACATGACGCTACCACATGGAGCGCACTCGAAGTCAGTGTCCGGCGGGACAATTCCACAGGGGCTGCGCACGCCCGCGGACCAAAGCGGGTATCCTGCACGTAACCGCACGGGCGACGGCAGCCCGCCGGGCATGCGGCGATGCCGGTACCGCCTGAACGCCCATATGCCTGCATGCGGACGAATCCGCACCCGGTTGCGTCCGCGCCCCACACGCCCGCAATCCCATCTGCGACCAGAAGGAGAACCATGTCCCTCGATCAGAGCGAGTATACCGAGAGCACCGCACCCGTCACCGCCGCAACCGCAGGCGCGCAGGCCAGCTCTGGCGCGGTGGAATCCGAAGCGACAGTCGCCGCGGAGCCCGAGGCGGCATCCGCCGGGGAACCCGTCGGCGCCGAGACGCGCCCCGAGCCCGAACCCGTCGAGGAGGGCCTCGGCACCGGCGCCGAGGAGCCCGCGCCCGGGAACCCGGGGCTGTCCATCGCCACCATCATCTTCGGTGTGGTGGGCGTCATCCTCGCCCTGTGGGTGAGCTGGATCCTGAGCGTCATCGCCGGCATCGTGGCCATCGTGCTGGGCCGCATGGCGTCGCGCCAGAACGCCCCCTATCCCCGCGCGATCTTGGCGGGCAAGGTGCTGGGCGTCATCTGCATCTTCGCCAACGCCTTCATGGTGTTCACCTACGTGGCGTACCTCATGAGCCTCGGCGTCTTCTAAGCCGGCGTCCATTAAGCGAGTGCGGGCGGGACGGCAGGGAGGCCGCGCACCCGCACCGCAGGTCGATGAGCATGAAAAACCTCCCGCTTCCCGAACCTCCATATCGAGCTCCGGGAAACGGGAAGGCGTTCGCAGAAGCGGGTCCGGGTCGACGCGAACAGCCGGACCCCGTCAAAGCGGGACCTCGATGCCCGTGCGACCTCGGCACCTAGAATCTCACGGACGAGGCAGGTGTGGTCCCTGCCCCGACGCCCATGCAGCCTCGGCACCTAGAGCAGGGCCTGCTCCCAGGCGGGCTCGCGGAAACCCACGAGCACCGCGTCGTCGGCGATCACCAACGGGCGCTTGACGAGCATGCCGTCGGTCGCGAGCAGCGCGAAAGCGTCCTCGTCGCTCATACCGGCATCCAACTTGGCCTTGATGCCCAGCTCGCGGTAGCGCATCCCGCTGGTGTTGAAGAAGCGGCGCACCGGGAGGCCGGAGCGCTCCTGCCAAGCGGCGAGCTCCTCGGCGGTCGGATTGTCCTCGACGATATGGCGGTCGGTGTAGTCGATCCCGTGCTCGTCCAGCCACTTCTTGGCCTTTCGGCAGGTAGAGCACTTGGGATATTCGATGAACAGGACGGGCATGGAGCCTCCTCGGATCGACGGGTGTGTCGCCGCGATTGTAGCATGCCCGTATCGGGGCGCGGTCTCGACCGATCCGACGGCGGCGGGCGCGGTTTCGGGCATCGGAACGCGGATTCGACCGGGCCGACGATGGTAAACAATTTTACTGTAACGTTAAATCGGAGACTTCCAAGTAACCCTTCAGCGACGTAAAGCCTCTATCAGGGGTTTTGCAGCTGACGATTCACCTGGCTACTCGGAGGGACCGAATTTAACGATACAGTAATTTCCTCATAGTGTCAGAATCCCCCATCAACCACTATATGTTGTGGTTTCTCATCGCTCGTCGATGCCGACCTGCTGGAATCCGGCACCTAGCGGCCGGCGCCGCGCATCGCCGCGAGCTCGGCACGCGAATGGACGCCCAGCTTGGAATAGACCTGCTGCAAGCGACTGTTGACCGCGGCCTCGCTCAGCACGAGACTCTCCGCCACATCCGCCGTCGACGCGCCGTCGGCGACCATGAGCGCGACCTCGACCTCCCCGTCGGTCAGGCCGGCATCTGAAAGCGCATGGGCGAACGAGCGACGCTCGAGCCACGCCAGGGCGGCCTCACGGGAATCGACCCCCAGCTTCTCGTACGCACGGGTGCAGTACGTCCCCACCGTCGAACGCGAAACCCCCATCTCCTCGGCCAGCGAGGCGAAGGTACGCCCCTCGCAGGCAGCGAGCAGCACCGTGCGCTCGCGGCGGGTGAGCCCGGCGTCGGCGAGGTCGAGCTCCCGGCGCGCGTGCTCCAAGCCGTCCTGCAGGCGCCGACGCTCAGCGGAGCCGTCGTCATCGGATCCCCCGGCGGCGCCCGAGGCATCCCCGAGGGGCGCCCCGGCATCCGTCTGCGCGGGCATCATGCGCTTCAGGCGCCCGTTGATGCGCAGGGCCACGACGGCGATGAGCACAACCAAGGCGAACAGGATGACCGGGCCGACCACCACGGTCGCGTAGTACCAGATCACGAAGATCCATTCGAATCCGACCGGTGCCATCTCGTCCTCCTCACCGCGCAGCCATCGGACACGAGTCCGCTCATCGACAGTATGCCCGAACGCCGCGTCTCATGCTGTCGTGCACGCTGATGAAGATTTCGGGATATCCGCAGCTACGCGGTGTCGTGCAACGCAAGGCGGAAACGGGACCGCTGAACGGCCCGTCTCGGGGAGCGGGCGGAGGCGTGCGGCGCGGCGCGGACGCCGGGATGCACGGCGCGAGAGGCCGGCATCCGCCACGGGCGCCGGGATGTCGGCATGAGCGCCCGGCACGCGCCGCGGGTGCCGGCGCGAGGGGCCGGCATGCGAGGCAGGCGCACGACGCGCGAGGTCGGGGCGCACAGCGGGCAGGTGCCGATGCCCCTATCGATGCCGCGCGTCGAGCTCGCCGGCGAGCTCGGGCACCGTGACGCCGTAGCGCTCGAGGGTCACGAGCAGGTGGTACACCAGGTCGCCCGCCTCGTAGCGGATATGGTCGTGGTCGCGGTCCTTGCATGCCATGATGACCTCGCTCGCCTCCTCGGCGAGCTTCTTCAGCAGCTCGTCCTCCTCGCCGTTGAGCAGGCGCGCGGTGTAGGAGGCCTCGGGCGAGGCGTCCCAGCGGCCGTGAATCACGTCCGCCAGCCCCTCGAGCGTCTTGCCGATATCGCCATCCTGCACGTTTGCGGTACGAACACCCATGTCGTCTCCAATCTGGTCGAATGTCGCGCGGACGGCCCCGCGCCGCGAGGCGCCGGGCAGCCCGCGCGGGTCGGGGCCGGACCTGCGCCGCCGGACGCGCGCTGGACCGGCGCTGCCGTCGGTCAGCCGTCCGACTCCCCGGTCAGGCTCCGGTAGAAGCAGCTCCGGTTGCCGGTGTGGCAGGCGGGGCCGGGCGAGTCCACGAGCGCGAGGAGGGTGTCGCCGTCGCAGTCCGCGCGGAGCTCGCGCAGCTGCTGCATGTTGCCGCTCGTCGCGCCCTTGTTCCACAGCTCCTGGCGGCTCCGGCTCCAGAACCACGTGGTCCCCGTCTCGACGGTGAGGCGGATCGACTCCGCGCTCATCCAGGCGACCATGAGGACCTCGCCGGTATCGTATTGCTGCACGACGCAGGGGATGAGGCCCCGCTCGTCGAACTTCAGATCATCGATTCCCATATCGGCTCCTTTCCCGCGGGCGTCCCGGCCCCGCGGCCTCCGGCGCCCCGTCGGCGCCGTCCCCTGCCTAGAAATCCAGGCGCATGGGGATGCCCTGCGAGGCCATGTACTCCTTCACCTGCCGGATGCTGTAGGTGCCGAAGTGGAAGACGCTCGCGGCGAGGACCGCGTCGGCCTCGCCCTCGATGATGCCCTCCGCGAAGTGCTCGAGCGTCCCCACGCCGCCCGACGCGATCACCGGGATCGGAACCGCGCGCGCCACCGCGCGGGTGAGAGCCAGGTCGAATCCCTCCTTGGTGCCGTCCCGGTCCATGCTCGTGAGCAGGATCTCCCCGGCGCCGCGGCGGGCGGCCTCCTGCGCCCACGTCACCGCGTCGATGCCCGTCGGGGTGCGGCCTCCCGCCAGGTAGACCTCCCAGCGGTCGGCGCCCGGCGCCCCGGGCTCGCCCACCCGTTTCGCGTCGATGGCGACGATCACCGCCTGGCTGCCGAAGGCCGCCGCGGCGGCGGTGATGAGCGATGGGTCGCGCACGGCGGCGGAGTTCAGCGAGACCTTGTCCGCGCCGGCGGCGACCATCCGCCGCATGCTCGCCAGGTCGCGGAAGCCGCCGCCCACCGTGTAGGGGATCGCCAGCTCCTCGGCGGCATGCGCGGCCATGTCGATCGTCGTCGCCCGGTTGTCGCTCGTCGCCGTGATGTCGAGGAAGATCACCTCGTCGGCGCCCTCGCGGTCGTAGGCCGAGGCGAGCTCCACCGGGTCCCCCGCGTCGCGCAGGGACACGAAGTTCACGCCCTTGACCACGCGCCCGTCCTTGACGTCCAGGCATGGGATGACGCGTTTAGTGAGCATCGCCGGCCCCCTCTCCGGATACGGCCGCCGACGGCCCGGACGAGCGCGCGCCCGCCTGCGCCGCACCCTGCCCGGCCGCCTCCAGCGCCTCGGCGAGCGTGAAGCTCCCCTCGTACAGGGCGCGGCCTATGATGCAGCCCTCGACGACGTCGGGACCCGCCGCGGCGAGCGCGCGCACGTCCGCGAGGGTCGAGATGCCGCCCGACGCCACCACGGGGAAGCCCGCGCACGCGGCGACGCGGCGGTAGGCGTCCGCGTCGACGCCCGTCTGCATGCCGTCGCGCGAGATGTCGGTGAACACCAGATGTCGGAACCCGAGCTCGGACAGCTCGCCCACCACGCTCTCCACGCTGCGGGAGATCCCGTCGCGCCAGCCGTTGATCTTGACCTGCCCGTCGCGGGCCGCCACGTCGGCTACGAGCATGCCGCCGAAGCCGCGGGCCGCGACCTCGGCGAACCCGGGCTCGGTCACGAGCACGGTGCCCAGCGCGATGCGGCGGGCGCCGTACCCCGCGAGCTCGTCGATGCGCTTGAGCGAGCGGACGCCGCCGCCCACGTCGACCGACAGCCCGTCGACGCGGCAGATGGCCTCGATCGCGGCCGAGTTCGCCGCGCAGGCGTCCTCGTCCTCCTCGAGCGCCGCGGAGAGGTCGACCACGTGCACCCAGGTCGCGCCCTGCTCGGCGAAGGCCCGGGCCTGCGCCACGGGGTCGTCCGAATACACCGTGCAGCGCGAGCGCTCGCCCCGTTCGAGGCGCACCACCTTGCCGGCGATGAGGTCGATGGCGGGAAAGACGATCATGCGCCCACCTCCTTGACGCGCGCCTCCACGATGCGCACGAAGTTCTCGAGGATACGATGGCCGTGCGCCGAGGACTTCTCGGGGTGGAACTGGCACCCGTAGATGTTGCCGTGCCACACGACCGAACCGAACGCGCGCGCGTAGAACGTGCGGGCGGCGATGTCGCCGGCGTCCGCGTCCCCGTCGAGCGCGTAGGAATGCGTGAAATACAGGTTCGCGCCCTCGTCGAACCCGTCGAGCAGCGGGCAGGCGAGGCCCGCGGGCGTGAGGTGCACCTGATCCCATCCCACATGGGGGATCTTCAGCCGGTCGGCCGGGAGGACGGTGCACGACCCCTTGAGCAGGCCGAGGCCGCGGACCCAGCGCTTCCCCTCGGCCTCGAACACGGTTCCGGGGGCGTCACGGAGGTCGGAGCCGGCGGGCTCGGGCGGCATCTCCGCCGGCGCATCGGCGGGCGCCGGCGCGGCAGCCGGCCCGGGCGCGTCCGGCACGCCCTCGTCGCCGCGCTCGAACAGCAGCTGGAGCCCCAGGCACACGCCCAGAAACGGCGTGCCCGCACCGCCGGCCACAGCATCGATGACCGCCCGGTCCTGCCCCGATTCGCGCATGAAGGCGATCGCGTCGTAGAAGGACCCCACGCCCGGCAGCACGATCCCGTCTGCCGCGCGAATCCGCTCGGGATCGTCGGTCACCTGCGCCTCGGCGCCCGCGCGCGCCAGTCCGCGGGCCATGCTGGACAGGTTGCCCTTATGGTAGTCGACGATGACGATGACCGGCTTGTCGGCCATGACCGCACCCCTCTCCGTACCCGTGATGAATCGACCCCGTCCCCCTGCGGCGTCTCGACCTCGCCCCCGAACGCGACGCCCCGGTCGCTACAGGCTGCCCTTGGTGGAGGGGACGCCCTGCACGCGGGGGTCGAGCTCGCAGGCGCGGCGCATGCAGCGGCCCACGGCCTTGAAGGCGGCCTCGATGATGTGATGGCTGTTCGCCCCCGCGAGCTCGCGCACATGCAGCGTGAGCTGCGCGTCCCGTGCGAAGGCGTAGAAGAACTCGACCGCGAGCTCCGTGTCGAAGGCGCCCACGCGCTCGGTGGGAAGCGGCAGGTCGCAGTACGCCTGCCCGCGGCCCGAGATGTCGACGGCGGCCGCCACGAGGGTCTCGTCCATGGGGATCGCGCAGTCGGCGAACCGGGTGATGCCCGCCTTGTCGCCCAAGGCGGCCGCGAACGCCCGGCCCAGCACGATCCCCGTGTCCTCCACGGTATGGTGCGCGTCCACCTCGACGTCTCCGGTCGCACGGACCGTGAGGTCGAACAGCCCGTGGCGCCCGAACGCGTCGAGCATGTGGTCGAAAAACGGCACCCCCGTGGAGATGTCGCAGGCGCCCGACCCGTCCAGGTCGAGCTTGACGGTGATATCGGTCTCCCCCGTCACGCGGGAGACCTCGGCGGTCCTCGCCATCCGGTCCTCCTTGCCGGCGGGCGCTCCAGCCCCGTCGGCCCCGCGGGCGCGGGGCCTCGGCCGGGGCGGCGCGCCTCAGCCCTCCTCGTCCAGCAGCGCCGTCAGCGCCGCCAGCAGCTCGTCGTTCTCCTCCGGCGTGCCCACGGTGATGCGCAGGCAGCCCTCCAGCCCGGATGCGTACGAGAAGTCGCGCACCAGGATGGAGCGCTCGTCGCGCAGGCGCTCGCGGATGCGGCTCGCCTCGTCCATGCGCACGAGCAGGAAGTTGCCCTGGCTCGGCCACACCTCCAGGCGCTCGTCGGCCTCGAAGGCCGCGAGCAGCCGCGCGCGCTCGGCGCGCACCTGCGCCACCGCGGGCGCCAGCTCGGCGCGCGCGCGGACCAGCGCGAGGGCCGCTGCCTGCGTGAGCACGTTCACCGAGTAGATCTGGCGGATCGCGGCGAACACCTCGATCACGTCCGGAGCGGCGAGCACGTACCCGCAGCGGATGCCGGCGGCGCCGAAGGCCTTGGACAGCGTGCGCAGGATGACCAGGTTGGGGCAGCTCCCGAGCAGGCGCTCCACCGAGACCCCCTCGTCCGCGAACTCGATGTAGGCCTCGTCGACCATCACCGGCCCGGGGCAGGCCCGGCACAGCTGCGCCACGAACGACGCCGACACGGGGTTGCCCGTGGGGTTGTTGGGCGAGGTGAGGATCGCGAGGTTCGTATGGGGCGCCGCGGCGAGCAGCACGCGCTCGTCGAGCTCGAAGGTCCTGCGGTCGCGGCGCACGTTGCGCACGCCGGTCCGCGTGAGCGAGGCGAAGAACTCGTACTCGGAGAAGCACGGCGGGCAGTTGAGGACGCGCCGCCCCTCCCCGCCGAAGGCGAGCAGGAAGTTGAACAGCAGCTCGTCGCCGCCGTTGCCCACGCAGACGTTCTCGGGCGCCAGGCCGTGGCGCGCCGCCAGCTCGCATCGCAGCTCGCCGGACAGGGGGTCCGGATAGCGGTTGAGCGGCGTCGCCGCCAGCGCCGCGTCGACCGAGGCGCGCACGGTGGCCGGCAGCGGGTAGGTGTTCTCGTTCGCCGACAGGTTGATACGGCACGGCGTGAAGGTGGGGTCGTAGGGCTCGATGCCCGCGAGGTGCGGCTGCACGAGGGCGCGCATGCGATCTGAGAGCTCTGGCATGGGTCACGACTCCTTCGCGGGGAAAACGGGCTCGGCGGCGGGCTCGGCGGCGGGACCGGAGACCCCGCGCGCCACGGTATCCGGGTCGTCCCCGGGCCAGGCGGTCCGCGCCAGGTCCGCCCCGGCGAGGGCCTCGGGCGAGACCGCGTCCGGACCGAGCTCCAGGACCCGGCGGCGCAGGCCGGCGGACAGCCCGTGCGCCCACAGGCCCTCCGCCTGCGCGAGGCGCTGGGTCGCCGGGGCGTCCGCGAGCAGGCCCGCGGGCGTGTAGCAGATCACCGAGGACTTCTTGACGAAGTCGTCGACGGACAGCGGGCTGGAGAAGGTCGCGGTGCCGCCCGTGGGCAGCGTGTGGTTGGGGCCGGCCACGTAGTCGCCCAGCGGCTCGCAGCTCCAGGCGCCCACGAAGATGGCCCCCGCGTTGCGGATGGAGCCGAGCAGCCCCATCGCGTCGGCGCAGTGCAGCTCGAGGTGCTCGGGCGCGATCGTGTTGACGGCCTCGAGGGCGGTGGGCATGTCGGGCGCGATCACGACCGCCCCCTGCTCGGCGAGGGACGCGGCGGCGATGTCGCGGCGGGGGTTGGCGGCGAGCAGCGCCTCGGCCGCCCTCTCCACGCGCTCGGCGAAGGAGGCGTCGCAGGTGACGAGGTAGCATGCGGCGAGCGGGTCGTGCTCCGCCTGGGCCATG
The DNA here is from genome assembly GCA_019117005.1 of Candidatus Collinsella stercoripullorum. Lineage (GTDB taxonomy): Bacteria > Actinomycetota > Coriobacteriia > Coriobacteriales > Coriobacteriaceae > Collinsella > Collinsella stercoripullorum. The sequence goes on along the minus strand of DXAO01000041.1, from coordinate 14,315 downwards.
AGGTCCGCGGCGACCACGGCGGGCTCGGCCGTGGCGTCCGCGAGCACGCACACCTCCGAGGGGCCGGCGACCATGTCGATGCCGACATCGCCCGAGACCAGGCGCTTGGCCGCGGCGACGTAGGCGTTGCCGGGCCCGGTCACCTTCTCCACCCGCGGGATCGACTCGGTGCCGTACGCGAGCGCCGCGACGGCCTGCGCCCCGCCGACGGTGTAGATCTCGTCCACGCCGCCCACCTTGGCCGCGGCGAGCGTGTAGGGGGAGATGGGGCAGGCCCCCGGCGCGGCGTCGCGCTGCGGCGGCGTGACCATGACCACGCGGCGCACCCCGGCGACCTTGGCGGGGATGGCGTTCATGAGGACGGTCGAGGGGTACTGCGCGCGGCCGCCCGGCACGTAGATGCCCGCCGCCGCCACCGGCGTCACCTTCACGCCGAGCACGGTGCCGTCGGGGCGCGCGGTGAACCAGCTCTGCCGGACCTCGCGTTCGTGGAAGTCGCGGATCTGCGCGGCAGCCTTCTCGAGCGCGGCCAGGAAGGAGGGGTCGAGCCCCTCGAGCGCCGCGTCGACCTGCTCGTCGGGCAGGCGGAAGTCCGCCACGTCCACGCCGTCGAACTCGCGGCAGAAGCGGCGCAGGGCCTCGTCCCCGCCGGCGCGCACCTCGTCGATGATCCCCTGGGCCGAAGCCGTGATGTCCGCCGGCACGGCGCCCTCGCGCGCGAGCATGCGCGGCTGCAGGCGCTCGCCCGGCGCGAGCGTGATGGTCCTCATCCTCACTCCTATCGGGGCACCGGATGCGCCCGACGCCTGCGCGCCGCGGCACCCGCGCCCGTGAGCAGGCGGGCGCACGGCCCATCGTTGAGCCGCGCGCCCGCACGAATCTTCTCCTACACGGTGACTTTATCATGATAAAGCATACGGCACAACCGCGTTACCCCGCCGAAACACGGGACCGCGGGAGCCCTGCGCGGGCCTGCTAGCCCCGCCGCACGACGTCCGCCAGGCGCGCGGCGAGCACGCGGACGCGGGGGTCCAGGCGCGCGCGGCCCGGGCTCGCGAAGAAGCGCGCCGTGCAGGTCATGATCTCGCCGGTGACGACCAGGTCGTTCTCGCGCAGCGTGGTGCCCGTCGCCGTGATGTCCACGATCCGGTCCGCCATGCCCACGATGGGCCCGAGCTCGATGTTGCCGTGCAGCGTGAGGATATCCGCGTTGACGCCGCGCCCCGCGTACCAGGCGCCCGCGATGCGCGGGTACTTGGTCGCCACGCGCAGGGTCCCGCGCCGCGCGTACGCGCGCTCCGTCGCCCCCGCCGCATACGCTGCGGCCGGCTCGGCCTCGATGAAGCGGCACGCACCGAAGCGGAGGTCGACGAGCTGCAGCAGGTTGCAATCGGCCTCGATGAGCGAGTCGCGCCCGCAGATGCCGCAGTCGGCCCCGCCGCACGAGACGAACGCCGGGGCGTCCTGCGCGCGCACGATGATGTACTCCACATCGCCGATGGAATCCGGGCCCTCGAGACGGTCGCGCACCGTGAACATGAGGTGGCGCCCCGGGTCGCGCAGGGGCCCGACGTCGAGCCCGGCGGCCTCGAGAACGCGCAGGGTGTCGCCGTTGAGCGAGCCCTTGGGAACGGCGATGCGCACGGGGGGCGCAGCGGGCGACGGGACGGCCGCGGCGACGGACGGAGCCGCCGGGACGTCCCCCTCCCCGCCCGCATCGCCGTCGCCCGCGGGGGCCGCAGCCGCACCGGGCATGCGCTCCGCGACGGCGGCCTCGAGCCGTTCGAGCGAGAACGCGAAGCCCGCGGCCGGAACGCGGGGCACCCCCTCGACCGCCCCGTCGAACACCTCGTCGTAGCGCCCGCCCGAGCCGATGGACTCGGGGATGCCGGCGGCGTAGACCTTGCAGACCAGGCCCGTGTAGTACCCGAACGAGTTGACGATCGAGAAGTCGAACGACAGGCGCTCCGCCGCCGCGGGGGCCTCCGACGCCAGGCGCTCGGCGAGCGCGCCCAGCTCCCCCACCGACCGCGCATCCGCGCCGGCGCCCTCCAGCAGCTCCCGGGCGCACGCCAGCACCTCGGCCCCGCCGCAGAGGCGCGGCAGCTCCCTGACCGCCCGCTTGAGCGCGGGCGGCTCGGAGCTGCCCTCCACGAGCTCGTCGAGGTCGACCAGGTTGTTCAGGTGGACGAGCTCGAGCGCGCGGCGGGCGAGCCCGGTATCGGCGCAGTGCGCGAGCAGCTCCTGGTACGGCCGGACGCTCCCGCAGACCACGCGCCAATCGGGCAGGTCGAGGGCCTGCGCGACCTCCGCCGCGCACCGCACGACCTCGGCGTCGCCCTCGATGCCGCCCGCGCCGATGAGCTCGAAGCCGAGCTGGGTCACCTGGCGCGAGGCGCCCGTGTTGCGCGGCGCCGTCCTCACGACCGGGGCGTCGTAGCGCAGGCGCAGCGGGAGCCGGGCGGCGTCCAGCCGCGAGGCGACCATGCGGACGATGGGGAGGGTGTTGTCGGGCCGCACCACCAGGAAGCGGCCGTCGTCGTCGAACAGCTTGAACGGGGTGTCCGCGATGCGGCCCCCTCCGCCCAGCGCGTCGCGGTGCTCGAGCAGCGGCGTCTCCACCGGCAGGTAGCCATGGCCCTTCAAGATGCCCCGCACCGTGAGCGCGATGTCCTCGCGCGCCTGCGCCTCCTCGGGCAGAATGTCGCGGAATCCCCATGGTGTGGCCGTCATCCCCGTGCACCGTCCCCTGTTCGTCGTCCTCCGGCGGCTTCCGCTCGCGCGGATGCGCCCCCGTCTCGTCTTGAGCGTGGATACTTTAGCATACTGGAGTGCTCGCTGCTCGGCGCATGGAAGTTTTACCGAACCCTGACACCCCGCCCGTCCCCGCGCGACCCCTCATCACGTGAAAAAAGGGGGCGCGGCCAAGCGGCCGTGCCCCCTTCCGCAGCGAAGGTCCGACGGATGCGCGGGGTTACTCGTTGTCGCCCGCGGTCATCTGGGTGGCGGACAGGCCGCCCTCGGTCGCGGCGGCCGCATCGGGCCACACCCAGTCGGTGAAGGCGGGATGATCGAAGCCCTCGTCCACGGCGAAGCGGAACGCCTCGTCGCGGAAGGCCTCCCACTCGTCGATCTGCGCGGCGTGCTCGTCGGCGCCGGCCTGCGCGTCCACCAGGCGCAGCGCGTCGGCGGCCAGCGCCCAGCGGTCCATGTTGTTCAGGCGCAGCATGTCGAACGGGGTGGTCGTGGAGCCCTTCTCCTCGTAACCGTGGACGCGGAAGCTCTTGACGCCCGGGCGCTCCCACAGGATGCGGTGGATGGTGCCCTCGTAGGCATGGAAGCAGAACAGCACCGGCTTGTCCTCGCCGCCGAAGAACTCGACGAAGCGCTCGTCGGAGATGGCCTGGTCGTTATCGTGCAGGCTCTGGATCTTCAGCAGGTCGGCCACGTTCACGAACCAGACCTTGACGCCCAGCTTGCGCAGCAGGTCGGTGGCGGCCAGCGCCTCCATGGTGGGGACGTCGCCGCAGGAGGCGATCACCAGGTCGGCGTCCTCCAGGCTGTCGGCCGTGCAGGCCCAATCCCAGACGGCGAGGCCCTCCTCGAGCTCGGCCTTGGCCTCATCGACGGTGAGGAAGGTCGGGGCGGGCTGCTTGCCGCAGAAGATGGCGTTCACGCAGTTCGTGGACTGGTAGGCGCGCTCGGCCACGGCGAGCGCCATGTTGGCGTCGCAGGGGTAGTAGGCGTTCACGATGTGGGTGTCGTTGGCCTTGTTGAGCAGCAGGTCGATGAAACCGGGGTCCTGGTGGGAGAAGCCGTTGTGGTCCTGGCGCCACACGTGGCTCGTCAGCAGGATGTTCAGGCCGGCGATGGGCTCGCGCCAGGGGATCTCGCGCACGGTGGCCTCGAGCCACTTGCAGTGCTGGTTCACCATGGAGTCGACCACGTGAACGAAGCTCTCATAGGTGCTCCACACGCCGTGGCGGCCGGTGAGCAGGTAGGCCTCGAGGAAGCCCTCGCACTGGTGCTCGGACAGCTGCTCGACGACCTTGCCGGACGTGGCGAGGAGCTCGTCGTTGTCGGCGTCGGCGTGGTAGCCGGCCTCCCACTGCTTCTTGGTCACCTGATAGGCGTCCTGAAGGCGGTTCGAGGCGGTCTCGTCCGGGCCGAAGATGCGGAAGTCGTCGTTCGCGGCGAGCACGTCGGCGGTGTAGGCGCCGAACACGCGCGCGGCCTCGGTCGCGCCCCAGCCGTGGCCCTTCTCGGCGACCGGCACCTCGTGGGCGTGGATGTCGGGCAGGGTGAGGTCGCGGCGGACCTTGCCGCCGTTGGCGTTCGGGTTCGCGCCGATGCGCAGGTCGCCGACGGGCATGAAGGCCGTGACCTCGGGACGGACCTGGCCCTCGGGGGTGAAGAGCTCCTCGGGGTGGTAGGAGCGCAGCCAGGCGCGCAGGACGCGGAAGTGCTCATGGGTGTCCTTGGCGCTCGCCAGCGGCACCTGATGGGCGCGCCAGGAGTCCTCGGTCTTCTTGCCGTCGATGTGCTTGGGGCAGGTCCAGCCCTTGGGGGTGCGGAAGATGATCATCGGGTAGACCGGGCGGGTCTCCACGCCGGTCTCGGCGATCGTCTTGATGTCGCAGATCTCGTTGAAGACCTGCTCGAGCAGGTTGGCGAAGCGCGCGTGGATGGAGGCGTGCGGCTCGTTGTCGAAGCCGGCCATGAAGAAGTGCGGCTTGTAGCCCATGCCCTCGAAGAACTTGGTGAGCTCCTCGTCGGAGATGCGGGCCAGGATGGTGGGGTTGGCGATCTTGTAGCCGTTGAGGTGCAGGATCGGCAGGACGATGCCGTCGGTCTTGGGGTTGACGAGCTTGTTGGACTGCCAGGAGGTGGCGAGCGCCGCGGTCTCGGCCTCGCCGTCGCCCACCACGGCGACCGCGAGCAGGCTCGGGTTGTCCATCACCGCGCCGTAGGCGTGGGACAGGGTGTAGCCGAGCTCGCCGCCCTCGTGGATGGAGCCGGGGGTCTCGGGCGCGAAGTGGCTGGGGATGCCGCCGGGATAGGAGAACTGGCGGAAGAACTTCTGGAGGCCGGCCTCGTCATCGGTGATGTCGGGACGGATCTCGCGGTAGGTGCCGTCGAGCAGGGACTGCGCGGTGCCGGCCGGGCCGCCGTGACCGGGGCCCATGAGGAAGATGGCGTTCTGCTGGTGGTCGGCGATGAGGCGGTTGACGTGACCGAACAGGAAGTTCACACCCGGCGTGGTGCCCCAGTGGCCCACGAGGCGGTGCTTGACGTCGGGACGGCCGAAGTCGCGGGTCTCGCCGGTCTTCTCATCGACCCAGTCCTTCTTCATGAGCGGGTTGGAGCGCAGGTAGATCTGGCCGACGGAGAGGTAGTTGGTGCAGCGCCAGTACTTCTCGACGCCGGAGAGGGCCTCGGCGCTCACGGGGCCGTCGAGCTTCTTCCACGGGGTTCCGATCACGGGGTTGGACATTGCTCCTCCTTTTCATGACGCCGGGCGGTGTGCCCGGCGGCTTGCTACCCGAAGGGTGCCATGGGCGATGCGGACGGGCGCGGGCGGCGGCGGACCGCAGGCAGGGGTTCGGCGGAGCGCGCGCCGGAGGTTGGATCGACCCCCGGTCGCCGGGATCCGCACCCGCCTCGAGCATCGGCGCCAGTATAAGTGATAAAACGTTTTATCATTATGGAAAAACGTTTTATCTTTCTGAAAGTTTTATGTCATGCCGCCGTAAGGGGAAAGGCGCGGGAGACGGTTGCGCCGCCGCGCGAAAGGCGGCCGGAACGGACGCGGGACCGCCGCACGGTGCGGCCGGCGCCCCTACAGGGCGGCCACGCTCTCCTTGATGACGAGATGGGGCTTGAGCACGCGCTCCACCGGGTCGGCGGCGGGATTGTCCAGACGGCGCATCATGAGCCCCACCGCATGGTGGGAGAGCTCGGCGACGTTCTGTTCGATCGAGGTGAGCGAGGGCTCGAACAGCGCGTCGGCGGCGCTGTTGTCGTAGCTCACGAGCGAGTAGTCGCGCGGGATGCGCCTGCCCTGCTCGTGCATGCGCTTGAGCAGGCCGAGCGCGATGTTGTCCGAGCTCGCGAACACCGCGGTAGCGTCGCTGGCGAGCACGTCGGCGGCCGCCTCGTACGCGCTCGAGATGTAGTACTCGGTCTCGGCGACCAGCGACAGGTCCGGCTCGACGCCCGCCTCGCGCAGCGCCCGCAGGTAGCCCACCAGGCGCTTGCGGCCGGTGATGGTCTTCGCCGCGTTCACCATGCAGGCGATGCGGCGGTGCCCCATCTGCAGCAGGTAGCGGGTCGCCATGTATCCGCCGAGCTCGTGGTCGAACATGACCTTGTCGCAGGACAGCTCGTCGACCACGCGGTCGACCATCACATAGGGCACCGGCAGGCCCGACAGCTCGTCGATGAGGGCGCGGTCGTCGGGCACCTCGTCGCCCACCACGAGGAACAGCCCGTCGACGCCGCGCGTCACGAGCAGGCTCAGCAGGTCGAGGTCGTTCTCCGGCAGGCCGTCGGAGTTGGTGATGAACAGCGCGTAGCCCTCGGCGCGGCAGCGCTGCTCGAGGTTCTTGGCCAGCGACGAGAAGAAGCGGCTCTCGATGTTGGGGACGATCAGGCCGAGCGTCTTGGAGCGCTGGGTGACCAGGCTGCGCGCGATCTGGTTGGGGATGTAGTGCTCGCGCGCGGCGACCTCCTTGATGCGCCGCCGGTTCTCCTCGGAGATGCGGCAGGGGCGGTTGTTGAGGACGAGCGAGACGGAGGCGGGGGACAGCCCCACCTCGCGCGCGATCTGCTTCAGCGTCACCTTGTTGGCCACGAAGCCTCCCTGTGCCAGCAAACGACCGGAAAACGCATGGGCGTCTGGTCTTTATACCACCTTCGGCCTCCTTATAATAGCGAGCATGATGAAGCAGGATGACATAACACGAAAGGCCCGGTCGCGCGCCCACGGCATGCCGGAGAGCCCCGGGGCCCGCGTCGCCCTGTACGGGATGCTCGCCGCGCTCGCCCTGTGCGCCGGCTACCTCGAGGTGCTGGTTCCCCTGCCCGTCACGGTGCCCGGCGTCAAGCTGGGGCTCGGCAACGCGGTGGTGCTGTACGCGCTGCTCAGGATGGGCGCCCGCCCCGCGCTGTACCTGATGCTCGCCAAGGTGCTGTGCTCGACGATCCTGTTCTCCAACCCGCAGATGATGGTCTTCAGCCTCGCGGGGGGCCTGCTCTCCTGGGCGGTCATGGCGCTCGCCGTCCGCTTCGCCCCGTTCTCCGAGGTCGGTGTATCCGTCCTGGGGGGCGTCGCCCACAACCTGGGGCAGCTCGCGATGGTGGCGGCGCTGCTCTCCCCGGCGACGGCGTACGTGAACGCCCCGGTGCTCGTCATCGCGGGCGTGGTCTGCGGAGCCGCGATCGGGATCCTGCTGCGCGGCGTGCTCGCCGCCCTGCCCGAAGGGGGGATCCGTGCATAGACCGCACCCCGGGCCCCGCGCCCGCGTCGCGCCCCCGCGCGCACAGGGGGCCGGCTCCCCGCCCGTCGCGCCGCATCGCGGCGGACCCGTCTCGCGCCGCGGGCTCCTCGCCGGCGCAGGGGCGCTGCTCGCAGCGGGCGCGCTCGGGATCGCCGGCTGCGCGGCGCGCCCCTCCGGGCGCGCGGACGGCAGCGGGCCGGTCGACGGCTCGACCTTCGCCTTCGACACCTACTGCACCTTCACGGTCTACGGCGACGACGCCGCGCTCGCCCGGCTCTCGAGCGCATGCGCGCGCTACGACGCGCTGCTCGACCTCTACGACGAGGAGAGCGACATCGCGCGCGTGAACGCCGCCGGGGGCGAAGCGGTCCAGGTCGACCCCGACACCGCCGACCTCCTCGCGCGCGCCCTCGAGTTCTGCGCCCAAGCGGACGGCCTGTTCGACATCACCATCGGCGCCGTCTCCACGCTCTGGGACTTCGATGCGGGCACGCGGCCGTCCGACGAGCAGATCGCCGCCGCCCTCCCCCATGTCGGATGGCGCGGCGTGCACGTGGACCGCGAGGCGTCGACCGTCCGGCTCGACGACCCCGAGGCCAAGCTCGACCTGGGCGGCATCGCCAAGGGGTACGTGGCGGACCGGCTCGTCGAGCTGCTGCGGGACCGGACCGACGCCACTGCGGCCATGATCTCGCTCGGGGGCAACATCGCGCTGTACGGCACCAAGCCCGACGGGAGCCCGTGGGACATCGGTGTGCGCGACCCCAACGACCCGGGCGACAGCTCGATCGTGGGGACGGCCCATGTGGAGGGCGGCATGTCGCTGGTGACGAGCGGCCTGTACGAGCGCACCTTCGAGTTGGACGGGGTCACGTACTGGCACATCCTCGACCCGCGCACGGGCATGCCCGTGGCGACCGACACGGAGAGCGTCACCGTCGCCTGCCCCTCCTCGACCGCGGCGGACGCCCTCTCCACCACCCTGTTCGTGGCGGGGAGCGCACGCGGGCGCGAGATCGCGGACGGACGCGCGGGCACCGGCGCGTACTTCCTGCTCGACGACGGCGGCGCGGCCTCGAGCGCCGCCTGGGACGAGCTCACGGATTTCGAGGTGTAGGCGAACGGGAAACGGCGCCGCAGCAGCGACGCCGTCTTGTTCCCTGGTGCCCCCGGGCGGATTCGCGTCCGGCTGCGCCGTCCGCAGCTTCGGGCGCTCGCGCGCCCTCGCACGCTCGCTGGCAAACGCTCACGCGTTTGCTCAGCCTCGCGACCCCAGCGGGTTCGAATCCGCCGCGAGCCGCACAAACCAGAAACGGCGCCGCAACAGCGACGCCGTCTTGCTTGCTGGTGCCCCCGGGCGGATTCGAACCGTCGACACCCGCTTTAGGAGAGCGGTGCTCTATCCCCTGAGCTACGGAGGCAGGTGACGAGCATTCTAGCAGATTGGAAACCGGTTCGCTCAGTCTATCGTCGAGGCACCCGCTTTTTCGCATATACGCGGTCGCCCATACGCTCGAGCAGGTATCATTAAGGTCGTTTGATCGGCTATCCGACCGCGTGCCCACGCGACCGCCGCCAAGAATAAGGAGCATCCGCATGTCACCCAACCGCAAATACCTCAAGGTCGCAAGCCTGCTGCAGGTCGTCGTCGCCCTCGCGGCGCTCATCCTGGGCATCATCTGCTTTACCGGCGCGAACTACGCCGAGGCGGACGCCGGGGTGCTCGGTGTGCTCGTGGTGAGCATCGACGGCATCCTGTACCTGCTGTGCGCGGCCCTGAGCTTCATCACCGCCTTCATGGGCATCCACGGCGCGAACCGCCCGAGCGCACTTGGAAGCCATCGCCTGCTCGCCGTCCTGACGGTCCTCGTCGGCATCGTCACGTGCGTGGTCAGCGGCCTCGGGCAGACGATCCCCGTGCTCGACGCGCTGGTCGTCCTGTTCGGCTTGATCGCCGCCATCCTCGACACGATGGTCCGCAAGGAACTCGACCGCTAGCGTCGCACCTTCATACACCGCATGGGAAAAGCCGGGGTTCGCCCCGGCTTTTCCATTGTCGGCCACCCGTTTCCGGCTAACCCCACGGATTGCGCTCGAACAGCGGCTCGGGTTCCGGTCGACGGTCCGAATAGGGATCGTAGCCGTCGTCGTCCTCGTTCTCCGCCCGGATGAACGGGTCGCGCGGCGCGGGACCCTTCTCCCGCCGCGCCTGGGGGCGCTTCTCGTCGTCGGGCATGGTGCCTCCTTCGCCCAGCGTATCCACATCCGCCCCATTGTCGCACAGAGAAGGGGCGGCGCGCCCGTGGGCCGCGTCGCCCCCATCTCCGATGTCTGGCCGCAGGATCTCCCCTGCCGCCTCGCGGCTACTCCATGCCGAGCGCCTCGCGCATCTGCGTGGCGTAGTTCGCAGCCATCATGCCGTACACGATCTGCACGCCGCCGGCGACATGCACGATGCCGCGCGCCTCGAGCTCATCGGTGAACACCTTGTCGTCGGCCACCTTGCTGCAGTCGTTCAGCTGCAGGCGCAGACGGGTGAAGCATGCCTCCGCGCTCTTGATGTTATCGGCGCCGCCGACAGCCTCGATGATGAGCGGGATGAGCTCGCTCACGGGCGCCTTCTCGGCCTTGGCGTCCTCGGCTCCCTCATCGGGAAGCTCCCGCCCCGGGGTCTTGAGGTCCATGCGCTTGATGAGCGCCTTGAAGACGAAGAAGTACGTCGCGAACCAAATCGGTCCGAGGATGAGGATCGACATCCAGCCGGATCCCTTGCCGGCCCCCAGGATGCCGTTGAAGATCAGCGACAGCAACGGGCCGCCGAACGTCGCGGAGCCGGCGACGTTGAAGTTCAGCAGGAACGTGAACGCGTACGCAAGGCCCGCCATGATGGCGTGGACCAGGTAGAGCACCGGCGCGATGAACAGGAACGAGTACTCGAGCGGCTCGGTGATGCCGGACAGCACGCACGGGATGACGAGCGCGATCATGAGGGCGCCGGTCTTCTTCCTGTTCTCGGGCAGCGCCGTCTTGTAGAAGGCGAGCGCGGCGCCGGGAAGGCCGAACATGGCGAAGATGACCTTGCCGTTCATGACGAAGCGGCTCACGTCGATATCGAACGGGGTGGTGGCGGAACCCAAGATGGCGCTGTAGATGTTCACGGCGCCGGAGATGGTCTCGCCGTCGATGACCTCGGTACCGCCGAGCGAGGTGAAGAAGAACGGCAGGTACACGAAGTGATGCAGGCCGAAGGGCAGCAGCAGGCGCTCACCGGCGCCGTAGACGAACGACCCGAACACGCCGGTGGCGCGGATGAAGTCGGAAAGCGCCCCCAGAGCCGTCTGGACAAGCGGGAACACGAGCGAGAGCACCAGCGCGAGCACGCTGCAGCCCACGATCGTGACCGCCGGGATGAACTTCACGCCGTTGAAGATGGACAGCGCGGCCGGCAGCTCGATCTTATAGAAGTGATTATGCAGGTAGGCGACGAGCGCACCAACCAGGAGACCTCCGATCACGCCGGTATCGAGCGTGACCGTGCCCAGGATGGTGCTCTGGCCGGTAGCCAGGTTCTCCGGGTCGATGGTACCGATCGCCGTCAGGAACGTGCCCATCACGGCGTTGAGCGTCATGTAGCCGATCATGCCGCACAGCGCCGCCGTGGCCTTCTCCCCCTTGGCGAACCCATAGGCCAGACACACGGCGAAGATAAGCGGGATGTTGCTCATCACGACGCCCGCGGCCGCCTTCAGGATCGAGAAGAAGATGGCGATCGCCGGGGTCCCCAACCATGGCGCGTACTCGAGCAGCATGGGACTCGTGAAGGCGTTGCCGAAGCCCTGCAGGATGCCCGCGATAGGCAAGATCAAAACGGGCGTCATCAGGACCTTGCCCAGACGCTGGAACTTCGCCAGCAATTCATCTTTGTTCATATTCAGTCCCCTCTATCGTCGGGAGCGCGGCGGGGTGCGGGCCCCGTGCCCCCGCGGACGGTTGCAGCGCAGCGCCGAGCGGGCGCGCCGCGGACGATCCCCTGCCATCCGCCCGCGACGCGCCGCTCGGCGTCGGTTCGCTAGCGGAGCTCGGGCCAGTAGCCCTTGTTGGCCTCGATGAGCGCATCGAGCACCTTGCGGGCCTTCTTGGCGTCGCCCACCAGGCGGTTGAGGGTCAGCGCCTGCAGCGCCTTCTCGTAGGACCCCTCCATCCAGGCCTCGACCGTGAGACGCTCGTAGGCGTACTGGTTCTCCATGAGGCCGCGGTAGAACGTGCCGATCTTGCCCACGGCGTAAGGGTCGGGGCCGTTTTTGCCCACGCTCGCGGCGACCTCGACCATAGCGTCGTCAGGCATGCCCTCGATGATCCCGTCGTTGCGGACCATGACGATGAAGGTCTTGCGGGTGTTGCGGTAGATGGCCGAGGAGACCTCGACGATCATGTCGCCGTGCGCATCGTTCTGCACGACCGACGACCCCTTGGCGGTACCCGCCTCGGCGACGCGGCGGCACTCGGCGAACACGCGCTTCTCGCGGCCGTTGATGACCTCGTCGGAGCGGGTGTAGTCGGGGTCGAGGTGGGCCAGCTTGTACTCGGGATACAGGTAGTACTGCAGGTAGGTGTTGGGCAGGTAGTCGGGGAAGTCGGCCAGCATGTCCTTCACCATGGCGTAGGTGTCGAGCCAGGACTGGTCGCGCTGCTCGGCGTCGGCGGGCAGAAAGCCGTTCTTGGCGGTGTACTCCTTCACCAGCGGGACGAGGTCGTTGCCCTCCTTGTCGTAGAGGTGCGTGAACCAGCCGAAGTGGTTGAGGCCGAAGTACACGGGCTCGACATCGCCCATGTCGCGACCGAGCAGGCGGCCGTAGGAGCGCAGCAGGTTGACCGGCTGGTCGCAGATGTTGAGCACGCGCTTCTCGTCCGGGAAGATGCGGTCCAGGCCGTAGGCCACGATCGCCGCCGGGTTGGTGTAGTTGATGATCCACGCTTCCGGGCTCCGCTCGCGCACGTCGTTCACGATCTCAACCATGTCGCGCATGGAGCGCATGCCGTACGCCATGCCGCCGGGACCGACCGTCTCCTGGCCGATGATACCCATGGACAGGGGGATCTTCTCGTCCTTGCTGCGCATCTCGTAGCCACCGGTGCGGATCTGGCACAGGGCGAAGTCGATATCGGTGTAGGCGACGTCCTTGTCGGTGGTGTAGATGAATTCGACGCCGGGCGCCTCCTCGGCGAACAGGACCTTGCCGAACTCGCCGATGGGCTCCTGGCGCTCGGCGTCGATGTCGTACAGGCACACGCGGTTCAGCGGGAAGATGTCGAGATGCTTGGTGAGCGCCTTCAGGATGCCCGGGCACCACGTGGAGCCCCCGCCGATAAGAACGATGTTGAGCTTGTCTTTCATGAGAACCACTCCCCGAAACTAGAGTCAACTGACGCTGCGCGGGGGAGCGCGATGCGGTTCCGCGGCCACCGTGCCCGCGTCCCTCCCGTTGCCCAAATTGTGCTACGCGCACGAGCGCACCATGACCCTGAGCAGGGGAAACGGCTGCGCGACACACGGGATAGCGCACGACACGAACCCGTGTCGCGCGACACGCGGGCCGAGGTACCGCTGGCGAACGAGATGAGACCGTTTGCGGACGATTGACTCCGGAAAAGCCTCGAGCCATGGGATATTACGATGTTTGAAAAGCTGACGGGGAGGTGTCGCTGCCGTGCGGGACTCGTTTTACGAACACGTCAAATCGGGCGAGAAGCATCTCAACGACCTGGAATCCCAGATCCTCCGCTACATCATCTCGCTTCGCGGGGACCTCGAGCAGGCAACGTCGAAGGGCATCGCGGCGCACTTCTTCGTGGCGCCCAACACCATCGTGCGCCTCGCCCACAAGCTGGGCTTCACGGGCTTCACCGACCTCAAGCACTCCTACCTCATCTCGCTCGAGCGCAACCGCTACGTCATCGAGACCATCCCGCTCGACCTGCAGATCATCCAGACCAAGGACCTCGTGCGCGAGCAGGCCGTCGAGGAGGTCGTACGTGCCGTCGAGCGCGCCGAGCGCATCGTCTTCTTCTGCTCGGGACTCTCGAAGTTCCCCTGCCTCGAGATGGAGGAGAAGCTCCGTGTCATGGGCAAGAACGCCGACACGCTGAGCGAGCGCCACGTCATGCGGCACCATGCCGAGCAGCTGGGGCAAAACGACCTGGTGTTCAGCGTGTCCATCAGCGGCGAGACGGAGGTCTCCATCGAGGCGACCTCCATCGCCAAGAGCCGCGGCTGCACGATCGTGACCATGACGGGACTGTCCAAGAACTCGCTGTCCAAGCTCGCGGACATCCCCCTGTTCACCGTGGAGAAGCAGATCCGCTATGGCGACATGGACCTCGACAGCCGATTGATGTTCCACTATGTGTTCGAGATGATCTTCGAGCGCTTCTTCGAACTCGTCCAGCAGGCGCAGGAACGCTAGGCGCCCGGCCCCGCAGGCGGCTCAGGGGGAGGTTAACGTAAAAACGAGGGCGGCGGCCCCGAAAACCACCGGGGCCGCCGCCCAGAAGCGCTGCCGCCTGCGCGCTACTCCCCGTCGGGGACCTCGTAGGTCGGCGCGGGGCCGCTCGCCTCCGACTCCACGAAGAACGTGCCGTCGGTATCGACGTCGACCAAGATCCGGTCGCCCTCGCTCACGGCACCGTCGATGATCGCCTCGGCGATGGTATCCACCACCTCGGTCTGGATGAGCCGCTTCAGCGGGCGCGCCCCGAAGACCGGGTCGAGGCCGCCCACGGCGAGCATCTGCTTGGCCGCCGGCGTGACCTCGAGGG
>DXAO01000040.1 GCA_019117005.1 Candidatus Collinsella stercoripullorum | reverse complement strand
CCCGCGCCGCCGGCCTGAAGTTCTAGGAGGTATGTAGCTATGGCTCGTAATCAAAAGCAGCAGCGCGAGGCCTCCGAGTTCGAGGAGCGCGTCGTCTTCATCAACCGTGTTTCCAAGACCGTCAAGGGCGGTCGCCGCATGTCCCTCGTGGCCCTCGTGGTCGTGGGTGACGGCAAGGGCAACGTGGGCCTCGGCATGGGCAAGTCCGCCGAGGTGCCCCTGGCCATCTCCAAGGCCTCGCTCGACGCCAAGAAGAACATGTTCCACGTCCCGGTCACCGAGGACGGCACCATCCCCCATGATGTCATCGGCCACTTCGGCGCCGGTCGCATCATCATCAAGCCCGCTGTCGAGGGTACCGGCGTCATCGCCGGCGGCGCGGTCCGCCCGCTGTTCGAGCTTGCCGGCATCAAGAACGTGCTGGCCAAGTCCCTGGGCACCGACAACGGCCTGAACATCATCAAGGCTGCTGCCGAGGGCCTCAAGGAGCTCTCCAGCCCCGAGGACGTCGCCGCCCGCCGCGGTCTCACCGTCTCCGAGATGTTCGTCGGGAAGGAGAAGTAGGCATGGCTAAGACCATCAAGATCCAGCAGGTCCGCAGCATCAACGGCTGCAAGGAGGACCAGAAGAGGACCGTGCGCGCCCTCGGCCTCCATCGTATCCGCGAGGTCCGCGAGATCGCCGACAACGAGAGCGTCCGCGGCATGATCTTCAAGGTCAAGCACCTTGTCGAGATTGTAGAGGAGTAGCAATGCAGCTTCACGATCTTAAGCCCAACGCGGGCTCCACGCATAAGCGCAAGCGCGTCGGCCGCGGCAACTCGTCCGGCCAGGGCACCTATGCGGGCCGCGGCCAGAACGGCCAGGGCTCCCGCTCCGGCGGCACCAAGGGCGCCGGCTTCGAGGGCGGCCAGACCCCGCTCGCGATGCGCCTGCCCAAGCTCCCCGGCTTCCGCAACCCCCGCCGCATCGAGTTCACACCCGTGAACCTCTCCACCCTCGAGCTCAAGTTCGAGGACGGCGCCGTGGTGGACGGCGCGGCCCTCAAGGCCGCCGGCATCATCAAGAAGGAGTTCGAGCCCGTCAAGGTCCTCGGCGACGGCGAGCTCACCAAGAAGCTCACGGTCAAGGTCGATAAGGCTTCGGCTTCCGCCAAGGCCAAGATCGAGGCCGCCGGCGGAAAGGTCGAGCTGCCGTGCTAACTGGTCTTCAAAACGCATTCCGTATCAAGGAGCTGCGCGGGAAGATCATGTTCACCATCGCCATGCTCGTGCTGTACCGCATCGGTGCGCACGTGCCCGTGCCCGGCATCCCCTTCCAGGGGATGACGGGCCTTTTCGCATCCGCCAACGATTCCATCGCCGGCGGTGCGATGGCCCTGCTGAATCTGTTCTCCGGCGGCGCCCTGTCCTACGTCTCGGTGTTCTCCCTGGGCATCATGCCCTACATCACGAGCTCCATCATCATGCAGATGCTGCAGAGCGTCGTGCCGAGCCTGCATGAGCTCGCGCGCGAGGGCGAGGTCGGCCAGACCAAGATCACCCAGTACTCGCGCTACCTCACGCTCGCGCTCGCGCTCCTGAACGCCGTGGGCTACCTCTTCCTGTTCAAGAGCTTCGGCATCCAGTTCAACGGCGCGGACGCCCCCGAGGTCATCTTCGACATCATGGTCGTCGGCACCCTCGTGGCCGGCGCCATGCTGATCATGTGGATCGGCGAGCTCATCACCCAGCGCGGCATCGGCAACGGCATGAGCCTGATCATCTTCGCCAACATCATGGCCGGCCTCCCGCAGGCCATCTTCTCCTCCGTCAGCGACGGCGGCACGGCGAGCATCGTCCTCACCGCGGTGATCTTCGTGATCATCCTGTGCGTGATCCCGCTCATCGTCTTCATCGAGCGCGGCCAGCGCCGCATCCCGGTGCAGTACGCCAAGCGCGTGGTCGGTCGCCGCATCATGGGCGGTCAGTCCACGTACCTGCCCATCAAGGTGAACACCGCGGGCGTCATCCCCATCATCTTCGCCAGCGCGATCCTGTACCTGCCCGCACAGCTCGCCGTGTTCTTCCCCGGCGTGGGCTGGGTCCAGGCCTTCGCGGGCGCCCTGTCGAGCGGTTGGATCAACTGGATCCTGAACGTCGTGCTGATCGTCTTCTTCGCGTACTTCTACACCTCCATGGTCTTCAACCCCGAGGACACCGCGGAGAACCTGAAGAAGCAGGGCGGCTTCATCCCCGGCGTCCGCCCGGGCCGCGCCACCGCCGCCTACATCAAGAACGCACTCTCCAAGATCACGCTGCCCTCCGCCGTGTTCCTGGCCTTCATCGCCATCGTCCCGTCGATCGTGTTCTCGTTCACGGGCAACCAGCTGATCCAGGCCTTCGGCGGCACCTCCGTGCTGATCATGGTCGGCGTCGTCATGGACACCATCGCCAAGGTGGAGAGCCAGCTCAAGATGTACGATTACGACGGGTTCTTCAAGTAGGCCCCGTCGGGTAAGCACCGTCAAGCGCAAGAAAGGCAGGCAACCATGAACCTTGTTTTGCTGGGAGCCCCCGGTGCCGGTAAGGGCACCCTCGCCCAACAGCTCGTCGCCGAGTTCGGCGTCGCACACATCTCCACCGGCGACCTTCTGCGCGCCGCCGTCAAGGGCGGCACGGAGCTGGGCGTCCAGGCCAAGAAGTACATGGACGCCGGCGAGCTCGTCCCCGACCAGCTCGTCATCGACCTCGTGAAGGAGCGCCTCGCCGCCGACGACGCCCAGAAGGGCTTCATCCTCGACGGCTTCCCGCGCAACACCATGCAGGCCGTCACGCTCGACTCCGAGCTGTCCGGCCTCCATCGCGAGCTCGACTGCGCGCTTCTGGTCGACGTCGCATCCGACGTGATCATCGGCCGCCTCTCCGCGCGCCGCGCCTGCCGCGACTGCGGCTACACCGGCACCGCCGCGGACGAGACCTGCCCCAAGTGCGGTGGCGAGATGTACCAGCGCGACGACGACAAGCCCGAGACGATCGCCAACCGCCTCGACGTCTACGAGAAGAACACCGCCCCGCTCGTGGAGTACTACCGCGGCCAGGGCAAGCTCAAGATCGTCGACGGCACCGGCGCCATCGACGACGTCTACGCGCGTGCGAAGGAAGTCCTCGGTCTATGATCAAGATCAAGTCCTCGGCTGAGATCGAGCAGATGAAGAAGGCCGGGGCGCTGTCCAAGATGGCGCTCCGGCGCGTCGGCGCCATGGTCCGCCCCGGCGTCTCCACCTTCGAGCTCGACCAGCTCGCCGAGCAGATCATCCGCATGCACGGGGGCACGCCCGCCTTCAAGGGCTACGGCGGGTTCCCCGGGACCATCTGCGCCTCCGTGAACGACCAGGTCGTCCACGGCATCCCCAACCCCGACGTCATCCTGCGCGACGGCGACATCATCTCCGTCGACACCGGCGCCATCGTGGACGGCTGGGTGGGGGACAACGCGTGGACCTTCTACTGCGGCAACCCCTCCGATGAGGTCAAGGCCCTGTGCGAGGTCACGCGCGACTGCCTCAAGGCGGGTATCGAGCAGGCCGTGCCGGGCAACCACATCGGCGACATCGGTCACGCGGTCCAGACGCTCGCCGAGAGCCATGGCTACGGCGTGCTGCGCGATTACGTCGGCCACGGCGTGGGCCGCGTGATGCACGAGGACCCCAACGTGCCGAACTACGGCAAGAAGGGGAGGGGCGTGCGCCTCGCCGCCGGCATGGTCATCGCGATCGAGCCGATGATCACCCTCGGCACGAACCACGTGACCACCGGCGCCGACGGCTGGGTCGTGACCACCAACGACCACCTCGCCGCAGCCCACTACGAGAACACCATCGCCATCACCGACGACGGCCCGGTCATCCTGACCGTCGACGAGCGCGGCCCCTGGTGCTCCATGCAGGGCGGTCAGCTCTAGGAACGGACCCTGGGAAATCGGGGGCACCGGGAACCTGGGCGCGGGCCGGGAAAATGGGGACAGGCACTTTTTCCCAGCCGTTGGGAAAAAAGTGCCTGTCCCCATTTTCCCGGCCCGCCCGCTATGTTTCCATCAGGTCCTCTGCGCCGTTCGAATGTGGAGCCTTTACGGAAAGGTCCCGGGCACCGTATTCTTTGCTAATATTCTCTACTGCTGTCGTTTTCTAGAGAAAGATGATTGCTTTGAAGAAGGAAGATGCTATCGAACTCGAGGGCAAGGTAACCGAGCCGCTGCCCAACGCCATGTTCCGCGTCGAGCTCGAGAACGGTCATTCGGTCCTCTGCTCCATCTCGGGCAAGATCCGCATGAACTACATCCGCATTCTCCCGGGTGACAAGGTCGTCGTGGAGCTCTCCCCGTACGATCTCACCCGCGGTCGCATCACCTATCGCTACAAGTAGCGACGGCGACATAGCGCATCCCGACGATCGCGAGGACCGCTCAGCCTCACGGTCGTCTTGGCATGCGGGCCAGCCATCAGTTGTTCACGCCTGCGGCTGGGCGAGTAGATAGATCATTCCACCATTTTGTAGTTTGAGCACTACCGAGAGGAAGAACGATGAAGGTACGTCCTTCGGTCAAGAAGATGTGCGATAAGTGCAAGATCATCCGGCGCCACGGCAAGGTCCTCGTCATCTGCGAGAACCCCCGTCACAAGCAGCGTCAGGGCTAAGAGAGGAGACCAACGTTGGCCCGTATCAATGGTGTCGACCTTCCGCGCGAGAAGCGCGTTGAGATCGGTCTGACCTACATCTACGGCATCGGCCGCACCACCGCCACCAAGATCTGCAACGACTGCGGTATCAACGTCGATACCCGCGTCCGCGACCTCACCGAGGAAGAGGTCGACAAGATCCGCAAGTACATCGACCAGAACCACATCATGGTCGAGGGTGACCTCCGCCGTGAGCGCAACCAGAACGTCAAGCGCCTCATGGACATCGGCTGCAACCGCGGCCTGCGTCACCGCAAGGGCCTCCCTGTCCGCGGCCAGCGCACCCACACCAACGCCCGTACCCGCAAGGGTCCGAAGCGTCAGATCGGTGCCAAGAAGAAGAAATAAGGGAGACTGACTACCTATGGCTACTGCTAAGAACAAGCGCGGCCAGGCTGCTCGCATCAAGCGCTCCGACCGCAAGAACATCTCCGTGGGTCAGGCCCACATCCGCTCGACCTTCAACAACACGATCGTGTCGATCACCGACGCCCAGGGCAACGTCATCGCCTGGAAGTCCGCCGGCACCGTCGGCTTCAAGGGCTCCCGCAAGTCCACGCCGTTCGCCGCGCAGATGGCCGCCGAGGCCTGCGCCAAGATCGCCATGGAGCACGGCATGCACAAGGTCGCCGTCTTCGTGAAGGGCCCCGGCTCCGGTCGCGAGACCGCCATCCGCTCCCTCCAGGCCGCCGGCCTCGAGGTCTCGAGCATCCAGGACAAGACCCCCATCCCGCACAACGGCTGTCGCCCCAAGAAGCGTCGCCGCGTGTAACTCGAAAGGATCGATAAACTATGGCAATCGATAGGACTCCGGTTCTCAAGCGCTGCCGTCAGCTCGGGATCGATCCCGCTGAGCTCGGCTACAGCGGCAAGGAATCCAAGCGTCAGCCCAAGCGTCGCCGCAAGGAATCCGAGTACGGCATGCAGCTGCGCGAGAAGCAGAAGGTCAAGTTCATCTACGGCGTGCTCGAGAAGCAGTTCCACACCTACTTCGTCCGCGCCCGCAAGATGCCCGGCGTCACCGGCGAGAACCTCATGAAGCTGCTCGAGTGCCGTCTCGATAACGTCGTGTTCCGCCTCGGCTTCGCCCGCACCCGCAAGGAGGCCCGTCAGACCGTGCGCCACGGCCACTTCACCGTGAACGGCCGCCGCGTCGACATCCCCTCCTACCAGGTCAAGCCCGGCGACGTCGTCGCCGTCGGCGAGAAGTTCCGCGACCTCCTTCCCATCAAGGAGGCCCTCATCTCCTCCGAGCGCTTCGAGGTCCCCGGTTGGCTCGAGGTCGATATCGAGAAGCTGTCCGGCAACGTGCTGTCCATCCCGGCGCGCGAGCAGATCAGCGGCGATATCAACGAGCAGCTCATCGTCGAGCTCTACTCTAAGTAGTCCATCCGGACTGCTGAGGCTGGAGGTAATACATGTCAGAATTCATTAGGCCTCAGGTTCAGGTCGAGGAGATCAACGAGACGTCCGCCCGCGTGTCCGTCGAGCCGCTCGAGCGCGGCTACGGCGACACGCTGGGCAACTCGCTCCGCCGCGTGCTGCTGTCCTCCCTCGAGGGCGCCGCGGTGGAGGCCATCCAGATCGATGGCGCCCAGCACGAGTTCATGACCATCCCCAACATGGTCGAGGATGTCACGGACATCGTCCTGAACGTCAAGGGCCTGGTGTTCCGTTCGCTCGGCACGACCGACGAGGGCACCGCGACCATCTCGGTCGACGGTCCCTGCGAGGTCACCGGCGCGGACTTCTTCATCCCTTCGGAGTTCGAGCTCGTCAATCCCGACCAGCATATCGCCACCCTCAACGAGGGCGGTCACCTCACCATGAGCATGCGCATCGGCTACGGCCGCGGCTACGTGTCCTACGAGGGCAACAAGCGCGACAACGACCCGATCGGCGTCATCTGCGTCGACTCGCTTTACTCGCCGGTCCGCCGCTGCGCCAAGCTCGTCGAGGCGTGCCGCGTCGGTCAGCACACCGACTACGACCGCCTCGTGCTGGAGATCGAGACCAACGGCGCCATCACCCCGCGTGAGGCCGTCGTCTCGGCTGCGAACATCATCAACCAGCACATGGCCGCCTTCATGAACCTCGCCGACGCCCCCGAGGCGGAGGAGGAGGTCTCGATCTTCGCACCCGAGACCACCAGCGACAACGCTGAGCTCGACAAGCAGATCGAGGATCTCGACCTCTCCGTGCGCTCCTACAACTGCCTGAAGCGCGCGAGCATCCATTCGGTGCGCCAGCTCGTCGAGTTCTCTGAGAACGACCTGCTCAACATCCGCAACTTCGGCGTCAAGTCGATCGAGGAAGTCAAGGACAAGCTTGAGTCCATGGGGCTGAGCCTCAAGGCGTAAGCGCCCTGTGTTATAGAGGAGACTAACCAATGCGTCACAACAGGAAGAAGGGCCTGAAGCTCGGCACCGACGCGAGCCACACCAAGGCCATGAAGAAGAGCCTGGCCCAGGCGCTCTTCACCAACGACCGCATCAAGACCACCATCACCCGCGCCAAGGCGCTGCGCAGCTACGCCGAGCCCATCATCACCTGGGCCAAGAAGGGCGACCTGCACTCCCGCCGTCTGGCCATCGCCAAGCTCGGCGACAAGGACCTGGTGAAGGAGATCTTCGACAAGGCCGCTCAGGGCATGTGGGCCGACCGCAACGGCGGTTACACCCGCATCATGAAGCTCGGCACCCGTAAGGGCGACAACGCCGAGATGGTCATCATCGAGCTCGTCACCGAGCCCGTCGTCAAGAAGGCCGTCGCCCCCGCGAAGGCCTCCGCTCCGAAGAAGGCCCCCAAGAAGGTCGAGGAGGCTCCCGTCGAGGAGGCCGCGACCGAGGAGGCTCCCGCCGAGGAGACCGAGGCTTCGGCCGAGTAACCTGGAACCGCCGGTTCATGGTATGCAAGGGCACGTCGCGAGGCGTGCCCTTTTTGGTACCGGGAGACGAGAGGGGATGTGCGAATGATCGAGGTGAGCGCCGCGCGCG
The DNA here is from genome assembly GCA_019117005.1 of Candidatus Collinsella stercoripullorum. GTDB lineage: Bacteria > Actinomycetota > Coriobacteriia > Coriobacteriales > Coriobacteriaceae > Collinsella > Collinsella stercoripullorum. Next base: position 51,382 of record DXAO01000040.1, on the reverse strand, counting down.
TGCGCTACCGGGACGGGGAGCCGGCGGCGCTCGACGGCATCGACCTGCGCATCGAGCGCGGCTCCGTGGTCGCGCTCGTGGGCTCCAACGGATCGGGCAAGTCCACGCTCGCGCAGCTGCTGTGCGGCATGCGCCTCGCGGACGAGGGCCGCTGCACCGTCGACGGAATCGACCCCGCCCGGGGCACCGACGACCGGCGGGAGGTCCGCCGGGCGGTCGGCCTGGTCTGCCAGCACCCCAGCGACCAGATCGTCTCCACCGTCGTGGCCGACGAGGTCGCCTTCGGTCCCCGCAACCTCGGTCTCGGACCGGACGAGGTCGCGCGCCGCGTGGAGGCCGCCCTCGGCGCGGTGGGGCTCGACGGTTTCATCGACCGCGACACGGGGGCGCTCTCCGGCGGCGAGCAGCAGCTGCTCGCGCTCGCCGGCGTCCTAGCGATGGAACCCTCCTACCTCGTGCTCGACGAGGCGTCCTCCATGCTGGACTCGACCGCCCGCCCGGCGTTCCGCACCCTCGTGCGCTCGCTCGCCGCGAAGCGCGGCGTCGGCGTGATCCAGGTGACCCACGACCCGGTGGAGGTCCTCGGCTCGGATCGCGCGGTGGTGCTCGATGCCGGACGCGTCGTCTTCGACGGCGAGCCGGCCGCGCTTCTGTCCGAGCGGTCCGGGCTGTGGGACCGCACGGTGGTCCGCAGCCCCCTCGTCGAGGCCCTGAGGGCCGTCCACGGGCTCGGATGCGCCCCGTCGGCGTGCTGCGACCCGGAACTCGCCGTGGAGCGCCTCATCGCGTCCTACGGGCGCGGCGAGGTGGCGCGCGAGGAGGTCGGGCGCGTGCGCCGGCTGCTGGGCGGGGGAGCGCGGGACGGGGCGGGGCGCGGTGACGCGGGGCGTACCCCGAAGGCTCCCTGCGTCCGCCTGCGCGGCGTCTCGTTCTCCTACGGGGACGGCGCCCGGGCGCTCGACGCGGTCGACCTCGAGGTCGCGGCGGGCGAGGTCCTGCTCGTGGCCGGGCGGTCCGGTTCGGGCAAGTCGACGCTCGCCTGCGTCGCCTCCGGTCTTCTGCCCGCGGACGCGGGGAAGGTCCTGGTCGGCGGCCGGGCGCCCCGCGTCGGGGAGGTCGGCGTGGCCTTCCAGCGCCCCGAGGACCAGCTGTTCTGCGAGAGCGTCCGCGACGAGCTCGCCTTCGCCCCGCGCAACCTCGGATGCGACCCCGACGAGACCTCCCGTCGCGTCGAGCGGGCCTGCGCGCTGGCGGGGATCGGCCCCGAGCTTCTGGATCGCTATCCCTTCGACCTGTCGGGCGGGCAGGCGCGCCGCGTCGCGGTGGCCTCGGTCGTGGCGCTCGGCGCGGCGGCCTACGTGCTCGACGAGCCGACCGCCGGCCTCGATGCGGCGGGCAGGGGAGCGCTCCACGCGCTCGCGCGCGACCTCGCCCGCAGCGGGGCGGCCGTCGCCGTGATCAGCCATGACCTCGAGGAGTGGCTGGGCGAGGCGGACCGCGCGGTGCTCATGGGGTCCGGCCGCATCGTCTGGGAGGGGGCCCCCGAAGACCTCGTGCGGAGCCCGGGGGCCTTCGAGGCCGCCGGCATGCGCCCGCCCCTGTCGATCGAGCTCGCCGCGCGCCTCGGGCGCGCGCTGGAAGGGGGTGCCCGATGAGGATCTCGTCGCCGCTCGGGTCGTTCGTGGCCCGCGACACGCCCGCCGCCCGGGTCGACGCCCGCGTGAAGATCGTCCTGCTGCTCGCCGCGACCGTGTCGGCGTTCGCCACGGGGGCCTCGCCCGCGCTCGCGCTCTGGGCGGTGCTCCTCGTCGCGAGCTGGGGCCTGGCGCGCATGGACCCGCGGTCCTTCCTGGGCGCGCTCGCCCCGGTCGCCGTCATCCTGGCGTTCACCCTCGCCGCCAACGCGCTCGCCCTGGACGGCCACGGCGACATCGCGCTGGCGGGCCCCGTCGGCATCGACACCGCCGGCGCGCTGCGGGGCCTGTCCGCCGTGTTCCGGGTCGCGGTCCTGCTCGGCCTGGCGCTCGCCGTCTCCGCCTCGACCACCCCGCCGCAGCTCGCGGACGCCTGCACCCGGCTGATGTCCCCGCTGCGCCGCGTCGGCGTCCCGGTGGCGGAGATCGGCCTCATGCTCTCGCTCGCCCTGCGGTTCATCCCCATCGTGTCGGAGGAGTTCGACCGCATCAGGCTCGCCCAGCGGTCGCGCGGGGTGGACTTCGACCGCGGCGGCGTCGTCGCCCGCGTGAGGGCGTGGGCGTCCGTCCTCACGCCGCTCGTGGTGAGTCTGTTCCGGCGCGCCGACCGCCTGGGGGAGTCCATGGCCGCGCGGTGCTATGCTGACGGGGCGCCGGCCGCGGAGCGCGCTCCGCTGCCCGCCCGGGACCGCGTCGTTCTCGCCGCGGGGCTGGCGGTGTGCCTGGCGATCCCGACCGCGGCCGCCTGCATCTGATCGATCGACCGAGAGACCGAGGAGCTTCCATGACAGAGGGCCTGCAAGCCGAGGAGGGGCGCCCGTGCGGCGCGACGCCGCCCGAGGGGGGCGCGGGACCGCGCGGGGCCGACGGCGGCACGATCGTGCTGCGGCTCGGCTATGACGGGACGGCGTACTCGGGGTTCGCCGAGCAGCCCGACGGGAGGATCGCGACCGTGGCGGGGGAGCTCCGCCGCGCGCTCGAGACCTTTCTGCGCCGCGAGGTCGACATCACCTGCGCGGGGCGCACCGACGCGGGGGTCCACGCCGTCGCGCAGTACGTGAGCTTCCCGGTGAGCGCCGAGGAGCTCGAGATCGGCGAGCGACGCCTCATGCGCGCCTTCGCGGCGCTGCTCCCGCACGATATCGCCGTCAGCGCGGTCCTGCGCGCCGATCCGGGGTTCTCCGCCCGGTTCGACGCGCGCTCGCGCACCTACACCTACCGCATCGCGACGGGTGACGCGCCGCCGCTGCTCACCCGTTCGGTCACCTGGTGGCACCGCGGCGCGCTCGATGTGGGCGCCATGGAGGACGCCGCCGCGCGCATCCTGGGGGAGCGCGACTTCAAGAGCTTCTGCAAGACCTCCTCGGCGGTCGGCAAGCCCACCTGTCGCAACGTGATGAGCGCGGACTTCCGCACCGAGCGCAACCTGGGGGAGGAGTGCCTGGCCTTCACCATCCGTGGCAACGCCTTCCTCCATTCCATGGTGCGCACGATCGTCGGCACGCTCGTCGAGATCGGCAGCGGCCGGCGCGACCCCGCTTGGATGGACGAGGTGCTCGCCGCCCGGGACCGCGCCGCCGCGGGCCCCACCGCACCCGCCTGCGGCCTGTGCTTCATGGGCGTCGAGTACGACGAGGGGGCGCTCCGGCCGCTGTAACATGTGATTCATCTGAACGCGCCGCCGCGCGGGCCGCTTTGGCAACCTGCGCCGATAGACGGGTGGTACCATGGGCACGTTGGAGATTCCTTCGGGAGGCTGACGTGGCCCATCGAGCAGCAAAGCGACCGCGCGTGTCTTTGATTCTCGCCGTCCGCGACGGCGCGGGCCATCTTGTGCGCACGGTCGAGAGCGTGCTCAACCAGTCCTTCGCCGACCTCCAGCTCGTCGTGGCGGACTGCGCGTCCACCGACCGCACCGCCTCCATACTCGAAAGCTTCCATGACCGCGATATCCGCGTCGAGCTCGTCCGCATGGACGGGACGGACCGCGCGCCGGCGCTCAGGGCGGCGCTCGACGCCGCACGGGGCTCGGGCGTGGTCTTCATGGGCCAGGACGACTGGCTCGCCCCCGGTTTCCTCGAGCAGCTGGTCTCCTTCGCCGACGACGGGCGCCTCGCGTGCGCGTTCCCCGTGCGCTGCGAGGACGCCTGGGACAAGCGGGGCGAGGCGTGCGCCACGCGCCGCCGCCAGGCGCCCACCTCCGTGCTGGAGGGCCGCCCGGCGGTCCGCCGCGGCGTCCCCGACCTCTACGAGCGCGGCATCGTCGCGGGCGCGGCGGGCGTGCTGCTGGACCGCGGCCTCGTGCTCGAGCGCCGGGCGGCCCTCGACGCCGATGAAAGCGGGCTCGCACTCGTCGCCTCCTGCCTCGAGGACGCGGAGCGGATCGGGGTGTGCGAGGGGGCCTGCTACCATGCGGTCACCTTCGGTGTGGGCGGCGCCCGTCCCTTCGACCCGGGGTTCGCGGCGCGCTGCGCCCGCGAGCACGGCGTCATGATGGGGCTTCTGGACCGCTGGGGCCTCCGCCACGACCCCGCCGCCGCGGGCCCCGTCCACCGCAGGCACGTCCGCCGGCTCATCGAGTGCATCGACAACGCGAGCGTGGGATCGAGCGCCATCTCGTCGATCGAGCGCATGGAGCGCGTGCAGGACATCATCGACGCCGAGGACGCCCAGGCGTCGCTCGCCGCCGTGGCCCCCGCCGCCCGCGAGTTCGGCATCATGTACAAGCCGATGGCGCAGCGCAACGCGTCCGGCTGTTGCATGGGTTCACGCCTGCGCGAGATCGCGCGCGTGTCGCACCTGCCCATCGGCCCCATCCCGTAGGGTCGCGCCCTCCCGGCGCGCCGCCCCGGGCAGATATGCGCGTTCGCTTCGCTTTCCCGCTATCCTATGCAGCTAATAGGACTAAATCCGTCAGTTTATGGTGTTTTGAGTCATGCGTGTTAAATCGCACCGTGCCGTCGCGCTCGGACGCTCCATACGGATAAAGTACGTACGCAGATATGAGACGAGAGCATGGGAGGACGGACGAGCCATGGCCAAGAAGCGCAACGGACGACAGGACGCGATCCGCGAGATCGTTCGCAACAAGGACGTGCGCACCCAGCGCATGCTGGTCGAGGAGCTCAAGAAATGCGGCTTCGACTGCACCCAGGCGACGGTGTCGCGCGACATCGCCGACATGGGCCTGCGCAAGCTGCCCGAGGGCGTCTACGTGCTCGCCGAGGACCTGCATCTCCAGCGCATGACCTCCGAGCTCGTCGTGGACGTGACGCGCGCGGACAACCTCGTGCTCGTCAAGGCCCAGCCCGGCACCGCCTCGGGCATCGCCGCCGCGATCGACGCGGCGGAGCTCCCCGACGTGCTCGGCTCGCTTGCCGGCAACGACACCATCCTGGTCATCGCCCGCACGGCCGCCGACGGCGAGCGCCTCGAGGCCATGATCACCAAGCTGGGGAGCGTCCGCAAGTGAGCATCGCCCTTTTGCACGTCCTGCTGATCTCCCTCGTCCTGCTGCTCCCCATCGCGCTCGTCGCCCTGCTCGCCTGGTACTGCATCCGCCTGAGGGCCTGGCGCCGCTCCCGGTCCTAGTCCCGGGAGCCCGCGGGCATCTCCCGATCGCCCGGCCCTCCTATCTCAGGGCGAACCCGATCCCCGCCTATGAAAACGGCCCCCGATGCGTCGGGGGCCGTTTGGTTTCAGCCGGCTATGAGGTGGGCGGGGTGGGCTCCGGTTCCGGTTCGGGATCCGGCTCCGGTTCCGGCTCGGGGTCGGTGGGCTCGTTGCCCGAGCCGCCGCCGGTGTTGCCGCCGGACCCGCCGTTCCCGCCCGAACCGGTGTTGCCGCCGGAACCGGTGTTGCCGCCCGAACCGGTATTGCCGCCGCCGGGCGTGGTGGGGGTGGTGCCGCTCGTGTTGCCGTTGCCGGTGTCGGTCGATTCGGTGGCGTCGGTCTCCTCGGTCGTCTCCTCCCCCTCGGTCTCCTCCTCGGTCGCGTCGGAGGCGCCGAAGTTGCCGCCGACGAAGTCCCATTCGCTGCTCGGCTTGTAGGTGACCTGCTTGTCGGTGGAGGGGAACTCCTCGCGCGGGGTGTCGGCGAGGACGGCGTTCATGAAGTCCTGGAAGATGGGCAGCACGGTGTCCTGGGTGTGCAGGTAGGGGATCGCCTCGTTGGTGAGGGAGCGGCCCACCCAGATGGAGACGGACAGCTGCGGGGTGTAGCCGCAGAACCACAGGTCGGTCGTGTCGCTCGCGCTGCCGCCGGTGCCGGTCTTGCCCGCGACGGGCTGGTTGATGTCGTAGGGGTATCCCGACGAGCCGGTGCCGCCGCTGCGCAGGACGGTCTCCAGCACGTTGTTGACCTCCTGGGCGACCTCCTCGGAGATGACCTGCTCGGGGGAGTCCGTGTGCTGGTAGAGCACCTCGCCGGAGCGGTTCGTGATCTGCGTGATCGCCACGGCGTCGCGGTGCTCGCCGCCGGCGGCGAAGGTGGCGAAGGCCTCCGACATCTCGAGGGTGGAGCAGCCCACGGCGCCGCCGGTCAGGGTGAGGGACGCGGCGCTCTGGTCCATCTGCGCGGCGTCGGTGTCGATGCCGAGGCGCTCGGCCATGTCGATGACCTTGTCGTTGCCGATGGCGAGCGCCACCTGCACGTACCCGGTGTTCGACGAGCGCGCCGTGGCCTCCGCGAGCGACAGGGTGCCGTAGGAGTAGCCGCCGTAGTTCTGCAGCGTGTAGTCGTCGGTGATGGTGACGGGGGAGTTGCAGTTGATGTAGGTGTTGTACGGATCCATGCCGTCCTCGATGGCGGCGGCCAGCGTGACCGCCTTGAAGGACGAGCCGGTCGAGCGGCGCGAGGTGGCGTGGTTGATGTGCTCGTCGGTCGAGTAGTAGTCGCGTCCGCCGACCATCGCCAGGATGTAGCCGGTGTCGGGGTCGATCACCGTCATACCGACGTCGAGCCCGTCGACGCCCAGGCCGTCCATCTGGCTGTAGGCCGCCTGCTCGGCCGCCGCCTGGATCGTGGGGTCGATCGTGGTCTGGATCGTGAGGCCGCCGGCGAACAGCACATCGGTGGAGAACTCGTCGGACAGCAGGTTCTTGACGTAGTCGACGAAGTAGGGGTAGGCGTAGGTGCCGTTCATGGGCTGCTCGGTCACGTTCAGCACGAGCTCCTCGGCGGAGGCGGCGTCGGCCTCCTCCTGGGAGATGACCCCGTTGCGCACCATGCGCGACAGGACGATGTTGCGGCGCTGCATCGCGAGGTCAGGGTTGACGGTGGGGTCGTACTGGGAGGGCGCGTTGGGCAGGCCGACGAGCAGCGCGGCCTCGGCGAGGGTGAGGTCGGAGGCGTTCTTGGAGAAGTAGGTCTGCGCGGCGGCCTGGATGCCGTATGCGCCGTGGCCGTAGAAGATGGTGTTGAGGTACATGGTGAGGATCTCCTCCTTGGAGAAGATCTTCTCCATCTGGATGGCGATCCACGCCTCGCGGACCTTGCGCTCGATGGTGTTGTCGAACTGCTCCTCCGACAGGATCGTGTTGCGCACGAGCTGCTGGGTGATGGTCGAGGCGCCCTCGGAGCCGCCGGTGAGCTGGACCACCACGGCGCGCATGATGCCGAGGATGTCGACGCCGTTATGCTGGTAGAAGCGCTCGTCCTCGGTGGAGACGGTGCCCTGGAGCACGTAGGGCGAGATCTGGTCGTAGGTGACGCTCTCGCGGTTCTGGACGTAGAGGCTGGCGATCTCGTTGCCGTTGGCGTCCAGGATGCTCGTGGGCTCGGAGACCATGTAGTTGTCCGCGTCCGTGTAGTCCGGGAGGTCGGACAGCCAGCGGTTGACGTTGCCGATCATCCCGATGCCGAAGGCGACGCAGAACAGCAGGAAGAGCCCGAAGAACGACCCGATGACGATCGGGAGCATATGCGTCTTGGAGCGGTGGCGCGAGTGGCGCTCGCGAGGACCCATGGCAGACCTCCAACCGTATGCCCCGGCCGGCGCGGCGGGCGCGCGTGCCGGGACGTGACGTACATAGATGTTGTCACATTACCGCAACATCTCGGCGCGCAGGCTCCGGTATGCTGTGCTGCGGGAAATTACAGACCGATTGCATAGCGCGGACTCCCGGTGCCCCGCCCTGGGCGCACCGGCCGCGACGGGAGGGGAGGGTCGATGGAGGCCCGGATACCCGAGCTGCTGGCGCCCGCCGGCTCGCTCGACGCGCTGCTCGCCGCACTCGCGGCCGGGGCGGACGCCGTCTACACGGGGCTCGGCGCCCTGAACGCCCGCGCGGCCGCGCACGACCTGACCGAGGCGGGCCTCGCGCGCGCCTGCGCCCTCGCCCACGCCCGCGGCGCGCGCGTCTACGTCACCGAGAACGTCTACCTGCGCGAGGGGGAGGCCCCGCGCGCCCTCGCGCTCGCCCGGGCGGCCCGCGACGCCGGCGCGGACGCGCTCATCGTGGCGGACGCCGGCCTCGCCCGCCTCCTGCGCGAGGAGCTGCCCGACCTCGAGCTCCACCTCTCGACGCAGGCGGGCGCCATGTCCGCCCGCGCGGCGCTGCTGGCGGCCCGCGAGCTCGGGGCGGCCCGCGTCACCTGCGCCCGCGAGCTCTCGGTCGGCGCGCTCGAGGCCCTGTGCGCGTCCGGCGTCCCCGTCGAGGCCTTCTGCCACGGGGCGATCTGCGTGTCGTATTCGGGCGCCTGCGCCTTCTCCGCGCTGCGGCGGGGGCGCTCCGCGAACCGCGGCGCGTGCACCCAGCCCTGTCGGCTCCCGTACCGCCTCGAGCGGGAGGGCGGCCCCGCGTCCGAGGCGGGGGCGCCGTCGTCGGGCAGACTGCTGTGCCCGCGGGACCTCCTGTCCCTGCGGCACCTTCCCGCGCTCGTGCGCGCCGGGGTGGCCGCCCTCAAGATCGAGGGGCGCATGAAGAACCCCGACTACGTCTGGAACGTCGTGGGCTGCTACCGCGCGGCGCTCGACGCGCTCGCGGAGGGGGGCTTGGACGAGGAGGCGGAGGAGGAGGTCGCCTTCCGCCTCGGCATGTCCTTCAACCGCGGGTTCACCGACGCCTACCTGCGCGGCGGGTCCGGGCCGGAGCTCATGAGCCCCGAGCGGGCCATCAACCAGGGCGTCAGGGTGGGCGAGGTGGTCGCGCGCGCCCGGCACGAGGTCACGGTGGCGCTCGAGCGCCCGGTCGGGGAGGGGGACACCCTCGAGATCAGGACCGTCCTCCCCGCGGACGCGGGCGCCGACGTGCCCGCGCGCTGGCCGCTCGTCCCGTGCCCGGCGGACGGCGCCGCGGGCGAGCGCCTCCGCGTCCGCTGCAAGCGCCGGGTCGAGCCGGGCAGCGCGGTCTACCTGACGGCGAGCGCCCGCCTGCGCGCGGCGGCGGACGAGGCGGTGGAGGGGATGCGCCGCGAACTCGACCGCATCGAGCTTGCGGAGGGGCGCGACGGGGCCGCGGGCGCGCGTCCGGCGGGCGCCGAGGGGCGGCCGCGCGCGTCCGCACGCGCCGTCGCCGCGGGGGCTTCGCCCTCGTCCGCGTCTCGCGGCGCCGCCGAGGAGCCGTCGCGGCCGTCCCGCACCGCCGCCGCGCGCTCCCCGGAGCCCCGGCCGGGCCGGATCCACCGCGTCGCGCTCGCCGCCTCCCCGCGCCAGGCCGCCCGCGCGCTCGCGGACCCGCGGGCCGACGAGGTCGCGGTGAGCGCCTGGCGCCTGCCGGACGACGCGGGATGGGAGGGCGTGCTCGACCGGCTCACGGTCGTCCTCGACGAGCCGTTCCCCGACGCGGACGTCCCGCGCGTGCGGGGGCTGTGCCGCCGCGCCGCGTCCGTCGTCTGCCGCAACCTGGGGCAGATCGACCTCGCGCGGGAGGAGGGCGCGGTCTTCGACGTCGCCGCCCCCGTGACCGCCGCGCACGCCGCGAGCGTCTCGTGGCTGCTTTCCTGCGGGGCGCGCCGCGTATGGCTGCCCGACGAGCTCGGCGCGGACGAGGCCTCCGCCGTCCTCGCGGCCCTGCCCGGCCCCCAGGCGGCCCGCATCGGCGTGCTCGCCTGCGGTGTTCCGCAGCTGATGGTGTGCGAGCACTGCCTGCTCGGGGACCTGGGGCCCTGCGACGGCGCCTGCGCCGCCTGCTCCCGGCGCCGCCGGGCGTACCGGCTGGTCGAGGAGGGCGGGGCGCGCCTGCCGGTGCTCGCGGACGCCTTCGGCCGCACGCGCGTCCTCGACGACGCGCCGCTCGACCGGACGGGCGACCTGCCCGCGCTCGCCGCCTGCGGGCTGGGCGCGGCGGCCGTCGACGCCGCCCTGCTCGATGCGGCCGCCCCCGCCCTCGACGCCGCCGTGCGCTGAGGGCGGGGCGGGGACCGGCCCCGTGCGCGCCGGTCCCCGCGCGACTTCACCGGGCTGACGCAGGCGGCCGGCGAACCGGCCCCGCCCGCGCGGGTCCCTGCCTTATAGGCAGGGGCTTCCTGAGCGTGATCGAGAACCGGCCCCGCCCGCGCGGGTCCCTGCTCGACGGCGTTCTTCTCCGTCGACGAGTTCGACGACCGGCCCCGTGCGCGCCGGTGCCCGCGGCGCCCCGCCCGCGGCGCCCCGCCCGCCGCGCATGCGCGCCGTGGCCCGCCGCGACCCCGCCGGTCGGCTGTGCCGCGCCTCCGCCCGCCGGGCGCCCTTTTCTGCTTTCGACGCGTATTCGCGTCCGGCCCGTGCGAACTTCGCTACAATGGACCGGTTTCCGCTAAACGAGCACCGCCCGGCGCACGGCGCGGGCGAGGGTGCTATACCGACGAGGAGGATGCCGATATGCTGCCAGTCGACGAGCAGATGCGCATCATCGCCTCGGGTGCGGCCCAGATCGTGCCCGAAGCGGACCTGAGGAAGAAGCTCGAGCGGGGCGTGCCGCTCAACATCAAGCTGGGCGTGGACCCCACCAGTCCCGACCTGCACCTGGGCCATGCCGTCCCCCTGCGCAAGATGCGCCAGTTCCAGGACCTCGGCCACAAGGTGACCCTTATCATCGGCAACGGCACCGCCATGATCGGCGACCCGTCCGGCAAGAACACCACGCGCCCGCAGCTCTCGCAGGAGCAGGTCGAGGCCAACGCGGCGACCTACGTCTCCCAGGCCATGAAGATCCTCGACCCCGAGAAGACCACCATCGTCCACAACGGCGACTGGATCCTGTCGCTCGACCTCAAGGGCATGCTGGAGCTGTGCTCCAAGTTCACGGTCGCCCGCATCCTCGAGCGCGACGACTTCACCAAGCGCTACCAGAGCCAGACGCCGATCGCCCTGCACGAGTTCCTCTACCCCGTGATGCAGGCGTACGACTCCGTGAAGATCGGCTCCGACGTGGAGATGGGCGGCACCGACCAGCTGTTCAACCTGCTCGCCGGCCGCGAGCTCATGGAGAAGATGGGCATGGAGCCGCAGGTCGCGCTCACCATGCCGCTGCTCGAGGGCACCGACGGCGTGCGCAAGATGTCCAAGTCCTACGGCAACTACATCGGCCTGACCGACGAGCCGGCCGACATGTTCGGCAAGACGATGTCCATCCCGGACGAGATGATCGGGAAGTACTACCGCCTGGCGAGTTCCAAGACCCCCGACGAGGTCGACGCCATCGAAGCCGCGCTGGCCGACGGCTCCGCCGACCCCTACGAGCTCAAGCGCGCGCTCGGCCGCGACCTGTGCGACACCTACCACGGCGCCGGCGCGGGCGAGGAGGCCGAGGCGGCCTTCGACCGCGTGTTCAAGCAGTCCCAGCTCCCCGAGGACATCGCCGAGGTCCACGTCGACCTCGCCCCCAACGCCGACGGCCTCGTCTACCTGGCGGGCGTGCTGAAGGACGCGGGCCTGGCCCCCTCCGCCGGCGAGGCGCGCCGCCTGATCGACGGCGGCGGGGTCAAGATCGACCAGCAGCCGGTCGAGCCCAAGAGCTACAACGTCGACCCGGCGCTGCTGCACGCGGGCTGCGTGCTCCAGGTGGGCAAGCGCAAGTTCGCGCGCCTGGTCTGATCCAGGGCTCGGCGGGCCGCATCAGGGCCGCATGCGATCCACGGGCGTCGGCGCGAGCCGGCGCCCTTTTTTCTCGACGGGCCCGGGCCGCGTGAAGCGAGGGACCGCCCTGTCTGTCGCGTCCGCCGCGCGGGCTGCGGGCGCCCGTGCCGCGCGACACGGGGGATCGACCTATCCGTTGCGTCCACCGCGCGGGCTGTGCCCCTTCTTTTGCGACAGTCCCCGCCGCCGCGCGGGCTGCGCCCCTTCCAAAGCATGTCGCATCTGACACGAGGACCCCTTTTCAGGGCGCCCCGTGTCAGATGCGACATGCTTTTCGTTTCGGGCGCCATGGACGGTCTGCCCGGCCCCGGGCCCCCCGGGGCCGTCGGGGTTCGGCGGGCGGCGTCCCCGATCCCGCGCCGATTGCGCGCCGCGCCGGTGGGTACAATGGGCCGGAAGCGAGTTGCCGCCCGCGGGGGCGGCGGAAAGGGGAGCGCCATGACGGTCGAGAGGCTTCGGGGTGCGATCGATGCCGCCGAGGGACGCGTCCCGGCGGATACGCTGTTCGTGAACGCGCGGATCGTGGACGTCTACGGGCACCGCATCGCGCCGGGGCGCGTGGCGGTGCGCGACGGGGTGATCGTCGGCGTGTGCTACGACGGCCGCGACGACGACGTCTCCTACGAGGCGGACCGGGTCGTCGACCTCGAGGGGCGCTACCTCGCCCCCGGCCTGATCGACGGGCACCTGCACATCGAGAGCTCCAACGTCCGACCGGCGGAGTACGCGCGCATGGCGCTCGCCCGAGGCACCACCACCGCGGTCGCCGACAGCCACGAGATCTGCAACGTCTGCGGCCTCGACGGCCTCTCGTTCATGATGGCCGACGCCCGCCGCGCCCCGCTCGACATCAAGTTCATGATGCCGTCCTGCGTCCCGGCGCTGCCCGACGAGCAGGCGGGTGCCAGCATCACCGCCGCCGACATGGAGGCGTTCATCGCCGAGCGCCCCGGCGAGGTCTTCGGCCTCGGCGAGATGATGAACATGCCGGGCGTCACCGGCGCGGACCCGGAGACCTGCGCGCGCATCGCCGCCGCCGCGGGGACCGTGACGGGGCTCACCGACGGCCATGCGCCGCTCGTCTCCGGCCGCGACCTCAACGCCTACACCGTCGCGGGCATCATCGCCGACCACGAGTGCACCGAGGTCGACGAGGCGCTCGACAAGCTCTCCCGCGGCATGTACATCATGCTGCGCGAGGGGACCTGCAGCCACGACCTGGCCCAGCTCGCCCCGCTCGTGCTCGAGGACCCCGCACGCGCGCGCCGCTGCTGCTTCGCCACCGACGACCGCGCTCCCTCCGACGCCCTCGCCCAGGGCATGATCGACAACGCCTGCCGCATGGCGGTCGAGGCGGGCATCGACCCGGTGACGGCCGTCTCCATGGCGACGCTGTCCACGGCGGAGTGCTTCGGGCTCGACCACGGCCCCGCCTGCCCCCGCGAGCGCCGCGGCGCGGTGGCCCCGGGCAAGCGCGCCGACCTGCTCGTCCTGGACGACCTGTCCTTCGCCGAGCCCCCTGCCGCCGTCTACGCGGCGGGCGCGCTCGTGGCCGAGCACGGGCGCTTCGTGGGCGAGATCGCCCCGGCGGACGACGAGGTCGCCCGCCTCGCCGACGAGCTGCGCGGCTCGGTGCACCTGCCCGGGCTCTCGCTCGACGTGTTCTCCTACCCGTTCCGCCCGGGCGAGGCGGTCATCGACGTCATCCCGGGCAACGCCGTGACCAGGGTCGCGCATCCCGAGTCGGCCGACGGCCTGCGCCGCATCGCGCTCATCGAGCGCCACGGGCGCGGCGTCGCCGCGCAGAAGGCCGGCACGGACGGCGACGGGCCCGCGGGCCTGGGCCTCGTGGGCAGCCATATCGGGCGCGGATGGGTGCGCGGCTACACGATCGAGGGCGGGGCCATCGCCTCGACGATCGGCCACGACTCGCACAACGTCTGCGTGGTCGGAGACAACCCGGAGGACATGCTCGTCGCCGTGGGCAACGTGCATCAGGGCGGCCACGTCCTCGTCCGCGACGGCGAGGTCGTCGCCCGCGTGGACCTGCCGCTCGGCGGCCTCATGAGCGAGGGGGACGCCGAGGAGGTCGCCCGCGAGCACGAGCGGTTCGTGGCCGAGGCGCGCGCCATGGGGATCGAGCCGCCGCTCGACCCCATCATGGGCGTGATCTTCCTACCGCTGCCCGTGATCCCGACGCTGCGCATCCGCCCCGAGGGGATGTTCGACGTGACGACGTTCACCTACGCCGGGTAGCGCGGTCGGGGCCTTCAAGGTCGAGGACCCCGACCGCGCACCTCGACCATCGGCCCCCTGGCGCTGGCGGGCTCACCGCCCGATGTCAGGAGTCGGTAAGGAGCCGCCGCCTTCCGCCCGCGCCGTGCATGACCTGCCCGCACCGGGGGTATGTGAGGAAGCGGGCGGGGCAGGGGCCCCGCCAACGACTGGAAGGGGAACACGGACCTCATGATCAAACTCATCGCATCCGATATGGACGGGACGCTGCTCGACGAGAACAGCTGCGTCCCTCCCGAGACCTTCGACCTGATCCGCGCCCTGCGCGAGCGGGGCGTGCGCTTCGCCGCCTCCTCGGGCCGCCGCTACGACCGTCTCTGCGAGTTCTTCGGGCCCGTGCGCGACGAGATGGACTTCGTGGCGTCCAACGGCGCCCAGGTCTACGCCGAGGGGCGCATGATCGACCGCGAGGTGTACTCCCACCTCGCCATCAAGCGCCTCGCGCGGACCGTCGGCATGTTCGACAACCTGCATCTGGCGCTGTTCGACCGGACGAAGTCCTTCCTGCTGGACGACGAGGACAAGTTCGTGCGCGAGGTGGACAAGGACCTTCCCAACGCCGAGCGCATCTGGGAGCTGCCGAGCGCGGAGACGAGCATCATCAAGGCGAGCATCTACTGCGAGGGCGGCGCCGTCATGGATTACGCCTACGCGCTCTCGCGCGAGCTGGGCGACGAGTTCGTGTTCGCGCCCTCCGGCAGCGCATGGGTCGACGCCATGCAGCGCGGCGTCACCAAGGCGTCGGGCATCCGGCAGCTCATGGACCACTACGGTATCGAGCGCGAGGAGGTCATGGCCTTCGGCGACTCGATGAACGACTACGAGATCATCCGGTTCGTCGGGACCGGTTGCGCGATGTCCAACGCGCGCCCCGCCCTGCGCGCCGTCGCGGACCGCGTGATCGGATGCAACCGCGACCAGGCGGTCCAGGAGGAGCTGCGCCGCGTGCTGGAGGAATCGGAGTAGAGGGGGCGCCGGTCGATCTGCTCCGCGCCGGGGCCGTCCCTCCTCCGCATGGGTGAGGACGGCCCCGTCCCCAACGGACAGCCAAAACGACCCCGTTTCCAACCCGCGTCCCCAGCGGACCGCCGAAAGGTCCGACGTCAGGTGGGCAAAAACGACCCCGTCCCCAACGGACCCCACTGCCCAGCGGACCCCCTCTGGGCAAAAACGACCCCGTCCCAAAAAGTCCCACCATCAGGTGGCAGGTGGGCAAAAACGACCCCGTCCCAAAAGGTCCCAAAAGGTCCCAAAAGGCAGCGGGCGCTACCGGGCCGGCGCGGGCCCGGCGCCGAGCAGTTCCATGATGGCGCGGGCCACGCCGTCCTCGTCGTTGCCCGCCGTCTGCCGGTCGGCATGGGCGAGCACCTCGGGCTCGGCGTTGGCGACCGCGATGCCCGTGCCCGCGGTCTCGAGCATCTCGATGTCGTTGAAGTTGTCGCCGAAGGCGACGGCCTCCGCGGGGTCGATGCCGAGGTGCCCGCACAGCCAGGCCAGTGACGCGCCCTTCGAGGCGCTCTCGTCCATGACCTCGATGTTTTTCGGATGCGAGCTGGTCACGGCGATGCCGGGCACGTCGGCCAGCGCGCGCAGGATCTCCTCGCGGTCCCGGCGGTCGCGCCAGTACATGGCGAGCCGCTCGAGGGTGCCCACGGAGGCGATGGTCTGTTCGGGCTCGGCGTCGACGGGCGTGCGGTTGCCCCGCATGGAGGCGAGGGTCCCGGGCTCGGAGACGAACTCCGCCATGCGATCGTAGAGGTCGCGGCGCAGGTAGCTGTGGCCGTCCGCGAAGACGTCGAAGGTGACGTCGTGCTCGCGCGCGATCTTCCAGACGGCCAGGGCGCTCTCGCGCGCGAGCGGGACGGTGCGCAGGGTCCGCGCCGCGTCGGGCGAGGGGTCGTCCGGGTCGAGCTCGACGACCGAGGCTCCGTTCGAGGTCACGGCGAAGCGGACGGCGGGATGGGCGAGCAGCTGCGGCGGCACGCCGGTGAGCGCGCGCCCCGTGCAAGGCACGAACCCGATGCCGAGCTCCGCGAGCGCGTCGAGCGCGGCCGTGCTCGCCGGGCTCACGTCCTTATCGGAGGTGAGGAAGGTGCCGTCCATGTCGGAGAAGACGATCATGCGGTTCCTTTCGAGGTGTGCGGTGCCGCGGTCCGCCGTCGCGGCGCGCTCTGCGACGGCGGTGCGACAGCGTCCGCGCGACGCGGTGATGGGGATGGGCGCCGGGCGCGCGGTGCCTGCGCCCGGAGGCTGCGCCGCGCGTCCCGCGGGCAGCGGTGCTAGAGGCGGTACATGAAGTTGAAGACGTCCTCGCGCTGGACGGTGACGGTCACGCCGGACAGCTCGCCCGCCTCGGCGAGGGCCTCCTGGAGCTCATGGAAGTCGAGCTTCGCGGCGGAGACGTCGGCGAGCATCGTCATGGTGAAGATGTCGTCCAGGATGGACTGGGTGATGTCGCGGATGTCGACGTTGGCGTCGCCGAGCACGCGGGTGACGCCGGCGACGATGCCGGGGCGGTTCTTGCCCAGCACGGTGATGACGATGCGGTTGGATGCGGTCTCGGCCATGGGGGACCCTTCTCTTCTTCGGTGTGTAGGCGACCCCCATTGTACCGATTGGCGGCGGCGCATGGGCGTCTGGCCGTCAAAGTGCATGGGGGATCGCATCCGATCGGGCCCATGGCGAGGCGGCGCAGGGCGACCCGTCGGCCCCGCCCATGCCCCGGGGACGCCCAGCCGCATCCCGGCAAGGCCCAGGCATGCCCCGGGAACGCCCACCCATGCCCCGATAACGTCCACTCGTACCCCCATAAGGCCAACCCATGCCCCGGGGACGCCCGATTTGCTCCGAACCGGGCGAGCGGGGCGTTCCCGGGGCACGGGTACCCGTTCCCGGGGTTCGGCCGGCGTCCCAGGGGCATCACCTTTCCACGATGGGCGGCGAGCGACGGCCGACGGGCGGCGAGCGACAAGCTGCGGCCGACGGGCGACGGGCGTCGGGCCGAGGACGGCGGGCGGCGGGCTGCGTGCTCGGGTGGGCCGCGGGTTCGAGGCCTGCGGCGATCATGGAGGCGCGGGGCGTCTCGCCCGGCTCACGCCGTCATCGCGGGGAGGGATGGTGCTTTTGTGGCCTCGGTCCGGCTGTGCTATTCTAGGCAGGCTGTCTTGTCTTGGTCGGAAACCAAGACACCCCTTACGTCCTGATTGGTAACCAGGACTGCGAAGAAGAGGAGCCCTGCCATGAAGTCCGGAATCCATCCCGACTACGTCGAGTGCACGGTGCGCTGCAGCTGCGGCAACACCTTCAAGACCCGCTCGACCAAGCCCGAGATCTTCGTCGAGCTGTGCAACGAGTGCCACCCGTTCTACACCGGCCAGCAGAAGTTCGTCGACACCGGTGGACGCGTCCAGCGCTTCGCCGACAAGTTCGGCGGTGCCGCCCAGGCCGCTCTCGAGCGCGAGGCCGCCAAGAAGGCCGAGCGCGCCAAGAAGGCCGAGGAGGAGGCCGCCAAGCGCGCCGCCGAGCGCGAGGCCAAGGCCGCTGCTAAGGCCAAGCGTGCCGCCGAGTTCGAGAAGAAGGCCGCTGCCGAGGCCGCCAAGAAGGCCGCCGAGGAGGCCGCTGCCCCCGCGGAGGAGACCGTGGAGCAGCCTGCCGCCGAGGCCGAGGCCACCGAGGCCGCTACCGAGTAACCCGGTTTCGCATCGATGCGGGTACGGGACCCTGCCTTCGGGCGGGGTCCCGTTTTTCTTTGCCGACCGGAGCCGCCCGGATCGCCGCGCCGCCGTTTCGACGGCTCGGCGCCGTGCCACGTCGCCGGAGACGATGCCGGGTATCGCCATCCGAACCGCGGCGCGCCCGCGTCCGAGCTCGGGGGCCGCCCGTGTCGGCGCCGTCCGGACCGCGCCGCCCTTATCTCGGTGAGCGCTCCTTCGCGCTCATCCGGTCCACGTCGATGCGGAAGACGGCGACGCGCTCGAGCCCCTCGCGCGTGAACGACGCCGGAGCCCCGGGCGCGGCGCGGGCCATGATGAGCTCGAGGGCCCGGACGCGCTCGCCGGCGTCGGCCACCTCGTGCACCGTGCCCGATCCCATGATGCTCGCGTAGGAGCGCGAGTACGCGCAGGAGTAGTCCCCCTCGATGGTCCCGCGGTCGATGTCGAGCTCGACCGCCACGCGCGCCCCGGCGGCGCGGAAGGCCTCCGCCTTGCGACCCGCGCGGGCCGAGTGCAGGTAGAAGCGGGGGAGAGGCGCCCCGTCCTCCCAGTCCACCCCGAAGTTCACCGGCACGACGAACACGCCCTCCGCGTCCTGCGCCCCGATGCGCAGCACCTGGCACGCATCTATGATCGCGCGGATACGCGCGCGGTCGGTCACCGCGCGCCTGCCGAGCCTCATCTCCCTCATGGGTGCCCCTTTCCCTTGGTCCAGACGCCCTTATTCTAGGGCTTCCCATCCGACGCCGCTCCCTCCGCAGAGCCGCGAGCCGCCGACCCTGCCGCCCCCTGTCGGCGCCCTCCGCCGACGGGCTGCGGGGCCTCCCCGTCCGCGGGAGGGCTACGGGACCGGATTCCTCCGGAAGTCTTGGGTTGTGGCTCCCGGACTGCGGAGGGCTGTGCGCTCTCGTCGCCTCCGCGCCCCGGTCCGTCAACGTGGTTTCCCTGTGACTGCACGCGGCGTGCACACGTACTGTTCTTTGAATGGCTAAAGTGAACTCGTCTGTGTCGCACGCCCCGCGTGCACGTCATGCGAGAAGGAAACCACATGGGATTCATGTCGAAGCTGCTCTCGATCGGAGCGGATAAGGACCTCAAGCGCTACGAGAAGACGGTCGCCAAGATCAACGACCTCGAGCCGACCTACCAGAAGATGGACGACGGCGAGCTCGCCCATCAGACCGAGGTGTTCCGAGAGCGCTTCGCCGCGGGCGAGAGCCTGGACGCCATGCTGCCCGAGGCCTTCGCCGTCGTGCGCGAGGCGTCCCGCCGCACCACGGGCCTGCGCCATTTCGACGTGCAGCTCATCGGCGGCATGGCGCTCCATGACGGCCATATCGCCGAGATGAAGACCGGCGAGGGCAAGACCCTCGTGTCCACGCTCGCCGGCTACCTGAACGCCATCGCCGGCCGCGGCGTGCACATCGTCACCGTCAACGACTACCTCGCCAAGCGCGACTCCGAGTGGATGGGCCAGATCTACCGGTTCCTCGGCATGTCGGTGGGCCTGCTCCAGAACGGCATGCCGCTCGACGCCAAGCGGCCCGCGTACGCCGCCGACGTCACCTACGGCACCAACTCCGAGTTCGGCTTCGACTACCTGCGCGACAACATGGTGATCCGCCCGCAGCAGCGCGTGCAGCGCGGCCATGCCTTCGCCATCGTCGACGAGGTCGACTCCATCCTGATCGACGAGGCGCGCACGCCGCTGATCATCTCCGGCGCGGGCACCAAGTCGGCGAGCACCTACAAGGACTTCGCCCGGGCGGTGCGCGGCCTCACCCGCGGCGAGGAGCCGCAGTTCGACATGATGAACGTCGGCGCGGAGCAGCCCGAGCCGACCGGCGACTTCGTCATGGACGAGGCCAAGCACACCATCGCCGCCACCGAGCAGGGCCTGCGCAAGATCGAGCAGCGCCTCGGGATCGACGACATCTACGCCGACCTCTCCGGCCAGCTCGTCAACCATCTCCAGCAGGCGCTCAAGGCGCAGTACATGTTCCATCGCGACAAGCAGTACGTGGTCACCGGCGGCGAGGTCAAGATCGTCGACGAGTTCACGGGCCGCATCATGGAGGGCCGGCGCTACTCCGAGGGCCTGCACCAGGCCATCGAGGCCAAAGAGGGCGTGCTCGTGCGCGAGGAGAACCAGACGCTCGCCACCATCACCCTGCAGAACTACTTCCGCCTCTACGACAAGCTCTCCGGCATGACCGGTACGGCGCTCACCGAGGACGCCGAGTTCCGCGAGATCTACGACCTCGCCGTCCAGGTGATCCCGCCCAACCGCCCGGTCATCCGCAAGGACAACGACGACCTCGTCTACCGCACCGTCGACGCCAAGTTCAACGCCGTGGCCGCCGACGTCGAGCAGCGCCACGCCGCGGGCCAGCCGGTCCTGGTCGGCACCGTCTCCATCGAGAGCTCCGAGCGCCTCTCCCGCCTGCTCAACAAGCGCGGCATCCCGCATGAGGTCCTGAACGCCAAGTACCACGAGCGCGAGGCGCACATCGTGGCGCAGGCCGGACGCTTCGGGGCGGTCACCATCGCCACGAACATGGCCGGCCGCGGTACGGACATCCTGCTGGGCGGCAACGCCGACGAGATGGCGCAGGAGGACGTGCTCGCCCTGGACTTCGGCATCGACCACCCCGTGCTCGAGCGCATCCTGGCCGCCGGCGACCCGGCGCGCCTCACGCCCGAGGCCCTCGCCGCGCAGGGCATCGAGGTCGACGCCGAGACCCTCGCCCGCATCTCCGCCGAGCTCGACGCCGCCCGCGCCCGCGCCCGCGAGATCTGCTCCTCCGAGCGCGAGCGCGTGCTCGAGGCCGGCGGCCTGGCGGTCATCGGCACCGAGCGCCATGAGTCCCGCCGCATCGACAACCAGCTGCGCGGCCGCTCCGGCCGCCAGGGGGACCCCGGCGAGACCCAGTTCTACCTCTCGCTCGAGGACGACCTGATGCGCCTGTTCGGCGGCGACCGCATGGACAAGGTCGGCGCCATGATGCAGCGCTACGACATGCCCGACGACATGCCCATCCAGAACAAGATCATCTCCAAGGCCGTCGAGGGCGCCCAGCGCAAGGTCGAGAACATCAACTTCTCCATGCGCAAGAACGTCCTCGAGTACGACGACGTCATGAACAAGCAGCGCCAGGTCATCTACGCCGAGCGCAACAAGATCCTGGACGGCAAGGACCTCGCCGGCCATATCACCGACGTCATGGACGACACCGTCTCCCGCTGCGTCCAGGAGTTCTGCACCCCCGATTCGCACGACGGCGAGCGCGACCTCGAGGGCCTGCACAAGTGGCTCGTGGAGCTCACCGGGCACCAGGACGCCCCGCGCCTGGCCGACGAGTCCTACGACGAGCTCAAGCGCGACGCGCTGGCCTATGTCGAGGAGTGCTACGAGCAGAAGTCCGAGCGCCTGGGCGAGCGCCTCATGCGCGACCTCAACACGCAGGTCATGCTGCGCGTCATCGACACGCGCTGGATGAACTACCTGCAGGAGATGGACTACCTCAAGCAGGGCATCGGGCTGCGCGGCTTCGGCCAGCGCGACCCGCTCGTCGAGTACAAGTCCGAGGCCTACGCCGCCTTCCAGACGCTCGTCGACACCATGTACGAGGACTACCTGCGCACCGTCCTGCGCATCGAGGTGCGCCGCTCCGCGCCCGAGCCGCCCGCCGAGCAGAGCCCGGCGCTGGCGCACGCCACCTACTCCGGCCCGGCCGACCCCGACGGCGGCAGCTCCGCGCTGCGCGACCAGGCGGCCGCCCAGGCCGCGGACGCCGCCGGCCGCGCGCCGCAGGGCACCTCGGGCGCCGCGGGCTCCACGGTGCGCACCTACCGCAAGGACGAGAGCGGCGACCCCTACGCCAACGTGGGCCGCAACGACCCGTGCCCCTGCGGCAGCGGCAAGAAGTTCAAGAACTGCCACGGCAGGAACCGATGATGGCCGAGCTCACCCCCGTGACCCCGGAGGCGCTCGACGCGCTCGCCCTCAGGCTGACCGAGGTCGAATCCTACCTGCACCTCGACGAGAAGCGCGAGCGCGTGGCGGAGCTCGAGCACCGCGTCGCCGCCCCCGGCTTCTGGGACGACGCCGACGCGGCCCGGTCCGTCATGGCCGAGCTCTCCCGCGACCGCGACGACATCGCCGCGGTCGAGCGCGCCCGCGAGGGCCTGGGCGACGCCCGGACCGCGCTCGAGCTCGCCGCGGAGATGGACGGTGACGAGGGGCTGCTCGCCGAGGCGTCCGCCACGGTCGAGGCCCTCACGCGCTCCATCGACGAGATGGAGCTCTCGAGCTGGTTCACCGGCGAGTTCGACCACGGGGACGCCATCGTCACCATCAAGCCCGGGCAGGGCGGCCTGGAGGCTCAGGACTGGACCTTCATGCTGTTCAAGATGTACATGCGCTACTGCGCCCGCCGGGGGTGGAAGGTCACGGTGAACGACTGCCCCGCGGCGGAGGTCATCGGCATCGACCGCGCCACGTTCACCGTCGAGGGCAAGGACGCCTTCGGGATGCTGCGCGCCGAGGCCGGCGTCCACCGGCTCGTCCGCATCTCGCCCACCGACGCCAAGAAGCGCCGCCAGACGACCTTCGCCGGCGTCGAGGTGATCCCCGTGCTTCCCGACGACATCGACATCGAGGTCGCGCCGGACGACATCCGCGTGGACGTCTACCACGCGAGCGGCCCGGGCGGCCAGGGCGTCAACACCACCGACTCGGCCGTCCGCGTGACGCACCTGCCGACGGGCATCGTCGTCACCTGCCAGAACGAGCGCAGCCAGATCCAGAACAAGGCGGCGTGCATGCAGATCCTGAAGGCGCGTCTGTACGAGCTCGAGCTCCAGAAGCGCGCCGAGACGCTCGACGAGATCCGCGGGCCCAAGACCGATATCGGCTTCGGCAACCAGATCCGCAGCTACGTGCTGTATCCCTATCAGATGGTGAAGGACCTGAGGACCGGCGTGGAGACCGGCAACGTGGACGCGGTGCTCGAGGAGGGCGACCTGGACCCGTTCGTCATCGGCTACCACCGCTGGGCCACGGGCAACGCGGACGGCGCGGCCGAGTAGGACCGGCGCGTCCGGAGGGGGCGCGGGCGGGGTGCCGCGCGGGCATGGGGTCCGCCCGGCGCCCCGCCCGCGCCATATGGTCCCGTCGGCGCCCGGGGGCGGACGGAGGCGCGGGTGCCGTCCATGGCCCGCGCCGGCGCGGGGCGCCCTATGCGTCGAGCTCCTTGAAGCCCTCCCCGATGGCCTCCGACACGTCGGCTATGAACACGATGGCCTCGGGGTCGTGCTCAGCCACGACGGTCTTCAGGATGGACAGCTCGCGGCGGTCCAGGATGATGAGCAGCATCGGGCGGTCCTTCCCGCTCCACACGCCGCGCGCCTGGACCTCGGTGACGCCGCGCCCCATCTCGTACATCACGTCGTCCGCGATCCGCTCGTGCTGCTCGGAGATGACGAAGGCCATGCGCCTGCGGTCCGCGCCGTCGACCACGCGGTCTACGACCATGCCCATGAGCACCATGGCGATGGCCGCGTACAGGGCGTTCTCGAGCGAGAACACCGGTGCGCTCGCGGTGCACACGGCGACGTCGATGGCCATGACCGTGGACCCGACGGGCAGCGAGGTCTTGCGCGAGATGATCTGCGCGATGGTGTCCGATCCGCCTGTGTTGACGCCGCAGCGGAACACCAGACCGTAGCCCAGGCCCGAGATGATGCCGCCCCACAGGGCGCACAGCATGAGGTCGCGCTCGCCGAGGGGGGCGACGAAGGGCGCGAAGAGGTCGGTGAAGAAGCCGAACAGGACGAAGCCCGTGATCGTCTGCACGGCGTAGCGCGCCCCGCCGGTGCGCAGGACGAACAGCAGGAGCACCGCGTTCATGACGATCGTCTGGGTTCCGACGGGGAGGTTGAGCCCGGCGCGCCGGCCGAGCTCGGCCACGATGGTGGCGAGGCCCGTGAGGCCCCCGGCGGCGAGGCCCTGGGGGACCATGAAGACGTCGACCGCCAGCGCCGCGATCGCGCAGCCCAGCGCCACGAGCGGAAGGTCGCGCACGAACCTCGACCGGATGATGCGTTGGATGTCGATAGCCCTCGCCATGGGTCCCCTCTCGCCGCCGTGATGCTCCGGCTATTGTGTCACAACCGCACCTCGAGAAGAAGGCGCCCGCGCCGTCCCGGGGGGTGGGTCGCCGCGCCGGCGGCATCGCGTGCGCCGGTCGGGCGGCCCGCGTGGTTTTCTCGCGGAGCGCCTGTCGCGCCCGCGCCGCCCGGCGGCCGCGCGGTTGCGCGCGGGACCGTGCGCAACCGCGCCGTTATGGCCGTTTTCCGTCGCCCGCTGCTTTGGCCCCTTCGCGTGAAAGCGCACGTCGATGCAGGTTGCGTATGGTATGGTGGACGTGCCGCCGGCGGGCGCGGACGCGCGCGTCCTCCCGGGGCGGGCGCCCTTTCCGGGTGCTCCGATACAGACCTGTGCCGTGGGGAGGGGCATGATCCCCGCGCACACCCACGAAAGGGGGCAGCATGAGCGACGACGAGCTCAAAAAGGTTGCCAACGAGGTTCGCCGTGGAATCGTGACGGGCGTGCACGCCGCCAAGTCCGGCCATCCCGGCGGATCGCTCGGGGCCGCCGACATCATCACCTACCTGTACTTCGAGGAGATGAACATCGACCCGGCCGATCCCGCCAAGCCCGACCGCGACCGCTTCGTCCTGTCCAAGGGCCACTGCGCGCCGGCCCTCTACTCCGCGCTCGCCAGCCGCGGGTACTTCCCCCGCGAGGACCTGGAGACGTTGCGCCATATCGGCAGCCACCTGCAGGGCCATCCCAACATGAGCGACACCCCGGGCGTGGACATGTCCACCGGCTCGCTCGGCCAGGGCATCTCCGCCGCCGTCGGCATGGCGCTCGCGGCCAAGCACTGGGGCGACGCCTACCGCGTCTTCGCCCTGCTGGGCGACGGCGAGGTCGAGGAGGGCCAGGTGTGGGAGGCCGCCATGTTCGCGGGCAACCACGCGCTCGACAACCTCGTCGTGATCGTGGACCACAACGGCCTGCAGATCGACGGGACCATCGAGGAGGTCAACTCCGCGATGCCGATCGCCGACAAGTTCGCCGCCTTCGGCTTCCAGGTGATCGAGCTCGCCGACGGCAACGACATGGCGCAGGTCCGCGCCGCGTTCGAGGCGGCGCGCGCGGTCAGCGGCAAGCCGGTGTGCATCGTCGCCGAGACCGTCAAGGGCAAGGGCGTCTCCTTCATGGAGGGCCAGGTCGGCTGGCACGGCAAGGCCCCGAACGACGAGCAGTTCGAGCAGGCGATGGCCGAGCTCGAGAAGGAGGCGTAAGCGATGGCAGACGTGAAGAAGATCGCCACCCGCGCGAGCTACGGCGAGGCGCTCGTCGAGCTGGGTGCCGAGCACGACGACTTCGTGGTCCTCGACGCCGACCTGGCGGCGGCGACCCAGACCGGCAAGTTCAAGGCCGCCTACCCCGACCGCTTCTATGACGCGGGCATCGCCGAGGAGAACCTCATGGGCATGGCGGCGGGCATCGCCACGACCGGCCATGTGGCGTTCGCGAGCACCTTCGCGATGTTCGCCGCGGGCCGCGCCTTCGAGCAGGTGCGCAACTCCATCGGGTACCCGCATCTGAACGTGAAGATCGGCGCCACGCACGCCGGCATCTCGGTGGGAGAGGACGGCGCCACCCATCAGTGCAACGAGGACATCGCCCTCATGCGCACCATCCCCGGCATGACGGTGATCGTGCCGTCCGACGACGTCGAGGCGAAGGCCGCCGTGCGCGCCGCCTACGAGCTCGACGGCCCGGTCTACATGCGCTTCGGCCGCCTGGCCGTGCCGGTGGTCAACGACCGCCCCGACTACGAGTTCGAGGTCGGGCGCGGCATCGTCATGCGCGAGGGCGCCGACGTCACCATCGTCGCCTGCGGTCTCATGGTCCAGGCCGCGCTCGAGGCGGCCGAGACCCTGTCCGCCGAGGGCATCGACGCGGAGGTCCTGAACATCCACACCATCAAGCCGCTCGACACCGAGCTCATCGTCGCGAGCGCGGGCAAGACCGGGCGCGTGGTGACCTGCGAGGAGCACTCCGTCATCGGCGGCCTGGGCGAGGCGGTGTGCTCGGCGCTCGCCGAGTCCTGTCCGGTGCCGGTGAAGAGGGTCGGCGTGAACGACGTCTTCGGCGAGTCCGGCCCCGCGGTCGACCTGCTGCACAAGTACGGCCTGGACGCCGAGGGCGTCGCCGCGGCCGTGCGCGCCTTCATGGCGTAGCGCGGGGCATCCGTCCCCGCAGGGACCGGTTCGGCGCATGGCGCCCCGGTCCGCGATACGGGTCCGTCCCGGTGCGCGGAGCGCCGGGGCGGACCCGTTTTCCATGCCGTCGGGCGCTCGCGGCATCGACCGGCGGCTGCGCCGTTGTCTCGGTCGCGCGGCGCTTGCCCTGCGCCCCGTCGGGAACGGCGGCCCGCCGTCGGAGCCGCCTCGTCGGGATCCGCCCCCGTCCCGATGGCGCGTAGTACCATAACGGGGTACAAGACCCGGGACACGCAGCGCCGACGAGGAGCACCCATGAGCGAGAACCCTGAGAAGAACGACGAGCGGCCGGCCGGCACCGAGCCCGCGGACGCCCCCGGCACCGATCCCACCGGCGACCCCGGCGCCGATCCCGCGTCGCCCGCCGCCGGCTGCGAGCCGGGGTCCGGGGAGGCGCGCCCCGAGCCCGCCGCCGGCGACCCCGGCGCGTCGGCCGGCCCCGCGGACACCCCGAAGGCCGCCCCGGCCTCGGGCGACGGGGTCCCGTCTACGGAGGCCGCACCCACCCTCGTGCTGCCGCCGACCGGCACGCCCGCCCACGCCGACGCCTGCGAGGACGCCGCCATAGCAGCGCAGGACATGGTCGAGCGCGCCCAGGCGATGGAGACCCTGCTCATCCCGGCGTCGACCACGGCGGCGCTCACGGAGGCCACGCGCTCCGGCGGCACCCAGCGGATGCCCGCGGGGCTGCGCGCCGCGGCCGAGGCGGCTCAGGCCGAGGCGGCGGGAGCGGACGGCGCCCCGAAGGACGGCGCCGCGCCCGCGGCCCGCCGCGTGCGCCGCCGCGCGCTCGCGCTCGTCGCGGCGGCGGTCCTGGTCGCCGTCGCCGCCGCGGTCGCCTGGTTCGCCCTCGGCGCCGCCTCTCAGCCCGATGCGGGCGCCGTGCGGCAGGTCATCGAGGCGGACGCCGACATCATGGACGGGTTCGCCGCGGACGACTACGTGGAGGACTCGCCCTACGGGCTCTCCGACGTCCGGATCACCTCGGTGCAGCGGCAGGAGGACGGCTCGCTGCTGGTCGACGCCACGGCGGGCCTCGCCAACGAGAGCTTCGACAGCGACCTCGCCGTGACGCTGCTGTTCGCCCGCGCGCAGGAGCGCGACCGCTACCCGGGGCTCGCCTCGGCGGTCGAGGCGTCGGGGTGGGCGGGCGCCGTGATCCGGGCGGACGCGACCACGCGCGCGACCGCCGGGGTGACGCGCGACCCCGACTTCCCGGACGGCTTCTCCGCGAGCTTCGATGCGGCGTCCCAGACCTGCACCTACACCGCGGAGCGCACCTTCGACCTGTGGTTCGGCGCCACGACGGTGAGCACGCCCTACACCTACACCTTCGACGGGTCGTCGTGGGTTCGCGCGGCGGGGGACGCGACCTCGTCGTTCTCCTGGGACGCCTCGGCGCTCGAGGGGTCGTACGCCGCGGGGGACGGCACCGGGCAGATCTCGTCGTTCACCATCTCCAACGTGGACCCCGCGGCGGGCACCTTCACGGTCGAGTACCGCGCGGCGCCGGGCGGCTGGGGCGCCTCGGAGGTCACGGGGGTGCTCTCCTGCACGCTCGCGCAGGGGGAGCCCGACGAGGGGACCCGCTCCTTCAGGCAGGCGGACGGGCGCGTCTACACCTTCACGGGCGAGGGCACGAGCTCGGGCGGCGCCGGCACGGCGAGCGTCTCGGGCGCGCTCGGGCTGGACGGGACGGTCTACGTCGACCTCTCGGCGGACTACACCCGTCAGCCCTTCCTGATCGGCGAGGCGACGGACGAGACCCTCGAGGTTTCCGGCGCGCTTGCCCGCGCGTGAGGGACACCCCTCTGGGAACATAGGGACAGTCACCTTTTTCCCACGAGGGGCCCCTCTGTGGGAAAAAGGTGACTGTCCCTATGTTCCCAGAGGCGCTCTCCTGCATCCGTCGGCTGAGGCTGTTGCACGGAGCGTGCAATCTCTGTGCACGCGGCGGGTTCCTGCTAACATACTGAAATGACTGTAGTTCAAACGCACGACACGAAGGAGCTTGCAGTGGGTAACCACTTCCGTAAGCCCGGAGACGGCACGGCCCCGCAGCAGGGCGCCGCGCCCGCGCCGGCGCCGCGCCATCAGGCGCCCGCCGCTCCGGAGGACGAGAGCCGGCTGTTCTCGCAGCCCGCTGTCCCGGCCGGGCAGTCCGAGCCCGACCCCTTTGCCTACACCCCGTCGCCCGACCTGTTCGACGGCGTCGCCGCGCAGCCCGCGCCCGTCGCCGCCCCGCAGGCGCCCTCGGTGCCCGATCCGGCCGCGCCCGCGGCCCCGCTGAGCAGCCTGCCCTCGCCCGACCAGCCGGCGACCCCGGCCTCCACGGGCGTGTTCATGACGCAGGCCGGCCCCGCGGTGGCATCGACCGACCTCTCCGAGCAGCGCCAGATCGCCGATGTCGACCAGGCGCTCCAGAGCCCGGACTTCACCTCGGTGTTCGCCCCGGTGGGGGACTCGCGCAAGAAGATGGCGCGCGAGGCCGGCGTGGAGCCCGTCATCCTCATGGAGCACCTCACCAAGATCTACGCCGCGCAGCCCAACAAGCCCGCGCTCGATGACGTCAACCTGGAGATCTACCCGGGCGAGTTCGTCTTCCTCGTGGGCCACTCCGGCTCCGGCAAGACCACGCTGCTGAACACCATGGTCCGCGACGTCAAGCCGACGAGCGGCCGCGTGCTGGTGGCGGGCCAGGACCTCATGCGGATCAAGAACCGCAAGGTCCCGTTCCTGCGCCGCCAGATCGGCACCGTGTTCCAGGACTTCAAGCTGCTGCCCAACAAGACGGCCTACGAGAACGTGGCCTTCGCGCTCGAGTGCATCGGCAAGCCCCGCGGCGTCATCCGCAGCCAGGTCCCCGAGGTCCTGCGCCTCGTCGGCCTCGCCGACCAGATGGACTCCTACCCCGACCAGCTCTCGGGCGGCGAGCAGCAGCGCGTCGCCGTGGCGCGCGCCATGGTGAACCGCCCGCCGCTGCTGATCTGCGACGAGCCCACCGGCAACCTCGACCCGGCGATCTCGCTCGGCATCATGAAGCTGCTCGAGCGCATCAACCGCACGGGCACCACGGTCGTCGTCGCCACGCACGACCGCGAGATGGTCGACTCCATGCACCGCCGCGTGATCGCCCTCGAGGCCGGCCACGTGGTCCGAGACCAGGAGAGGGGAGGCTACGGCAACTATGGCGCC
The DNA here is from genome assembly GCA_019117005.1 of Candidatus Collinsella stercoripullorum. Taxonomy (GTDB): domain Bacteria; phylum Actinomycetota; class Coriobacteriia; order Coriobacteriales; family Coriobacteriaceae; genus Collinsella; species Collinsella stercoripullorum. The sequence goes on along the minus strand of DXAO01000040.1, from coordinate 22,067 downwards.
TAGCAACTTCGGGTATTCGCTGCGCGAGGCCGGCAGCCACTTCTTCCGCAACTTCGGCACCTCGCTCGGCGCGGTCATCACCATCTTCCTGTCGCTGTTCATCATCGGCCTGTTCATCTTGGGCTCCGCGGTGGTCAACTCGGTGATCGGCACGGTCGAGCAGCAGGTCACCATCAACGCCTTCATCTCCGACGACGCGACCGACGACCAGATCGAGGCGTTCCAGTCCAAGCTCGAGAGCTGGGACAACGTCGCGAGCGTCCAGTTCAAGACCAAGGAGGACGCGCTCGCCGACTACACGAGCAACCTGTCCAACAACGCCGAGGCCACCATGGCGGCGCTCGACGGCGAGAACCCCCTGCCCCGGTCCTTCGTGATCGAGATGCAGGATCCCTCGCAGGTCCAGTCCACCGCCGAGCGCATCAAGGCGGACGAGGACTTCCGTCAGATCGTGGACGATGACGATCCCGACGTCGACGACGTCGATGCGGACGTGAACGCGAGCGTCCTCTACGGCCAGGAGGAGGTCGGCCGCCTGTTCCAGGTGACCACCTACATCCGCATCGCGGCCGTGGTGCTCGTGGCGCTGCTCACCTTCATCGCGTTCATCTTCATCAACAACACCATCCGCCTGTCCATCACGGCGCGCCGCCGCGAGATCGGCATCATGCGCCTCGTGGGCGCCTCGAACAGCTTCATCCGCGGGCCGTTCATCACCGAGGGCGTCATCCAGGCGCTGCTGGGCGCGCTGCTGTCCATCGGCGTGCTCGAGCTCATCCGCAACTTCGGCATGCCGGCGCTGCAGAACGCCATGTCGTTCCTGTCGTTCCAGATCCCGCTGAACATGTACCTCGTCACCTACGCCGCCCTCGTGATCGTGGGCGTGGTGATCGGCCTGTTCGGCTCCGCCATCGCCATGAGGCGCTACCTCAAGGTGTAGGCGCGCACGCACGATGCCGGCCCGGGTCGCTCCCGGGCGCGATGAGGGCCGTCCTGGGGGCGGCCCTCTTTTTGACCCGGGCGTCGCCGCGCGAGCGGGCGATGCGCGCCGCGTCCCGCCATGCGGGTCCGATGGCGACGGCGCGCCCGGGGTATACGTATACGGATACGAGGGCGCGCCGCGCACGGAGGCGGGGGCGCGCCGGCGCGACCCGCGCGGGCGGCGGGCGGTGGAGGCTCCGCCCCGGTACGCCGCGGCGCGGCATCCGGCGCCGCGCCGACGGGCGCGGGGCGGACGGTTCGGGAAGGGAGGCGCCATGGGGCGCAAGCAGAGGGGCGGCGCACGCCGCCGCGGGCAGGCCGGGCAGTGCGGGCCGCGGCTCACCGGCACCGTGCGGCTCACGGACGCCGGGGCCTTCGTCCGCACCGCCGAGGGCGAGTTCCGCCTCACCCAGCGGGGCGTCCGCGAGGCCATGGCCGGCGACACGGTCACGGTGAGCCTGCACCGCGGGCCGGGCGGGCAGATGCGCGCGGTGGTCGAGGGCGTCCTCGACCGGCGCAGCGTCTCGCTCGTGGGCACCTACGACGTGGCGGGCCCCCTGGGCGTGGTGCGCCCGCTCGACCGCCGCGGCGGCCAGGACTTCTTCATCCTGCCGCGCGACACCTCCGCCGCCGACAACGGGGTCGCGCCGGGCGACGTGGTGTCGGCGCGCATCGTGAGCTACCCGTCGCGCTACGAGTCGGGGGTCGCGACCATCGAGCGCCGCCTCGGCGGCGCGGACGCGCCGGACCTCGGCATAGCCTGCGTCATGGCCCGCTACGACCTCGAGGACGGCTACCCCCGGGCGGCGGTCGACGAGGCGCGCGCCTGCCGCCTCGACGTCGACGGCGCGCTCGCCGACCCGCTGCGCCGCGATATCCGCGACCGGTTCCTGCTCACCGTCGACCCCGTCGACGCGCGCGACTTCGACGATGCGATATCGGTCGAGCGCACGGCGGCGGGCGGGTGGCGCCTGGGCGTGCATATCGCCGACGTCTCCCATTACGTCGCCTGGGACGGCCACATCGACCTCGAGGCCCGGCGCCGCACGACCTCGGTCTACCTCGCCGACCGCGTGCTGCCGATGCTGCCCGAGGAGCTCTCGTGCGACCTGTGCTCGCTGCGCCCCGGGGTCGACCGCCTCGCCGTCACGGTCGATGCGGAGCTCGACCGCCGCGCTCGGGTCCGCGGCTTCTCCGTGTACCCGAGCGCGATCCGCTCGCGCGTGCGCCTGGACTACGACGCGGTCGACGCCCTGCTGGCGCTCGACGACACCGACGGGGGCCGGGGCGGGCGCGAGGCCGCGGCGCCCGGGGGTGACGGGGACGGTGCCCTGGCGCGCGGGGAGGCGGCCGTCCGCACGGCCCGCGCCGCCGGGGAGGACCTGGGGGCGTTCCTGCGCGAGGCGGACGCCCTCGCCTCCGCGCGCCGCCGCGTCCGGCGCGCCCGCGGCGCCATCGACTTCGAGACCGTCGAGGTCCATGCCCTGCTCGACGCCGACGGCGAGCCGGAGCGGATCGTCGCGCGCGAGCGGACCCGCGCGACCTCCCTCGTGGAGGAGGCGATGCTCGTGGCGAACGAGTGCGTGGCGCGCTGGCTCGCCGACCGCGGGCTCGACGCCGCCTACCGCGTGCACGAGCGCCCGTCCGCCGACGAGCTGGCGGACGCGACGGCGACCCTCGTCGAGATCGGCGCCGTCGACCGCGCCCTGTCCGCGCGCATCCGCGAGGGCGATCCCGCGGCGATCGAGGAGGCCGTGGAGCGGGCGCACGGGACGCGGTTCGCCCCGCTGGTGAACGCCCTGCTGCTGCGCGCCATGCAGCGCGCCGTCTACCGCCCCCGCAACCTCGGGCACTACGCCCTCGGCGCGACGGCGTACTGCCATTTCACGAGCCCCATCAGGCGCTACCCCGACCTGCTCGTCCACCGCGAGCTCAAGGCGCGGCTCGCCTCCGAGCGCCTGGGCGCCACCCGGGCGCGGGAGCGGGCCCGCGCGCTCACGGGCGTCGGCGACCAGGCGCTCGCGCGCATCCTCCCGCAGCTCTGCCGCGACGCGAGCGCGAAGGAGCGCACGGCGGACGCCGCCGCCCACGCATCCCAGAAGGTGATGGTCGCCCGCTACTACGCCGGGCGGGTGGGGGAGCGCTTCTCCGGCTCGGTCTCGTGGATCGACCGGATGGGCGCCTTCGTGCGGCTGGACGACACCTCCGCCGAGGGGCTCGTCCGCCTGTCCGACCTCGGCGGGGACGAGTGGTGGGAGCTCGACGAGGAACGGCTCCAGCTGACCGGGGCGTCCTCAGGCCGCCTCATCGCGCTGGGGACCCGCGTCGTGGTCGAGGTCGTCCGCGCCGACGCCGTGCGCGGGCACCTCGATCTCGCGCTCGTGCACGCGAGCCGTGCGCTACACTGATACGACATCTCGAGACCCGGGAGGAACCGTGGATCTACCCGTTACCGAACGCGATATCGCCCAAGCCGAGGGCTATCTGGCCGCCGGCGACTACGACGGAGCCGCCCCGCTTCTGGAGCGGCTCGTCGAGCTCGCCGAGGAGTACATCGACGCCGAGTGCAGGACCGCCGACGACGTGCAGTACTTCAGCTTCGCTGACGCCTTCGAGCGCCTGGCGTACCGCCGCGTCGAGCGCGACCCGCGCCGGCTCGTGCAGGTGGGCGCCCCCTTCGACCGCCTCTACGCGGCGCTCGCCTTCGCCTACATCGTCCAGCAGGACTACGTCAGCGCGCGCAACGCGCTGGCGCAGGCCGTGCGCTGGAACCCCATGAACTGCGCCTACCGCCTCGACCTCGCCGAGCTCTACCGGGCCCTGGACGATGTCCGGGAGTGGGCGGCGCTCAGCCATTCGGTGATCGAGCGCGCCTCCGACGCGCGCTCCGCCGCCCGCGCCTACGCCAACCTCGGGGAGTTCTTCCTCGATGCGCACAACGCCCTCGCGGCCTCCGGCTGCCTGCGGACCGCGCGCCGCCTCGCCGCCGGCGACCCGCGCGTGACGGCGCTCGCCGAGCGCATGTCCGCGGAGCGCCCCGAGGCGGCCGAGGCGTCCGACGAGGAGGCCGCCGCCGAGCTCGCCGCCCAGGGCGTCGACGCGTCCCCGTCCGCCGACGTGGCCATCTGCCTGCTCATGTGCGCGTCGGACGCCGCGCAGGCGGGGGACCGCGACGAGGCGGCGCGCCTCACCGTCCGCGCGCGCGGGCTGGTGGGCGAGGACGCCTGCCGGGCGCTCGTGCAGCTGATCCGCGAGTCCGACGCCGAGCTCGCCCGCGAGCAGGGCGCCGGCGCGCCCGCCGAGGGGGAGGAGGGCGCCGATGCCTAGCCGCAGGGAGCGCAAGACCATCGCCAAGAACCGCTCCGCCCGCCATGAGTACTTCATCGAGGAGACCTTCGAGTGCGGCATCGTGCTCTCGGGGACCGAGGTGAAGAGCCTGCGGGAGCGCGCCTGCCAGATCACCGACACCTTCGCGCTCATCCGCGGCGGCGAGTGCTGGCTCGTGGGCGTGCACATCCATCCCTACAGCCACGGGTCGATCTTCAACCGCGACCCCGACCGGCGCCGCAAGCTGCTGCTGCACCGCAGGCAGATCGACTACCTGGACGGCAAGCTCCGCAACCGCGGCTACGCCCTGGTCCCGCTGGAGCTGTACTTCGACGACAACGGCCGCGTCAAGCTCTCGCTCGGGCTCGGTCGCGGCAAGAAGCTGTACGACAAGCGCGAGGACATGGCGCGGCGCGACATGCAGCGCGAGATCGACCGCGCGCTCAAGGAGCGCAGCCGCTAGACCCGCGCCCAGCGCCTGCCGTCAGCCGAGCGTCCGCGCCGGGGACGGCTCCTTATGCTACCCTCGATGGTTGGACGAGGCGCCGCGCCGGCGCCTCATGTAAGAGGGGAGCATCCCATGGATCTGACCGCCCTGTTCAAGATGACCTACGGCCTGTACGTCGTCTCCGCCGAGGCCGACGGGCAGAAGGCCGGCTGCATCATCAACACCGCCACCCAGGTGACGGCCGAGCCGCCGCGCATGATGGTCGCGGTGCACAAGGACAACGTCACCACCGGCGTGATCGCGAAGGCGGGCGCCTTCACCGTCACCGCGCTCGACATGACCACCGACATGCCCTACATCGGCAACTTCGGGTTCCGCTCGAGCGCCGACTACGATAAGTTCGAGAAGTACGGCTGCGAGACCTCCGAGGTCGGCAGCCCCTATTCGCCCGAGCACGCCTGCGCGCTGTACGCCTGCCGGGTCGTCGACACCGTGGACGCGGGCACGCATCTGCTGTTCATCGGCGACGTGGTCGACGCGCGGAAGCTCTCGGACGCCGAGCCGCTCACCTATGCGTACTACCACGCGGTGCTGAAGGGCAAGACGCCGCCCAAGGCGTCGAGCTACCAGGGGTAGGAGGTCGCGCCGTCCAACCCCGCCCCGCCCCCGGTGCCGCCGCGATCCCTGCGCCCCGCCCCGCCGTCCCGCGTCGTCGTCCGGGGTGCCGCCGACGCCGCCCCCGGCCCGTCCGCACGTCCCCGCCGGAATTGATACTGAGATTGTGTCCTATTTGCGGAGAGCGGGTGCCGGCGGAATTGTCGGTCTGAATCGCCCGCGGGCGGATATACTAGCCATAGGTTCATCGCCAACGAAAGGATTCCTACCATGGCTGACGAGAAGAAGTATAAGTTCGTGTGCGTCGTGTGCGGCTACGAGGTCGAGGTCGATACGCCCGAGCTGCCCGAGGATTACGTCTGCCCCGTCTGCGGCGTCGGTCCCGATCAGTTTGAGCTCGTCGAGGAGTAACCTGGCGCAGTCGATCGGATGCGCTTAGTCGAGCGGGTCTCGCGCGGGATTGCGTGGGGCCCGCTCGCGTTAAAAACGCCGACCTTGCGTGCTCGTGCGGCCTTGGAGACGTGGAGGCCGCCGTGTTCGGCGACGGCGAGGGCCGCGCAGACGGCATCGAAGGGAAAGGTCCGATATGAACGAGATCAATGGCGATATCGCTTCTGTCCGTGTCGGGCAGAGCGCGGGGCGGCTTATCGGGCCGCGTGCCTACAACCTCATCTTCTCCGGGCTTATCTTCGCGGGACTGTCCGTGATGAGTCTGGGCTTTTACCTCGTGAAGATGCCGGGGTTCGAAACGTGGATAACCGTCTACGTCCATCCGTACATGATCTGCTCGTTTGTCGGCATCATCGCGGGCATCATACTCATGAACGTCGCGGTCAAGCGCCAGGCCGTTGTGCGCTCCCTGATCGGCTTCGCGCTCTTCGTCGGCGCGTTTGGCGCCACCCTTTCCCTGTTGGCCTTGGTGTATGACATGGAGGTCATCAACTCCGCCCTCTTCGCGACAGCGGTCATCACCGTCGTGTTCGGAGCGTTGGGAGTCGCGTTTCCACGGGTCTTCCAACGCATCGTGGGCGTTTTGAGCGTAAGCCTGCTCGCGCTCCTCGTCGTGCAGATGGTCACGATGTTCATGGGTATGGACCAGACGTGGCTGGACATAGCGGTCGTGGTGGTGTTCTGCGGTTTCATCGGCTATGACATGCACGCGGCGACCTCCGTCGCCCCCACCGTCCCCAACGCGGTGTTCATGGCGTGCAACCTGTTTTTGGATATCGTGAACGTATTCACCCGTCTCGTTCGGATCTTAGGAGACGACCGGTAACGTATCGGCAGGACATGAAGGTCGGTGTGAAATGCGGCCCTTGCATCCCCGCGGTGCAAGGGCCGCATTTTCATGCCGATCCTTCGGCTCGATTCGAGGTCGCCCGTAAGGATTCCATATCGCGCGCGTCAAGGCCGGGGCATGGAAGTAAGCGTTTACGCACCTTTGGTTATGCGCGTGCAAGGGATGCCTCGCGCGCGGCATGCGCGCCCGGTTCGCTCGCTATAGTGGCCGAGGTCCCGCGCACGGCAGGTTCTCGAGCGTGATGTATCGCCGGGATCGCCCGCCCGATCGGTGTCGGTACCCCGTGCGCATTGATTCGAAGAGGAGATTGGAGATCATCCATGGATAGGGACACGGTCGTTCGCGCGGCGATGGAGCGCGGTATGTCGCGCAGGCAGTTCTTCGCGATGCTGGCGGGTGCCGCCGGGCTTGCCGCCACGGCGAGCATCGGGCTTGCCGGCTGCAGCGAGGGCGGCGAGGTCGTGGAGGAAGTCGACTACAACAGCATGTCGCTCGACGAGATCATCGCGCAGGCCCAGAAGGAGGGCGAGGTCAACTCGGTCGGCATGCCCGACACCTGGGCCAACTGGGTCGAGACCTGGGAGGACCTCGAGGCTGAGTACGGTATCGCCCATACCGACCAGGACATGTCCTCCGCTGAGGAGATCGCCATGTTCAAGCAGGAGGGCGCCGACGGCACCAAGGATATCGGCGACGTGGGGCAGCAGTGGGGCCCGACCGCCGAAGAGGAAGGCGTCACCCTCAAGTATAAGACCAGCTACTGGGATGAGATCCCCGATTGGGCCAAGGATGATGATGGCGACTGGGTGGTCGGCTATTACGGCACCATGTCCTTCATCGCCAACGACGAGCAGGTCCCACAGGCGCCCACGAGCTACCAGGATATCCTCGATGGCGACTACAAGGTGACCATCGGCGATGTCGTCGCCGGCGCCTCCTCGCAGTACGCCGTGCTCGCTGCCGCGTATGCTCTGGGTGGAGGCATCGACGACATGCAGCCCGCCTATGACTTCCTGACTCAGCTCGCCGAGGCAGGGCGCCTCGACACCGGCGATCCCTCCATCGCGCGCCTTGAGAGCGGCGAGATCGCGGTCGCCCTGCACTGGGATTACAACACCATGAACTATCGTGCCCAGATCCTCGAGAACAATCCGGACGCTTCCTTCACGGTGACGATTCCGCAGGATGCCAGCGTGCGCTCGGGCTACTGCACCATCATCAACAAGTATGCGCCGCATCCTGCCGCCGCGTGCTTGGCCCGCGAGTACATCCTGTCCGACGAGGGCCAGATCAACCTCGCCCGCGGTTTCGCGACCCCGATCCGCAACGTCGAGCTTCCCGAGGACGTCAAGGCCCTCCACCTCGATGACGCCGCCTACGGCGACAACGTCGTGGATGTCGACAACGACAAGTGGACCGGCGTGTGCGAGGAGCTCATCACCTGGTATCAGGAGAACATCATCCCGATGATCGGCTGAGCATAACAAACACTTTCTGCCCGTGACGCGGGGCGGCTTCGCCGGCTGTCCCGCGTCACGGTGTCCTGTTGGCAAAGGAGGTCGTACATGGCGACATCTTCCAGCGCAGGCTCCCCGGCCAAGACATCGATGCGCCGCACGTGGTTCGGGTACGCCGCGCTCATACCGTTTGCACTCGTGGTCATCGCCTACGAGTTCCTACCCTTGGCGCAGATCCTGATCGATAGCCTGATCGGCAAGGAGTCCGGCGCTCCCGGTCTCGAGAACTTCATCAAGATCTTCACGACGCCGCTGTACCAGCAGTCCATTTGGAACAGCGTCTGGATCAGCCTGCTGTCCGCCGTCGTCGGCATCGCGGTGGCGTTTCTGGCCGCCCGCTTCGCCTATGAGTCGAGCGCGCGCGTGCGGGGCGCCTTCACGCTCATCCTCAACATGATGTCGAATTTCTCCGGCGTGCCGCTGGCCTTCGCCTTCATGGTGCTCATGGGTAATTCCGGTGTGCTCACCATCATGGGGCGCAGCTGGGGCATTCCGTTTTTGGCCGACTTCGATCTGTACGGCAGCCAGGGCCTCGTGATCCTGTATATCTACTTCCAGATTCCGCTGGCGACCTTGCTGCTTCTACCGGCGTTTTCCGGTATACGCAAGGAATGGCGCGAGGCGGCGACCATACTCAAGGCGAGCTCAATCGACTATTGGGTCAAGATCGTCGTTCCGAATCTCATGCCCTCCATCCTGGGCACGCTGTCGGTGCTGTTCTCCAACGCACTTGCCGCCTATGCGACCGCTTTCGCGCTCGTCATGAACAACTTCGCCCTGCTGCCCCTGCAGATCACATCGAAGTTCAAAGGCGATGTCCAAGTGGACGCCGCGACGGGCAGCGCCCTTGCCGTCGTGCTCATCCTGCTCATGGTCGCCTGCACGCTCATCAACAACCACTTCACCAAGCGCGCCGCGAAAGGTCGTGAGATCGTATGAGTGCCAATGTCAAGCGCAAGACGTGCAACGAGAGCACCTCGCTCGGTGCCAAGATCTTCCTTGGTGCTGTGGGGCTGTACCTTCTGATCCCGTTTCTCGTGACGTTCGTCTACTCGCTATTCGTGGAGTGGACCGACATCCTTCCCTCCGGTTTCACCCTGCGCAACTATATCGAGCTGTTCGGCAATGCGACCTTCTGGGCCTCCATCGGCCGCACGCTTGTGCTGTGCTTTGCGAGCGTCATCATCACGATCGTGCTGTTGCTGCTTGCGATGTACGCGGTCGTCGCGATCAACCGCAGGCTCGGCAACGTCATGCAATTCATCTGCATGATTCCCTACGCGCTGCAGGGCGTGATCCTGTCCATCGGCATCATCTCCCTGTACACGGGCACGGGGACCATCCTGTCCAACCGCATGGTGATGCTGTTCGGCGCCTACGCTATCCTCGTTTTGCCCTATATCTACCAGGGCATTCGCAACGCGCTCAACGCCATCGACGCGGAGATGCTCATTCAGGCGGCGGAGATGCTCGGATGCGGGCGCTTCCGTGCCTACGTGCAGGTGGTCCTGCCCAACATCGTCTCGGGAATCCTCGTCTCGAGCTTGCTTGCCGAAAGCATCATCTTCGGCGACTTCGTGCTCGCCAACAACATCGCGGGCACCAACTACCAAAACATCCAGGTGTTCCTGCAGGCCAACATGGATACCTCGAGCGGTCTTTCGAGCGCGATCGTCGTCATCATCTTCCTGGTGGTGGGCGCGGTGACCGCTTTGGTCCTCAAGCTGCAGAGCGGCGCGCGGAAAAGCGAGAAGGAGTAGCGCAATGTCTTATATCGAGTTCAAAAACGTGGTGAAGCGCTTCGGCGACAACACCGTCCTCGACCACATCGATTTCGGGATCGAGAAGGGCGATCTGGTGACGCTGCTCGGCCCCTCGGGATGCGGTAAATCCACGTTGCTGCGCTGCCTGTCCGGCCTGGAGGCGGTCAGCGAGGGGCAGATCATCCTCAACGGGCGCGACATCACCGGCGTGCCGGCGTCCAAGCGCAACATCGGCATGGTCTTTCAGCAGTACAGCCTGTTTCCCAACATGACGGTGGAGCAAAACATCGCCTTCGGCCTCAAGATGCAAAAGGCGGACCCTGCCGTCATCGAGAAGCGGGTCCAAGAGGCCATCGCGATGGTCGAGCTCACCGGCAAGGAGCGCTCCTATCCCGCGAATCTGTCCGGCGGCCAGCAGCAGCGCGCCGCCCTTGCGCGCTCGATCGTGACCGAGCCCGACGTCCTGCTGCTCGACGAGCCCCTCTCGGCGATCGACGCCAAGCTGCGCCGCGCCCTGCAGAGCCGTATCCGCGAGATTCAGCAGGAGCTGGGGCTCACGACGATCTTCGTCACCCACGATCAGGACGAGGCCATGGTCATGTCCGATGTGATCCAGCTGTTCCATGCCGGCCGCATCGAGCAGGCGGGCAGCCCGGTGCAGGTCTACACGAACCCCGTGTCGGAGTTCGCGGCGAGTTTCATCGGTAGCTACAACCTGCTTCGCGCCGACGAGTTCCGCGCGCTCACGGGCGATATGGCTGACGATGGGCGCGTGGTGGCGATCCGCCCTGAGACGATCGGCATCTCCGCCGAGCCGCCGATCGACGACGCGGCCTATGTCGCCGAGGCGACCGTGGTGCGCAGCGTGCCCCGCGGCAACGTCTTGCGCTACACGCTCGATGCGTCGGGCGTGGAGTTTCGCGTCGACACCCTGTTTCGCAGCTTCCACCTGTTCGACGACGGCGAGCGCGTCTTCGTCGCGATTCCCAAGCACGACTGCCTGCACATTCCCGCAGAGGCGGCCCATGCGCGCGCGGCGGCGTAACCGTCGGGCGACCCCATCCCTTCGCGCCCGTCGGGACGCTTACTTCCGGCAGGCGCCTGTCGACGAGGAGCGACCATGATCGACGATCAGATCGGCCTGCCCCAGGGCACCAATCGCTATAAAGGCAACCTGCATGCCCATTCCACCGTTTCGGATGGGCGCCTGACGCCCGCCGAAGTGGTCGCGGATTTCCGAGCGCACGGCTATCAGTTCCTGTGCCTTTCCGAGCACGATGTGTTCACCGACCTCTCGGGCGAGTTCGACCGCGACGATTTCATCGTGTTGCCCGGCATCGAGGCGTCGGCGTATCTGTATGCCGACGGCACGGACGGCAGATGCGCTCGCATGCGCTGCCACCATATGCACGGCATTCTGGGGACCGACGAGATGGTCGCCGCCGCGCCGGCGCACTTCGAGCACATGGAGCGCCTGGAGCCCATCGTGCGCCATGGCGCCTGGGACGGGCTGTCTGTTGCCCGCGCCTTGCGCGACGAGCTGACGCGCCGCGGCTGCGCCGTGATGTACAACCATCCCATCTGGAGCCGGATCGAACCCGAGGATATTCTGGGTCTCGACGGCGTCTTCGGTATCGAGGTGTTCAACTACGACACCGTGAACGAAGGCGGCGATGGAGCGGACACCGTCTATTGGGACCTGCTGCTGCGGCGCGGCGTCGCGGTGGGCGGCGTCGCATCCGACGACAGCCACCACGTCACCTCCTTCGACGATGTGTTCGGGGGATGGGTCGTCGTATGCGCCGCGGAGCTCACCCGCGACGCGGTCGTGCGCGCCCTGATGGCGGGGGAGTACTATGCATCCAGCGGGCCGTCGATCGAGGGGTTCGGTGTCCGCGAGGGCGCGCTGTGGGTCGATTGCAGCCCCTGCGAGCGCGTGACCATGGTGGCGGGCGGCCCCATCGGCGGCAACCGCACCGTGATCGCGCCCGACGGCGGCGCGATCGAGCGTGCGGAGTTCAGGCTGTCCGGATGCGAGACGTACGTTCGGCTCGAATGCACCGATGCGTCCGGCAAGACCGCTTGGACCAACGCCCTCCGATAGTCCACCGCACGGTACAATCGGTGCGATGCAACTTCACGCGTCGCGATGGACGCTGCGGCCGGTGTCCCTCGCGACGTGCATGCTTTGAATCGAGGTTTTCATGACTGGTCCGTTGCCCGCCCGATCCATCGTCGATACCCATTCGCACACGCGGTTTTCCGACGGGGTCGGCACGTTTATGGAAAATGCTGACGCCGCCGTGCGGGCTGGGTGCGCCGTGATGGTCGCCACGGACCATCTCACGCTCCCGTGCGCCATGGATCCCGAAGGCGAGGTGCAGGTCGTCGAGGGCGAGCTCGCCGCGCATCGGGCGGCCTTCGACGAGGCGGCGGCCTCCCATCCCGAGCTCGAATATATCTACGGTTTCGAATGCGACTGGTACGAGGGCTGCGAGGACTACATCCGCCGTTGGAGCGCGGGTGCGCAGGTGCGCCTGGGCAGCGTGCACTGGCTGGGGCCGATCGATGGCGGCGCGTGGATCGACGATGCGAGCAATCTTGGTATCTGGCGCGAGCTCGGGTCCGACGAGGTGTGGCGTCGCTACACCGCCGCGTGGTGCCGCGCCTGTTCGTGCGAGCTGTTCGACACCATGGCCCATCCCGATCTGGCGATGCGCTTTGCCAACGAGGGCTTCGCGCCGACGATTGATCTGCGCCCGCTTTGGGACGAGATGGCGGCCTGCGCCCATGACACGGGCAAGCGGGTCGAGCTCTCGACTGCCGGCTGGCGCAAGGGCGTGGGGGATTACTATCCCGCGCAGGGCCTGCTTGAGCGGTTTTTGCACGCAGGCGTGCCTATCACGGTGGGGTCCGACGGCCATGTGCCCGGCGATATCTGCGACGGGATCGCGGAAGCCTATGACCATGCCGCGCGCACGGGCTATCGCGCTATCGAGGTGCCCCGTGCCGACGGCTCGTGGGAGGCCATGCCGATCGTCTAGGACGGCTTTCATCCGCGCCGCCCCTCGCGCCAGGACCGCGCGAGGGGCGGCGCGGATCCGTCTGGGGCGCCGGGGTCGCTGCGAACAGGGCGGGGCAAAGGCCCCGCGCCTTGCGCGCCACAGCTGGTGCCATGGCGTGGGTGTGGGGTCGGCCGCAGCTGCGCGCCCAGGAGACGGGTCGCATGGAAAACGGGCGCCCGAAGGCGCCCGTACAAGGTCATGCGATGCGGTTGTCGACGGCGCTCTACGAGCGCTTCTCCACCTTCGTGCCGCACTTGGGGCAGGTGACGCGGATACGGCCCTTGCCGCGGGGCACGGACAGGAGCTGACCGCAGTTCTTGCACTTGAAGTACATCGTGGTCTTGCGGTTCTCCCACATGGTCTGCGCGGTGCGCTTCTTGCGGTCGAAGCTGGAGGTGCCAGGTGCCGCGCCGCCCTGAGGGCGAGCATCGCGCGCTCCGGCGCCGCGCACGCCGGCGAGCGGCGTTTTGGCGAGCAGGTCGCAAAACGCGTCGTTTTCGCGCTCGCGGGCGGCGACGTTAGTCGAGAACGCGCGGAGGAGCGCGACGATCACCGCGACGAGCGCGATCCAGCCGAGCCAGGAGACGGAGAAGATCGACCCGATGAGCGCGAGCACCATGCTCGCGCCTCCCAGGGTGGTGGTGAGTTCGTCCACGCCACGGCGGCCGTTCATAAAGTCGTTCATAGCTACGAGCCTCGATTCTAAGCAGTCAGTCGAACAGGCAGCATTTTACCCGTTTCCTCGGCGCCGCGCACAGCCAAGGGCGCGAGAGCCATAAGTTTTCGGGAAAACGCGCCGCTTCCGTGCCGTCTGCGCCGACGACGCACGTCCTATGGGCGGACGTCGGCCGACGGCGCGCCGCCGTCACTTGGCGAGCTTCTCGATGATCATCTCGATCTCGGCGAGCTTGGCGTCCTGTTCGCCCTCGTCTCCTGTCTCCATGGCCGAGCGTACGCACCCCTCGACATGCGCTTTGAGCACGTCGGCGTTGATGCGCGCGAGCAGCGATTCGGTCGCCATGAGCTGGGTGGAGATGTCGATGCAGTAGCGATCGTCCTCAACCATGCGCAGGATGCCGTCGATCTGCCCGCGGGCGGTTTTGAGCAGGCGCGTCACGCGCTCGTGGTCCGCCATCATGGCTGCTACGCGACCTTGATCTCGACGACCTTGAAGCTGTCGCCCGCGCCCTCGATCGCGGCGGCGAGCTGCTCGGGGGTGACGCTGTCTTCGCACGTGACCTCCACGACGTTCACCTCGTGGTCGGCGTCGGCGTCGGTCACGCCGGCGACGTTCAGCAGGGCGCTCTCGACGGCGGCGTCGCAGTGGCCGCAGTGCAGGCCCTCGGTCTTGATGGTGTAGTTCACGGTATATCTCCTTTCCTGGGGGAGCTTCGTTCGCTCCTATTGTTGCATATCGGTCGATGTGGGGCGAAACCCGCGCAGGCGCAGGGCGTTGCTCACGACGCAGACGCTCGACAGGCTCATGGCGGCGGCCCCGAACATGGGCGAGAGCTGCCAGCCGAGCACGGGATACAGGACGCCGGCGGCAAGCGGGATGCCCAAGCTGTTGTAGAACAGCGCCCAGAACAGATCCTGCTTGATGTTGCGGATGACCGCGCGCGACAGCTCGATGGCGCGCGCGACGTCGAGCAGGTCGCTGTGCATGAGCACGACGTCCGCGCCCTTCTTGGCGACGTCGGCGCCCGCGCCGATGGCGAGGCCCACGTCGGCGCGGGCGAGGGCGGGCGAATCGTTGATGCCGTCTCCCACCATGGCGACCACGTGGCCCGCCGCCTGGAGGTCGCGCACATGGCGCTCCTTGTCTGCCGGCATCACGTCGGCGACGACGTCGTCAAGCCCCACGCGCCGCGCGATGGCGTCGGCCGTCGTGCGGTTGTCTCCGGTGAGCATGATCGCGTGGACGCCGAGGTGCCCGAGCGTCCCGATGGCGGCGGGGCTCGTGGGCTTGATCTCGTCCGCCACGGCGATCGTGCCGACGAGCTCGCCGTTTTTCGCGAAGAACAGCGGCGTCTTCCCGTCGCGCGCGAACGCCTCGAGCTGCGTGCGGTCGATGTCGATGCCAAGCTCGGCCATAAGCTGCGCGTTGCCGGCGGCGATGGGATTCGCCCCCTCGCGCGCGGTGACGCCGCGTCCCGGCACGGCGGCGAAGTCCGACACGGGGCGCGCGACGATGCCGCGCTCGTCCGCCGCGGCCATGATCGCCTCAGCGAGCGGGTGCTCGCTCGACCGCTCGAGCGCGGCGGCAAGCTTCAGCAGCTGCTTCTCGCTCAGGGTGCGACCGTCGGCGCGGACGGCGGGCAGGATGTCGGTCACGGCGGGGCGTCCCTGCGTGACCGTGCCAGTCTTATCGAGCACGACCACGTCCACCTTGTGCAGGTTCTCGAGGGCCTCGGCGCTCTTGAACAAAACGCCCATCTCGGCGCCCTTACCGGTGCCGACCATGATGGCCACGGGCGTGGCGAGCCCGAGCGCGCAGGGGCAGCTGATGACCACGACGGCGACGCCGGCGGTGAGCGCCTCGTTGACGTCGGCGGTCAGGGCCATCCAGACGATGAACGTGACGAGCGCGATGAGCAGCACGGCGGGCACGAAGACCGCGGCGACCTTGTCGGCCAAACGCGAGATGGGGGCCTTCGTGGCGTTTGCGTCCTCCACGAGCTGGATGATCCTGGCGAGGCTCGTGTCGGCTCCCACGCGCGTCGCGCGGAAGGTGAACGAGCCGGTGCGGTTGATGGTTGCGGCGTGCACGGTGTCGCCGGGGCTCTTCTCCTGGGGAATGGACTCGCCGGTGAGCGCGCTCTCGTCGATGGCCGAGATGCCCTCGAGCACCACGCCATCGACGGGCACCGCCTCGCCCGGACGAACGCGCACGGTTTGGCCGACCTGGATGGCATCCGCGTCCACCGTCTGCTCGCTGCCGTCGTCGGCGACGACGCAGGCGGTCTTGGGCGCGAGGTCGATGAGCGCCTCGATGGCGGACCCCGTCTTGGACTTCGAGCGGATCTCCAGGTACTTGCCCACGGTCACGAGCGTCAGGATGGTGCCGGCGCTCTCCAGGTAGAGGTTGTCCATGGCGGTCGCCGCGGCGCCGTGCACATCGCCGCAGGCGAGCTGATCGGCCATGACGAACATGGCGTACACCGACCAGGCGACGCTTGCCGCGGCGCCGATGGCGATGAGCGCGTCCATGGTGGGGGCGCGATGGGCGAGCGACTTGAAGCCGTTGATGAAGTAGGAGCGGTTGAGGTACAGGATCGGCAGCAGCAGCACGAGCTCGGTCAGGGCGAGCGTCATGGCGTGCGCGTGGTCGGCGAGCACCGCGGGCAGCGGCCAGCCGAGCATGTGGCCCATGCCGATGTAGAACAGCGGGACGAGGAAGGCGATCGAGGCGACGAGGCGCGTCTTCATGGCCTCCGCCGTCGCCTCGAGCTTCTTGGTGGGCGATTCGAGGCGGGCGGCGGGGGCGCCCGGCGCCTCTCCGGGGCCGGCGGAGACGGGGGAGGCCGAGTACCCGGCGCGGTCCACGGCGGCGCAGATGTCATCCGGGCCGAGCTGCCCCTCGTCGTAGTCGACGGTCATCGAGCCCGAGAGCAGGTTGACCGAAACCTCCTGGACGCCGGGGAGGCTGCAGACCGCGCGGTCCACATGCGCCTGGCAGGCGGCGCAGGTCATGCCCCCCACATCGAACTTCTCATGAGCCATGGAGGCTCCTTTCACGGGTCGCCCTCTCCGGGCGGTGGATGTCCGAGGCCATCATACACCACACCCCCCTGGGGTGTATGGGAAAAGTTGAACCATGTGAACTTCGTGGCGGGGGCGAGTGGGAAAATGGTGCCTGTCACTTTTTTCCCACTGCGGGAAAAAAGTGACAGGCACCATTTTCCCACTGCGGGAATCGTGGTAATCGGGTGTGTCCACCGCGCGCTCACAGGTTGCGCGGTCGGCGCTCCTATACTACTTCGTCGGCGGGTCCTGCTCCATCGCGTGCGCCCCGGGCCGCATCGGGCGGCCTGCATACGCGAACCGCCCCCTTACAGCACTCGTGATGCGATGACCTCGGCGCTTGGCGCGCCGCCGATGCATCGTGCAGAATGGATATCACCTACATGACTCAGAAGAATCCTGACGCCCGCCTCGAGGACGCCGCCATGGCCGCTGCCGATACGGACGCCGCCGCCGACGCCGCCGGGCGCCCCTCGACGTCCTTCGCGGACCTCGGCCTGTCCGAGACCGTGCTCGCCGCCGTCTCCGACATGGGCTACGAGGCCCCCACCCCGGTCCAGGCCGCCGCGATCCCCGAGGTGCTCGCGGGCCGCGACCTGCTCGCCGCCGCCCAGACCGGCACCGGCAAGACCGCCGCGTTCCTGCTCCCCACCATGGACCGCCTGCCCCATGTGGTCCCGCCCGCAAAGAAGGGCGAGCGCGGCAGGCGCCGTCGCAACGCCGCGCGCGGGCGCGGCCCCTCGATGCTCATCGTCACCCCCACCCGCGAGCTCGCCCAGCAGATCGACGACGTGTGCCGCGCCGTCGCCGCGCGCACGGGGCACGTGGCGGTGACCGTCGTGGGCGGCGTGGGCTACGTCCCCCAGAAGCAGGCGCTCGCCCGCGGCTGCGATATCCTGGTCGCCACCCCCGGCCGCCTCGTGGACCTCATGGAGCAGGGCTCGGCCAACCTCGACGAGGTCTCCGTGCTCGTGCTCGACGAGGCCGACCGCATGCTCGACATGGGCTTCCTGCCGCAGGTGCGCCGGATCGTGGCCGGCTGCCGGGAGCAGCGCCAGACGCTGCTGTTCTCCGCCACCCTCGACGAGGGCCGCGTGGGCGCCATCACCGACCTGGTGCGCGACCCGGCGCGCGTCGAGATCGCGCCCGTGACCTCGACGGCCGACACGGTCGAGCAGTACGTCCTGCCGGTCTCGCGCGATGCCAAGAACGCCGCGCTCACCGCGGTGCTCAAGAAGGAGGGCCCGGAGCGCGCCATCGTGTTCGTACGGACCAAGCGCCGCGCCGACACCTGCGCGCGCCGCCTCTCCCGTGCGGGCATCACCTGCGGCGTCATCCACGGAGACCGCAGCCAGGCGCAGCGCGAGCGCGCCCTGCGCGACTTCCGCGAAGGGCGGGTCCAGGTGCTCGTGGCCACCGACGTGCTCGCCCGCGGCATCGATATCACGGACGTGCGCTACGTCGTGAACTTCGACGTCCCGGAGGAGCCGACCGACTACATCCACCGCATCGGCCGCACGGGCCGCGCGGGCGAGGAGGGCTGGTCGCTCACGTTCGTGACGGAGGACGACGTGGCGGAGTTCTTCGACATCGAGGCCCTCATGGGCAAGACCGCCGACCTCTACGACGCCGACGGCATCGACACCGGCGACGGCGCCCCCGCGGTCGACCCGGATCGCGTGCCCGCCGCGCACGCCCCCTCCAAGAAGGAGCGGAAGCGCCGCCGGCAGCGCGCGAACAAGGCCCGCGAGCGCGCGCCCCGCACCCGTGAGCCCCGCGAGCGCGCCCCGCGCGCCCGCGACGCCGCCCGCCGCGCCGCCCGCGACGCCATGCGCGAGGAGGAGGCCTCGCGCCCCGCGTCCCGCAAACGGCCCGGCAAGGCCCGCGTACGGACCGAGGACGCGACGGATGCCCGCGACGCGCGTCCCGAGAGCCGTCCCAACCGCGCCCGGCGCCGCGCCGCGCAGTTCGGCGAGGACGCTTCCGGCCGCGGGTCGCGCCAGGGTCGCGCCGAGCGCGGCGAGCGCCGCGGCGAGCGGGGAGGGCGCCGCGAGGGCAGGCCGGACCGGGGCGGTCAGCGCTCCGGCCGCGCCGGCTCCCCGGGGCGCGAGCGCTCCGGCCGCGACGACCGCGACAGCTGGCGCAACTACGACGAGCCCACGGGACGCGAGCGCCGCTCCGGCGCGCGCGGGGGGCGTTCGGGCGGACGCGATAACCGCTCGACGTACGGCTCGTCCTCCCGCGGCGCGTCGACGCGCCGTCCGGGCGACCGCGGGGGCAGGCGGTAGCGAGCCTGCGGCAGGCCGGTGCAGAGGGAGCGTCCCCGGCTGGCCGCCGAGGCGGGGCACAGATCCCACGTGGGGGCTTCGACGCAGGTCGAGGCCCCTTTTTTCTCGCCTTCGACCTGAAATCTGCCGATACGGCGTTCGGATGGGCCGCAAGCGGGGATACTGCATCCGAGGTGAGACTATGAGCGATTTCGATCAGCGCGCGCCCCGTCGTAGCCCCGAGGACGGCTGCCCCGACCCCGACGAGCTCGAGTTCGGACGGGCCCTCGGCCCGTCGGACGCGTCCCCCGGCCGGTCCGACCCCTCCGGCGAGGCGGGCACATGGGGGCTCGACGAGCCGGACGCCGTGTGGGCCGAGCCCGTGGACGGGGAGGACACCGCCACGACCGTCATCCGGACCGAGCAGGTGTACCCGCCCCTGGACCGGGCGCAGGTCGACCGGTTCCCCGGTGCGGGCGAGGCGGCATCTGAGCAGGCGGCGCCTCCCGTGACGGCAGGGGCCCCGGCGGCGTCGCCCCTCGGGCAGGCGGCACCCTCCGCGATGGGGCCCGCCCCCGCCGCGGCGGCGATCGCCGGCCCCGGGTTCGACGAGGGCGTCCCCGCCGGGCGGGCGGTCCCGTCCGAACCGCCCGCGGTGCCGTATCCCGCGCCCGAACCGCCCGCGCAGGCACCTGCCGCCCCCGCGTATCCCGGAGCCGCGCCCGGGTACCCCGCCCCCGTCGCCGCGGCGCCGTATCCCGGTGCGGTCACCGGCGCCCCCCTGCACCCGGGCGCCGTCCCGCCGCGCCCCTCCGACACCCCGCGCTCTCCCGCGGCGGCCGCCGCCGGCTGGCTCGCGGCGGCGCTCGGGGGCTTCGGCGCGGTGATCGTCGCCCAGCTCGCCGTCGCCGTCGTCGGGTCGTTCGCCCTCACCCTGATCTTCCTCGCGCTGAACCCGACCGCGGGCACGGACGAGACGCTCGTCGCCGTCCTCGGCCCCGTCATGCTCGCGTCGCAGCTCGCCTGCCTCGCCATCTTCCTCCCGTGGTGGCTGCACCTGCGCCCGGTCTCGTTCGCCCGGACGCGGCGTCCGCGGGGGCGCGCAGGGGCCGCCGCGGTGACGCTCAGGGTGCTGTCCATCGCGATCCTGGGCATCGGGATGCAGATGGCCATCAGCTACCTGCTCACCTACCTGCTCCCGCTCGCCCCGCAGCTCGACGCGGAGTACGCCGAGGTCATCAACGACCCGGTCACGAGCGAGTTCACCCTGCTGTCGGTCATCGTCCTGGCGGTCGGCGCGCCGGTGACCGAGGAGCTCGCCTGCCGCGGCGTCATCTTCGAGTTCGCCCTGCGCGCGCTGAACCCCGGTCACGCCCCGCGCTGGCGCGACCGCTCGTGGCGCCGGCTCACCGGCGCGCCGGAGCCCGAGCTGCCCTCGGTCCCGACGGCGCGCTTCTGGGCGGCCAACGCGGTGCAGGCGCTGCTGTTCGGCGTACTGCACATGAACCTCGTCCAAGGGCTGTACGCCTTCGTCATGGGGCTCGTGCTCGGTTGGGTCGTCTGGCGGACGGGGCATCTGGGGTACAGCATCGGGCTGCACCTGGTGGTGAACTTCATGTCCTATTTCGTCGGGATCGTCTCGGGAACGCTCGAGATGCTCGGGGTCCCCTTCGCGATCGCGGCGTCGTTCGGCCTCGTCGCGCTCGGCGTCGCGCTGTTCGCCCTCGCGACCCGCCGCGACGCCGCGCCCGCGGACGGGACGGGGCCGCTGCAGGGGGCTTCTCCCTCGGCGCAGACGGGCGCGTAGGACCGGGAGGCCCGGGGCCCGGCGGCCGCCCGCGGGCGCCGGGCCCGGGGACGGGGCCGTGTCGCCGGGCCCGCCGCCGTCTCCCGGGTCCTAGCGACGCCGTCCGCCGCGCGCCCCCTCGCGGCCCTGGGCCGCCCGGTTGCGGCCGTGCGGCGCGGCGCCCGCGGGGCCCTTCCCCCCGTGGCGGCCGGCATTCCGGCCGCGCGCATCGCCTCGCCCCGCGTCCGGGGCGCGCTTGGGTCCGCGCCCGCCGCCCGGCGCAGGCCTCCCGCCGCGGTCCTGCGGCGCCCCCGCGCCCGCCTTGCGCTTGGAGCGCTTGCCCGCTCCCGCTTTTCCTAAGCCCGTCTTCCCGCCGCCGCGCGCGTCCTTCCCGCGTCCGGCGGCGCCTGCGGGCGGCACGGGGCGGATCAGGCAGTGCCGGTCGTACCCGATGAGGTCGCGGCGGCCCGCCCGCTCGAGCGCCTCGTGCACGAGGCGGTAGTTCTCCGGCTTGCGGTATTGGATGAGCGCGCGCTGCATGGCCTTCTCGTGCGGGTCGCGCGCGACGTAGACCGGCTCCATGGTGCGCGGGTCCACGCCCGTGTAGTACATGCAGGTCGACATCGTCGACGGGGTGGGGTAGAAGTCCTGCACCTGCTCGGGCATGTAGCCCATGTCGCGCACCGCCTCGGCGAGCTCGACGGCCTCGGCCATCGTCGACCCGGGGTGGCTGCTGATGAGGTAGGGCACCACGTACTGCTCGAGCCCGTAGCGGCGGCACAGCTCATCGAAGCGCCGGCAGAACGCGTCGTACACCGCGCGCGGCGGCTTGCCCATGACGGAGAGGACCGCGTCGCTCACATGCTCGGGAGCGAGGCGCAGCTGCCCGCTCACATGATGGCGCACAAGCTCGGTGAGGAAGCGGTCGGAGGTATCGGCCATCGCGTAGTCGAACCGGATGCCGCTGCGCACGAACACCTTCTTCACGCCGGGGATCCGGCGCAGGCGCCGCAGCAGGTCGGCGTAGCCGTCCTCGTCCACCACCATGTTGCGGCACACGGTCGGCCACAGGCAGCGGCGGTCCCGGCACACGCCGTGCTCGCGCTGCTTGTCGCAGGCGGGGCGGAAGAAGTTGGCCGTGGGCCCGCCCACGTCGGAGATGTAGCCCTTGAAGTCGGGATCGCGGGTGAGCGCCTCCGCCTCGCGGATGATGCTCTCGCGGCTGCGCACCTGCAGCGCGCGGCCCTGATGGAA
>DXAO01000039.1 GCA_019117005.1 Candidatus Collinsella stercoripullorum | reverse complement strand
ATGCTCAGGTGCGGCGACTGCCAGCCCCAGCTCCCGGGTCGCCCGGTGAAGGCGAGGAAGAAGGGCGTGAAGGGAGCGAAGAGCGTTGCTGCCTAGGCTAGCCCCTTGTCACACAAACTACCGAAGCCTCAAAAAGATACACACCATACCGCAATCCTGCCAAACCGGACAGCGGGATTCAGGCTCCTTCGACGGGGTTCAAGGCCATCGCGGCTACGGCCACTGCCGCGACCACGGCCGCAGCCGCGGCCGATCCCGGCACCGATTCCGAGGTCACAGCCACGGCCGCAAGCGCGATCGATCCCACAGCCGCAGCCTCGGTCGCGGCCTCGGCGACGCGGTCAGTAGTGGCACACGTCGCACGCTGCGCGGATGCGCGCGAGGACCGGCTCCGCCTCGTCGCTTGCGAAGAACCGGTAGGTCGACTCCGGCACGAGGCGCCTCACGGTATCCAGGTCGCCGGTCTGCAGGGCGCACCGGACGGTCGAGGCGCTCACGACGCTGCCGTCGACCTCCAGGCGCGGCACCACGACGCACTCGATCCCCGCATGCGGCAGCTCCTCGCACATCACGCGGTTGTAGACGCCGGTCACCTGGCTCGCGGGCTCCTCGCCCACGAAGCGCCGCGTGATGCCGAGCTCGGCGGCGATGCGGCAGAACACGGCGATGTCCAGCCGCGCGTGCCCCTCGTTCACCGCGACGTCGTCCTTCAGGAAATAGCTCGGGAAGGTGGCCGAGGAGATGATGTAGGGGCCCGATTCGTGGACCACGACGTTCCCGAGGTCGGCCACCCCCTCGCGGACGAGGCGCATGCGCACGTCGAAGGGCACGAGGCTCGCGTCCTCGCTGACCACGAACAGGTGGAGGGTGTCGCACGCCGACGCCGCGACCTCGACGAGATGGCGGTGGCCGAGCGTGAAGGGGTTGGCGTTCATGACGACGGCCCCCGCGGTCCCCGGCCTGCGCGACGAGGAGAGCTGCCGCAGGTACCCGGGGAACCCGTCGGGACGGTTCTCGAGGAACGACAGGGTGCCGTCTACGCGGGCGATCTCATGGAAGCCCAGGTCGCGGAAGAACTTCGCCGCCGTCGTCTTGGTGTAGACGAACAGCTTGAGGTTGCCGCGCTCGTACTCGACCTCGATCAGGTGGGTGATGAGCTTGTTCATGAGGCCCTCGCCCTGATGCTCCGAGCTCACGGCGAGACAGCGCAGCGTGTTGCCGAAACAGCTGCCGGTGCCGATCACGTTGAGGTCGTCATCGACGATGGCGCAGGTGTAGTCGAGGTTGGCGTCGCGCTCGATGCCCTCCTGCGCGAGCAGCGCGTCGACTTTGGCGAGCGTGGCGCGGTCCTGCGGCCAGACCTTGGAGACGAGGTATTCGGCGGGCATGCGTGCTCCCTTCGATGGATGCCGGTCGGTGGCCCGGGCGGGTGTCTTATGGCAGGGGCGCCGCGGGGACATCCCCGTCCGCGCGGTATTGCTCCTTGATGAGCTCGATGAGCGCCCGCACCTGCGGGAGGCTCTCGGACTCCTTCTGGCAGTCGACGTACATGCGCCGGATGAACGGCTCGCCGTTGGCGAAGGTGCACGGGCGGATGCAGCCGTCGAAGCCGCCGAGGACGATCTCGGGCAGAAGCGCCCAGCCGATGCCGCGGCGGACGAGCTCCTGGCAGGTCATGAGGTCGGTGACGTTGATGCGGTTGGCGTCGTTTCCGAGGTTGTTCTCGTGGAGCCAGCGCGTCATCAGCGCGGTGTGCGCGATATCGGTGGTGTGGTTGATGTAGGTGAGCTCGGACAGCGGCCTGTCGGCGAGCTCGGCGGTGCAGACGGCGCAGATGCGCTCCTGGGCGAGCAGGTACTGCATGCCGTCCCACGGCAGCTCGCCGCGCAGGACGGCGACGTCGAGCTGGCCGGTCTGGAGGCTGGCGTGCAGCGTGCGGCTCTGCCCGGTCACGATGTCGAGCTGGACGCGGGGGTAGCGCCGATGGTACTCGGCGATGAGCTCGGGAAGGTGCACGATGGAGTAGTTGATGGAGAACCCCGCGCTCAGCGAGCCGCAGATCTCGCCCTGGCTCGCGCCGAGCTCGCGGCGCAGCAGCTCGAGCTCGCGGCGGGCCTGGGCCGTGCGCTCAAGCGCGAGCTCACCCTCGGGGGTGAAGCGGACGCCCTTGCGCGTGCGGATGACGATCTCGCAGCCGAGCTCGCGCTCGATCGCCTTGATGCGCTTGGACAGCGCCGACTGCGTGAGGTAGAGCCGGTCGGCGGCGTGCGTGATGTTGCCGCACTCCTTGAGCATGTGCAGCAGGGAGAAGTCCTTCTCGTCCAACGGGGCCTCCAGAACCATCGGGGGACGTTCGCGGTGTTCAATTAATGTTCTTCATGCAAAATGCGCTATTCATTCCTCGATTTCATAGCACATAGTATCGGACCAATGTGGAGCAGCTATGGCATAACGGCATGATATCGCCGTCCAAAATGGAATAACAGCAGGAGGAACAGAGAAAGAACAGGTGGGCGGAGGCTGCATGCCGGCAGGCGGCTCAAACCGGAGGGGAGGGGCGCCCAAATTCAAAGTATGACGAAATGGAATCGATTACCACGAAAAACATGATGGTCGGTACATCTTGCCTCAGCCCTACGATGGGGGTGCAGACCAGGTGCCCGGACGGGCGACCGGGGCGGGGAGGCATCGGGAGCATCCCCGCGAGGGCCCGCCGCCGATGCGGCGGGGCCCCGGTCCGGCTCCATCCGGGACCGCAACCGAACCGAGAGGAGAGCGAATGGTAATCGAGAAGACGGCCGTAGCGGGCACGCTCGAGTCCAGCGACGTCCAGGTCACGGTGGAACCCGCCGCGGACCTCGCGCTCGCCATCGAGAGCAGCGTGCTCAACCAGTACGGGCGCCAGATCAAGGCGACCGTCGAGGAGACCCTCGGGCGCCTCGGCGTCACGACCGGGCACGTGTCCGTGGTCGACAAGGGTGCGCTCGACTGCACCATCAAGGCGCGCGTCGAGGCGGCGGTGTTCCGCAGCTGCGATGCGTCCGCATCCGATATCCCCTGGGGAGGTGCCGTCCGCTCATGACGAAGATCACCCGTCCGCGCCCGAGCAAGGACCGCCTGCGCCGCACCATGATGTTCATGAACGCGCAGCGTCCCGGTCTCATCAAGGACGCCTACATTTACGGCTGCGATTCGATCATCCTCGATCTGGAGGACGCGGTCGCCGTCAACCAGAAGGACGCCGCTCGGTTCAGCCTGTACCACGCGCTGACCGAGGTGGACTACGGCGACACCGAGGTCATCGTCCGCATCAACGGCCTGGACACCGAGTACTGGCGCGAGGACGTCCGCGTGTGCGTCGCCGGCGGCGCCGACGGCATCCGCATCGCGAAGTGCGAGAGCGCCGACATGGTCCGCCAGGTCGAGGCGGCCGTCGAGGCGGCCGAGCGCGAGTTCGGCGTCGAGGTGGGGCGTACCCTGCTCATGGCGGCCCTCGAGAGCCCGCTGGGCATCATGAACGCCTACGAGATCTGCACCGCGAGCGACCGCATGCTCGGCTGCGCCATCTCGGGCGGCGACTTCCGCCAGAGCATGCACGTGCAGATCGAGCCAGACGGCGTGGAGATGCAGGCAGCCCGCGGTCAGATGCTGCTCGCGGCCCGCGCCGCCGGCGTCCAGTGCCTGGACACCATGTATCCCAACCTGGATGACGAGGAGGGCTTCCGCCGCGAGGTCGACCTGGTCGCGCGCATGGGCTTCGATGGCAAGTCGGTCATCAACCCCAAGCAGATCGCCTACATCCACGAGCGCTTCGCGCCCACGCCCAAGCAGATCGCCCATGCGGAGAAGATCGCGCGCAGCTGCCGTGCGCAGTCCGAGGCCGGCATCGGCGTGTACGTGGTGGACGGCAAGATGGTCGACCCGCCGTTCTACAAGGAGGCGGAGCGCATCATCGAGCTCGCCAAGAAGTGCGGCGTCTACCACGGCGACCTGTAGAGAGGAGATACGCTCATGATCAATGCGGTGGGGCGCGACATCCCCGATTACCTGCTCACCGACGGCCGCGAGGTCTACCAGGGCCGCTTCGCCAAGGACGGCCGGGTCATCAAACGCGATTCGCCCGCCTGCGTGGTGCGCGAGAAGCCGACGGCCGACAAGCTCGTCGGCACGATCCGCGAGGCGTGCGAGAAGTGCGGCGTGCACGACGGCATGACCATCTCGTTCCACAGCGAGTTCCGCAACGGCGACTACACGGCCAGCCAGGTCGTGAAGGTGCTCGTCGAGGAGCTCGGCGTGCGCGACCTGCGCGTGGCGGCGACCTCCCTGGGCGACGCCCACGACTTGCTCGCCGATTACATCGAGCAGGGCATCATCACGCACATCGAGTCCTCGGGCGTGCGCGGGCGGATCGGCGAGGCCATCTCGCACGGCAAGCTGAAGGAGCCCGCGATCATCCGCTCCCACGGCGGACGCCCCCGCGCCATGATGGCCGGCGAGGTCCATGTGGACGTGGCCTTCCTCGCGGCGGCCACCTCGGACAAGGCGGGCAACGCCAGCGGCACCGGCGGCAAGAGCAACTGCGGTTCCCTGGGCTTCGCCATCCCCGACTCCCAGTACGCCGACAAGGTCGTCGTCATCACGGACTGCCTGGTCGATTTCCCCAACGTGCCGGCATCCATCAAGTGCGAGGACGTCGACTACGTGGTCGTGGTCGACCAGATCGGCGATCCCCGGCGCATCGCCTCCAAGGAGGCGCGTTTCACCCAGGACCCGCGCGAGCTCATGATGGCCGAGCGCGCGGCCGACATCATCGCCGCGCTTCCCTACTTCACCGACGGCTTCTCGTTCCAGACGGGCGCCGGCGGCCCGTCGCTCGCCGTGAACCGCTTCCTCGAGAGCCATATGCGCGAGAAGGGCATCAAGATGGGCTTCGCCCTGGGCGGGGTCACGGGAGCCATCTGCAACCTCATGGACAAGGGCCTCGTGGGCAAGATCCTGGATACGCAGGACTTCGACCTCACGGCCATCAAGCACCTGGAGGAGAACCCCAACCACGTGGAGATGAGCCAGAGCGAGTACGCGAACCCCGGCTCCAAGGGCGCGTACGTGAACTACCTCGACTACATGGTGCTCTCCGCGCTCGAGATCGACACGAAGTTCAACGTCAACGTCATCACGGGCTCCGACGGCGTGGTGCGCGGCGCGCCGGGAGGCCATCCCGACACGGCGGCGAGCTCCAAGTGCTGCATCATCGTGACGCCGCTCGTGCGCGGGCGCATGGCGACGGTCTGCAAGGACGTCACCACCGTCACCACCCCGGGCGAGTGCGTCGACGTGCTCGTGACCGATTACGGCACCGCGGTGAACCCCGCCCGCCAGGACATCATCGACTGCCTCGACGCCGCGGGCATCCCGCACGTCAGCATCGAGAGCCTGCAGGAGCGGGCCTACGCCATCGTGGGCGAGCCCGATCCGCTCGAGTGGGAGGACCGGGTCGTGGCCGTCGTCGAGGCCCGCGACGGCACGATCCTGGACGTCATCCGCCAGATCAAGCCTTACTCCCTCGATAAGTAACAGCCATCCCGATCCCGGCGGCGCCGCAGGCCTGCACGCGTTCGGCGCCGCCGGGTGGATACGAGGGCGAGGAGCCCGGCAGCTTCACTCCGGCTGCCGGGCTCCTCGCTGTTTCGCATGCGGGGGTGCCGCCGATGCGGGACGCGACCTCGGGGCGGGCTCGCGCCCGGGTGCGCCTAACGGGCCGGCGGGGCGCCCTCGAAGGTCCAGGCGCGGCGGTAGTCGAGCGCGTCGAGGCTGAGGATTCCCTCGAGGAGGCCGAAGAAGATGCCGAGCGAGAGCAGGTCCGCGGCGCCCCCGGGGCTCACGTTGCGCGCGATGAGCACCCCGTCGTAGGCGATGAGCTCGTCGACGAGGGCGTCCTCGGGAAGGTTCCGCTCGTCGAGGGCGCGGCAGAAGGCGCGGTGATCGGCGAGCGCCCCCATGCCGCCGCGGTGCACCACGTTGGTGTCCTCGAGCACGGCCATGAGCTTGACGAGGGCGCGCAGCAGGACGTCGCCCGCATCGGGCGCGCACGCCAGCTCCGACCGGCGGCCGCGCAGGTAGGGCAGGAGCAGCTCGCGCAGGCGGGGGTAGCCGAGCGCCGCCTCGCCGCGGATGCCCTTGATGCCGCTCTCGAGGAAGATCCGCTCGCCGTTGGTGAGCCCTCCGCCGCTCCCGGGGCCCCTGGAGCGCGCGAGCAGCTCGCGCACGTCGTGGTCGAGCAGGCAGGCTCCCATGCGGGATACGAGGTCCAGGATCTCGTCGCTGTCGGCGGGGGAGAGGGGCAGGCCGCGCCCCTCGGACAGCAGGGAGCCCGCGGCCCCGAGGATGAGGGCGAAGGTGAAGTTCGCCCCCTTGTGCGTGTTGACGCCGCCCGTCGCCGCGAACATGGCGCGCTCGGCATCGATGCCGATGCGGCGCATCTCGTCCGCGAGCCCGGCGGCATCGGCGCCGTCCGCGCCCAGGCGGAACCCGGCTGCGGCGTATGCGGAGAGGAAGGGCTCGAGTGCGGCGGCGCTGGCGAGGAAAGTCGAAAGGTCCATATCGGTGTGCGCGCCGTTGGTGCGCCGGTCGACCAGGCCCGGCTTGGGGGTGAGGCGCGCCTCGGCGACGAGCGATGCGGCGGCGAGGCGCGCGAGGTGCCCTGCGGCGACCTCGCCGTCAGCGGATGCCACGGTCGGTCATCTCGCTGCTCACGAAGCCGTGCGAGTTACGCAGGTGCGCGCGCACGACCGGCTCGATCTTGCTCTCCGGGCCGAAGCGCATCGCGAGGTAGATCCCCCAGTGCTCCTCGAGCGCCTGGTTGCGGCGGATCTCCGGACGGATGGAGACGTCGCGGAAGTAGCTCGAGTACGCCTGCAGGGGCGCGATGATGCTCATGAGGCGGGGGCTGTCCGCCTTGGTGAAGATGAAGCGGTTGAAGTCGTTCATGTTCTGGATGACGCCGTCGACGTCGCCCTGGGCGTTGCAGCGCTGCCCGTGCTCGAGCAGGGCGCGGAGCTCCTCGAACTCCTCCTCGCTCATGTTGCGGGCGGCCTTGGTGGTGGCGAGGACCTCGAGCACGCTGCGGATCTCGAACACTTCGTCGGCATCGCGGCGGGTGATGCCGCGGACGATCACGCCGCTGCCGGGCTTGCGCTCGACGAGGCGCTCGTCGGCGAGCTGGTCCAGGGCGGCGCGGATGGGGGTTCTGCTGATGTGGAGCGCCGCTGCGAGCTGCTTCTCGTTGATGGCGGTCCCCGCCGGGACGCGTCCGAGCGCGATCGCTTGGCGGAACGCGGCGAGCAGCACGTCTTTGAGCGGGGCGTTCTTGGAGAGGTCGAGGAACTCACAGAGCGTGAGCATCAAAGAATCAGTGTCCACCCAATACCTCCTAGGTGCTCCGGTCGCGCGCTGCATATGTGTCATTCTAATGGACGGCACGCGCCCTTCCCGTACTGAACGGCAGATTAGGTGTCGCGAGAGATTCCATTTAGGAAACGAACGGGCGTCCTGTGCCGCTCGGTTCACAGAAAACCGCGGCCGCCGGGGAGGCGACCGCGGTTCGGAAAGAGGGAGCCGATGTCAAACCGGCAGAGCCCTTAGGCCTGCGGGATGTACAGCGGGATGGCGCCGGTGGCCATGATCGTGACGACGAAGATCACGAAGATGCACGCGGCCCACTTGCCCGCGGCGCGCTGCCACTCGCCCAGGTCCTGGCCGGTGAGGCGCAGGAGCAGGTAGATGAAGGCGGTCAGCGGGGACAGCAGGTGGAACGCCTGGCCCATGAGGGAGGCGAGGGCCATCTGCAGACCGGTGAAGCCGTAGGCGTAGCCGGCCTCGGCGATGGCGGGCATGACGCCGAAGTAGAAGCCGTCGTTCGAGATGAAGAACGTGCCGGGCGCGGAGATGAGGCAGACGATGAGGCCCCAGAAGCCCGCGAGCTGCTGCGGGATGATGGTGATCAGCGACTGCGCGACCGCGTCGGACATGGACAGACCGAGCTCGGAATCGCCCTGGAACAGGCCCATGAAGATGCCGGCGCCGAAGATCAGGATGACGACCTGGACGGCGTCGCCGCCGTTGTCACCGATACGGGCGGACTGGTCCTTGAGGTTCGGGTAGTTCACGAGCAGGGCGAGGATGGTACCCACGATGAAGAGCATCTGGTTGGGCAGGGAGATGGCCTCGATGAACGAGCCGGCGACGAGCCATGCGATGAGCACGACGGTCATGATGGCGTTGAAGGCCCAGTTCTGAGGACGGCGGATGGCGAGGGTGTCGGGATCGTCGATAGCGGTGAGCTCATCGATCTCGGCCTGGGTGAACTCGTGCACACCGAGGCGCTCGCGCTCCTTCTTGCCCATGTAGCGGGCGACGACCACGATGTTGAAGATGACGGAGATGATCATGCCCGGCATGAGGTAGCTCAGGATGTCGCCGCCGACGTTGGTGACCGCCATGGCGCGGGCCGTGGGGCCGCCCCAGGGCAGCAGGTTCATGACCGTGTTCTGAAGGATGACCAGGACGGCCAGGTTCATCTTCTTCATGCCCAGCTTCTCGTAGATGGGCAGGAACGCCGCGCAGCACACCAGCGTGGTGGTGGTGCCGTCGCCGTTCATGGAGATGGCGGCCGCGACGACCGAGGTTGCGATGAGGACCTTCATCGGGTCGCCCTTCGCGAACTCGATCATCTTCTTGGTGATGGGGTCGAACAGACCGGCATCGAGCATGATCGAGAAGTACAGGATGGCGAACAGAAGCAGGATGCCCGTGTTCGCGGTGGTGCCCAGGCCGTTCATGACCCAGTCGCCCAGAAGCGTCCACTGCGAGATGTTGCCCGTCGCGATCAGCATGATGAGCGCGAAGACGAGCGGAATCGAGCAGAGGGCGACGAGCGGGGACAGCTTCTTGGTCATGACCACGAACATGAAGACCGCGATCATGAGCCATCCGAGTATGGTGATAACCATAATCTTCCCTTCCCTTTCCCTTTTCCAATAGAAACCGACAGTACGCGGCGGCTTGCGACAGTGCAGCGATCGCAGGCGGCCGATGCTCGGGCGAAACGATAGCGCCTTGCTTACGAAAAATACGCAAAGGGCACACGTTTGGAACACGAGAAATACAACCGGTGTCCTAGGGATTCATAAAGTCGCAGGTAGCGGAAGTGGACCGCAGTTCTGGAAAGGGGGTTGGATTATCGGGGGACCGTTTACCACCTCGATTCCTACCGTTCACCGGAGGTGGGTTCGTGCGATATCGGCGGCTTTTGGCCGCAAAAGCCCTCGATTACTAGAATCTGAACAGGAAAACGCAAGCGTAAGAGGGGTGAGACAGCAGAAAGACACGCGTGCTCGCCAGCGAACAACGAAAGTGCAATCAGTCCAATATGTACGAATATAAAGTAGAGGCCATGAATCGTAGGCACGGATACGTGGCAATCGCGTCCGATTGCCGGGATAACCGAGGGGAAGTGAGTGAATGGGCTTCTTTGATTGGCTGCGTCACCGCAACGCCGATCCCGACGAGGCGAGGCCCGCGGCGGCCCCGTCCGCGGCGGACGCCGCCGAGGTCGCGGCGCCGGTGCAGCCTCGGGACGAGTGGGAGCCGGTCGCGCCGTTCGTCCCGGTCGATGCCGCCGAGCACCGCACCGTCGTGGTGGCCGCGACGGCCATCGCCGCCGGCGACCGTCCCGAGAGCCAGATGGTGGTGCGCCGCGTGAGCGCGGTCAACCCCGAGCACCGGCTCGTCTCGTGCATCGCGTCGGCCATCGCCGCCGGTTCGATGGAAACCAGTCAGTTCGTCGTCAAGAACATCTATAAGAAGGTAACGGAGGAAGACCATGCTGCGTAAATTCAAGATCTCTATCGACGGCACCCAGTACATGGTGGAGATGGAGGAGATCGGCGCCCCGACGCCGACGCCCGCCGACGCCGTGGCCGCGCCCGCACCGGCCCCCGCGCCCGCCGCGGCTCCCGCTCCGGCTCCCGCCGCCGAGCCCGCGCCCGCTCCGGCCCCGGCCGCCCCGACCGCGCCCGCGCCCGCCGGCGCCAGCGTGCAGACGGCCCCCATGCCCGGCAAGATCGTCGACGTCCAGGTGAAGGTCGGCGACAAGGTCTCCTCCGGCGACCCGGTCATGGTGCTCGAGGCCATGAAGATGGAGAACCAGATCATCGCCGAGTCCGACGGCACCATCGCCTCCATCGCCGTGTCCAAGGGCGACATGGTGAACCCCGGCGACGAGCTCTTCAGCATCGCCTAGCTTCGCGCCAAGCGGGGCGGCGGGTCCGCATGGGACGCGCCGCCCCGATCGGCATAGCGCGCCCCAGGCGGCGCGCGTCCGTTGTATCCATAGGAGAGGATTGACCATTGGATGTACTGACTCAAGCGGCTGACGTCCTGACCGCCGGCGTGATCGGCCTCGGTGCCGAGCCCGGTCGCATCGTCATGATGCTCGTGGGCGTCGTGCTCATGTACCTGGGTATCAAGAAGGGCTACGAGCCCACCCTGCTGGTGCCCATGGGCCTCGGCACCATTCTCGTGAACATCCCCGATTCCGGCGTGCTGCTGACCGGCGGGGAGCCCGGCCCGTTCCAGATCCTGTTCGACATGGGCATCGACACCGAGCTCTTCCCGCTGCTGCTGTTCATCGGCATCGGCGCGATGATCGACTTCGGCCCCCTGCTGGCGAACCCGTTCCTGCTGCTGTTCGGCGCCGCGGCGCAGTTCGGCATCTTCTTCGTCATCATCGTGGCCGGCCTGCTCGGCTTCAACCTGGCCGACGCCGCCTCCACCGGCATCATCGCCGCCGCCGACGGCCCGACCTCGATCTTCGTGGCGAACTCGCTCAACTCCAAGTACCTCGGCGCCATCATGGTGGCGGCCTACTCCTACATGGCGCTCGTGCCCATCATCCAGCCGATCGCCATCAAGGCCGTGACCACCAAGAAAGAGCGCATGATCCGCATGCAGTACAAGCCCGGCTCGGTGTCCCAGACGGCCAAGATCATCTTCCCGATCGTCATCTGCGTCGTCGCCGGCCTCATCGCCCCGGCCTCCCTGCCGCTCGTCGGCTTCCTGATGTTCGGCAACCTGCTGCGCGAGTGCGGCGTGCTCGACAACCTGGCCATGTCCGCCCAGAACGAGCTCGTCAACCTGATCTCCATCCTGCTCGGCCTGTGCGTCTCGGTGCGCATGCAGGCCGGTGAGTTCCTGCAGGTCGACACCCTCATCGTCATGGGCCTCGGCCTCGTGGGCTTCGTGATGGACACCGTCGGCGGCGTCATGTTCGCCAAGGTCCTGAACCTGTTCCGCAAGGAGAAGATCAACCCCATGATCGGCGCCTCGGGCATCTCGGCGTTCCCCATGAGCTCCCGCGTCATCCAGAAGCTCGCCACCGAGGAGGATCCCGGCAACTTCATCCTCATGCAGGCCGCCGGCTCCAACGTCGCAGGCCAGATCGCGTCCGTCGTCGCGGGCGGCCTGATCCTCGGCATCGTCCCCGGCCTCATGTAAGAAAGGAGGATGCAGCGTATGTCTACCGCGATCCTTTCGGAGTCGCTGCTGATCCTGGCCCTCGGCTGGGGCGGCATCTTCGTCGTCATGATCATCATCTACCTGGTGTCCATGGCGCTCATGCGCCTGTTCCCCGCGGACAAGGACGCCCAGTAAGCGCTACGTGACCCTATTCGCCATCGATTCGCACGGACGGGCGCGCCCCCGTCCGTGCGCGGCGGCCCTGCCGCCATCTCCTTTGTGGCATGCGCGCACCCGTACGGGCGCGCTGTGCCGGCAACGACCTTCCCTGCGGCCGGGTGCAGCCGCGCTGCGGGGAGGGGGCTGCTTCCGACTTCGGGTGACCGATCCGGACGTCCCGCCGACGAGGCGGCGCGACCGGGTGGATGCGGTGCAGGCGGTCGATGCTCAACGAGCCGCACGCGCATCGAGAGGGGCGTGCGCCCTCGGTGTATTTGAAGGAGAAGGTTCATGGGGCGCACGACCTGCGCCCGGGATTGGAGTGATCCAAACATGGAACTGAAGCAACAGGCTGTTGCGGGGACCACGGAATCGAGTGACATCATGGTCACCATCGATCCGGTCGGCGGCGATGCCGTCGAGATCACCCTCGACAGCAGCGTCGAGAAGGCCTTCGGCGACCAGATCCGCTCGGTCATCGCCGAGACCCTGAAGAACCTCGGGGTCACGGGCGTCAAGGTGACCGCCGTCGACAAGGGCGCCCTGGACTGCACCGTCCAGGCCCGCACCATCGCGGCCGCCTACCGCGCCGCGGGCACTGCCGGCGAGTACGACTGGAAGGAGATCGACGCATGGAACGCCTAAGGAGAACCATGATGTTCATGCCGGGTGCCAACCCGGCAATGCTCCGCGACGCCGGTCTGTACGGCGCGGACTCGCTCATGTTCGACCTCGAGGACGCCGTCTCCCTCGCCGAGAAGGACACCGCCCGCGCGCTGGTGCACTTCGCGCTCAAGACCTTCGATTACGGCGATACCGAGACCATCGTGCGCATCAACGACCTGAACACGGTCGGTAAGCTCGACATCGACGCGGTCGTCCGCGCCGGCGTCGACGTGATCCGCCTTCCCAAGACCGAGTGCGCCCAGGACGTCATCGATGCGGACGAGGTCATCACCGAGGTCGAGCGCGCCTGCGGCCGCGAGGTCGGCTCCACGGGCATCTTCGCCGCCATCGAGAGCGCCGAGGGCGTCCTGAACGCGCTGTCCATCGCCCAGGCCTCCCCGCGCGTCTGCGGCATCGCCCTGGGTGCCGAGGACTACGTCACCAACCTCAAGACCCAGCGCGCCTACGGCGACAACATGCAGCTGTATTTCGCGCGCGAGATGATCCTGCACGCGGCGCGCGCCACCGGCATCGCCGCCGTCGACACGGTCTACTCCGACGTCGACAACATGGACGGCTTCCGCGCCGAGGTCGAGCACATCAAGACCCTCGGCTTCGACGGCAAGTCCGTCATCAACCCGCGCCAGATCCCCGTGGTCAACGACGTCTACGCGCCCACGGAGAAGGAGATCCAGAAGGCCAAGGAGATCGTCTGGGCCGCCCGCGAGGCGGAGGAGAAGGGCCTCGGCGTCATCACCGTCCGCGGCAAGATGGTCGACAAGCCCATCATCACGCGCGCCGAGCGCACGATCATGCTGGCTAAGGCTTCCGGTCTCATCGGGGAGGAGGATCTCTAATGGCTCTCAACAAGGTCGGTCGGGAGATTCCCGACGCGTACGCCGAGCAGTTCGGCACCTTCGGCTCGGAGTTCGAGAACGTCAAGCCCTACGCCGCCGCCGTGCACACCGTGCACCCGCGCACCCCGGGCGAGTCCAAGCTCCTCGACTCCATCCACGACGCCATCGTCAAGACGGGCATCACCGACGGCATGACCATCTCGTTCCACCATCACTTCCGTGAGGGCGACTACGTGATGAACATGGTGCTCGATGAGATCGCCCGCATGGGCATCAAGGACATCTCGATCGCCCCGAGCTCCATCGCCAACGTGCACGAGCCGCTGATCGAGCACATCAAGAACGGCGTGGTGACCCACATCACCTCCTCCGGCCTGCGCGACAAGCTGGGCGCCGCCATCTCCGCCGGCATCATGGACGAGCCGGTCATCATCCGCAGCCACGGCGGCCGCGCCCGCGCCATCGAGCGCGGCGACATCCACATCGACGTCGCCTTCCTGGGCGCCCCCTGCTGCGACGAGTACGGCAACGCCAACGGCTTCGAGGGTCCCTCCGCGTGCGGTTCGCTCGGCTACGCGCTCATGGACGCCCAGTACGCCGACCAGGTGGTCCTCGTCACCGACAACCTGGTGCCCTACATCAACACCAAGATCTCCATCCCGCAGTCGCAGGTCGACTACGTGGTGAAGGTCGACGCCATCGGCGACCCCAAGGGCATCGCCAAGGGCGCCACGCGCTTCACCAAGAACCCCAAGGAGCTCATCATCGCCGAGTACGCGGCCGACGTCATGATGGCGTCCCCGTACTTCAAGCCGGGCTTCTCCTTCCAGACCGGCACCGGCGGCGCCTCCCTCGCGGTGACGCGCTTCCTGCGTCAGGGCATGATCGACAACGACGTCAAGGCCTCCTTCGCGCTCGGCGGCATCACCAACTCCATGGTCGAGCTGCTCGACGAGGGCCTGGTCGGTGCCATCACCGACGTGCAGGACTTCGACACGCCCTCCGGCGCGTCGCTGGCCCGCAACGCCACCCATCTGGAGATCGACGCGTCCATGTACGCCTCGCCGCTCTCCAAGGGCGCCATGGTCAACCGCCTGGACATGGTCATCCTGTCCGCGCTGGAGATCGACACCGACTTCAACGTCAACGTCATCACCGGTTCCGACGGCGTGATCCGCGGCGCCTCCGGCGGCCACTGCGACGCCGCCGCCGGCTCCAAGATGGCCATCATCTGCGCGCCGCTCATCCGCGGCCGCATCCCGACCGTCGTCGACAAGGTCACCACGGTCGTCACGCCGGGCTCGAGCATCGACGTGCTCGTGACCGAGGTCGGCATCGCCGTGAACCCGGCGCGCACCGACCTGATCGAGGCCTTCAAGGACCTCAAGGTCCCGCAGTTCACCATCGAGGAGCTGCGCGACCGCGCCTACGCCATCGTGGGCGAGCCGAAGCCGATCGAGTTCGGCGACAAGACCGTCGCCCTCATCGAGTACCGCGACGGCACGCTGATCGACGCGGTGCGCAACTGCAAGTAGTTCGAGCGCACGTCCCGCGGGGCGCCCGGTCTTCCGGGCCGCCCCGCGGGGATATCGAAGGGAGGGGGGCCGCATGGACGCAACCGAGAACCGCACGGGCGCCGTCGCGGGCGATGGGTCGCAGGCGGGGGCCGTCGGGCCCCGGGGCCGTGTCCCGTCGTTCGCCGACGTGTTCGACGGGCCGTCCGTGGAGCTCCCCGCCATGCTCGATGCCCGCGAGCGCCGTGCCGCCTGCCAGCGGCGCCTGCTCGCGGAGGCGGACGAGGGCGAGAGCCTGCTGTCCGCGACCCTGTCCATCCCCGGTCCGCACAAGACCTCCGCGGTGCTCGAGCGCGTCTTCGACGAGCTCATGGCGGCGGCGGATGCGGCCCTGGCCGACGTGCCGGTGCGCCGGCGGACGCGCTTGGGGGGACCTGCGGGCCCGGAGCTCATGGAGCTCGTGGGGCTTGCCCCCGAGGAGCTCAAGCGCAGGATGACGGGTATCGAGCAGGACCATCCGCTGGGAAGGCTGGCGGACCTCGATGTGCTCGGACGAGGGGACGCGGCGCCCCGTTCGGTCTCCCGGACCGAGCTGGACCTGCCGCCGCGCAGGTGCCTGATCTGCGACGGCGAGGCGAAGGCATGCGCCCGCTCGCGCGCGCACACCGTATATGAGATGCAGGAGAAGATTGCCGAAATCATCCAGCAAGGAGGTCATATCTAAACCATGAGCAAGCAGATCAAGTTCACCGAGACCGCCCTGCGCGACGGTCAGCAGAGCCAGATCGCCACGCGCATGCCCATCGAGGACATGCTGCCGATCCTGGAGACGATGGATCAGGCGGGCTACTACTCCATGGAGGTCTGGGGCGGCGCCACGTTCGACTCGTGCCTGCGCTACCTGAACGAGGACCCCTGGGAGCGCCTGCGCACCTTCCGCGCCCATGTGAAGAACACGAAGCTGCAGATGCTCCTGCGCGGCCAGAACCTGCTGGGGTACCGCAACTACGCCGATGACATCGTCGAGTCCATGGTCAGGAAGTCCGTGGAGAACGGCATCGACGTCATCCGCATCTTCGACGCCCTGAACGACGTCCGCAACCTGCAGACCTCCATCCGCGCGGCCAAGGAGGCCGGCGGCGAGGTCCAGGCCGCCATCTGCTACACCACGAGCGACGTGCACACGGTCCCGTACTTCGTGAACCTCGCCAAGGAGATGGCCAAGGCCGGCGCCGACACCATCTGCATCAAGGACATGGCCGGCGTGCTCGAGCCCGGTGTCGCCACCGAGCTCGTGGGCGAGATCAAGGCCGCCGTCGACCTGCCGCTCGAGGTGCACACGCACTGCACCGCGGGCATCGCCGAGATGACGCTGCTGAACTCCGTGAAGGCCGGCGCCGACATCATCGACACCGCCATCTCCGCCTTCGCCGGCGGCACCTCCCAGCCGTGCACTGAGTCCATGGCCATCGCGCTCGAGGGCATGGGCTACTCCACCGGCCTGAAGATGGACAAGCTCGAGGAGATCGCGCAGCACTTCGCGCCGGTGCGCACGAAGTTCAAGGAGAACGGCACCCTGAACCCCAAGGTCATGGAGGTCGAGCCCAAGGCCCTGCTGTACAAGGTCCCCGGCGGCATGCTGTCGAACCTCATCTCCAACCTCAAGGACCTCGGCGTGTCCGACAAGTACAACGAGGTGCTCGCCGAGGTGCCGCGCGTCCGCGCCGACCTGGGCTATCCGCCGCTGGTGACCCCGCTGTCCCAGATGGTCGGTTCCCAGGCCATGATGAACGTCGTGACCGGCGAGCGCTACAAGGTCGTTCCCAAGGAGATCAAGGACTACGTCCACGGTCAGTACGGCAAGTCCCCCGCGCCGATCGACCCGGAGGTCCAGAAGATGATCATCGGTGACGACGAGCCCATCACCTGCCGTCCGGCCGACCTCATCGAGCCGGCGCTGCCCGCCATCCGCGAGGAGATCAAGCAGTACGCCAAGAGCGAGGAGGACGTGCTCGACTACGCGCTGTTCCCCGACCAGGCGCGCGACTTCCTCGGCCGCCGCGAGGACCCGTTCTACGACGTCCCCGTGCAGGAGGTCGAGGTCTCCATCGAGGCCTAACCGATAAGACGGCAAACTTGTCGCTTGCGGGCGGCATCCGGGGCAACCCGGGTGCCGCCCGCCTCGTTCCGCGCCGCGGGAAAACGGGAAAATGGGGACAGGCACTTATTTCCCACAAGTGGGAAATAAGTGCCTGTCCCCATTTTCCCTTGGCGGCAACGGTCCCCATGCCCGACAAAAAAGCGCCCGCCGGTCGCGTGCCGGCGGGCGCCTGTGCGGTTTTTGCCCTATGGTCCCGAGCGGTCCTACTCCTCGCCCAGGATCGTCTTCTTGATGGACGCGGCGGCCTTCTTGCCGGCGCCCATGGCCAGGATGACCGTCGCGGCACCGGTGACGATGTCGCCGCCGGCCCAGACGCGCGGGTTGGAGGTGCGGCCGTCCTCATCGGCCTCGATGAGACCCCAGCGGTTGAGCTCGACGTCGGCGCAGAGCTTGGCGAACGGGTTCGCGCGGGTGCCGATGGCCGTGATGGCGACGTCGCAGGGGATGGCGAACTCGGAGTCCTGGACCGGGATGGGGCGACGACGGCCCGACGAGTCGGGCTCGCCGAGCTCCATGCGCTGCAGCTCGATGGTCGACACGAAGCCGTCCGGGCCGGGCAGGAAGCGCAGCGGGTTGCAGAGCTCGAGGATCTCGACGCCCTCCTCCTTGGCGTGGTGGATCTCCGCGCGACGGGCGGGCATCTCGGCCTCGGTGCGGCGGTAGGCCAGCGTCACGTGCTCGGCGCCCAGGCGCAGCGCGGTGCGCGCGGCATCCATGGCCACGTTGCCGCCGCCGAACACCACGACGTTCTTGCCGTGGCGGATCGGCGTGTCGTACTCGGGGAACTCGTAGGCCTTCATGAGGTTCGTGCGGGTGAGGTACTCGTTGGCGCAGTACACGCCGGGCAGGTTCTCGCCCTTGACGTGGAGGAAGCGCGGAAGGCCGGCGCCCACGGCGAGGTACAGGGCGTCGAAGCCCTCCTCGTTGAACAGCTCCTCGGCATCGAACAGGCGGCCGGCGACGGAGTTGTACTCGAAGTGGACGCCCAGCTGCTCCAGGCCCTCGATCTCGCGCTTGACAATGGCCTTTGGCAGACGGAACTCGGGGATGCCGTAGGTCAGCACGCCGCCGCCGGTGAAGAAGGCCTCGAAGACGGTGACGTCGAAGCCCTCGCGGGCCAGCTCGCCGGCGCACGCGATGCCGGAGGGGCCGGAGCCCACGATGGCGACCTTGTGGCCGTTGGACGGCTTGCACTCGGGAGCCTCGCCCACCTCGTCTGCCATGTCGCCGAGCATGCGCTCCAGCTGACCGATGGCGACGGGGTCGCCCTTCTTGCCGAGGATGCACTTGCCCTCGCACTGGTTCTCCTGCGGGCACACGCGGCCGCAGACGGAGGGCAGCAGGTTGTCCGCCTTGATGGTGGAAAGCGCGCCGGCCCAGTCCTCCTCGCGGATCTTCTCGATGAACTGCGGGATATGGACGCCGACCGGGCAGCCCTCCATGCACAGGGGCTTCTTGCAGTCGAGGCAGCGGTTGGCCTCGGCGATGGCGTCGGCCTTGGTGTAACCCGTGTCGACCGGGCGGAAATCGCGCGCGCGCTCGGCGGCGGGCTCCTCGTTGGCGGGGGTGCGGGGCGCGCCGATGTTGGGGCGGTACTTTACTTCTGGCATGCGCAGTCCTCCTCGTAATGCTTGATGGAAGCGGCCTCCTCGGCGCGGTAGCTGGCCTGACGGTGGGCGAGGTCATCCCAGTCGACCAGGTTGGCGTCGAAGTCGGGGCCGTCGACGCAGGCGAACTTGGTCTCGCCGCCCACCTCGACGCGGCAGCACCCGCACATGCCGGTGCCGTCGACCATGATGGGGTTGAGGCTGGCGATGATGGGGATCTTGAACTCGCGGCAGGTGAGGGTCGAGAACTTCATCATGGGGACGGGGCCGACGCAGAAGCAGGAATCGATCGCATCGGACTCGCACAGGCGGCGCAGCGGCAGGGTCACGACGCCCTTCTCGCCCATGGAGCCGTCGTCGGTGGTGATGAACAGGTTCTCCAGCGGCAGCGCGGCGAACTGCTCGAACAGGATCAGCAGGTCCTTGGTGCGCGCGCCCATGATGACGGAGACTTTCTTGCCCTGCTCGCACAGGGTGCGGGCGACGGGGTAGGCGATGGCCAGGCCGACGCCGCCGCCGATGACGGCGACGCGCTCGCCCTCGACCTCGGTGGGGCAGCCGAGCGGTCCGGTGATGTCACGGATCTCGTCGCCCTCCTCGAGCTTGGACAGGCACTCGGTGGTCTTGCCGACGACCATGAAGATGAACTCGATCCAGCCCTCCTCCGGGTTCCAGTTGGCGAAGGTGAACGGGACGCGCTCGCCGGTCTCGTCGATGCGCACCATGAGGAACTGGCCGGCGTGCGCCTTCTTGGCCATCCTCGGGGCGTGGACGCGGAACTCGAAGACCTTCTCCGAGAATTGCGTCTTCTTCAGGATCTTGTACATAAAACCCCTCTCTTATCTGCGGGGATGCGAAAAGCCCGGCGCGGGCGCGCATCCCGCGTGCAACCCTGCACGCGTCCGCCCAAGCGGGCGGCGCATACAGGTCAAGTATACCCCGCGACGCAGGTGGCAGGTGCTCCGAACGGGGGGAAGTCGGCCGCGTCGGCGCTTCATCGGCCAAGGGGCTGCGTGCGGGGTCTCGGGACGCCGGGCGCGCCGCGGGTCGGTGCGGACTCTGCCTGGACGGGAGCTCGCTCAGCGCGCTCTCTTGTGAGGGCCGCCGTCCTCAACCTTGCGAAGAGCGAAGACCGCCCTGCGGGCGCACGACGCTTCCATGTCCTCCATCTTGCTTCTAAGCTCGGGGAGGGAGTGAACGCCCAGTTTTCGATATATATGGGTCAGATGCGTATTGACCGTTGCCTTGGTGACGCATAGACGGGCTGCCGCCTCCTCGATGCTGTCACCATGGAGAACGCGCGCGAGCACACGGTATTCACTCTGGGTAAGTTGAACCGCATGCCAGGCGAGCGCTGTCATAAGCCGGTCCTCCTCATCGAGTGCGTCGTATCGCTTGCGCCCGATATATCTGATGAGGAGATCGGTCGCGATACCGGCGGCGGTCAACAGCAGCAAAACGGCAAACATTTGGGCGAGTGAGGGTTTGGAAAGGGCGTCCTGCATCTGCGGCACATGCGCCAGCGCAGATGAAGTACCGAACCCCATCAACACCCATCCGACGATCTCGGATAGAAGGGCGTCCAGCCCGATTGCGCCGCGGCGATAGGCGTGCTGCAATAGGGCGCACAGGGCGACTAGAACCGCGACGCAGGCGAAGGACAGCAGATGCCAGCCGCTTATCACTTCGATAGCACGGTGTCCGTCGGTGGAAACGATATGCGCGAAAAGGAAACCGAACAGGCCGATAAGCGCTTTTTGGGCCTTCGGTAAGCGATTCCGGCGGCGTGCCGGACGATTGTCGGGCTGGAGGACGACAGGCCCCGTTCGTAGGGAGGCTTGACCCGAAAGAACCGTTGCCGACATGAAAAGAAGGGCGGCAACCCTATTCGGCACGCCGAGTTCCAGAATGACAATGATCGGGGCGGCCACTGCAAGGCATGCCAGTGCAGACAGCCCGAGATGGATGTTCGCCGATATGGTCGAAAAGTGCACCACGGCGTATACGATCAGCGCTGCAACGAGAGCTGTATAAACAGCGAAGCCGAAACCCCCCTCAACGAGGCGCCCGCAGATTGTCCTTCGGATTGGTGAGAACAGGTCTTGGACGAGAATGAGCAGGGCGAGCCCTGAACATGCCGAGCATGCCTCGTACTGCCAGGATGTCCTGCGGTGTCTGGGGGTGCGTGCAAACGCGATGCATGCCAAGCCAAGGAGTATCAAGCATGGAGGTGGCATGGATTCTATGCGGGAGATGGCCCACGCCGAGGGAAATGATGGACGGGTGCACAGCGAAGCGATGAGGACGCCGATCCCGCTGACCGTGATGCCAAAACTGACGGATGCCGTCAGCGTGGATCGCGGTACCCATCGGCGCCTGCCCTCATCCTTCCGGAGGTAGTCTTCTGTCGGACCGAGGATTCGGACAAGCGCCGATCTTGCTTCTGAACGGTTCGCAACGCCTAGTTTTGCATAGAGCCTCGAACAGTAGGTTCCAGCGGTGGAGCGGGATATTCCGAGAGCCTGCGCCATTCGAGCTGTAGAGTAGTCCCCGTACAGGGCAAACGCCACCTTTGTCTCCTGATCGCTGAGGTTGCGGTCGCGAAGCAGGGCTGCGGTAGAAGAGGACATGTCGTCGATGCTCAGGCCATGGTGGCGCTCGGGTCGCTGATCGGGGGTGGATACCGATGGATCCCGCACCATGGCGTCCCGCCTTTCTGGGGAAGCGTTTACGGCAACGATGGAATCAGGTAGTTGAGAAAATAGTAGAGCGCGAATCCGATGGCAAAGGGAAGAAGGTAGAGGGCCGCCTTTCTGAGTCGGTCAGCGGTTGAGGGCTTCATAGCGGGCTCCTTTCAGATAGCCAAGAGTGGTTGAGGGCTTCATAGCAGACTCCTTTCAGATAGCCAAGAAGTCATTTCAGATTCGAATTCCGTCGGATCGCTTAGCTGCATGGCATCGATCACCTCACCATTTTCCACATAGAAAAGTGCCGGGAAATAGCGAAACGGGGGAAATCGGTCGTCGAAGTAGGTGCGCTCTTTGTCGGTCGGCGCAGAACTTGCCTCGTATTCAAACAAGGTCATATTGTGATCACTCAAGAATTGATCTTCGACGGTCCGGAGGGCCTCGCAGTAGATGCACCCCTCCTTTGTGAGTTGAATCCAGAATGCCTGATTGCTCTCCATTCTCTCGTCAAGCGCCTCAATAGTGGACAAGGAAAGGCGAGTTCCCGGGCGATGCACGATACTTGCGGCAAAACAGCCAATTCCCAAGATAATGCCGATGCATGCTGCGAGAACTTTGTATCGATTCGGCATGAGCGGGCTCCTTCGAATAAGGGAACGCATGAGGCGAGCGTTCGTTGCCGAGCGGTGGGGAGATGCTGAATGTGTTGGCTATCGGATGGGTTTACGCATTGATGCAGCGGATGCATTCCATCGAATGAGGTGGATAGACGCTGCAGCTCAAGTAGACTGCCTTGCTCGAGGGCACAGGATTTCCGACGAGTCGCTTTATTGCAATGGAAGCCCAAGTTGCTCCGGACTGCCCTGTTGCGGAGATAACAATCCCATCGATGACGGAAGCGACAACATATCCAACGATTGCCTTTCCAACATACACGGCGATTGATACAGCCAACGCACCGCTTCTCATAGAAGGTATATCGTTGATCGTCGTGGAATCCAGTCGCTCCATACGGCAGACCTCTTCCAGCTCTCCGTTCGAATCAAGCTGATATGCCACCCATGTGCTTCCGCTGCTATTGACCCCATCGATATAGGTGGTGGCTTCAGCGGATATACCGGCGGGCAGAGACTCCTCGGCGAAAATCATTGAAGGGAAAAGCGACAGTCCGAGAAACGAGGTTGTGGCAAGCGATAGAACTTCGCGACGTGTCATAGCGTGCATTGCAGCCTCCCAACATGGTTTTGGCATCGTGTTGCGTTAGT
The DNA here is from genome assembly GCA_019117005.1 of Candidatus Collinsella stercoripullorum. Classification (GTDB taxonomy): domain Bacteria; phylum Actinomycetota; class Coriobacteriia; order Coriobacteriales; family Coriobacteriaceae; genus Collinsella; species Collinsella stercoripullorum. The sequence goes on along the minus strand of DXAO01000039.1, from coordinate 23,943 downwards.
CCGGACCGCGGCATGCACCAATAGTCGAACTGCCTGCCGATTATGTCTGTAGTACAGCGTGATGAATTGCGTTTACGGAGGAAAGAGCGCCGTTCACGGCATGCGTTATGACGTGAACGAGGTAGAGATGCCTGAAAACGGCCCCACTTCGTTTCTAGCCGAACTCGCCGACGCAGAGCTTCATCACCTTGCTCGCAGAACGCGGCCGATGAAAGGCTCGTTGCCAAATCAGTTGAAGCGAGGCGGACATATGGGCCTCAGAGACGGAATCGCCGGGCGGGAACGCCTCGAACGGTGATTCCGGGGTGTTAAAAAGTTTGCTGCGTGGTTGATGCGAGGTCTTCTGAGTAGCCGACGGGTATCGCCAGAACAAAAGCGCAGGCACACGCCTTGCGTTGTTTTCAGGCTACTCGGGAAGTCTCGATTTAACTATACAGTAATAATCTTTACCAACCTATGGGACCGATGGGGTTCTTCTGCCACCCGTGCATCCTCCCTGCGCGGCTGGTCGCCCGACCTGCGAGAAGAGCCGGTCCGCCTCGCGATGGGATGCTGCCTGGCTCGTGGGCGGTGCCTCGGCTGGCGTTGCCGGGCACGCCCCGTCAAAGCATGTCACAACTGACACGGGGCCCTCTCTCAGGGCGCTTCGTGTCAGGTACGACATGCTTTCGAGCTTGTGAAGGCGCGGCCGTGCGGATATGGCGCCGTGCGGGCGCGCGTCCGTGCGGGCACATCGCCGCACGGGCGTCCCGTGAGAGGGTATCGCCGCATGGGCGCGGGCCCCCAAAGGAAAAGCGCGTGCCGACGGGCACGCGCTGCAACATTGTTCGAGATACCGCGATATTCCGGAAGGCCGTCGCTCAGTGCTTGCCGTTGCTGCCGGCCGACCCGTTCACATGGTCGCGGGCGAAGATGACGCCGCGCGTGAGGGCGAGCGCGGCCGCCTCGGCTGCGCGGAAGGCGGCGTCATCGAACTCCTCGGCCTCACGGGCGCGCAGCTGCTTCAGGACGAAGTCCGCCACGGCCATGCGTCCCGGAGGATCGCCGATACCCACGCGGATGCGGCTGAAATCCCGGCTGCCCAGCTTGTCGATGATCGAGCGCAGGCCGTTGTGGCCGGCGTGGCCGCCTCCGACCTTCACGCGCACATCGCCTGCGGGGATATCGAGCTCGTCGTGGATGACGAGCAGCTCCTCGGGGCGGATCTTGTGGGCGGCGCACAGCTTGGAGATGGGGCCGCCGCTCGTGTTCATGTACGACTGCGGCTTGACGAGCAGCACCTCGCGCTTGCCGCCCTCGGCGTCCGAGTCGTTCACCTGGATGGACGCCACCTCTGCGCCGGATTGGTTCTTCCAATAGGTGACGTTCGCCTGGCGGGCGAGCTCGTCGACCGCGCAAAAGCCGGCGTTGTGCCGGGTGCGCGCGTACTCCTCGCCGGGGTTGCCGAGCCCCGCCACCATGCGGATCTTGCCGGGTTGCGCTGCTGCCATGCGGCTCCTTTCATCTGTGTTCCTGCAGCATGGTGAGTTCGCCCGCGCGGGCTGTCAAATGCTTCGCAAAAACTGCCGGTATCCGGGGCCTGATCGGCCGGAACGGGGTCGGCGGCATCCGCGCGAGAGAGGCCAGCGGTATCCGCACCGGGGGCGGCATCAGCGCCGAACGGGGGATGTCGCCGGTAGCCGGTCCGGTGCAGACGGGCCGGCGGCACCCGCGCCGCAGCCTCAAGCGCCGGCTGCCGCCGGTACGAGACGACCGCCCTCACGAGGCGTCTGCCGGCACGGCGTCTGCTACGCAAAAGGGCCCGCACCGTGTGGCGCGGGCCCTGCGGTTCGCAAGGGCGATGTCGTCGCGTTCCCCGTTACAGCGCGAAATCGCCGCCGACGAGCTTGGACACGGACTGCTCGACGTAGACCGCGTCGATGGCGCTCGCGAACTCGTCGGCCACCGTGATGGTCTTGATCTTGCCGCCCACCTCGACCGGGATGGAATCGGTGACCACGCACTCCATGATGGGGGCGTCGTTCAGGCGCTCGATGGCCGGGCCGGAGAAGATGCCGTGCGTGGCGCACACGTAGATGTCGCCGGCGCCCAGGTTCTTGAGCTCGCGCACGTTGGCGCACAGGGTGCCCGCGGTGTCGATCATGTCGTCGTTGATGATGCAGGTCTTGCCCTCGATGTTGCCGATGATGCCCATGACCTCGGCGGCGTTGTGGCGCGGGCGGCCCTTGTGGGCGATGGCCAGGTCGCAGCCGAGCATGTCGGACAGCTTCTTGGCGGCCTTGGCGCGCCCCACGTCGGGGGAGACGACCACGAGGTTCTCGGTGTCGAGGTTCATCGCGTTGTAGTAGTCGCCGAACAGCGGCAGGGCGGACAGATGGTTCACCGGGATGTCGAAGAAGCCCTGGATCTGGCCCTGGTGCAGGTCGAGCGTGATGATGCGGTCGACGCCGGCGCGCTCGAGCAGGTTGGCGACGAGGCGCGCGGTGATCGGCTCGCGCGGCGCGGCCTTGCGGTCCTGACGGGCGTAGGCGTAGTGGGTGATGACGGCGGTGATGGTGCGGGCGGAGGCGCGCTTGGCGGCGTCGGTCGCCACGAGCAGCTCCATCAGCATGTCGTTGACGTTGGGCCCGGCGATGGACTGGACCAGGAAGACGTCCGCTCCGCGGACGGACTCATCGAACCGGGCGTAGATCTCGCCGTTGGCGAATTTCTCGAGGGCAAGGCCCGAGAGCTCGACACCCAAGATGTCGGCGACCTTCTGCGCGAGCGGCCGGTTGCATGAGCCCGAATACAGGCGCAGCGTCTTGTACATCTGCTGGGTCAATTTTTGGTCCTGTGCTGGCATCTGCCCTTACTCCTTAGTCTGATGGACTGCCTTGCCTCGAAGCCGACCATGCTACAGCCGGGCGCGACGGCGCTCGGTGTAACCTTCGACGATGCGCTGCTCGGTGCGCTCGATGGCGAGCGCGCCGTCAGGGACATCCTTGGTGATGGTGCCGCCGGCGCCGGTGATGGCGTCGGAGCCGATGTGCACGGGCGCGACCATCATCGTATCCGACCCGATGAAGGTGCGGTCGCCGATGACGGTGGCGTGCTTGTTCTTGCCGTCGTAGTTGCAGGTGATGGAACCGGCGCCCACGTTGACGCCGGCGCCCATGGTGGTATCGCCGATATAGGACAGGTGCGGGACCTTGGAGCCCTCGCCGATGGTGGATTTCTTGATCTCGACGTGCGTGCCGACATGGGCGCGGTCGAGCAGATGGGTCCCGGGGCGGAGGTAGGCGCGGGGGCCGCAGGTGACGTCGTCCTCGACCACGGCCTCGATGGCGACGGTCTCGTCGAGCGAGCAGCGGTCGCCCACGCGGGTGTCCGTGAGGCGCGTGTTGGGGCCGAGCTGGCAGTCCTCGCCGACTTCGCATGCGCCGATGAGGTGGGTCTGGGGCCACACCACGGTGTCGCGGCCGACCTTGGCATCCGGGCCGATCCAGGCCTGCGCGGGGTCGATGAAGGTGACGCCCTCGGCCATGAGGCGGGCGTTCACGCGGTCGCGCGCGACGGCGGTGAGCTCGGCGAGCTGGGCCCGGCTGTTCACGCCCAGGCCGTCGCGGTAGTCGTCGCAGTGGTAGATGGTCACGGCCTCGCCGGCGCGGCGCAGGATCTCGAGCATGTCGGGCAGGTAGTACTCCCCCTGCGCGTTGTCGCAGCCGATCTCGCCGATGTGGGCGGCGAGCTGGGCGCCGTCGAATGCGTAGCAGCCCGCGTTGCACTCGGTGAGGGTCGCCGCCTGCTCGGGCGTGCAGTCCTTCTGCTCCACGATGCGGGCGACGGCGCCGTCGGCGTCGAGCTCGATGCGGCCGTAGCCGAACGGGTCGGGCGGGGTCATGGTGAGTACCGCCGCCGCGGCCTCGCCGGCGGAGACGGTCCGGGCGAACGAGCGCACGGTCTGCGCCTGGATGAGCGGGAGGTCCCCGTTCAGGACGACGACCGGGCCCGCATCGATGCCGGTGGCCTCGAGCGCCACGCGGACGGCGTGGCCGGTGCCCAGGCGCTCGGCCTGCTCGACGCACTCGATGGGGGCGTCGGCGGGGTAGGACCCGGAGAGCAGCGCGCGGACCTCGTCGGCATGGCTGCCGACGACCACGACGACGCGGGAGCATCCCGCGGAGAGCGCGGCGTCGACGACCCAGCAGATCATCGGCTTGCCCAAGATCTTGTGCGAGACCTTCGCGTGGTTGGATTTCATGCGCGTGCCCTCGCCGGCGGCCATGATGATTGCGGTGACGTCCATCGGAATCCCCTCGGTTTGCCTGTTTGCGCACGGCGCCCGCAGCGATGCCCGGACGCACGTGCTTCGATGATAGCGCAGCATGCACGGCGCACGGTCTTCAACAGATACAAACCACGTCGCGCCGTGGAACGGCCGGATCCCGCGTCCGGGGAGGGGTCGTTTCCGCCGTTCGAGGGCTGCTGCCCCCGGGGGGTGGCCGCGGCAGCCGGGCCCCGATCGATTCGCGACACTCGGGGTCGCCCCATCCGGCACCGCGGAACGGCTCCGTCCCCGAACACGGCACCGTTGTGGTCGGTTGGCGGGGATGCCCCCATGCGCCCGCGCCGCCCTTGCGCGATGGCTACAATGGTCGCGTTCGACGGGCGATGCGATGAGGGAGGCGCCGGTATGGGGAGTGCGAGCGCGCTGCGGCGCCGCCGGGCGGTGAGCCTGCCGTGACCAGGTCCGTCCACACGGCGTTCTCGTCCGCCCATCCCGTCGTCCCCGCCTGCTACCTGGTGTTCACGCTCGCGTTCACCATGGGCTCCATGCAGCCGGCGCTCATCGCCATCTCGCTTCTGGGGGCCTTCGCCTACGGGTGCTGCGCCCGCGGGGTGCGCGAGAGCCTGGCGTCGCTGCGCTGGCAGCTGCCGTTCGTGCTGCTCGTGGCCCTGGTGAACCCGCTGTTCTCCGCCGCGGGCTCCACCGAGGTCGCGCGGTTCGGCGTGCGGGCCGTCTACCTGGAGAGCCTCGCGTACGGATGCGCCATGGGCGCCCTGTTCGTGGCGAGCGCGCTGTGGTTCCAGGCAGCCGCCCGGATGCTGTCGTTCGACAAGGTGATGGCGCTCGCCGGCAACGCCGCCCCGGTCGTGGCGCTCATGATATCGATGACGATGAGGCTCATCCCGCATTTCGCCCGCCGCGGACGGAAGGTCGCCGGCGTGCAGGCGGTGAACGCGCGCGCCGCGGGCGCGGGGCCGCTGCCGTCCGACGCCGGCTCGACGGGTGGCCCGCAGGCATCCCGCGGGGGCGTCAGCGAGGACGTCCGCGCGCGCCTGCGGCTCACCTCGGTCCTGATGGGCTGGGGTATGGAGGACTCCCTCGAGATCGCCGACGCCATGCGCGCCCGCGGTTGGGGGGCGGCGCGCCGCACCACCTACACCCGTTACCGGTTCTCCTCATCCGACGCCGCGGCCCTGGTCGGGCTGCTCGCGGGCGGATGCCTGTGCGCCGTGCTGGCGTTCACCGCCACGTCCCAGTTCTCGTTCTTCCCGACCGTCACCCGCCTTGTTGCGTGGTGGGGATACCTGCCCTATGCTGCATGGATGCTTCTGCCCGCCCTGCTCCACCTGCGCGAGGGAAGGATGTTCGCATGACCTGCGCGCTCGAGATCCGCGATGTCTCGTTCTCCTACGCCGGCTCGTCCGACCGGGTGCTCGACGGCGTGTCGCTCTCCCTCGAGGAGGGAGCGTTCTGCCTGCTCGTGGGCGACACGGGGTCGGGCAAGTCCACGCTCCTGTCCCTGGTGAAGCCCCAGATCGCGCCGGCGGGGTCGCGCGGCGGTTCCATCCGGGTGATGGGCCGCGCCGTCGAGGAGCTCGACGACGCCGCGTCCGCGCGGACGGTGGGCTACGTGTTCCAGAACCCCGACAACCAGATCGTGTGCGAGAGCGTCTGGCACGAGATGGCGTTCGGCCTGGAGAACCTCGGCGCGCCGCAGGGCGAGATGCGCCGGCTCATCGCCGAGACGAGCTACTTCTTCGGGATCGACGACTGGTTCCGCCGGCAGACCGACGAGCTGTCCGGCGGCCGCAAGCAGCTGCTCGCGCTGGCCTCGACGCTCGTCATGCAGCCGCGCCTGCTGCTGCTGGACGAGCCGACCGCGCAGCTCGACCCGGTCGCGGAGAAGAACTTCCTGCACGCCCTGTTCCGGGTGAACCGCGAGCTGGGGTGCACCGTGGTGGTGGCCACGCATCGGCCGCGGGCGATGGTCGACTACGCCACCTGCGCGCTCAGGCTCGAGGGCGGGCGCGTGCGCGCCGTGGACGACCTCGAGGCGCTGCGCGAGCGGCCCGCGCTGTTCGACGCCGCGCCCGCGCGCCCGACGGCCCCCGTACGGTCCGGCGCCGACGCCGTCGCGGTGGAGCGCGCATGGTTCCGCTACGGGGCGGACTCCGACTGGGTGCTGCGGGGGCTCGATGTCGCGGCGGCCCCGGGCCGCATCCACGCCCTCGTGGGCGGCAACGGGTGCGGGAAGTCGACGCTGCTGGGGGTCATGGCGGGCATGCACAGGCTGCGCCGCGGCTCCGTGCGCACATCGGGCGGGGCGCGCGTCCTGCTGCCCCAGGACCCCCGCGCCCTGTTCTCGCAGGAGGAGGTCCTCGCGGAGCTGATGGAGTGGTCGGGGCGCGCGGGGTACGGCAGGGCCGACGCGGAGCGCATGCTCGGGAGGCTCGGGCTCGAGGCCTGCGCCGGCCGTCACCCCTACGACCTGTCCGGTGGCCAGCAGCAGCTCCTCGCGCTGGGCAAGCTGCTGCTCCTGCGCCCTGCGACGGCGCTGCTCGACGAGCCGACCAAGGGCCTCGACGCGGCGTCCCGCCGGCGGGTGGCGCGCCTGCTCGCGGAGCTCGCGGGCGAGGGGGCCGCCGTCGTCGCGGCGACGCACGACCTGGATTTCGTGGAGCAGGCGGCCGACGACGTCTCGATGCTGTTCGACGGCGAGATCGCCTGCACGGAGGCGAGTGGGGAGTTCTTCCGCGGAAATGTCTACTACCGTCCCTGACACCCCCGCGCGCGGCGTGCGCGCGCGGGTCCTCGGCGCCCTCGAGGCGCCCCTGCTCCTGGCGGTCCCCGTCGTCATGACGGCGGCGCTGGCGAGCGGGGTCGACCAGGCGGCGCTGCTCATGCTCGCCGTGGTCGCCCTCGTGCTCGTCTTGTTCTTCGCGGGGTACGAGGCCGACCGGCCGGCGCTGCGCCAGATCATGCCGACGCTCGTGCTCGCCGCGCTCGCGGCGGCGGGGCGCCTGCTGTTCGCGCCGGTTCCCGATTTCAAGCCGGTGTCCGCCATCGCCATCATCGCCGGGGCGACGCTGGGCCGCCGCTGCGGCTTCATGGTCGGGGCGCTCGCGGCGCTCACGAGCAACTTCATGCTGGGCCAGGGCATGTGGACCCCGTGGCAGATGTACGCGTGGGGCGTCATCGGGTACCTGGGCGGGGTCGCCGCCGACCACGGGGCGTTCACCCGCGCCGACGGCAGCGTGCGGCGCCCGGCGCTCGTCGCGGCGGGCATCTGCTCGGGCGCGGTGTACTTCGCGGTCATCAACGCCTACGACGTCATCGGCTTCGTGCGCCCCCTCACCTGGGAGGGGGCGCTCGCGCGCATGCTCGCCGCGGTGCCGTTCGACCTCATGCACGCGTTCGCGACCTGCGTGTTCCTTCTCGTGCTCTACGTCCCGTGGACGCGTCGGATCGCCCGGGTGGTGCGCCGGTACGACCTGCGGGGCGGCGGCGAGTAGGGGGCCGCGGCGGATCGCGGCATGTGGGACGGGCCCGTGTCGCGCCTGCGCGTCCGCTGGGCCGCGCCGGCAGCCCCGCGGTGCGGCGGCGCCGAGGGCCGCGGCGGGTTCGGGGCGTCGCCGCATCTCCCCGATACCCTCGAAATCCTGCGCTCTTTTCATCCCCGGGGGTCTAAACCAGTTGGTCGTGGGTAACATATAGCCGAAATACCGCATGGTTGCCGGGGCGGGCCGTCTGCGTAGCTGCGGCCCGCCCCGTGCTGTCCGTCGCCCGATCACGACCCCCGGAGGTGCTATGCACGGAGACACCATCCTGCTCATGACCTTTGTCCTCGCCCTCGTCGCCGCGTTCGCCGGCGGCATGGTGGCGCGCGCCCTGCGCCTGCCGCCCATCGTCGGCTACCTCGCCGGAGGGCTCGTCGTCGGCCCGTTCACGCCCGGGTTCGCCGGGGATTCGGATGCCATGAACCAGCTCGCCGAGGTCGGCGTGATGTTCATGATGTTCGGGACCGGCCTCCACTTCTCGCTCAAGGACCTGCTCGAGGTCAAGGGCATCGCGGTGCCCGGCGCCGTGCTGCAGATCGCGCTCGGCACGGCGGCGGGCTACGCGCTGGCCATGGCGTTCGGCTGGGAGCCGGCCGCCGGCGTCATGCTCGGCCTGTCGGTGAGTATCGCCTCGACGGTCGTCCTCATCAAGAACCTGACCGACGCCGGTCTCTACCAGAGCCGCGGCGGGCGCATCGCCACGGGCTGGCTGATCGTCGAGGACCTGGCGACGGTCGTGATCCTCGTGGTGCTGCCCGTCGTGTTCGGCTCCGGGGAGACGACCCCCGCCCAGCTCGCGGGCGGCATCGCGGAGGCCCTCGTCAAGACCGTCGCCTTCGTCGCCCTCATGCTCGCGGTGGGGTCGCGGGTCCTGCCGTGGCTGCTCGCCAAGATCGCCCGGCGCTGCCCGCGCGAGCTGTTCCAGCTCGCCGTCGTGGTCATCGCGCTCGGCACCGCCATGGCGGCGTCGGTGCTGTTCGACCTCTCGGTGGCGCTCGGGGCCTTCCTCGCCGGCGTCGTGGTGGGCACCTCGAAGCTCTCGCATCGCGTGGCCGCCGAGGCGATCCCCTTCCAGGACCTCTTCTCCATCATCTTCTTCGCATCGGTGGGCATGATGGTGAACCCTGCCACGCTCACCGCGCACGCCCCCGAGCTCGCGGCGCTCGTCGTCCTCATCATGGCGGGCAAGTGGCTGATCAACATGGCGCTCGGCGCGCTGTTCTCCGCCGGCGCGCGCACCTCGCTCACCATCGCCGCGGGCCTCTCCCAGATCGGCGAGTTCTCGTTCATCATCGGGCAGACGGGCATGGCGCTCGGGGTGCTGAGCGCCGACCAGTACAGCCTGATCCTCGGCGGCGCCGTGGTGTCCATCGCCCTGAACTCCTTCGTGTTCAAATCGGTCGACCCGCTCGAGCGCCGCATGGAGGCCAGCCCGCTGCTGCGGCGTCTGTACGACCGGCGCGCGCGCTCCATCGAGCCGCCCGCTGAGCACATGGAGGGCCATGTCGTCGTGGTCGGCTACGGCCACGCCGGCGGGTACGTGGCCGAGGTGCTCCGGGACCTCGACGCGCCGTGCCTGGTGGTCGAGCGCGACCTGCCGGTGGCGGAGGAGGCCGAGGCGGCGGGGTTCCCCGTGCTCGTGGGCGATGCCGCCAACTCGGAGATCCTGGCGCACGCGGACCTGGGGTCGGCTCGGGTGCTCGTGATCGCCATTCCGGCGGAGGCGTCCGCGGAGCTGATCGCGCGGGAGGCGCGCGAGCTCGCCCCGGGCCTCAAGATCGTGGCGCGCGCCGACACGGAGGGCGGCGTCGAGGCGCTCGTGGACGCGGGCGTGGACGACCTGGTGCGCCCGGAGTTGGAGGGCGGCATCGAGCTCATGCGCCATACCCTGCTCGACCTGGGGCTCCGCCCGCGCCAGATCCAGGATTACGCGAACTCCCTGCGCGAGAGCGGCTACGAGGCCCTGGGCGACGACCGCCGCGCCGAGCGCCAGCGCGCGCTGGGGGCCCTCGTCGCCTCGCTGTCGGAGCTCGAGCTCCATTGGGTCGAGGTGGGGGAGAGCTGCCCCATGGCGGGATGCGCCCTCGGTGCGCTCGACCTGCGCGCCCGGACCGGGGCGAACGCGGTGGCGCTGCGCCATGCGGACGAGGTTGAGGTCTTCCTGGACGCGAACACGGTGCTGCGCGCCGGCGACTCGGTGGGCCTCATGGGCACGGCCGAGCAGCTCTTGGCCGCCGAGGCCCTGCTCGGCTGACGCCCCGGCGGCGATGCCGCGACGGGCGGGGTGCGACATGCGGGACGGGCCCGGCCGCCAAGAGACGGCGGCCGGGCCCGTCCATGTATACCGGGAGGGCGACGCGGCCGTACTCGCGCGCACGTGGAAAATGGGGACAGGCACCTTTTTCCCACGGCGCGGCCCTTCGCGCGCACGGATACAGGGTGTCCCGTCGCCACCCGCCGTGCTAGAGGTCGATGACGAGCTCCACGGGGCAGTGGTCGGAGCCGAAGATGTCGCTGCGGATGCCCGCCTCGCGGATGCGGTCGCGCACCGAGTCGCTCACCAGGAAGTAGTCGATGCGCCAGCCCGTGTTGTTCTTGCGGGCGTTGAAGCGGTAGCTCCACCAGCTGTACGCCCCCGTCTCGTCGGGGTGCAGGAAGCGGAACGTGTCGGTGAAGCCCGCGCCGAGCAGCTCGGTGAACTTGCCGCGCTCCTCGTCCGAGAAGCCGGCGTTGCCGCGGTTGGTCTTGGGGTTCTTGAGGTCGATCTCCTCATGGGCGACGTTGAAGTCGCCGCAGGTGACCACGGGCTTGCCCGTCTCCTCCTCCAGGCCTTTCAGGAAGGCGCGGTAGGCGTCGTCCCAGGCCATGCGGGTCTCGATGCGCGCGAGCTCGTTCTGCGCGTTGGGCGTGTAGACGTCCACGAACCAGAAGCGCTCGAACTCGAGCGCGCAGACGCGGCCCTCGGTGACCGCGACGGCCACGAGGTCGGCCGCCTCGCCCTCGCCCGCGAAGGGCAGCAGGCTGTCGGCGCGGCGCACGGACAGCGGCTCCTCGCGGCTGAACACCGCGGTGCCGGCGTAGCCCTTGCGCTCGGCATGGCTCCAGGTCTGCGTGTAGCCCGGCAGCTCGAGCTCGACCTGCCCCTCCTGCAGCTTGGTCTCCTGGATCGCCAGGATGTCGGCGTCGAGGTCGGCGAAGATCTCCTCGAAGCCGGGCTCCTTCCTGAGGACGGCCCGCAGGCCGTTGACGTTCCACGATGCGAACTTGTAGGTGCGCGGGGCGGTGCCCGCGGCGGCGGTGTCGGTCATCGGCGCTCCTTATGCGATGCCCGCTCTCGGCGGGCGGTTTGCGTATCCGGCCCCATCCTACCCGACCGCCGAGGTGGGAGAAAGCCCGTCTCGGAATGGACGCAAGGCGGCGGACCGATATAATGGGGGTCACTTGCGAGAACGTGTCGTCGGTGCTGCGCGCGATGGGGTCGCGCGCGCGGTGCTGCCTGTAGGGAAGGGCGCGCCATGTCTTCTGCCGATTCCTCTTCCAGCCGCCGTTGGTCGGATGCCTGCCTGGCCCTCATCAAGGCGGCGTCCGTGGCGTTCATCCTCGCCGGCCTGGTCTACCTGGGCATCGCGGGCGTGAACTACGCCGTGCTGGGGGCCGTCTACTTCGAGAGCGAGCAGGCGGGGACCGTCGTGGTCATCGTCTACGCGCTCGTGCTGTTCGCGCTCGCCTCCGCGGTGGGCGTCGTCGGCATGTGGTCAACCTACAACCGGGCGCGCTTGAAGGCCCTCTCCATCACGGCCTGCGTGTTCGTCATCGCGATCCTGGCGGGCGTGGTCACGGCGAACTTCGGCGTGCGCGACAGCGCCTTCGACAACGGCATCGTGTTCGGCATGAACCTGTTCTTCGGCGTGCTCGCGCTCGCGACGGGCGGTCTGGGCGTCTCGGCGATCGTGTCCGACGGGCGCCCCGGCCCATCGGACGCCTTCGACGGGCGGGAGGCTCCCGGGGCCCTGGTCCCCACCTCCGCCGTCCCCGCCGCGGATGCGGACGCCACCATGGTGATGGGCCCCGCCGACCCTCACGGAACGGTTGAGGCGCGGCCCGATGACCGGGATGAGGAGGATGAGGGCCAGGACGAGCCGCCCCGTGTCGGCAAGCGCTTCGCCCCGCGTCCTCCCGCGCCCGCACTCGCCGCCCCCGAGCCCGCGCCCGCGCCGCTCGACGGGTCCGACCCCGAGGGGGCCGACGCCCCCGAGGCGGGGCCGGACGGTTCCGAGGGGGACGGCGGCCCGTCCGCCGGGGCGGCGGGCGGACGCGGGGATGCTGCCCCTGCCGACGACGGGGACGGCCTCGATCTGGACGAGCCCTCAGCGGGAGCCGAGGCGGAGGACGATGCCCCCGTGGGCGACGGCGCCGCCCCCGCGGGGGAGGACGACGGGTCCGCGTCGCCCGACGGCGACCGGGGTGATGCGGAGGGCGTCTTCGTCTCCGGCCCCCTCCGCCGCTACCGCGTGGACACCTCGGCGCCGCGGCGCGACGGGGGCGGGGTCCCCTTGCCCCGCATCGCCCGCACCGCGGTGCCGCGCGACGCGGAGCCCGACCCGATCGACGACGAGGTCGAGGACCTCGGCCCCATCACCTCCTTCGGCCGCGGACCCGCCGCGCCGGGGCCCGCGGCGACCCCGGATGCCCCGGGCCGCGACGGCGCCGTACCGGGTTCCCCGGCCTCGGTCGACGAGGTCGAATGGGTCGACTTCGGCGAGCGCTCCCGTCTGGGCGACGAGGACGGGGAGGACGACGCCCCGGGCCTGTTCGGCATCCGCCGGCGCAAGCGCTGAGGAGCCCGTCCCGGCGCAGGGAGGCCGGCCATCCCGGCCACCATGGTCGAGCCGCCCGGCGCGCCCATCCCCGGCGCAGCGAGGCCGGCATACGCGCGACGGCCCGCGCCGCCCGCGCCCGACGTCCACCCGGCCCGCCCCGTGCGGGCCGAATCCGCAAGGAGGTCATGTTCCCATGGCTCAGATCATCGACGATCCCCGCGAGGCCGCCCGGGTCCTGGCGGGGCTGTTCGGCTCCCATGACCGCGCGGTGTTCTTCGGAGGGGCGGGCGTCTCGACCGCGAGCGGGATCCCCGATTTCCGCAGCGTCGACGGGCTGTACCATCAGCAGTTCCGCTATCCGCCCGAGGTCATGCTCTCGCACAGCTTCTACGAGAGCCACCCTTCCGACTTCTTCGACTTCTACCGCAGGAAGATGGTCGCCCTGGATGCGAAACCCAACCGCGCGCACCGGAAGCTGGCGGAGCTCGAGGCGTCCGGAGCGCTCACCTCGGTGGTGACGCAGAACATCGACGGCCTGCACCAGGCCGCGGGCTCGAAGCGGGTCTGGGAGCTGCACGGGTCGGTGCACCGCAACGTCTGCCGAGGTTGCGGCGCGGTCTACGATGCCGCGTGGGTCTGCTCCCGCGAGCACGAGCGCGGCGTCCCGGTGTGCCCGGCGTGCGGGGGCCCGATCAAGCCCGATGTGGTGCTCTACGAGGAGGCCCTCGACCAGGACGTGCTCGAGGGCGCGGTGACCGACATCGCGCGGGCGGACCTGCTCGTGATCGGCGGGACGTCGCTGGTGGTGTATCCGGCGGCCGGCCTCACCTCGTATTTCCGCGGGGATGCCCTCGTGATCGTCAACCGCGACCCCACGCCTCAGGATCGCGACGCCGACGTGCTCATCTCCTGCGATATCGCGGAGGCGTTCGACTTCTAGGGATTCGCCTCGGAGGAGGCGCCGGCATCTGCCACCGTCGCTTCGGGATGAGATCCGTGCGCCCCCGCGCCCCGCTCCTGAAAACCTTGCGTCATCGGACGGGGCGGCGATGCGCATGCGCGCCGACTGGATACAATGGATGCACGTGCGTACCTATGAAAGGACCCTCATGGCTCACGACTCCAAGACCTGGCGCTGCGGAAAGTACACGCTGACCTTCGATCGGCCGCGCATCATGGGCGTCCTGAACGTCACCCCCGATTCCTTCAGCGACGGCGGGGACAACTTCGACCCCGACCGCGCCATCGCGCGCGGCGTGGAGATGCTCGATGCCGGCGCCGACATCATCGACGTGGGCGGCGAGTCCACGCGCCCCGGCTTCACCCCGGTCGATCCGGATGAGGAGGCCAAGCGGGTCCTCCCCGTCATCCGCGCCCTCGCCCAGCGCGGTGCCATCGTGTCGGTGGACACGCGCCATGTCGAGGTCGCGAAGGCGGCCGTGCGCGTCGGCGCCTCGATCGTCAACGATGTGACCGGCTTCACCGACCCCAAGATGGTGGAGTTCGTGAAGAACACCAAGTGCGGCGTGATCATCATGCATGCCGGCGAGGTCACCGAGCCCGTGCGCGCCCACAAGGCCGTCCAGCTCGACACCTCCGCCGCCGCCTTCGTGGCGGAGAAGGCCCGCGCCGCCGCCGAGGCGGCCGCCGCGGCAGCCGCGCCGGGCGCCAAGAAGCGCGGGCGCGCCCAGGGCGGCATGCGCCTGACGAGCGGGCTGATCCAGCCGCAGCTGCCCTTCGCCGACATCCCCAACGGTTCCGGCGCGGAGGCCGAAGGAGGCGACGGGGTTCCCGAGACCGACGCCGCGAGCACCGCCGAGGCCGTGGCGGCCCAGCTCGCCGGCGCCTCCATCGAGGCGGCCGCCGCCGACACCGCCCCCGCCGCGCAGGCGGAGCCCGAGGACCGGCTCGCCGCGATGATGGCGCGCTCCGCCCGCCATGAGGAGGCCTACGTCAGCACCTCGCAGCTGCGCCGCTTCACCCTTCCCGATTCCGCGCCCATCATGCGACGCGTGATGGGCTTCCTGTCCGACCAGGCCCGCGCGCTCGTGCACGCCGGCGTCTCGCGCGACCGCATCTGCATCGACCCGGGCGCGGGGTTCGGAAAGAACGCGAACGAGGACATCATCATCCAGCGCGAGACGGCCAAGATGGCGTCGCTCGGCTACCCGCTGCTGTGCGCGGTGTCGCGCAAGCGGTTCGTCGGCGCGGTCTCCGGCGTCGAGAAGGCGGACCGCCGCGACGCGGCGACCTTCGGCGTGTGCCTGGGCGCCATCCAGAACGGCGCCAACATCGTGCGCGTGCACGACGTCGCCGGGTTCGCCCAGTTCCTGAACGGGTACTGGGCCGTGGCGCGCCCCCAGCCCCGCCGCGCGTTCGTGGCGCTCGGCTCCAACCTGGGGCGCCGCATGGACAACATCCGGGCCGCCAAGGACCTCATCGCGGAGATCCCGCTCACCTGCGTGTCCAACTGCTCGCGCATCTACGAGAGCCAGCCGGCCTACGAGGAGCGCCAGGAGCCCTTCGCCAACGCCGTGATCGAGATCCGCACCGAGCTCGCCCCGCTCATCCTGCTCGATGAGCTCATGAAGGTCGAGGACCGGCTCGGGCGCAAGCGCGGCCGCGGCGCCAAGCCCAACGGGCCGCGGACCCTCGACTGCGACCTGCTGTGGATGGAGGGGGAGGTCCACGGTGGTGACAAGCTGCGCCTTCCCCACCCCAAGCTGGGCGAGCGCGACTTCGTGCTCGTGCCGCTCGAGGACCTCATGCACGACCCGGCGCGCTTCTTCCGCTACGAGGGCGTGGACGTGAAGGAGCCCGAGCAGCGCGTCGGCCACGTGACGACCGAGCTCGGGTCCCTGTAGGGGACGGCCCCGGCGGGCGCACCTGCCGGGGCCGTTCGCCGCACGCGGGGCGCGGGCGCGGCCCCGTCCCTCCGTCAGGCGGAAGGCTGCGACCCGAGGGTGCCCGTCCGTCGTTTCCCGGCAGGGGGGCAGGCCGCGGTCCGCGGGCGCGCCCCCTGACGCGCCGTCGCAGTATCCGTCCCGCGCGCCGTATCGGCGCGGACTCCAGGAGAAGGGGAGGAGCATGGATATCACGCCCGAGGGGGCCCTGCCCCTGATGTTCGAGCACGAGGTGGGCTCCACCAACGATGTCGCCACGGATGAGGCGCGCGCAGGTGCGCCGCACGGCTGGGCGATCTGCGCGGAACGCCAGGTCTCCGGCCGCGGGCGCCGCGGGCACGCATGGAGTTCGCCCGCGGGGAGCCTCTCCCTGTCGGTCGTGGTGCGTCCCGAGGTGCCCATGTCCCAGCTCATCGCCGTGCCGGCGCTCGCGGGCATGGGCGTGATGGACGCGCTCGCGAGCCTGGGCCTCGCGGGCCGGGTGGGCATCAAATGGCCGAACGACATCGTGGTCCGCACCTCCGGCGAGGGCGGCTTCGACCGCAAGCTCGTCGGCATCCTCGTGGAGGGCCGCTCGGGCGACGCGGGCCCGTTCGCCGTGGTGGGCATCGGCATCAACCGGGAGCCGGTGCAGATGGACGCGTCCGAGCTCGCGCAGGGCAGGGCGCCCGGCGGGCCCCGGGCGCTCCCGCCCGTCTCGCTCGCGGAGCTCCTCGGCGAGGACGCGCCGGAGCTGCCGCGGCTCGCCGCCCTCGTGCGCGATGCCGTGGTGGCACGCGTGGACGCGTGGGCGGAGGCTCTCGCGGCACGTCCCGCCGCCGGCCCGCTCGCCCCCATCCTGTCCGAGTACTTCGATATGGTGCCCCTGATGGGGCACGAGGTCGCCGTGCTGACTCCCGAGGGCCGCGTCGTGGACACGGGCGCGTTCTCCGGTCTCGATGTCTGGGGCCGCGCCTGCGTGCGGACGCCGCGCGGGGAGAAGAGCTACCCCGCCGAGGCCGTGAGCCTGCGCGCCCTCGACCAGCTGTAGCCCGCCGGAGGGCGCGGGCGCGCCGCGCTGCGGGCGCGTTCTCGGACCGCCGGTCTGCATCGCGCCGGGGCCACCGCCTTGCGCTGCCGTCGGGCTCGCCGCTTCCGGGGCTCCCGGGCGGCCGCCGCCGCATCGGGGCAAACCATGTCGTATCTGACACCGGCCCCCTCTACAGGGAGGGCCGGTGTCAGATACGACATGGTTTTGCGTGCCCGGGGTCAACGTGCCCCTGCCTCCCCGGCTGGGGACGGCGGCGTCCCGATCCCCGCTATGCGGTCATGCGGCGGTGGATCTCGCAGATGCCGCGGAGGGTGAGCTGCGGGTCGATGACGTCGAACACGTCGGTCGACTCGGCCACCACGCCCGCGAGGCCCCCTGTGGCGATGACGCGGGCGCCCGGCGCGCCGAGCTCCTCCTTGATGCGGCGGACGAGCCCCTCCGCCATGGCCGCCGTGCCGACCACCAGGCCGTTCTGGACCGCCTCGACGGTGTTCCTGCCGATGAAGCGCGCGGGCGCCTCGAGGGGGACGCTGGCGAGCTGGGCCGCGCGCGCGGCGAGCGCGTCCATGGAGATGCGGATGCCCGGCGCGATGGCGCCTCCGATGTAGCTCCCGTCGGTATCCACCACGTCGATGTTCGTGGCCGTGCCGAAGTCCACCACGATGGCGGGCGCGCCGTAGAAGGTGGCGGCGGCGACGGCGTTGGCGATGCGGTCGGCGCCCACCTCGGCGGGGTTGTCGGCGCGCACGGGGGTGACGGCGGCCGTGTCGCGCCCGACCATCATGATCGGGACGCCGAGCTGGTCGGCGACTCCCTGCCACTCGCGCCTGAGCTGGGGGACCACGCCGGCGAAGGCGATCGCGCCGATGCAGGAGACCTCCCGGCCGTACATGCGGAAGTAGCCCTGCAGGCGGACGTTGATCTCGTCTTTGGTGAAGGTGCAGTCGGTGGGCATGCGCCAGGCGCACAGCAGCTCGCCGCCCTCGAACAGGCCGAGCGCGGTCTGCGTGTTCCCCATGTCGACGGCTAGGATCATCGTCGCTCCTCGCTGCAGGTAATATGCGTGACATCGCGCGTGCGCGATGCGCCCATTGTATACTTGTTCGGCGGCGCGCAGCCGCGGAGCACACATCGGATTCGCTCGGGGAGAGCTATGAACAAGAAGGCAAAGCGCCGGCTCGTCGTGGTCGGCGGCATCGTCGTGATAGCCATGCTCGTGATCGTCGCGATAGCCGGCGGCGGCCAGGCCGCGTCCTCGCTGTCGATCGGCGATGTGCTGGGAGGCGGCTACGAGGGCAAGAAGGTCCAGGTCTCCGGTTCGGTGGTGGCGGGATCCATCACGGCGGAGGGGTCCTCGGCGACCTTCCGGATCGCCCCGGAGGACGGCGACGCCTCCCAGGCCCTCACCGTGACCTACGACGGCGCGCTGCCCGCCACCTTCGGTGCGGGCGTGGTCGCCGTATGCACCGGAACGGTGACCGACGGCGCGCTGGATGCCGCCGAGATGGTGACCAAGTGCCCGTCGAAGTACGAGAGCGCCGAGGGGTCCCTCACCGTGTCGGGCCTGCTGGAGCAGGGGGACGCGATGGTGGGCAAGGACACCCGGGTCTGCGGGTACGTCCGCGGGGAGGTGGCGTCGGTGGACGCCGACCACCGCTTCACGATCGAGTCGCAGGGCGCCGAGCTCAAGGTGCGCTATGACGGCGGGCTCGACGAGGGGATCTCCGACGGCGTGGCGGTCGTCGTGACCGGGTCGCTCGGCGAGGACGGCGTCTTCACCGCGAGCGAGCAGCCCGCCATCGACGAGGCCGTGTCGGAATAGCGAAGCGATCCGCCCCGGGAACGCGCCCGCGCTCCCGGGGCGTCGTGCCATCGAGGGCGGCGGGGCGGATCCGCCGCCGCGCATGAAGGGGGACGGGGCCGATGGTCTCCATGTTGGGAAGCGCGCTGCAGGTGCTCGCGCTCGTGCTCGCGGCTGTGGCCGCCGTCGTTCTGGTGGCCGGGGTGAAGCTGCGGCGGGAGCGGCTCGTGAACGCCGGCTACCTGCTCGTGTTCGCGGTGGCCCTGCTGCTCACGGGCTGCATCGCCCTCATCCTCGCGTGCATGTTCACCGAGGACTACTCGATCGCCTACGTGGTGTCCAACTACCCGGCGACCGACAGCCCCTTGAAGCTCCTGTACCTCGTCTCCGCCGTATGGGCGGGCCGCCAGGGTTCGCTCCTCCTGTGGACCTGGCTCATCTCGCTGTACGGCGCGGCGGTGGCCTGGCGGCGCATGCGCGCCACCGACGACCTGTCCTCCGTGGCGCTCGGCGTGACCGAGGTCGTGGTGGCCCTGTTCGCCGCCACGCTCGTGCTCTCCGAGTCGAACAACCCGTTCCTCCCCACGGCGGCGGAGTACCTGAACGCCGACGGCTCGCTCGTCGCCCCGATGGGCGGCATGAACCCGCTGCTCATGCATTGGGCGATGATCCTCCATCCGCCGGCGACCTTCATCGGCTACGCGGGCGCCACGCTGCCGTTCGCCTATGCCCTCGCGGCGCTCGTCTGCGGCGACACCTCGTCGCGGTGGGTGGAGCTCTCCGACCGCATCGCCGTGTTCGCCTTCATCTTCCTGACCGTGGGCATGGCGCTCGGCGCGGTGTGGGCCTACGTCGTGCTCGGATGGGGCGGCTTCTGGGCCTGGGACGCCGTCGAGAACGCGAGCCTGTTCTCCTGGCTCGCGGCGGTGGCGCTCGTCCACAGCTTCACGATGTACCGCAAGCGCGGCTGCTTCAAGCGCTGGAGCATGCTCGCCGCGACGGCGACCTTCATCTTCGTGGTGCTCGGCACCTTCATCACGCGCTCGGGGCTCGTGCAGTCGGTCCACGCGTTCGCCGAGGACCCGGTCTCCACGTACTTCTTCCTGGGGATCATGATCGCCGCCGCCCTGTCCTTCCTCGCCCTGCTGGTCTACCGCAACGGGATGATCGACGACGCCGACGAGATCGAGTCGATCGCCTCCAAGAGCGGCTCGTACTTCCTCACGAACCTCGTGTGCCTGGTGGGTGCGTGCCTGGTGGCCTACCTCACCGTGTCGAGCGCGCTGCCGACCTGGATGCCGCTCGGCGGGCAGGCGGTCCCCGCCGGCGCCTACAACGCGGTGGCGCGTCCCATGACGGCGCTGTTCGGCCTGCTCATGGCCGTCTGCCCGCTGCTCGGATGGCGCCGCACCGACAAGGCCGCCTTCGCGCGGAACTTCCGGGTGCCGGCGCTCGTGGGCGCCGTGGCGTTCGCCGCGCTCATGGCCTTCTTCGCCCTTCGGCTCGTACCCGATTACGAGGGCATCATGGCGGCGGGCGGCGATGCGGCCGAGGCCCTGGCGGAGCAGGGGCCGCCCTGGTACTACTTCGCGCTGACCGTCGTATCGTTTTTGGCCGCTGCGATGCTGCTCGCGACCTCGTCCTACCTGCTGGGGCGCGGGGTGCGCGGTCGCATGCGCGGTCACGGCGAGGGCGCCGCGCGCGCCGTGGTGAACCTCTTCCGCCGCTCGCCGGCGCAGGCGGGCGGCTATCTCGCGCACCTGGGATGCGCCGTGGCGCTCATCGGCCTGGTGGGCTCGGGCATGTACGTGCACGAGCAGACGGTGGACCTGCCGACGGAGGTCGGCGCGTCCGCGCAGGTGGGCGACTACGTGATCGTCTACCGGGATTCGGAGGAGTACTTCGACGCCGCGGACAACGACGTGATGACGGTGCTGCTCGAGGTCGGACGCGCCGGGGCGGGCGACGGCGAGGACGTCGCCGGCACCGCCATGAGCGCCGACGACCAGTGGCTCGCCGACGTCGAGACGTCCATGCGGGTGAGCGCCGCCACCCGGCAGCAGACGCTCGACGCGTCGGTGACGAGCTTCCCGCTCGAGGACCTCTTCATCGCCTTCCAGGGGGTGAACGCCGACGGGACGCTCTCCATCAGCGTGAAGATCAACCCGCTCATCATGTTCACCTGGGTCGGCGCCGGCATCTGCATCGCGGGCATCGCGCTGGCGTTCCTGCCGCGCCGCGCCACGCCGCTGCTGGCGGCGGACGAGCGCGCGGGAGGCGCCGCGTCGCCGGCTCGGGCGGGCGCCTCGCATGCGGCCGCCGGCATGGATGCGACCTCCGGCGAGGGGGAGGGCGTCCGTGGGTAGCGGGGGCGCGCACCGGGGCGCGGGGGAGCGCGCGGCGGCCGTGTCCGCTGCCGTCGCGGGCGACCGCCCGCTCGCCGTCGAGGCGCGCGGCCTGGTGAAGCGCTTCGGTGCGCACCGCGGCCTGGACGGCGTGGACCTCGCCGTCCCCGCGGGGGCGTTCCTGTCCATCTTCGGCCCCAACGGGGCGGGCAAGACCACCCTGCTCCGCATCCTGGCGCTGCTCTCCCGCCCCACGCGCGGGAGCCTGAGCGTCCTCGGCGCCGATGCGCTCGAGGAGCCGGACGCGCTCCGCGCGCGCATCGGGCTCATCTCCCACCGATCTATGCTCTACGGGGATCTCACCGCCCGCGAGAACCTGGAGTTCTTCAGCTCGCTGTACGGGGGCGCGCCTGACCGCGCGCGCATCGACGAGCTGCTGAGGGTGGTGGAGCTCGACCATCGCCGGACGGACTGCGTGCGGACCTTCTCCCGCGGCATGCAGCAGCGCCTCTCCATCGCCCGCGCGCTCGTGAACGACCCCGAGCTCGTCTTGCTCGACGAGCCGTACTCCGGGCTCGACCCGCATGCCGCGGAGCTCTTCGACCAGCTCATCGACCGCGTGCGCGACGGGCGCACCTTCATCATGGTGAGCCACGACCTCGAGAAGGGGTTCTCCCTGTGCACCCACGCGCTCATCCTGGCGCGCGGGCGCGCGGTGGTGTGCGCCGAGCGCGCGGGCGTCGACGCCGCGGCGTTCCGCGACCTGTACCTGGCGACCGTGGGGATGGGGGTGGCGTGATGGGGAGGCCGGTCGCATGGGCCCAGTACCGCGCGCTGCTCGCCAAGGACCTGCGCCAGGAGCTGCGCACGCGCGAGATGCTCACCTCCATGGCGGTGTACGCGCTGCTGGTGCTCACGGTCTACGGGGCGGCGCTGTCCCAGGTGGGCGACCGCGTGCAGACGGTGTCGCTCGCCGGCGGGATGCTGTGGGCGCTCATCGTGTTCACGAGCCTGCTCGGTCTGAACCGCAGCTTCTCGCACGAGACGGAGTCCGGCTGCCTCGAGGGCATCCTGCTCGCGCCCGTGGATCGAGCGGTGGTGTTCGCCGCCAAGGCGACCTCCAACCTGATCTTCCTCCTCGCGGTCGAGGCGCTCTCCGTGCCGCTGTTCTTCCTGTTCTTCCTCTCCGGCGCGGAGCTCGCGGCCACGACCCCGCTGATCGCGGTGCCGCTCGCGGTGGGCACGGTGGGGGTCGCCGGCGTGGGCACGCTGCTGTCCACCATGACGATCGACACGCGCGGGCGCGACGTGCTGCTCGCCATCCTGTTCATCCCGGTTGCCTTCCCGCTGCTGTACGCCTGCGTGTCGGCGACCACGACGGCGTTCCTCGGCGTGGAGGGGACCCTGGGGGGCTTCTGGACCTCGTGCGCGGTCGCCGGCGCCTACGACGTGATCATGATCGCCGCGGCGTGGGGGCTCTACGAGTTCATCCTCGACGCGTGAGGGCGCCCGGCGCGCGGGGCTGCCGGCGGGGCGCCGGCGGAGCTCGCCGCCGGTCGGCTCCCGCGGGCCCTCCGCCGGGTGCGCGTACTCGCCGGGCCGACCCGTCCGGCGCGGTGCCGGTGCGATACCATGGAACGGCTTGTCCATGCAGGCTTGAAAGGAGACCAGATGACGCGAGGCGAGAAACCCGCCGGAGCCGTGAGGGGGCCGGTCGGCCTGCCCGATCGGCTGCTCCCCATCCTGCTCGCTGCCGGCGCGCTGCTCACGGCCGTCGACATCGTGTGGGCCTTCACCCTGGCGCCCCTCGTCCAGGGTGCGCAACTCGCCGAGCCGGTCGTCATCGGCGGGGTGCAGGTGACCACGAAGCTGCTGCTGTCCCAGAAGATCTTCTACCTGCATGTCCCGGTGGCGATCGCATCGTTCGTCGCCATGGGGTTCGCGGCGTTCTTCGCGGTGCGGTTCCTCATGACCCGCGAGCGCGCCTATGACGTGCGGTCGAAGACGGCGATGGAGGTCACGCTCGTGCTCATCGCGGCGACCATGATCTCGGGCGATCTGTGGACCTGCTTCGAATGGGGCGTGTGGTGGGTGTGGGAGCCGCGCCTGACCACGTATTTCATCTTGATGCTGCTGGTGATCGCATATTTCATCCTGCGCAATGCCATCGACGACCCGGAGCGCAGGGCGCGTTTCTGCGCGGTGTTCGGCATCGTTGCGTTCATCGACGCGCCGATCTCGTTTCTGATCACGCGCCTCGTGCCGAGCTCCATCCATCCGGTGGTGTTCCGCACCGACAGCGGCCTGCCGCCGATGATGCTGATCCCGTTCCTGCTCGGGCTGTTCGGCATGCTGATGATCGCGTTCGTGCTGTACCGTGTGGCGTGGCGGGTGAACGCCGACGCCCTCGCGGTCGAGGAGCTGAAGGAGCGGCTCGAGGAGCAGGACGCACGGGCGAACCGTGCGGCAGCCGAGGAGGCGCTCGCGCGGCTGCAGGCGCGGGGCGCGGCGGTCGCCTCGGGTGCGGCGGCAGGCGATGGCGCGGGCGGCGACGGGGCCGGAGCGAGCGGGGTTTCCGCCGGGGCGCCCGTCGTTTCCGGTGCGACCGGTTCGAGCGAGTTCGGTGCCGTCTCGCCCGGCGCCGGTGAGAGCGACCGGGCATATGCGAGCGAGCGCGGCGATGCCGCCGCAGGGGAGGAGTAACCATGGATCCGATTCTGTCCGAGGTCTATTCGACCGTGCTGCCCGCAGCACCGTTTGTGATCGGGGCGTATGTGGGCATCTGGCTGGCGCTGTTCGCGTACGTGTTCGTGCTGGCGCGCCGGGCGAAGCGCACGAGCGAGGACGTCCGGGCGCTCGAGCGGGCTCTCGAGGACCGGGAGCGCCGCGCGCGGGACGAGTAGCGCAGGCGGCGGGGCTGCACGCGGCTCGCCCGGGCGGGTGTGCCGCTCGGCCGAGCGCGCAGGCGGGTGCGATTACCTCGGTTCAGTGAGCCGGCGGCGGTCGGCTCGGTCGCGTGCGGCGATGTGTCGCAAATATGGAGTCCTCGCCGAGGAGGATGTTCTCCTTGCATTGTCGGTTCGGGGTTCGTAATATATTTTCTTGCGCTGAGGCGCAACCAGACATTGCGGGGTGGAGCAGTCTGGTAGCTCGCCGGGCTCATAACCCGGAGGTCGTAGGTTCAAATCCTGCCCCCGCGACCAAGAACTTGCAGCTC
>DXAO01000038.1 GCA_019117005.1 Candidatus Collinsella stercoripullorum | reverse complement strand
TCGTAATATATTTTCTTGCGCTGAGGCGCAACCAGACATTGCGGGGTGGAGCAGTCTGGTAGCTCGCCGGGCTCATAACCCGGAGGTCGTAGGTTCAAATCCTGCCCCCGCGACCAAGAACTTGCAGCTCGTCGGCCTAGCCGGCGAGCTTTTTTGTTATTCCGGGACCGTGTTTTCGGTCCAATTCTCGGCCTCCCAAACAAAATCTCGATCTGTAACATCTAGACCCGATTTGGGCGGCTAGGTGTTACAGATCGAGATGTTACGGCAGGACGTACTCCGTCATATCGAAGGGGCGCTCCGTACATCCGAACATGTACATGTCGGTGAGGCGGGAACTAGGGAACTCTACTAGGGAACTAGGGAACTCTACTAGGGAACTAGGGAATGACTGAGGTATAGTAGGAGCGAGCTATTGATTCAGTCGAAGGGCGAGCTATGTTCATAACGAATGATATTGAACTGGCCGCTGCGGTTGAGCATATGAGGACCGCAGGGACGGACCTTGCCGAATACGAACTCAAAACTGCGGCAGGCGGTTTCCCCAAGACGATGGCGGACTCAATTTCCGCTTTTTCTAATGGAACCGGCGGAACGATCGTATTTGGCATCAGCGAAAAAGACGGCTTTCATTCGGTGGATGTTGATGTAAAGACAATCCAGGCGCATAGTGCCCAAGCGGCGAGGGAGCTCATTGAGCCTCCTCAGATGGTGGACATCATAGTCTTGGAGTTTGAGTCAAAGCCCGTCGTCGTGGTTAATGTCCCCGAGGCGTCGTCTCGAGAAAAGCCGTGCTATGTCAAAAAACTTGGACAGCGTCTTGGCTCATACATAAGAACTGGTGACGGCGATCATAAGATGTCCTCTTATGAAATCGATCGATACATCGAGAATCAATACCGGAGCGCGCGCAACGATGCCGTTGTTGTTGAGGGCGCAACGATGGATGACTTTGACCAAGAATTGCTCACGGGATGGCTCTCGAGTGTGAGAGCGACAACGCTGGGCAGGTCCGCCGCCTTAAGCGATGAGGAGCTCATGGCGAATCGGCGTGTGGTTTCTCCCGATGCTGAAGGGATTTTGAGGCCGACCGTTGCCGGCATTATGGCATTGGGTTTTTGTCCGCAGCAGTTTTTTCCTCGAGCCAATGTTGTGTTCACGGCGTATCCAACACCGAAAAAAGGCGAGGTGGGGAGAGCCGGGGAACGCTTTTCTGATTCGGTTGATATTGACGGGCCAATACCCATCATGGTGGTCGATGCGGTGCGGGCCGCATCGCGAAACATGAAGCATGGCGCAATCGTAAAAGGCGCATTGAGGGAAAACGTGCCGGACTACCCGTTGGCTGCGGTCCGCGAGGCTGTTGCTAATGCGCTGATGCATAGGGATTATTCTCCCGACGCGTTGGGCACCCCGGTAATGGTCGACCTTTATCCCGATCGCCTGGAGCTGTCCAATCCCGGCGGCTTGTTCGGTTCGTTGACGGTCGAACGTTTGGGACAACGAGGCGCAACGGCGTCGAGGAACCAATTTTTGGCTCGAATTCTCGAGGATGTGCCGTATTCCGATGTTGATGGCAGGGTCGGTCGTGTTGTCGAAAATCGAGGCTCAGGCTATCCGACGATTAATAGGGAGCTCGAGCAGGCCTTGATGCCCGCGCCGATTGCCAAGAGTACTCTCGATGAGTTTGTCTTGATCATGAGGCATCGACGTATGACGGACCAGGAAGGCCGGTCATACACAAAGGAAAATGTAAAGACGGCCATCCTCGGTTACATTGCTGATCGTGAGAGCGTAAGCACGTCGGAACTTGCGAAGGCGTCGGGAATGTCAATAAAAACGGTACGCCGATATCTGTCCGCGCTTATGGAAGAGGGAATTGTTGAGGGGATTGGAACGGCCAACAGCCCCAAGCGGCGCTATCGCCTACGTCGGTAGGAGCAGTCTGGTAGCTCGCCGGGCTCATAACCCGGAGGTCGTAGGTTCAAATCCTGCCCCCGCGACCAAGAACATCAAGGTCATCGGTTCAATCCGGTGACCTTTTTTCGTCTCTTCCGCGTTCCAGTGGGTAGCCAAGCCGACGCGACCTCCACGACTTCTCCGCCGGCGCTTCCGGCGAGGTCGTGGCCACCGACATCACCGAGTTCAGGCTGCCCGGCGACTCGCGCAGGGGCCACTCGCCCGACAACGCCGCGTGCGAGGGCTTTTTCGGCGGGCTCAAGGTCTAGCTCTTCCACGACAGGGACTGGTCGGGCTGGACGGCGGAGCGCTTCATCGACAAGCTCTCCGCGTATGTGTTCGGGCGTTCGAGCGTTGTGCGGAGGAGGGTGGAGAGCCTGCGTGCCAGATTGTCATCTCCCCGATAGGGAGAAAGCTCGTGAATCTAGTTTTTGACCAGCGCGACCGCGAGAGTAGCGATGAAGAACGCAGCCGGTTCGTGCAGTGGTTTGCTGAGGATCTGGGGTTATCGTTAACCGCGAAGAACCGAGAAGTGGGGCCAAGCATGCATGACGGAAGCTCCGACGAACTCGTTGGCACGTGTTGATATGGGCAGGCGGTGATCCGAATGGGGTGGAACACGATACACACCCGGGAAAACGCGGACTATCTCATGCGGATAGCCGAGCACTTTCACGACTGGTATCTTGCTGGATTCGAGTACGACCCGTTGGCAAGGGTCGATAGCGACGAGAAGAACCTGGCGCGTTTCACAAGCGAGACCGATACACTGACCATCCTATTCCGCTACGACTCGGTTGACGAGAACGTCCCATTGCTCCATACGAATCCCTCCTGATTCGCGTCGGATTCCGTCAGGTCAATCGTACGGAGCGCGGTGCGGCTTGTGGTTGGTACCCGGACCAGCCTTTCACTGCGAGGGAGGCGGGGCCGCGCCCGCCGGTAACAAACCGGCAGGTCCGGGGATGACGGTATTGTGCGCATCTTCTCAGACGCGCCTGCATAGGAGGCCGAGCGCGAGGGAAACCCCCAGGTGGCAGACGGCCCGAGCTCCTTGCCCGGGCCGCAGTCGGAAAAGATGCGCACAATATCGCAAGGGGCGCATTTGGAGCGCCCGGCAGGACGGGTGGGCTAGCGCCACAGCCCCTTCTTCTTGAAGATGAGGGCGGCGACCGCGCATGCCGCGACGGCGAGCAGCGTGGGGAAGAGCCACGTGTTCACGAACGGGACCCCTTCGAACGGGAGGCTCACGTTCATGCCGTAGAAGCCGAAGACGATGTTGGGGATCGCCATCACG
The DNA here is from genome assembly GCA_019117005.1 of Candidatus Collinsella stercoripullorum. GTDB lineage: Bacteria > Actinomycetota > Coriobacteriia > Coriobacteriales > Coriobacteriaceae > Collinsella > Collinsella stercoripullorum. Next base: position 31,748 of record DXAO01000038.1, on the reverse strand, counting down.
ATGGTGATGACGGTCAGCACCTTCATGACGATGTTCAGGTTGTTGGAGATCACGCTCGCGTAGGCGTCCATCGTGCCGGAGAGGATGTCGCTGTAGATGGCGCACATCTCCTGGGCCTGATGGACCTCGATCATGACGTCCTCCATCAGGTCCTCGTCTTCCTCGTACAGCGTGATGAGCTTGCCGTGCATGATCTTGTTGAGCGTCACCTCGGCGGACTTGAGCGAGGTCGAGAAGTAGACGAGCGACTTCTCGAGCGAGAGCATCTGCAGGAGCTCCTCGTTGCGCATGGAGCCGTAGAGGCTCGACTCGGTCTTGACCGTCAGGCGGTCGATGCGCCGCAGGTGAACCAGGTAGCTCTGCGAGATGCGCAGCAGCATCTGGAGGAGGAAGCGCGTGCGCATGCGGGTGTTGACCTGCCGCACGCGCCCGCTCGCCATATCCTGGACGATCGGGCTCTCCTGGAGGCTGACGGTGACGATGATGTTCTCGTTGCGCAGGAAGATGGCCGAGATGGGCAGGGTGGTGTACTGCAGCATCGAGGGGTCCTGCATGTCCTCGACGTCCTCCTCGCTGGGGTAGTCGACGATGACGAGCGTCTGGTTGACGTCCTCGTCGTAGTCGATATGGGAGGTCTCCTCCTCGTCGAGCGCGGAGCGGACGAATTCGGGCACGATGCCGACGGTCTGTTCAAGCCATATGCGTTCCTCAGGCGTGGGTTCCACGACATTGACCCAGCATCCTGATTCCGGTGCATCGATCTTGGTGGTGATTCCGTCCAACCCGGTCTTGTAGCATTCGACCATGGTGCCCCCTTTCGTGTTCGGAGATGCTGCGGGGCGCAGCGCTGCCGCGGACACGATACCGCATAGGCGCGGCTCGGGCGAGCAGGCGGGGGTCAGTATAAAGAAGACCTTACGGCTCCTTCACAGCACGGGGACAATGCGGTCGACTTGCCGCGGACGGGCGGGGCGTCCGGCGAGACAATGCCGACTGCTCGGCTGCATATCATCCGATGTCCTCGGGCGCCCCGCCGCCCGCTTGCCGCGGACGGGCTCCTGTCACGATGCGGCGTTCATGCCGCCGTGGGCGTAAGGGACGGCCACCGGGTCGACGGCCGATGCGCCGCGCTCGAGCAGCGCTGCGACGAGATCCCCGTCGAGCTCGACGCCGCCCGCGACGGCGTTCCCGAGTGCCGGCAGCTCCTCCGGCGCCGCCTCGATGCGAAGCGCCCCGCCGATGAGCCGTGCGCGCACCTGGCGAAGGCCCCTGCCGTGCAGGAGATCCTCGCAGGCTCGGACGACCTCCAGCTTGCGCGCGGTGAGCGCCTCGCCGCAGGGGATGCGCGTGGCGAGGCAGGCGCCGGCGGGCATGTCCCAGACCGGGTGGCCCCAGGCGCGCAAAAGCTCGCGTTCCTCGGATTTGCGCCATCCAGTCTCCATGAGCGGGGAGCGGACGCCGAGCTCCGCCAGGGCGCGCATGCCGGGGCGGAAGTCCCCCGCGTCGTCGGCGTTGCTCCCGTCGAGCACGACCGGGCAGCCGTGCTCGCGCGCGACGTCGACGATGCGGGCGAATCCCGCGCGCTTGCAGCGGTAGCAGCGGTCCGCATCGTTCGCGGCGACATCTGGGTCGGAAAGCGGGTCCAGGGTGATCGCGAGCACCGGCAGGCCGAAGCGCTCCGCCTCGCGCTCGAAGGAGGACCGCTCCGGGGTGCCGATGAACGGGGTGTCGAGATGCACGAGCACCGCGTCCCCGGGCATGCAGCGGGCGCAGACCGCCGCGAGGAAGGTGCTGTCCACGCCTCCCGAGTAGCCCACGGCGACGCGTCCGTACGAGACGAGGAGCCGCATGAGCGCTTCGAGTTTCTCATCCATGGGTGTCTTCGCCTTTCGATAGGTGGGGCGCACGGGCCGCAGCCTGCCCGGCGAGCCTGCGCCCGAGGCGCTCGCTCGCGTCGCCCCCTGCCGGTCAGGGCCGTTCGCGCGCCGGGGCCGAGCGGGCGCCCGCCGGGCGCCGGGGCGTCACAGGAACGTTCCGAGGTTGAGGCCGATGACGTCGGAGGGCTGCATCGGCGAGCTGCCCTGCGTGCTCGCGCGCGCGAGGATGAACGGCGGGACGAGCTCCTGATGGTTCTCGGCGAGCAGCTCGGCGCGGTCGGCGCCGGAGCGCGCCGCCTCGATCTGCTCGACGAGGCGCAGGATCCCGCGGCGCCCGATCTCGTACCCGGTGGGCACGCAGGTGGTGAGCGGGACGGTGCCGCTCCAGGCGAGAGGGTTGCCGTCGCATCCCGCGACGCGCACGTCGTCGGGCACGGTGAGCCCGGATGCCTGGATGCCGGCGATGGCGCCCACCGCCAGCACGTCGCTCAGGCCGATGACGAAGTCGGGGCGCGCCCCGGGGCCCCGCCGGCCGAGTTCCCGGCCGAGCTCGAATCCGTCGGCGGCGAGGTCGGCGCCGCCCTTGTCGAGGACCTCGAGTTCGATGTCCGGGCGACGCTCCATGGCGGTCCGGATGCCCTCGAGCCTTCGTGCGGCCTGGGGGGAGCCCGGGTGCCCGATCACCGCGATGCGCCGGGCGCCGAGGGACGCGGCGTGCTCGGCGATCAGCGAGCCCTGCGCCCGGTTGTCCGCCGCGATGAAGAACCCCGGCCCGTCGCTCTGGATGTCGAGGAAGGCGACGGGGACGCGCCCCGGCTTATGGCACGCGGCCTCGTCCGGTCCCGCCTGCACGAGCACGCCGGACACCTGTGTGCCCATGAAATAGCGGGTGTAGCGCGACTCGAGCGCGGAGCTCTGGTTCGCGGTGGCGATGAGCAGCCCGTAGCCCTGGCGCTGCGCCTCGGTGCTCGCGCCGCTCGCGATCTGCAGGCTCAGGCCGTGGTTCAGCTGCGAGAGGACGAGCCCGAAGGTGGGGTTCTTCCCCCCGGCGAGCAGGCGCGCGCTCTGGTTGGGGGCGTACCCGAGACGCCGGATGGCGTCGTTGACCACCTTGAGGGTCTCCGGACGCACCTTTTCGGGATGGTTGAGCGCGTTCGACACGGTTCCGAGCGCCACGCCCGCCTCACGGGCCACGTCGCCTATCGTCACCTTCGCCATGTGCCGCCCCTCTTGCGTCTCTCACGGTATTCCTATCGGGATTGTAGCATCGAGACGCCTCGATTAAAGCGCTTCAATATCCGGGCATCGAAGCGCGCGCGGCATGGGCCCGGCGACCGTTCGTTTCCGTTTGGGAGCGGCCCGTCACCTGATGTTCGCCGATTACGAGCGCTACGTCCCCTACCGGAAGCTCGCGTAGACCCGCCCTCCGTGTTTCATCCGCGTTTCCAATCGCTGGTCTTCATGTGGTATCTGAAATCGAATACCAGTTTAGGCCGAACGACACCCCTTCCTTCCGTACAATGGGCAGCCACATGGGGCCCGTGCGATCGGGACGGGCCGGGTCGGGCGGGAACGCGTCGCCCGTTGGGGTCAGTGCGCGCACGGTGCGCGGACGATCGGCTGGAAGGATGCGCTCATGTGCGGAATCGTCGGATACACCGGATCGGATACAGCGAAGGACGTCCTCATCTCCGGGCTCAAGCGGCTCGAGTACCGCGGCTACGACTCGGCGGGCGTGGCGCTCGAGCGCGCCGCGGGGCCCGGGGGCGGGGCGATCTGCCTGGACATCGTGCGCAGGGTGGGCAAGGTCGCGGGCCTCGAGTCCGAGCTCGCGCACCGCGATGACGCCAGCACCTGCGGCATCGGCCACACGCGCTGGGCGACGCACGGTCGCCCCACGACGGCCAACGCGCATCCCCACACCAGCTGCGACGGCCGCATCGCGGTGGTCCACAACGGCATCATCGAGAACTTCGCCGAGCTCCGCGCGGAGCTCGAGTCCCGCGGCCACCGCTTCGCCAGCGAGACCGACACGGAGGTCTTCGCGCACCTGATCGAGGAGGCCTACGACGGCCGTCCGGATGCGGGCGTCCCGGCGGCGGGCGACCTCATGGCCGCGGTGCGCGCCGCCTGCACCCGCGTGGTGGGCGCATACGGGCTGGCGGCCGTCTGCGCCGACGAGCCCGGCGTCATCGCCGTGGCGCGCAAGGACAGCCCCATCGTCGTCGGCCGCGGCGAGCGCGGCAGCTACGTCGCCTCCGACGTCATCGCGCTCATCGACGCGACCCGCGACGTGGTGGTGCTCGAGGACGGCCAGTTCGCGCGCCTCACCCCGGAGGGGGTCGAGTTCAGCGACGAGCAGGGCCGGCCCATCGAGCCCGACGTCACCCATATCGACTGGGATATCGACCTCGCGGAGAAGGGCGGCTACCCCGACTTCATGCTCAAGGAGATCTGCGAGCAGCCGCGCGTCGTGCGCGACACGCTGGTCGGCAGGCTGAGCCCGACCGGTGAGCTGGACATCGACGAGCTCGGCCTCTCCTTCGAGGAGCTCGACCTCATCGACCGCGTCTACGTCATCGCCTGCGGCACGAGCTACCACGCCGGCCTCATCGCCAAGAACCTCATCGAGGCATGGGCGCGCATCCCGTGCGAGGTCGAGGCGGCGAGCGAGTTCCGCTACCGCAACCCCATCATCACCCCGTCCACCCTCGTGGTGGCCGTGTCGCAGTCCGGCGAGACGGCGGACACCCTCGCCGCCATCCGCGACGCGCGCATCAAGGGCGCCAAGGTCTTCGGTATCACCAACGTGGTGGGGTCGCCCGTGGCGCGCGAGTCCGACGGCGTGATCTACACCAAGGCCAACAAGGAGATCGCCGTCGCGTCGACCAAGAGCTTCATCGGGCAGATCGTGAGCCTGACCCTGCTCGCCCTGCTGCTGGGCCAGGTGAAGGGGAAGCTCACGGTCGGGCAGGTGCGCATGCTGTTCCGCGAGCTGGGTGATACCGCGGCCCAGATCCAGTGGATCCTGGACACCCAGCGCGAGGCGGTCCACGAGGCGGCGCTCGCCTGCAAGGACGCTCCGTCGGCGCTGTTCGTCGGGCGCGGTATGGGCGCCGCGATCAGCTACGAGGGGGCGCTCAAGCTCAAGGAGGTGAGCTACCTGCACGCCGAGGCGTACGCGGCGGGCGAGATGAAGCACGGGCCCATCGCCCTGATCGACCCCGGCTTCCCGGTGATCGCGGTGGCGACGGACAGCCCCGTCTACGACAAGGTGGTCTCGAACCTCAAGGAATGCGAGGCCCGCGGGGCGAACATCATCGCGCTGGCGACCGAGGGGGACGAGGACATCCGCCGCATCGCCGACCATGTGATCTACATCCCGCCGGTGCGGGACGCCTTCTGCGCCATCACGGCGAGCGTCCCGCTGCAGCTGCTCGCGCGCGAGGTCGCCGTGATGCGCGGCTGCGACGTCGACCAGCCGCGCAACCTGGCGAAGTCGGTGACGGTGGAGTAGGGGGCGCCGGCTGCGACCGGTGGCCGGCCGGCGCCCCGGCGGGCCCTACAGCAGCGAGCGCACGCTCTCGCGCTCCACGAACCTCGTGCTCAGATGGGTCACGCAGGTGTACTCGGTGGGCTGCTCCACCTGCTCGATGAGCTTGCGGACGGCGATGCGCCCCAGGTCGGTTCGGGGCACGTGCACGGTGGTGAGCGCGGGGTGCGCCACGCCGGCGAACTCGACGTCGTCGAACCCGACGATCGAGACGTCGCCCGGGATGTCGAACCCGCACTCCGCGAGCGCCTTCATGGCGCCGACGGCAAGCGCGTCGTTCTCGGCGAAGAACGCCGTCGGCATCTCGGGCTCGCGCTGCAGCCACGCGAGCATGTCGCGGTAGGCGTTCTCCATCTTGTCGGTGCCGAGCGAGACGCGGAACTTCGCCTGGGGCTGGACCCCGACCTCGGCGAGCGCTCGCTCGTAGCCGCGCTCGCGCAGCGGGAAGTTGCGGATGCGGAGCTTGCCGGCGAGGTAGCCGATCTGCCGGTGCCCGCGCCTCACGAGCGAGCGGACCGCGCGGTAGGCCGACCCCTCGTTCGAGAACAGGATCGACTCGATGAAGTGGTTGTCGCTCTGCCCGTCCACCAGCACGAGGGGCACCGGGCAGTGCGCGAACAGGTCGTAGTCGCTCTCGGTCATCTCCGTGCCCAGCAGGATGATGCCCGCGGTGGGGTCGCTCATGATGGCGGCCAGCTCGCGCTGGCAGGTCGCCGAGTCGGCGAGCTCGACGGTGGTGTACGAGACGGTGAGCCCGTAGCGCCGCGCCTCCTCCTCGACGCCGTTGACCACCGCGAGGCGGAAGGAACCCTCGTCGAGCATGCGCCCGGAGTTGCGGCCCATGACGAACTGGGCGCGCTTCAGGCGCCCGGCGCGATGGTAGCCCATCTCGGCGGCGACGCGGCGGATCTCGGCGGCCGTCTCGTCGCTCACGCCGCGCTTGTTGTTGAGCGCGTTCGAGACGGTGGCGGGGGAGTACCCCGTGCGGCGGCTGATCTCGCGCACGCTGATCTTTGCGGTAGGCATGACGCCCTCCCAGCAACTAAACACTAACTAAACAGTTTGCAGTGTACCCCTTCGCGTACGGGAATGGGTGAACAAGAATCTGAACACCCGCGAACGGTAGGTAAACGCGAACCGCCGTATTCCCGACTGCTGCAGTAGGGGGTATCTAATTTGCGCCGATAGAGTGCGACGTGCATAAATGATGCAAAACATACCGCAGATGCAGAAAAACCGTTTGCGGCCCCGCAGCGACCGTTCGCAGCATAATGCACCCAAATAGCGGGAGTTGGACATATAAATGTTTTGTCGATGTTCGGTGATGTGTTCGGCAAATGTTTAGCAGGAACAGGTCGCGCACGCACCGGCGCAGTGAGCGGGCGCGCGAGCCCGCAGGCAACACGGCCGCACGGCCAACAGTTTCCCGAAGGCGCGAGGAGCGCTTCCGGGGGGAATGGAAGGGGTATTCCATGAAAGAGGTATCGAGGCGCAACTTCGTCAAGCTGAGCGCCGCGACCGCCGGACTCGGTCTGACCGCGGGCGCGCTCGCCGGTTGCAGCGGCGAGGGCGGCGGCTCCGGCTCGGGTGCCGCCGACGGCGACATCATGATCGGCGTCTCCATCTGGAGCTCCACCGACGCGCTCGGCTCGCTGTCCAAGAACATCCTCGACAAGGCCGCCGGCATCCTCGGCGTCAAGCTGAACTACGTCGACCAGGGCCACGTCTCCGAGCAGGTCACCGCCTCCATCGAGACCCTGTGCGCCGCCGGCTGCCAGGGCATCATCGTCTGCAACTCCGCCGACTCCGAGATGCAGGCCTGCATCTCCACCTGCGACCAGAACCAGGTCTACCTGGCCCAGTTCTACCGCATCATCAACGAGCAGAACAGCCCCGACGTCTACGCCACCGCGCAGAACTCCCAGTACTACGTGGGCGCCGTCCATGAGGACGAGGTCGGCAACGGCGAGAAGCTCATCGAGCTGCTGACCATGGACAACCCCGACGCCTACGAGGGCATCCAGAAGGGCGCCCGCAACATCTGCCTCGAGGGTTGGACCGTCGGCGACGCCACCTTCCAGCAGCGCTGGACCGGCTACCAGAACGGCGTCGACGCCTGGAACGAGGCCCATCCCGATGACCCCGTGACCATGACCGAGCCGGTCTACGCCAACACCTCCTCCTCCGAGGGTGCGCAGGTCACCCAGCAGTTCGTGAACAACTACCCCGACATGGACGCCCTGATCGTCGCCGGCGGCGGCGGCGACCCGCTGGTCGGTTCCATCGGCCAGCTCGCCAACATGGGCAAGACCGGTAGCATCCGCGTCGCCTCCACCGACTTCCTGGAGGACCTGAAGGAGCAGCTCGAGACCGGCGGTATGTACTGCGAGTCCGGCGGCCACTTCTGCGACCCGCTGTACGCCCTCATCATGGTCTACAACGCCATCAAGGGCAAGGAGGACTTCGTCCCCGTCCAGGGCGAGTTCGGCAAGGACATCCAGTTCCCGTACGTCTTCGTGTCCTCCGTGGCCGAGTACGAGAACTACGAGAAGTACTTCGTGGACGACGACCCGTACAACGACGACGAGATCGCGGGCCTCGCGGAGATGAGCTTCGACGAGCTCAACACCTCGGCGACCTCGCTGTCCATCGAGGACGTCATGTCCCGCCACGGCGAGTAACCCTTCGGCCATCTTCCTGAAGCGGGGGGCAGGTTCCCTTGGGAGCTTGCCCCCCGCTTTTCGGGTTGCCCATACAGTCATTGGAAGGAGAGGTGTATGGACGCAATCAAGAAACTCCAGCAGAGCCAGTGGTTCGGCGTGGGCTTCCTCGTCGTGCTCACCATCATCTGCTGGGCCATCTTCAAGGTGCTGCGGCCCGATACGTTCGGCTCCCCCGAGCAGGTCATGACGTACCTGCAGAGCGCCCTGATCTACGCGGTCGGCGGCTGCGGCATGTACTTCATCGTCACCCAGGGCCTGTGGGACTTCTCGATCGGCTCGGTGCTCGTGCTCGCGTGCCTGCTGTCGATCGGCTTCTCCCAGATGTTTGGCGTGGTCGGCCTCGTCGCCGCCCCCATCATCTGCGGTATCCTGCTCGGCTTCTTCAACGGCCTGGCCTACACGGTGCTCCGCATCCCGTCGCTGATCGTCACCGTGGGCCTGTCGCTCATCTACGAGAGCTTCTCGGTGTTCGCCTCCAACTGGGCCGGCACCCGTCTGGCCGCCGAGTACAACATGTTCGGCTCCTATCCCTGGAACGTCATCCTGGCGCTGATCGCCTTCCTGCTGTGCGGCTTCATCCTGAAGTACACGAAGGTCGGCACCTACATCAACGCCATCGGCACCAACGAGCTCACCGCCAAGAACATGGGCGTGAACGTCGATAAGTACAAGTTCATCGCGTTCATCCTGTGCTCCGGCTTCGTCGGCGTCATGGCCGTCCTCTACATCGGCTACGGCACCGCCCAGACCCCGATGACCGGCATGCTCTCCCAGTCCCTGAACTTCACGCCGCTCATGGGCGCCTTCTTCGGCCTGGCGTTCAAGAAGTTCGGTCACCCCGTCGTCGCCATCGTCATCGGCGAGTTCATCATCTCCATGATGTTCGCCGGCTTCGTGGCCCTCGGCATGCCCACCACCATCAACGACGTCGTCACCGGCGCTACGCTGCTGGTCGTCGTGACCCTGACCGTCAAGCGCGTCAAGGGCGCTGTCGTAAAGTAGAGGAGGGACGCACCATGGCAGACAAGCTGTTGCTTCACGCTGACAAAATCGATAAGAAGTTCGGCCCCACGCACGCGGTCAAGGAGGTCTCCCTCGACTTCTACGCCGGCGAGATCCACGCCCTGATCGGCGAGAACGGCTCCGGCAAGTCCACGTTCACCAACATGCTGACGGGCATCCTGCCGATCGGCTCGGGCACCTTCACGCTCGACGGCGAGCAGATCGCGCCCAAGAACCAGGTCGACGGCAACCACCACGGCGTCGCCGTCATCGTCCAGGAGCTCGGCACCCTGAACGGGCTCACGGTCGCGGAGAACCTGTTCCTCGGCGACGAGGGCCGCTTCATGAAGTACGGCATCAAGAACACCGCCGCGATGAACAAGAAGGCCCAGGAGCTGCTCGACGGGTTCGGCCTGTCGCGCATCAAGGCCACCGCTCCCATCGAGAACTACAACTTCGAGGAGCGCAAGATTATCGAGATCCTGAAGTCCACGTGGTTCGACCCCAAGATCCTGGTCGTCGACGAGACCACCACGGCCCTGTCCCAGGACGGCCGCGAGAAGCTGTTCGAGGTCATGCTCGACGTCCGCGCCAAGGGCCACTGCGTCATCTTCATCTCGCACGACATGGGCGAGGTCCTGCGCATGTCCGACCGCATCTCCATCCTGCGCGACGGCGACTACATCACCACCATCAACGCCAAGGACGTGGACGAGGACAAGCTGAAGACCCTCATGGTCGGCCGCGAGATGGACGACCACTACTACCGCACCGACTATCCGGACTACACGATCGAGCCCCAGGGCGAGATCGCGATCATGATGCAGAACGTCTCCGTCCCCGGCTCGCTCGACGACGTGTCCCTCGAGCTCCACAAGGGCGAGATCCTGGGCATCGGCGGCCTGTCCGAGTGCGGCATGCACGAGGTGGGCAAGGCCATGTTCGGCGCGTCCTACGACCGCGAGGGCACGGTCATGCTCGGCGACGGCACCCCGATCGACGACATCAACGCCGCGATCAACCACTCCATCGCCTACGCCTCCAAGGACCGCGACAACGAAAGCCTGCTCATCAACGACACCATCCAGGACAACATCACGCTGCCCTCGATGCGCGACATGGGCCTGATCCTGAAGCAGAAGAACCTCAAGGCCTTCGCCAAGAAGTACGCCGACATCATGTCCACCAAGATGGTGGGCGTCGACCAGTACGTCTCGGCGCTGTCCGGCGGCAACAAGCAGAAGGTCGTCCTCGCGCGCTGGCTGGGCAAGCAGTCCAATATCCTGCTGCTCGACTCCCCGACCCGCGGCATCGACATCGGCGTCAAGGCCGACATCTACGCGCTGCTCGAGGAGATGCGCAACCAGGGCAAGGCGATCCTCATCATCTCCGAGGAGATCATGGAGCTCATCGGCATGTGCGACCGCATCCTGGTCATGAAGGACGGCAAGATCAACGGGCAGCTGTTCCGCAGCCCCGACCTGACCGAGCAAGACATCATCGCGAAGATGATTTAAGGAGGCGAAACAGATGGCTTCTACCGATACCAAGGCCGTGACGGCCGACCAGGAGAAGAAATTCGACTGGCATCAGATCAAGAGCTTCCTGCCCATCATCAGTTTCGTCGCGATCGTGGCGTTCTTCGCCGTCGCGACGGGTGGTCTGCTCATCACCCCGCGCAACATCACGCTGATCATCTCCGGCGGCTTCACCCTCATGATCGCCACCGTGGGCGTCTACATGATCATGTCCATGGGGTGCCTGGACTTCAGCCAGGGCTCCATGATGGGCCTGTCCTGCGCGGTCGTGTGCTTCCTGTCGCAGTACAACCCCGTTATCGCCATCCTCGGCGGCATCGCCACCGGCGCGGTGATCGGCCTCATCAACGCCGTGTTCCACGTCAAGGGCCAGATCCAGTCCTTCGTGGTCACGATGTGCATGATGTTCCTGCTGCGCGGCGTGATCGCCTACGTGACCACCACCAGCCCGGTCTACGCGGCGACCTACCTCACCGCGCTGGCCACCAACACCCCGCTGCTGATCGGCATCACCGTGGCCGTGCTCGTCGTGGCCTACCTGGTGCTCCACTTCACGGCGCTCGGCTCCAACCTCAAGGCCATCGGCGCGTCCGAGAGCGGCGCCCGCTTCGCCGGCATCAACGTGCAGCGCACCAAGATCATCATCTACGTGGTCGCCGGCTGCATCACCGGTTTCGCGGCGCTCATCAACGCCATCCGCGTCGGCTCCGTGACGGCCTCCTCGGGCAACATGCTCGAGACCCAGATCCTCATCGCCCTGGTCCTGGGCGGCATGCCCATCAACGGCGGCGCCCGCTCCCGCTTCTCCAGCGTGGTCACCGGCGTCCTGTCCTACCTCGTGCTCCAGCGCGGCCTGGTCATGATGGGCTTCACCACCGAGATCCAGCAGCTGATCATGGGTATCGTGTTCGTCATCATGGTGGCCATCTTCTCGGAGCGCGCAGCGAACCAGGTCATCAAATAAGCCCCTTCCCCGCGAAGACCGGGTCCGCCCGGTCCTCGCGGTGTCCGGCTGGGGCGCCCGGGGCCCGGATACCCGCCCGGGCGCCCCGTCCGGCAGGCTGCGGCCGTCCGGCCGCAGGGCAGATCATCCAACCCGCAAAGGAGCCAGCAAATGCTCGAGATCAAGAAGTACAAGTTCTATTTCTGCCCGTGCACCCAGGATCTGTACGGCGACGAGGTGCTCCAGCATGTCGCCGAGCACTCCGCCGAGGTCGTCGCGGCGCTCAACGCGTCGGACAAGGTCCCGTTCGAGGTCGTGCTCAAGCCCAACCTGCTGACCGCCGACGTGATCCAGGCCACCTTCAACGAGGCCAACAACGATCCCGAGTGCGCCGGCATCATCACCTGGGCCCACACCTTCTCGCCCTCCAAGAACTACATCGCCGGCCTCACCGACCTGCGCAAGCCGCTGTGCCAGTTCGCGACGCAGTACAACGAGGAGATTCCGTACGACACCATCGACATGGACTTCATGAACGAGAACCAGGCCGCCCATGGCGAGCGCGAGCTGGGGCACATCTTCGCCCGCATGCGCTGGGACCACAAGGTGATCTTCGGGTTCTGGAAGGACGAGTCCGTGCTCGCCGAGCTCGGCGCCTGGCAGCGCGTCGCCGTGGGCGTCATCGAGAGCCGCAACATCCGCGTCTGCCGCTTTGCCGACACCATGCGCAACGTCGCGGTGACCGACGGCGATAAGATCGAGGCCCAGCAGGTCTTCGGGTGGACCGTGGACGCCTGGCCCGTCAACGAGCTCGTCCCCTACGTGGACGCCGTGACCCCCGCCGAGGTCAAGGCCCTCGCCGACGAGTACTACGACACCTACGACATCGTGCTCGACGGCCGCGACCCCGAGGAGTTCCGCGCCCACGTCGAGGTCCAGGCCGCGCAGGAGATCGGTATCGAGCGCTTCCTGGTCGAGCACAACTACAACGCCTTCTCCGACCACTTCGGCGACCTGGGCGGCCTGAAGCAGCTGCCGAGCCTCGCCATCCAGCGCCTCATGCAGAAGGGCTTCGGCTTCGGCCCCGAGGGCGACTGGAAGACCCCGGCCATGGTTCGCCTCATGAAGGTCATGACCGCCGGCGACCCGACCGCCAAGGGCTCCGCGCTCATGGAGGACTACACCTACAACCTGGTTCCGGGCAAGGAGGGCATCCTCGAGTCCCATATGTCCGAGGTCGACCCGTCCGTGGCCGAGGGTAAGATCGCCATCCGCGCCACGCCGCTGTCCATGGGCAACCGCGAGGACCCGGCGCGCCTGATCTTCACCGCCAAGACCGGCCCGGCCATCGCCACCTCCCTGATCGACCTCGGCAACCGCTTCCGCCTGATCATCCAGGACGTCGACTGCAAGAAGGTCGAGAAGCCCATGCCGATGCTGCCGACCGGAACCGTGTTCTGGACCCCGCGCCCCAACCTCAAGGTGGGCACCGAGGCCTGGATCTACGCGGGCGGCGCGCACCACACCGCGTTCTCCTACGACCTCACGGCCGACCAGATGATCGACTGGGCCGACGCCATGGGCGTCGAGGCCGTGGTCATCGACGCCAACACCAACATCCGCGACTTCAAGCGCGACCTCAAGCTCGGCGAGGTCTTCTACCGCTAATGCGCGATAGGGGATCGGGAAAATAGGGACAGGCACCTTTTTCCCAGTGGTCCCCGTCTGAAGCTCTGCAAGATTCGGCCGCGTCCCGCCCCGTCGGGGCGCGGCCTTCCGGTTTTAAGGAGAGGCTATATGGTCATGACGAACGAACAGATCATCGCCGACATCGAGTCCGGTGCCACCGCGCTCGGCATCGAGTACGGCTCGACCCGCATCAAGGCGGTGCTTGTCGGCTCCGATAACGAGCCGATCGCCATCGGCGCCTTCGACTGGGAGAACTCGCTGGTCGACGGCTATTGGACCTACAGCGAGGAGGAGATCTTCGCCGGGCTCGCCGCCGCCTATGCGGCGCTCAAGGCCGACGTCGCCGAGAAGTACGGCGTCACGCTCAAGAAGGTCGGCGCGCTCGGCATCTCCGCCATGATGCACGGCTACCTGCCCTTCGACGCCGAGGGCAACCTGCTCGTGCCGTTCCGCACCTGGCGCAACACCACCACGACCCAGGCCGCCCGCGAGCTCTCCGAGCTGTTCGCCTTCCACACCCCCGAGCGCTGGAGCGTGTCCCATATCTACCAGGCCGTCCTGAACGGCGAGGAGCACGTGGCGAGCATCGACTTCTTCACCACGCTGGCCGGCTTCGCCCACTGGCGCCTCACCGGCGAGAAGGTGCTCTCCATCGGCGACGCCTCCGGCATGTTCCCCATCGACTCGGAGACCCGCGACTACGACGCGGCGATGATCGCCAAGTTCGATGAGCTCGTGGCGAGCAAGGGCGTCGCCTGGAAGGTCGAGGACCTGCTGCCCAAGATCCTGGTGGCGGGCGAGTGCGCCGGCCATCTGACCGCCGAGGGCGCGCGCCTGCTCGACCCCGCGGGCGACCTCGAGCCCGACTGCCCGCTGTGCCCGCCCGAGGGCGACGCCGGCACCGGCATGATCGCCACCAACTCCATCGCCCCGCGCACCGGCAACGTCTCCGCCGGCACCTCGGTGTTCTCGATGATCGTGCTCGAGCACGCGCTCAAGGACGCGACCGTCCCCGAGATCGACCTCGTGACCACCCCGGTCGGCGACCCGGTCGCCATGGTGCACTGCAACAACTGCACCTCGGACATCAACGGCTGGGTCAACCTGCTGTGCGAGTTCGCCGAGCTCATGGGCGCCGACGTGAACAAGGGTGAGGCCTTCACCAAACTGTTCACCGCCGCGCTCGACGGCGACAAAGACGCGGGCGGCCTTGTGTCCATCCCGTTCATCTCGGGCGAGACCGTCATGGGCGTCCAGACCGGCTACCCGATGGTCCTGCGCGGCCAGAACTCCACGTTCACCATCGCCAACTTCATGCGCATGAACATCATGGCCGCCTTCGGCGCGCTCGCCGCGGGCAACGAGGCCCTGCGCGCCGAGGACGTCAAGATCGACAAGCTCTACGGCCACGGCGGCATCTTCAAGACGCCGGTCGTCGCCCAGAGCCTGCTGGCCGCGGCGCTCGAGGCCCCCGTCACCGTGATGTCGACGGCGGGCGAGGGCGGCGCCTGGGGCCAGGCCGTCGCCGCCGCCTACATGGCGCGCCGCGAGGAGGGCGAGTCGCTGGCCGACTTCCTGAACGGCAAGGTCTTCGCCGACATGGAGGGCGCGACCATCGAGCCCGATCCCGCGGACGTCGAGGGCTACCGCTCGTTCCTGGCCTCCTTCAAGCAGGCCAACGAGGCCGAGAAGGCCGCCGAGCGCGCCTTCGCCTAACGGGTCATTTGGGGACGGGGTCATTTCAACCCATCCAAGGAGAGGAGACTCACCATGATGCTCAAAGAGCTCCGCGAGAAGGTCTACGAGGCGAACATGGACCTTCCCAAGCACGGACTGGTCGTTTTCACCTGGGGAAACGCCTCCGAGTTCGACCGCGACAGCGGCCTGTTCGTGATCAAGCCCTCCGGCGTGGACTACGACAAGCTCTCGCCTGAGTCCATGGTCGTGTGCGACCTGGACGGCAAGGTCGTCGACGGCGACCTCAACCCGTCTTCCGACACGCCCACCCATGCCTATCTGTACCGCGAGTGGGGCGACAAGATCGGCGGCGTCGTGCACACGCACTCCGCGTGGGCGGTGTCGTGGGCGCAGGCCGGTCGCGATATCCCGGCGTACGGCACGACCCACGCCGACTACTTCTACGGCCCGATCCCCTGCATGCGCGGGCTGACCGAGGAGGAGATCGAGGAGGCCTACGAGCTCAACACCGGCAAGGTGATCGTCGAGGGCTTCGCCGAGCGCGATATCGACCCGGTGGCCGTGCCCGCGGTGCTCGTGCGCAACCACGGTCCCTTCACCTGGGGCAAGGACGCCGATGCGGCCGTGTACCACGCGGTCGTGCTCGACGAGGTCGCCAAGATGGCGGCGCGCACCGAGATGCTGCAGGACGGCGTGGCCCCCGCCCCGCAGTACCTGCAGGACAAGCACTACCTGCGCAAGCACGGCCCGAACGCCTACTACGGCCAGGGCGGCGCGCACTGACGTAATCTCCGAGCTCGAGGGCCCCGCACCGGGGTCCTCGTCATGCCGGCTGGGAAAATAGGGACAGGTGATAATTTCCCAGCCGGCTCGTTCCCCGGGCATACCGGTCGAATGGGAAAAAAGCACCTGTCCCTATTTTCCCATGCCGGAGGGTCGGCTGGGAAATTATCACCTGTCCCTATTTTCCCTACGGGAGAGTCCCTGCTCGTGCGTTTCGCTACGACTCAAGTTGGATGCCGAGCTCGCGGCAGAGGATGCGGGCGGTCTCTGCCGCCGCGAGGGCACAATGAGCTTGGCATTGGGCGATACGCTCCGCGCTCGTCCACTCCAGACCGCGCGTGAGGATGCGGCAGCAGGGCGTATGCTTGCCGGTTCCCTCGCAAAACGCGTCGTGCAATTCGGCGGCAACCGGTTTGGTACGCTCCTTGGTTTCCAGCATGAGGCCCAGAAACGCCACGCCGCCGGCGAGCGCACCGCAGATGCAGCCGGAGCCCCCGACGCCTTTACCCATGCCGGCGCCCATGGAGACCACGGAACGTGGAAAGTCCGGCTCGAAGGCATCCCACAGCGCGGCGATGACCGATTCGCCGCAGTTCATGTGGTCCGGTCCGGGGCGATTGTTTGCTTTCGCCGCCGACTCGACGGCGCTGATGCTCACGCGGTCGCGCATGAGGTCCTCCTATCTCGATGGCAACCAAGGTAACGGCTATGCGGTCACAACAATACCCCATCTGCCGTCGGGGTCCGCCATTGGGGACGGCGGATCGGGGCGCAGGGGGCGCTGCTTTCTAAGCCGTCGTCGAGGCATACGCCTGCCAGGTGCGGGCTAAGGCGCGGTAGCGCTCCGCGAACAGGCTGCCGCGCTGCCAGATGAGCTCGAAGTGGTGCTCGATGGACACATCGGCAGGCGTGACGTCGGCGAGCTCGCGTTCAGCAAGCTCGCTCTCCACGGCGGCGCGGTACAGAAACGAGATGCCCGCCCCGGCGCGAACGCACGCCTTGATGGCGGGGATGCTCGCAAGCTCGATGATGCCGGCGAAGTCGCGCACGGACAGGTTGCGCACGGCGAGATACCGCTCGAGGATCTCTCGCGTGCCCGACCCGGGCTCACGCAGGATGATCCGTTGCCCGAGCAGGTCCTCAAGGCGCGCGGCGTCGAACGCGTGCTGGGCGATCGCGACATAGGGCTCGCATGAAAAGACGGCATGGTCAAAGCGCGCGCGATCGAACGAGCCTTCCACCAGCGCGAAGTCGATGGATCCCGCCTCGATCTGTCCGAGCAGCTCCGTGGTGTTTTCCGCCTGCATAAGTATCTGGTCGTCGGGGCGGCGGGCCAGGTGCGCCGCCAGGATGCGCGGTGCTACGTAGTCGGCGACCGTGCGCGTGCATCCGAAGCGCAAGGGCGCCTGCACGGAGTCGTTTTCGTTGAGCGGGCGGAGTTCGCGTTGCAGCCGCTCCTCGTCGTTGGCCATGACGCCAAGCGCGCGGGACAGTTCCTCGCCGGCGGCGGTCGGCTCCACGCCCCGGCCCGTCTTGGCGAACAGCGCGCACCCGTAATGCTGCTCGAGCTGATGGATGTGCTGGGTCACCGCCGGCTGGGAGATGTGCAGCTCGCGTGCCGCGCGCGTGTAGCTGCGCTGCCGGTAGACGGCTAGGAATGTATGGACGCGGTAGTCGAGCATCCCGTCCCTCCGCTCTGTGCCGGGCCGGCCGCGGGCATCGTCGCGAACCGTCGTCATCACGAATCATGATGAGAGTATAAGCATATTGATGGAATAGATTATAACCGCAGGCAGTAGCATGGCATCCGAACCATAACGACGTGGGAAGGATGAGAGGCATGGAGCTCATCAAGGATTTCAAGGGTATGTGGAAGGGCGTGCTGTTCTGCCTGATCGTCGCCGTGCCCGCATGGCTGCTCGGCAAACAGTTCGAGGTCGTCGGGGGGCCGGTGTTCGCCATCCTGATCGGCATGGTGCTCGCGCTCGCGGTGCCCGCGCGCGCCGGCGAGCCCCTGCAGCGCGGCGTCAAGTTCACGTCCAAGAAGATCCTGCAGTACGCGGTGATCCTGCTCGGCTTCGGCCTGAACCTCGCCCAGATCGCCCAGGTCGGCGCCACGTCGCTGCCCATCATCGTCTCGACGATCACCACCTCGCTCGTCGTCGCCTTCGTGCTGTGCCGCGCGCTCAAGATCCCGGGCAAGATCTCCACGCTCATCGGCGTGGGCTCCTCCATCTGCGGCGGCTCCGCCATCGCGGCCACGGCGCCGGTCATCGACGCCGACGACGAGGAGATCGCCCAGGCCATCAGCGTCATCTTCCTGTTCAACGTGATCGCGGCGCTCGTCTTCCCCACGCTCGGCGGCATGCTCGGCCTCACCAACGAGGGGTTCGGCCTGTTCGCGGGCACCGCGGTGAACGACACCTCCTCCGTCACCGCCGCCGCGGCGGCCTGGGACGGCATGCACCCCGGGGCGAACACACTCGACGCCGCGACCATCGTCAAGCTCACCCGCACCCTGGCGATCATCCCCATCACGCTCGCGCTGGCGTTCTGGCAGATGCGCCTCGCGCGTCGCGCCGCCTCCGCGGGCGAGGGCGCCGGCGAGGCCGCAGGCACCTTCGACCTCAAGAAGATCTTCCCCTTCTTCATCCTGTTCTTCGTGCTCGCCAGCGTCGTGACCACGGTGTTCGCCCTGCCCGCGGCCGTGACGGCCCCCATCAAGGAGCTGTCGAAGTTCTTCATCGTCATGGCGATGGCGGCGATCGGGTTCAACACGAACATCGTCAAGCTCGTGCGCACGGGCGGCAAGCCGATCCTCATGGGTCTCGCCTGCTGGGTCGCGATCGCCTGCGTCTCGCTGGGGATGCAGCACGTGCTCGGCATCTGGTAGCCCCTGCGCCCGAGCCGGCGCGACGGTCGGTGACAGGCGGGACGGTCCCCCGTGTCATGAAGGTCGCTCCTTCACGGCGCGGGGGACCGTCCGTTTGGGCGCCACGCGGCTCGGACGGTCGCGACGGCCGGGGCGGCCCCGTCAAGGCGCATCGCCGCGCGCCGCGCCACCCGCCGCCTTGCCCTGCCTGCCTCCATCCGCCGATTCCCCCTTCCGTCTCACCCCGTCGCAAATTAATCGACACCCTTCAGGGCACCGGGTGGGCATCCTCCCGTATCATCGATAGGGAACAGCGGGATGGACGAGAAGGGATGATGAACATGGCAGCTGCAGGAGACGCGAATGCCGACGCCAAGATCGTGCGGGAGATAACCGAGCAGGACAGCCGCCGGGTGTACCGGCTGCTGGCCGATGCGTACGGCTTCGATGCCCCGGCGCTGCTCGCCCATGTGAACGCGCTGCTCAAGAAGAACGGGATCGAGAACAAGGAGTACGGCTTCGCGAAGGCGCGGCCGTTCCTCGAGCGGATGTCCGTCGAGAACGGAGGCTTCCTCGAGCTCAGGGTCATCAGGACGAGCGAGACGGCCACCAACGTGGAGGTTCTCGTGCACCGTATGCCGGGATGGGCGGGCGGTCCCGTGGACTCCGCGCCGACCCCGGATCCCGTTCCCGCGCCGGAGCCCGACCCCACCCCGGCCCCGGCTCCCGCGCCGGGACCCGAACCGGCCGCGGACGCCGCAGGGCTCGACTTCGCCTCCGCCGTCCGTCGCGCCCTCGAGCTGCCCGACTACGTGCGGGCGCCGCTCTCCGACGAGCAACGCGCCGAGCTCGGCCCCGAGTTCTTCGCCTTCGCCTCCTTCCCCAACACGAGCAGGAGCTATCTGGCACCGGTCGCGCCCGAGGGCACCGACCTCGACAGGCTGCTCGAGGACGCGTGGGCCGCCGCCTGGGAGGCGTCCGCGCTGCGCACGTTCGGCGGCAACGTCATATTCCCCCTGCCCTTCATGCGCGCCGACGGCGTCACGCCCGTCGAGGTGAACCTGCGCCGCAGCAGCCGCGACCTCTCGAAGCCGTGGTACGTCAACTACATCGATTCGGAGGTCCGCTCGGTCGCCTCCGCATCGCCCTCCCGCGCGCTCGAGGAGTTCGCCTACCTCGGCACCTGGGACCAGTTCCTCGACGGGCTGGCGGCGAAGGCCCTCGATGAGGACTGGGGCGGGGACGTGGTCATCCGCGGCGCCGCGCACCGCCACCCCATCCTGAAGAGCTTCATCACCACGATCTTCTACCGCCTGAAGCAGGAGGGAAAGGTGCTCGAGTCGTCGGACGGGCAGTTCGCGGCCCTCAACACCAACCTCGTCGACCGCCGCTACGATGACGTGTACGCGGTGTTCGAGCGCAACACGTTCGCGGGGAAGCAGCCGTGGAAGTTCGCCTCCTTCTGCGTCGCCGCGGAGGGGTACTACGGCAAGCTGCTCGTCGACGCCTTCGCCCGGCTGCCCGAGCCCCCGTCGTTCTTCGACGACCCGCGCGACCTGCTGTACGACCTGAGGCGCTCGCTCACCATCAGCCACCGGCACTTCCTGATCGACAACATCGACCGCCTGCCGCTCAAGTTCCTGCGCGGCGGCCTGCGCTACAACGACGAGGGCGTGGAGATCATCGACCGCATCGAGGCGTCGGGGCAGGACCGCGAGGGGAGGGCCGAGGCGTACCGCCGCCTGCGCACGGTGCTCGACGAGGACGACGACGCCTACGACGCGCTCAACAACCGGTTCAAGAGCGCCGTGGACCGCGCGCTCGCCCGGGTGCGCTGGAACTACAAGACGGCGATCCCCATGTACTACCCGCGCAAGAACAAGATGAGCCTGCTGCTCCCCATCTGCCTGCTGCGCGAGGGCCAGGCCGATGTCGCGCTCGTCGTCGAGCGCGTGCGGTCGCAGAACTACATCGGGCAGACGATCCTCACCATGCGGCAGGCGTATCAGGACGCGCGCCTGGTCTGCCGGCCGGACAGCGATTGGCTGACACCCGCGTCGCGGAGCGAGAACGAGGTCATCGAGGAGTTCTAGGGCCGCGGCGGCGAGGTCGCGGCCGCGACGGCATGGCGGCGCGCGGCGGCGCGGCAGCGGGGGCCGTCCCATCTGCCGCCGTCGATCGCCGCACGCCCCGCCCGTCACGGCACCCGGTCTGCCCCGTCTGAGGTGATAGGGCGTCTACCTGCGGAAAGCAACCGGAAGGCGCCTTCCGGTTGCCGGGATTCCGGGCAAAATGCAGCCCTGCGGTTGGTGGAACCGGTGCCGGCGCGCCCGTAGAGTGGACGGTGCCGGCAAGCAGCTGAACAGAAGCGTCTGCGGGCAGGGAGCCGCCCCCATGCGAACCCGTATACTACCGGGGAGGGTCGGAACCCGAGCGGCCCGCAGGCGCCGATCCGATCGAAAGGCCCGACCATGAGCTTCCGCGACAACCTCCAGCACCTCCGCTCCACGCGCAACATGACCCAGGAGCAGCTCGCCATGCTGCTCGGCGTCTCCCGCCAGTCCGTGACCAAGTGGGAGGCCGAGAAGAGCTATCCGGAGATGGACAAGCTCATCAAGATCTGCCAGATCTTCGGCTGCACGCTCGACGACCTCGTGACCGGGGACCTCACCGCGCGCGCCGCGGAGCCCGCCGCGTCGGTCCCCGCCGGCCCGCCGACCGATGTGTGCGGCTACGACGAGCGCCATCGCAAGCTCGCCTGGCAGGTCCCCACGGGCATCGCCTGCATCATCGCGGGCTCCGGCGTGGGGCTCGCCCTCGAGGGTGCCGGCGCGCTCGTCCCGGGAGGCGACGCGGACGCCCTGATGCTCCCGTGCATCCTCGTCGGCGTGCTCGCGGGCTTGGCGTTCCTCATCCCGGCGGGCATGGAGTACACGGCCTTCAACCGCGCGCATCCCTACATCGAGGATTTCTACACCGAGGAGGACCGCCTGGAGGCGCGCCGGGGCATGGCGCGCGGCTGCATCATCGGCATCGCGGACATCTTCCTGGGCGTCATCGCCCTGGTTGCGACGGACAGGACCGATTACGCCCGCCTCGGCATGCTCATCCTCATGATGCTCGTGGCGGCGGGCGTGTGGTCGATCGTCCACTTCGGCATGCTTCTGGGGCGGACCAACATCGGCGAGCGCAACCGCGAGATCGCGGACGACCTCGAGATCGAGGACATCGTCAGCGCGCAGGTCGACGACGAGGTGAAGCAGGCTCTGATGGAGCGTAAGCGGTCGGGCAAGAAGGTGGGCGCCATCTGCGGCGCCATCATGATCGTCGCGACCATCGTCGGCCTCGGGCTCCTGTTCGCCCCGGTTCTGACCTCGCCCGACCCGTCCGATTTCGACCCCGCGGGGACGAGCGCCATGTGGTTCTGGCTCGCGTGGCCCGTGGGCGGTCTGGTCTGCGGGATCGTCGCGCTGCTGATGGATGCGTTCGGGTCGAAGGACGCGTGACGGCGCCGGGGCGGCCCTGTCCGTCACCGCCCGCCATGCCGTCCGCCGTGAACCATGTGTCCAAAACGTGCAGAACGGCCGTTGCTCTAGCGTTTGGCCCCGCCCGCTGATTTGACCGTATGGGAAGCGCGCCGGACGGGTTTACTGGGGGTATCTGCAAGGCCAACGCGCCGCTTCGGCGCCCGACAGCTAGGAGACCGCCATGGGACTGAAAGCTGACGAGACGATATCCCTGAGCTTCGAGGAACTCCTCAACTACCTGCGTTCCAAGACCCGTGTGTTTATGGACGTCGACGGCGACCAGTACTACGTGACCCATACCGACGGCTACTGGCGCGTCCAGGATTGCTCGAAGCTGAACGGCAAGGGCCGTTTCACCGACTGCTCCGAACTGGTCACCACGCTGTCCGAGCTCGCCGAGCTCCCGTGGCGCGATGGCAAGAGCCTGCACGACCTGTGCGATTCCGCGACCTTCTACGAGTCGCTCCAGGAGGGCTGGGAGCTCTAGCCGCGCATGCGCGACCTTCCCCCGTCGCCCGCCGTCGCGACCCGTTCGCGGCGGCGGGCGTTTTTTCCGCGCGCCCACGCGGCATGGACGTCCGGCGGAGGCCCGAAAGACCCCCGCGCCCCGTGTTGACGTATATCCGATATCGGACTACCATGGCGGCACAGTCACGCGATATCGAGGAAGGCGGTGCCCCATGGAGCCCGAGCGTCAGCATGCGACCGGCGATTCCGCGACGGCCCGCGAGCCGTCCTTTCCGGATGCGGGGTCCGCGCCGAGCGACCCCAGGGAGCTCGACTGCCTCTACCTCGAGGCGGACCGCATCTACTACGGCTTCGCCCGACGATGCGGCCTGTCCAACTGCGCCTACTGGATGATGTACGACATCGAGCGCGCCGACGGCCCCATCGCCCTCGCCGACCTCACCAGCTCGTGGGCGTACAGCAAGCAGACCATCAACTCGGCGATCAAGTCGCTCGAGGCGCGCGGTCTGATCGAGCTCTCCTATGCGGAGGGCAGCCGGCGGAACAAGACCGCGGCGTTCACGGCAGCGGGCCGTTCGTTCGCCGAGCGCTACATCGTGCCCGCCCAGGATGCCGAGCGCCGCGCGTTCTGCTCGCTCGCCCCCGCCGACCGCGCCGCCATCCTGCGGGTCGCGCGCGCCTACACCCGGGCGCTCTCCGCCGAGCTCGAGCGCATGGAGGCCCTGCCGGAGGAGGAGGGCCCGACGGCGGGCCCCGGCTCCCCGGTCTCGGCGCATATCGACCCCGGGCGCTGACCCGCCCCGCGGCACCGCGCCGCACCCCCTGCCATAACGACCGCGCGAACCCATGTGAAGGGACGTCAGCATGAAGCTGCTCTGGAGGTTCCTCAAACCGCATCGGGCGCTGGTGGCCGTCACGCTGCTGGTGCTCCTCATCGACAACACGGGCACGCTGCTCGTACCGACGATGCTCGCCAACATGGTGAACACCGGTATCGCGAGCGGCAGCCTCGACCATATCGTGAGCGGCGGCGCGCTCATGCTCGGCGCCTCCATGCTCGCGAGCGGCGGCGCGCTGACCGGCGCCTTCCTGGCCGCGCGCCTCGCCGCCAACGTCGCGCGCGACATCCGCTGCGCCATCTACGACAGCTCCCTCGCGTTCTCCGGAGGGGATTTCGAGCGCTTCGGCACCGGGTCCATGATCACGCGGTCGCTGAACGACATCAACGTGATCCAGCAGTCCATCATCGCCACGATCCAGATGGTGCTGCCCCTGCCGTTCCTGTGCGTGGTCGGCATCATCATGGCCTGCATGATCGATATCCAGATGGGCCTGCTGCTCGCTGCGGTGACCGTGGTGGTGCTCGTCATCGCCGCCGTGACCATCAAGAACGCGGCGCCCATCTTCATGCGGCTGCAGGGGCTCATCGACCGCATGAACGTGGTGCTGCGCGAGAGCATCATCGGCGTGCGCGTGATCCGGGCCTTCACCAAGGAGCGCCGCGAGGAGCGCCGGCTGGACGAGGTGTTCTCGAACTACGCCGACTCGGCCATCAAGGTGAACATGATGTTCGCCGGCGTGGATGCGGCGAGCTTCCTGCTCATGAACTTCACCGAGGTCGCGGTGCTGTGGCTCGGCGGCGACCGCGTGGGCGCGCACGCCATGGAGATCGCGAGCATCTCGGCGGTGCTCGAGTACGCGATGCTCATCCTGTTCTACATCATGGCGGCCCAGATGGTGGTGCTCACCCTGCCGCGCGCGAAGGCGTGCCTGGACCGCGCGGCGGCCGTCATCGACCTCGAGCCGGAGATCCGCGACCCGCAGGGCGGCGCGGCGGGGGCCGCGACGGAGGGGCGCGGCGCCGCGGGAGGCGCCGGTGCCGCCGAAGCGGGGGAGGCCGTGGCGGAGTTCGACCATGCGACCTTCCGGTTCCCCGACGCGGACGAGGACACCTTGCACGACCTGCACTTCGCCTGCCGACGGGGCCAGACGACCGCGATCATCGGCTCCACGGGGTCGGGCAAGTCGACCGTCGCCAAGCTGCTGCTGCGCTTCCACGATGTGACGGACGGCGCGGTGCGCTTCTGCGGTGAGGATATCCGGGACATGAGCCAGGAGGACCTGCGGGCGCGGATCGCCTACGTGCCCCAGAAGGCCTGGCTGTTCTCGGGCACGGTGGCGAGCAACCTGCGCTTCGGCAACGAGGGCGCGGGCGAGGCGGAGATGCGCCATGCGCTCGACGTCGCCCAGGGGCACTTCGTCTACGAGCTGTCGGGCAGGCTCCAGGCCAAGGTCTCGCAGGGCGGCACGAACTTCTCCGGCGGCCAGCGCCAACGCCTGTCGATCGCGCGCGCCCTCATGAAGCGCGCGGACCTGTACATCTTCGACGACAGCTTCTCGGCGCTCGACTTCAAGACCGATGCGGCCCTGCGCCGCGCGCTGCGGCCCGAGACACGGGACGCGGCGGTGCTGATCATCGCCCAGCGCATCTCGACCATCCTGCACGCCGACCAGATCGTCGTGCTCAAGGACGGCGTGGTCGAGGGTCTGGGCACCCACGACGAGCTCATGGAGACCTGCGAGGTCTACCGCGCGATCGCGGACTCGCAGATGAAGGGAGGCGGACGCGATGCCGGCAGCCGATAGGGAGCGCATGCAGGGCGCGCAGGACGTCCGCGGCGACGAGCGCGCGCCCCTGACCGGCGCCGCGACCGCCCCCGAGGGGCCCGACGCAGTCCCGGCTGATCCGGGCTCCCCCGAGTCCGACGCCCCCGAGTCCGAGGTCCCGCGCGACGCCGTGGCCACGGTGCGCCGGCTGTGGAGCGAGGCGGCGGGGCAGCGCTGGCGCTTCGCCATCGTGCTGGTCTCGGTGGTGTTCTACACCGGGTTCAGCGTGGCGGCGCCCGCGTTCTCGGCGCGCGTCATCGACGTGCTGTGGGCCGACATCCAGCAGGCCTTCGCCGAGGGCCGGCCCTTCGTGGTCGACTGGGGGCACGGCGGCCGCGAGATCCTCGTCTACCTGGGGATCTGGTCGGCGGCCTTCGTCTTCTACGCCACGCAGACCTTCACCATGGCGGGCTTCGCGGAGCGGCTGAACCTCGCGCTGCGCAACCGGATCGCGCGCAAGCTCAACCGCCTCCCGCTCGCGTTCTTCGACGCGCACAAGCCCGGCGAGATCGTGAGCCGCGCCACCAACGACCTCGACAAGATGTCCGAGGTGCTGCAGACGGGTCTTCTGCGCCTGTTCACCGCGGTGGGCAGCGTGGTGGGCGCCATCGTGATGATGTTCGTCTACAGCCCGCTTCTGGCCTGCATCTTCCTGGCGTTCTCCGCGGTCTCCATCTGGCTGACGAAGGTCGCGGCGCGCAAGACCCTGGCGCTCGCGGCGGCGCGCCAGGCGTGGGTGGGCCATCTGACCGGTGCGGTCGAGGAGGCCTACAGCGGCCGCGTGATCATCCGGGCGTTCAACCGCGAGCGGGCGAGCTCCGGTGAGATCCACGGCCTCGCCGACAAGCTCGCCGAGGCGAGCTGGAAGGCCGACTTCCTCACCAACGCCGCGGGCCCCGCCATCCGCTTCGTCGGGCGTCTGGCCCAGGTGGTCATCGCGGTCATCGGCTGCGGGATGCTCGTCGCGGGGCGCCTCACCGTGGGCACCTTCCAGGCGTTCTTCCAGTACATCATGCAGGCGAGCGAGCCCATGACGCAGATGTCGATGACGGTGAACACCCTGCAGAGCGCGCTGGCGAGCGTCGAGCGCGTCTTCGACATCCTGGACGAGCCCGAGGTCGAGCCCGATCCCGCTCCGGAACTCGCCCTCCATGTGCCCGAGCCGGTGCGCGGCCGGGTGTCGTTCGAGCACGTGCGCTTCGGCTACCTGCCGGACAAGCTGCTCATGCACGACGTCTCGTTCACCGCCGAGCCCGGGCAGAAGATCGCCATCGTCGGCGCGACGGGCGCGGGCAAGACGACCCTCATCAACCTGCTCATGAGGTTCTACGAGGTGAACGGCGGCCGCATCGCGCTGGACGGCGTGGACACCCACGCCATGAGCCGGGCCGAGCTCCGGCGCAATTTCGGCATGGTGCTGCAGGACGCCTGGCTGTTCGACGGGACCATCGCGGAGAACATCGCCTACGGCAAGCCGGATGCCACGCGCGAGGAGATTGTGCGCGCGGCCAAGATGGCGCATGTGGACTTCTTCGTCCGCACGATGCCGGCCGGGTACGACACGCACGTGGCGAACGACGCCGAGAATATCAGCCAGGGCCAGCGCCAGCTGCTCACCATCGCGCGGGTGATCCTCACGGACCCCAAGATCCTCATCCTGGACGAGGCGACCTCGAGCGTGGACACGCGCACCGAGCACGCCATCGTGCGCGCGATGGAGAACCTGACCGCCGGGCGCACGAGCTTCGTGATCGCGCACCGCCTCTCGACTATCGTGGACGCGGACCTTATCCTGGTCATGAGCGCGGGCACCATCATCGAGCAGGGGACCCATGCCGAGCTGCTCGAGGAGGGCGGCGCCTACGCGGCGCTGTACAACTCGCAGTTCATGTAGGGGCTGAGCGCGGCATATGCCGATACGGGGACGCGCCCGGGCGCCATGATGCGCCCGGGCGCGTCCTATCTGCCGTCATCCGTCGCGTCGGCCGCCGATGCGGGCCGCGCCGCGGGTCACAGCGCGCGCAGCCAGGAGATGTAGGACGAGGCGCTCCGCTCGAGCTCCCCGTCTGAGAGGTCGCCCTCCGTGCCGAACAGGGTGAACGGCTCGGGTTCGCAGGACGCTCCCACGTAGTTGGCGGTGGCGCGGAAGGGGATGATGACCTCGCTCGGGGTGAACCCCACGGTGCCCTCGGCGCGGTAGTTGGCCTCGATGTCGCCGGCGCACATGGCCACCGCGAAGCGCTTCCCGGCGAGCTTGCGCCCCGGTTCGCCGGGGGCGGCCTGCTCGCCGCCGTAGGCCCATCCGAACCCGTAGACCTCGTCGGTCCACGTGCGCAGCAGGGCGGGCGCGCTGTACCAGTACACGGGGAACTGGAACACGATCAGGTCGTGCTCCTCGAGGGCGGCCCGCTCCGCGGCGACCGCGGCCTCGTCCAGGACGCCGTCGGGGTACAGGGCGTACAGGTCGCGAACGTCGAACTCGTCGGGGAAGCGGTCGAGCTCGGCTGCCCAGCGCCTGTTCACCCGGCTCGCGCCGGAGAGGTCGGGGTGGGCGATGATGACGAGGGTGCGCGCGGGCATGGCGGCTCCTTTGTTTCGTGGCGGGTCATCGGGGACATGGGAAAATAGGGACAGGTGATTTTTTCCCAGTCGCCCGATGGGCGTGGGAAAAAATCACCTGTCCCTATTTTCCCATGTCCCCGCCCTCGGTCAGTCGTTGTCCTTGAGTACGAACTTGCCCTCGTCGGGCGGGCGCAGGCTGGTGATCCCGGTGTAGTCCACATTCGCCGAAGACGGCTTCATCTCGCCCGGCGCGTACCAGTCGAGCGCGCAGTCGATCCAGGCGTTCCAGAACGGCCACTCGTGACTCCCGATCTCGGGCTCCCAGTAGGTCACGTCGAACCCGGCCTCCTTGAGCAGCCCCACGACCTCGCGGTTGTTGCCGCACAGGTTGTCGTGCTCGCCGCATGCGCCGTAGAACCTGGGCTTTGGCAGCTCGGGGTCCTGCTTGAAGCGGTCGATGAGGGTCACGTAGTCCTTCTCGGAGCCGATCACGGTGTCCAGGTTGCCGAACCACCGCTCGTAGTACTTGCGCTTGCGCGGCGAGTGGGACTCCACGGCCTCGAGGACGCGGTCGCGCATGAAGGCGCCGGACAGGGCGATGATGGACCCGAAGCGGTCCGGCCGGAGCAGCCCGTTGATGAGGGCGGTGTACGCGCCGATGGAGATGCCGGCGAGCGCGGTGTCCTCGCGCTTGCGCGACAGCGGGAGCAGGTGGCGCGTGACGTCGACCAGCTCCTCGCTGATGAACTTGCCATGCCACTCATTGATCTCGGGTTTGTTGAGGTACAGGCCGTCCTCGCCCGACGGCATGATGACCGCGACGTCGCGCGCCTCCGCCGTCTCGACCACATGGGTCTTGTCGATCCAGTCGTAGTCGCGGCCGAACAGGCCGTGCAGGAGATACACGGTGCGGTACGGGCCCTGCCGGCGCTTGGCGCGCTTGCTGCCGTCCATCTTGTCCACGGGGACGACCGCGGTGAGGACCACGTTGCGCTGGAGGTAGTTGGAGTAGAAATCGACCTTGAGCAGTGCCATTGCAGATTTCCCCCTCTGGGCACGGTTGGATGCGGCTCATCGCCGCATGTGCAGGCGCATCTTCAAGTTATACCCGAAAGCGGGCGGACGGGGGGTCGGCCGTCGCCGACGCATCGACTGGCGGGGCCGATGCGTCCGGGAAGGCCGTCTCGTCCGCCTCGTCCGAGCGGGCGAACGGGCTGGCGCCGGGGCCGGCGACCGCGGGGCGACCGGACGGCCCGGGTCGGCGGCGGGCGCGCGTCCCGCTACCCGCGCGGCAGCCAGTCGAGCGCCTGCGGAAGCGCGGCGTTCCAGAAGTCCCAGTCGTGGCCCCCGGCCATCTCGCGCTGCTCGACCTCGATGCCCGTGCCGCGCAGGCGCGCCGCCAGCACGCGGTTGGGCTGGGCGAGCGGGTCCTGGCTCCCCCAGGCCATGAACACGCGCGGGCGCGGGCGGTCGCAGTAGACCACGTCGGCGGCGAGGCGCGCGGGGTCCTTGTCGGAATCGACCACGCGGTCCAGGTCGCCGAAGATCGCCTCCAGGAACGGACGGGACAGGAAGAACGGCTCGTCGCGGATCAGGGCGTCGAAGTTGTCGATGATCATGGCCGAGGACAGCGCGATGATCGCGCCGAAGTTCTCGGCGTACTTGAAGCCGTTGCGCAGCGCGCCGTAGGCGCCCATGGAGATGCCGCCGATGAACATGTCCTCGCGGCGCTCGGACAGCGGGAACATGCGGCGCACGACATGGGGCAGCTCCAGGCCCACGAAGCGGCCGAAGTAGTTGTGGGTCTCGGGGCTGTCGATATAGAAGGCGTTGTAGCCCGAGGGCATGACGACGGCGATCCGGTGCTCGGAGGCCCACTTGGTGATGCGCGTCTCCGAGATGATGTCGGTGTGGTTGCCGTTGATGCCGTGGAGCAGGATGAGCGTGCGCAGCGGGGCGGTCCGGGGCGGGTAGGGGGCTGCCTCCCAGGTATGCGGGTCGCGGCGCAGCGCGGCGTCGACGGCCCAGGCGTCGTCGGGGTTGTCGAAGGGGAGGATGACGTTCAGCGTGGTGGTGCGCATGAGCGAGGAGGAGTAGTAGTCGACGCTGATGCTTGCCATAGGGCCTCCTTTGCACGTCGGCGCAGCCGACGGTGGGTGCGTGATACCTCTGCGAAGTATACGCCATCGCACCGACCCCCTGCGGCGGGCGACCCCTCCGGAACGCGCGCTGATGGGTTGAAACGAACCCGTCCCCAACCAGCCCCTCGGCGGGTCCGCTCAGCGTGCGGGGGCCGGGGCCGCCAGCTGCCAGTTCTGGCCCAGGGGGACCCGGTGCCAGCTGCCGTCGGCGCGCGGGATGTCGAACGTGCGGTAGCCGCACTCGTGCGCGAACGCCTGGGCCTCGAGGATGCCCCAGCACACATGGCTCTGACGGTGCGCGTCGGACCCGAAGGTGATGGGCACCCCCGCGCGGCAGAAGCGCTCGAGCAGCCTGCGGGTGGGGTAGTAGTCGAGGACGCGCTTGCGCTTGCCGCCCGTGGAGACCTCGATGCGTCGGCCGGTGTCGTGGGCGCACTCGACCATGCGGTCCCACAGCGGGGGCAGGTCCCCCGTGGGCGCGTAGCCCTCGTTGGCGAAGCGCATGGCGAGATCGGGGTGGGCCATGACGTCGAAATCGAGCGGGCTCTCGCACGCGCGGCACCAGTCGTCCACGTAGCGGCGCCACACCTCGTCGGGGCCGAGCTCGTCCCACAGATGGAGGTCGTCCTTGTTGTCGATCCACCCGCAGCCGGTGCCGGGGGTCCCCGCCGGCTCGACGCTGCCCTCGGGCACCATGCCGGTCGATCCGGCGCGGATGTCGCCGGGGTCGCCGATCCAATGGACGCTGCCCAGGCGGATGACGGCGCCCTCGCTCCAGCGGCGCACGTTGTCCTCGCACCCGCGGTACCAGTCGCACTCGAAGCCGTACACCAGCTCCATGTTCGGGGCGATCTCGGCGGCGAGCTCGCACGCCTCCTCGAAGGCGCGCCGGCGCGCGGGGAGGTCGGCCTCGCTCACCATGGCGTCCCCCTCCGGGTCCATGGAGACGGGGAGGGTGAGGTGGTCGGTGAAGGCGAGCACGCGGCAGTCGTTCGCCGCGGCTGCGGTCAGCACCTCCGTGAACGTCGACTCCCCGTCGGAGAAGCTGGTGTGCGTGTGGCAATCGACGATCGGGATACGCGACATGGCGCCTTCGGCTCCTTTCCGCAGCGAACGCGCCCGTCCGGGAAAGGGCGGGCGGCATCCGCATTGTATGGCTTACGGTGGGGCGTGGGGCTCGGGTCGCAGACGGGTAACCGAAACCTGACAGGTTTCTTACAACCCGGTGGCGATGTGCCCGTACCCTAGTGCACGCTCGCGATCCCGTCAACCGGGTCGCCGCCCGCGGCCCGTCACCGGCCGCTCGTCATCGCGCCGTCGGCGACATACGGCTCTGACCTGCGCCTTTTCCGTTTACGGGCGAATACCGTCCGTTCACGGAGGGCGGATTTGACCTTTGTGTAGCACAAGCATCGAAGCTGTGGTCAGCGCGGAAGGGGCTCCGCGCTGCAGAAGCGATCGGCCGCGCGCAGACACAGCGGCGCCTCGGGGTCCGCGCCCCGCGGGTACCGGTGCACGCAGCGGATCGAGACGGACGAGCGCTCACGCGCTCACGAGCACTGAAAAGAGTGATGGTCGTGTCCAAGCATTACAAGCCTAAGAACTCTCTCATGTCTCCGCGCTTCTCCGGCGTCAAGACCTTCATGCGCATGGAGCTCGTCGAGGACGAGTCCGTGCTCGACGATGTCGACTTCGCCGTCCTCGG
>DXAO01000037.1 GCA_019117005.1 Candidatus Collinsella stercoripullorum | reverse complement strand
ACGTTCTTCCTGAACGGCGGCGTCGAGGAGCCCAAGGAGGGGGAGGAGCGCGTGCTCGTGCCCTCGCCGAAGGTGGCCACCTACGACCTGCAGCCCGAGATGAGCGAGCCCGAGGTCACCGAGAAGCTCGTGGCGGCCATCGAGGCCGATGCCGCGGACTTCTATATCGTCAACTACGCCAACTGCGACATGGTCGGCCACACCGGCGTGTTCGACGCCGCCGTCAAGGCGGTCGAGGCTGTCGACGACGGCCTGTCCAAGGTCATCCCGGCCATCCTCGCCAAGGGCGGCTTCGCGCTCATCACCGCCGACCACGGCAACGCGGACCACATGTTCGACGTGGACGACGCGGGCGAGAAGCACCCGTTCACGGCGCACACCACCAACCGCGTGCCGTTCATCGTGGTCGATCCGGCCGCCAAGCTCACCGGCATCGAGGACGGGCGCCTGTCCGACATCGCGCCCACCATGCTCACCATGGCGGGTCTCGAGCCCTCCGCCGAGATGACCGGCCGCGTGCTCGCCACCGAGTAGCCCTTTTTGGAGTAGCCCTTTTTGGGACGGGGTCATTTTTGCCCATGCCAGGGGCCGTTGCGGTGCATCCGCGACGGCCCCTTCTTTTATGGTGGCCCTTTTTGGGACGGGGTCATTTTTGACCATATGGCCAGCGACGCATGGTGCGCGGCGCCGGCGGGAAGCGAAACCGCTCGCAGAGGAGCATCGCCCCTTCGTTTCCCTCGACAACCATGAGTTCGAGGTCATCGACCCCGGTTGCATCGAATGGGGCGATCGCCCACGAGAGCAGCCGGGTACCTAGGTCGTTGCAGCGCCAAGCGGGAAGCACGCACAGCTCGTCGATGTATCCCCGACCGCGCACGATATCGATTATGTAGAATACCGCGGCCTTACCGCCGCACTCGACATTTGATAACGACGACCTGCGTCTTACCAGTGGCGAGGTCATCTCGGCATTCCTCAAGCTGCATATCGACTGTGGCGGTTGGGAACCGGCCCGCAGCATGGGCGTAGACATCGTTATGATGCTGCGCCAACGCTTCGTACAGCGGTTTCAATTGTGCGACGCCGCAGCTGTCGATGGCCGTGAGATGGAAGTCGGAGTTCTCGTCCAAAGCCGGGCCTTGCTGCAGCTGCTTAGGGGATCGAAGGGGCGGCCGGCGCACCGGCAGATCGTCGGCTAGGGTCGCTTAGGGGCCGGCGTTCCCCGTGCGAGGTGGCCGAGCAGCCCGAAGGCCGCGCTTGGACGAAACCGTATCAAAGTCGCGCCGCCCGGGCGGAATCGCGTTCG
Organism: Candidatus Collinsella stercoripullorum; assembly: GCA_019117005.1. Lineage (GTDB taxonomy): Bacteria > Actinomycetota > Coriobacteriia > Coriobacteriales > Coriobacteriaceae > Collinsella > Collinsella stercoripullorum. Next base: position 13,693 of record DXAO01000037.1, on the reverse strand, counting down.
GCCGGAACGGCTCCCAATAGATTTCCTCGCGTGCAGCGCCACGGTTGCGATGCGACGGGGCGCTGGGGACATCGCCGAGGGGGTTCGGCTCCGAGTCGGTAGCGCTGATCGCGGAACCAGGCTTCCCTTGCATACTCCTGTCAGCATCCTTACCGGATCCCATCGGGTTCCTTGCAGGAATCTTACTGCACAATAGGCTGTCTACCTGCAGTAATAATGGGTACTAGCGTATAACGCGCTTTCGGCTGCGGCTTTGAGCGCGCGGGAGGGAGTGAGCAAAAATGACCCCGTCCCCAAAGGACCAAACGGGGTCAGACGGGAGGTGGCGAGCATGCCGCGGAGGGCGCGAGAGTATGCGGATACCGGCTTCTACCATGTTATCCACCGGGGCAACGGAAGGCAGCTGCTCTTTGAGGACGATCGGAGCCGCCGATTATTCCTGAAACTTCTGACCGAGCACACCTCCGAAAAGGAGATAGATATCATCGCGTGGTGCCTGATGAGCAATCACGTTCATCTTGTCCTGCACGACGAGGGAGGCAGGCTCAGCGAGGCGATGCACGGGCTCGCGACATCGTATGCCCGCTACTTCAACGGCACGACGGGGCATGTCGGATCGGTTTTTCAGGACCGATTTACCAGCGTGCCCATCAAAGATGACCGCCAGCTGCTCCAGGCGGTCCGATACGTGCACGAGAATCCGGCAAAGGCCGGCATCGCGGAAGTCGGGCGGTATCCGTGGAGCAGCTACGGGGATTACCTACGGGGACCGGGGATCACGCATACGGCGACGGTGCTTGACATGCTCGGCGGACCCGACGGCTTTCTGCGCTTCTGCTCGGATGGCAGATACGGCTGGTACTATGCGCGGGTATCGAGGAAGGTGCCAGATGATGAAGCGCTGCAGGCTGCACGGGCAGCACTCTGCGGGGGAGACCCGGGCGCGATCAAGGCCCTGCCGCGCTCAGAGCGCGATGCCGCGCTTTGTCTCTTGCGAGATGCGGGTGTGACGCTCAAGCAGATCGAGCGGCTCACTGGTATCGGCCGAAGCGCCGTCATGCGCGCGACGAAACGCGCGGGCACCTCGATGAGCAAAAACGACCCCGTCCCCGAAAGAGCCGCCGAAGGGGTCAAATGAGCAAAAACGACCCCGTCCCAAAAGGGCTCAGATGGCGATTGCGTGCGACGGGTTCGGGTGTGGTACCATAAGGACCGTTCGAACGTACGTAGAAGGAGTGTCCCCGTGGGTCCGTTCCAGATCATCCTGTTCATCGTGTGGGCGCTGTCCACCCTCGCGCTCATCGCGCTCGTCCTCATGCATTCCGGCAAGGGCACCGGCGTCTCCGACATGATCGCCAGCTCGCTGTACAACTCCAGCGCCGCGACGGGCGTCATGGAGCAGAACCTCGACAAGCTCACGGTCATCGTCGCCGTGGTCTTCGCCGCGTGCGTCGTGCTCGCCATGTTCTTCTTCCCCCAGGGCATCGTGGGCATCTAGGCGCGCGTATCCACCGAACCGACCTTCAGGCGGGCCGTCCGGATTCCGGGCGGCCCGCCTTTCGTTTCCGCCATCCCCGTCGTACCGACCCTTCGGGACGCCCGCATGGGGCTTACCCGAACGTTACGAAACGGTTACAGGAGGGAGCGGTCGGTTGCGGGGGGTCAACGGCGAAACAGCATGAATTATGCAAGAAGTCACAGGAAGGACTCCGTTTTACTAAAGCTGAATCAGCGCATCGGCCAAATTGAGCACTTTATTATGCAAAAGTTGCGGTAGAGTATAGCCCAACGCGTGCGGGGTGCCCGACAGCCCGGGTCCCGTGGCGACGCTACCGGAAGGGGAGGGAGGTGTCGCTCCCTCGACCCGAATCCAAAGGAGGATGGCATGGCTGAATTCCTGAACAAGCCGATGGGACGTCGCACGTTCATCGGCAGCGCCCTGGCTGCAAGCGCCCTCGCCGCTCTGGCGGGCTGCAGCGGCGGCAACGGCGAGAGCTCCGGTTCCGGTGACTCCGGTGCCGCGGCCCCCTCGGTCGGCGAGAACTACATGAGCTTCTACCTGTCCGAGCCCGCCTACATCGACCCCTACAACGGCCAGGAGAATCAGGGCATGGCGGTCATCCACGCCTGCTTCGACAGCCTGCTGACCTGGGACTACAACACCAACGAGGCCGTCCCCCTCGCCGCCGCCGACCTGCCGGCGGTCTCCGAGGACGGCCTCACCTACACCTTCACCCTGCGCGAGGGCATGACCTTCCACAACGGCGACCCGGTGGACGCCGCCTCCTTCAAGCGCGGCTGGGAGCGCGTCGCGAGCCCTGCCATGGCGACCCCGTCGGACATCTGCTACCACCTCGCCCCGATCGCCGGCTACGATGAGTTCCACGCCGGTGACGCCGACGAGATCACCGGTGTCGTGGCCGTCGACGACCTCACCCTCCAGGTGACCCTCTCCGCCCCCATGGCCGACTTCCCCGCGGTCGTCTGCCACCCGAGCCTCGTGCCCGTGCCGCAGGCCGCCCTCGACGACCCGGCGTCCTTCCTGGAGCAGCCGATCGGCAACGGCGCCTTCAAGATGGATGAGCCCTGGCAGCACAACCAGTACATCCTGTGCTCCCGTTTCGAGGACTACTACGGCGAGGCCCCGGCGCTCGACGGCGTGTACTTCTCCATCCAGGCCGACCCCGACACCGCCTATCGCGGCTTCGAGAGCGGCGACATCGACTTCGCTCAGGTGCCCCTGGGCCAGCTCGAGGACAACATCGAGAAGTACGGCGAGTCCGAGGACGGCTTCACCTCGACCCCGGGCAAGCAGGTCATGACCGGCACCGAGCTGTCCACCTACTACCTGATTCCCAACCTCGACGACGAGAACCTCGCCAAGAAGGAGGTGCGTCAGGCCATCAGCCTGGCCATCGACCGTCAGGCCATCGTCGACACCCTGTACGAGGGCTACCGCGAGCCGGCGAACTCCATCATGCCGCTGTCCATCGATGACAACGAGCGCAACATCTGGGAGTTCTGCCAGTACGATCCCGAGCGCGCCAAGCAGATCCTCGCCGACGCCGGCATCGACCCGAGCACCATCAAGGTCACCCTGGACTACAACGGCGACGGCGGCCACGAGGACATCATGAGCTCCATCCAGGCCAACCTCTCCGAGATCGGCATCGAGGTCACGCAGAACACCCTCGAGTGGGCCGCCTACCTGAACTCGCTGTCCGACGGCTCCTACGGTCTCGCCCGCCTCGGCTGGACCGCGGACTACCCGATCCCGGACAACTTCCTGTACCCGAACTTCTTCAGCACCGCTGACAACAACTACAACGGGTACAACAACCCCGAGGTCGACGCCGGCATCCTCGCCGCTCGCCAGATCTCCGACGAGGAGCAGCGCCGCCAAGCCTACCGCGAGGTCTGCTACACCGTGGGCGAGGACATGCCGGTCATCCCGATCATGTTCTACGCGCACAACTACGTGAGCTCCGAGCGCATGGCCACCTTCAACTACGACCCGGGCACCATCCCCCACTTCGAGACGGCCGAGATCGCCTAGCTCTCGATTCCTCGGGTTGCGTAACTGCATGAATCGCGGTTGAACAGGCAGGGCATCGCAGGCGCGGTGCCCTGCCTTGTGAGATGGGTGGCACGGCCCCATCCTCCCGTTTGTGGCTTTCTGCCGCTGTTTACGCTGATAAAACCATTTACGCTTATACTCAGACTTTACGGCGCTGCAGCGCCGGTAGTATCCATCAGACGAGGGAGGGTATCGCCTGTGTTCAAGTACATAGCCAAGCGAATCCTGCAGTTCATCCCTGTCTTCCTGGGCGTTACGCTGATCCTGTTCATCATGCAGAACGTTGTGCCGGGCGATCCGATCAAGCTGATCGCAGGCGAGAGGAAGCTCGATGAGGTCACGGAGCGCAACATCCGCGCCCAGCACGGCCTGATCAAGACGGATGCCGACGGCAACATCATCTACGACGAGAACGGCGACACGATCGAGACGCCGATGTACGAGCGCTACTTCACGTACCTCACCGACCTGCTCCAGGGCGATCTGGGTACGAGCTACCAGCGCGGCACCTCCGTCTCGAGCATCATCCTGCAGAAGTACCCCTACACGGTGCAGATCGCGATCGTGGGCATCATCATAGAGGCGATCGTGGGCATAGGCGCCGGCATCATCTCGGCGATCAAGCGCTACTCGTTCTGGGACGTGCTCGTGACGCTCGTCACCTCGCTGCTCGTCGCCATGCCGGCCTTCTGGCTGGGCATGCTGCTGCAGCTCGTGTTCGGCATCTGGCTGGGCAACGTCACCGGCGGGGCGTTCTCGTTCCCCATCTCCGGCGTCGCCGGCCCGCTCGCCAAGTATCCCGACTGGATGTACTACGTGCTGCCCGCCGTCACGCTCGCCTCGGTCTCCACGGCCTACACCGCGCGCATCATGCGCTCGCAGCTGCTTGACGTGATGAACCAGGACTACATCCGGACCGCGCGCGCCAAGGGCCTGTCCAAGGGCGCCATCATCCGTAAGCACGCGCTCAAGAACGCGCTCATCCCGGTCGTCACCTATGTGGGCATGGACTTCGGCGCCATGCTCGCCGGCGCGATCCTCACCGAGACGGTCTTCTCGTGGCCCGGCATCGGCCGCGAGACCTACGTCGCCATCACGCAGCGCGACTGGCCCATCGTCATGGGCTCGGTCACGGTGATCGTCTTCGTGGTCATGATCATCAACCTCATCGTCGACGTGAGCTACGCCTTCCTCGATCCCCGCATCAGGCTCGGCAGCTCCAAGAACGAGGGCTAGGGAGGAAGCGCATATGATCTATCCTGTGCACCAGCGTCCCGACGCGGCGGCGCACGCCGACGCGATCGCGGCCGAGCACGGCGGAGCCGCCGTCTCCGGCGCGTCCCGCACCCTATGGGGTGACGCCGTCAACCGTCTGAAGAAGAACAAGCTCGCCATCATCGCGGTCATCTGGATCGTCTTCATCGTCCTGGTGGCCCTCACCGCCGACCTGTGGGTCCCGCAGGTCCTGGGCGACCCCAACGCGACCGCGGCGAATATGGCCGCCGAGTCCCGTCTGGCGCCCTCGCTCGAGCACCCGTTCGGCACCGACTCGCTCGGCCGCGACGTGCTCTCGCGCGTCATCTACGGCGCGCGCATCTCGCTCACCGTCGGCGTCGTCGCCACCGGCATCTCCACCGCCATCGGCCTGGTGATGGGCGCCCTCGCCGCGTACTACGGCGGTATCTGGGACACCATCATCATGCGCCTCGCCGACATCTTCCTGGCGTTCCCCTACACGCTGTTCGTCGTGGCCATGATCGCGGTCATCGGCAACGGCATCCAGAACGTGTTCATCGCCATCGGCATCCTCGGCTGGCCGAGCATCGCGCGCGTCTTCAGGAGCGCCATCCTGTCGGTCAAGGAGAACGACTACGTCGACGCCGCCCGCTCCATGGGCGCCTCCGACGTCCGCATCATCGTCCGCCACATCTTCCCGAACTCCGTGGCGTCCATCGTGGTGTACGCGACCATGAACATCGGCGGCGCGATCCTCACCGAGAGCGCCCTGTCGTTCCTCGGCATGGGCGTCGTCCCGCCCGATCCGTCGTGGGGCACCCTGATCCAGGACGGCCAGAAGTACCTGCAGACCGAGCCGTGGCTCATGATCCTGCCCGGCCTCGCGATCCTGTCCACGGTGCTCGCGTTCACCCTGCTGGGTGACGGCCTGCGCGACGCCCTCGACGTCAAGATGAAGGATGCATAATGGCGAAGAAGAGTTCCAGCTACGTCGACCTCAAGACGAAGCCCGTGCCCGAGGGGCGTCATCTGCTCGAGGTCGATGACCTGAAGATGTACTTCCACACCCAGGACGGTATCGTCCACGCGGTCGACGGCGTGTCCTACACGCTCGACCGCGGCGAGACCCTGGGCGTGGTGGGCGAGTCCGGCTCGGGCAAGTCCGTCACCGCGATGACCCTCATGGGCCTCATCGACATGCCCCCGGGCAAGATCGAGGGGGGCCACGTCTACTACCGCGGCGAGTCCCTGCTCGACATGACCGAGGAGCAGATGCAGCACGTCCGCGGCAACGACATCGCGATGATCTTCCAGGACCCCATGACCTCCCTGAACCCGGTCTACAAGATCGGGCGCCAGGTGGGGGAGGGCCTGCGTCTGCACCGCGGCTACACCAAGCAGCAGGCCCAGGAGCGCGCCGTCGAGCTGCTGCGCCTGGTGGGCATCCCCAACCCGGAGAAGCGCGTCAACGAGTACCCGCACCAGTTCTCCGGCGGCATGCGCCAGCGCGTGATGATCGCCATGGCACTCGCCTGCGACCCCGACATCCTCATCGCCGACGAGCCCACCACGGCCCTCGACGTGACGATCCAGGCGCAGATCATCGAGCTCATGCAGGAGATGCAGGAGAAGAACGGCAACGCCATCATCATGATCACCCACGACCTGGGCGTCGTGGCCGACATGGCCGACAAGATCATGGTCATGTACGCCGGCCGCCCCGTCGAGTTCGGCACGGCCGACGAGATCTTCTACGAGAGCCGCCACCCCTACACCTGGGGCCTCATCCGCTCGATCCCCGAGCAGGCGACCGACGAGAAGAAGCCGCTCACCCCGATCCACGGCAACCCGCCGTCGCTCGTGAACCTGCCCTCCGGCTGCCCCTTCGCCCCGCGCTGCCCGTATGCGGTGGACATCTGCCACGAGAAGCTCCCGGAGCACCACACCACCGAGACCGGCCACTACTCCGCGTGCCACTTCGCCGACGACCCCGAGTTCGTCAAGTTCGCACCCGACACCTCGCGCTCGCGCGGCAAGATCGCGACGGGCACCCCGGACACGCTCGATGACACCCTGAAGGGAGGTGAGGCGTAAGATGTCCGCGAACACCGAGAACATGCCGCTGCTCAAGGTCGAGCACCTCACCAAGGAGTTCCCCGCCGAGGCGGGCATGCTCGCCGGGCGCCTCTCCAAGCGCGTCGTCTCCGCCGTGAACGACGTCTCGTTCGAGATCCACGAGGGCGAGACCTTCGGCCTGGTGGGCGAGTCCGGCTGCGGCAAGTCCACGACGGGTCGCTCCATCATGCGCCTGACCAAGCCCACCTCCGGCAAGGTCTACTTCCAGGGGCACGACATCGCCAAGATGAACCGCAAGGAGCTCAAGGCGATGCGCCGTGAGATGCAGTTCATCTTCCAGGACCCGTACGCCTCGCTGAACCCGCGCATGACCATCGGCGAGATCGTCTCCGAGCCGCTGACCATCCACAACGTCGGCACGCGCGAGGAGCGCATGCGCACCGTGCGCGAGCTGCTCGACGTGGTCGGCCTGAACCCCGAGCACATCAACCGCTATCCGCACGAGTTCTCCGGCGGCCAGCGCCAGCGCATCGGCATCGCCCGCGCGTTCGCCCTGCGCCCGAAACTGATCATCTGCGACGAGCCGGTCTCCGCCCTGGACGTCTCCATCCAGGCGCAGGTCCTCAACCTGCTGAAGGAGCTGCAGCAGCAGTTCGGCACCGCGTACCTGTTCATCGCGCACGACCTGTCCGTCGTGCAGCACATCTCCGACCGCGTCGCCGTGATGTACCTGGGCAAGATGGTCGAGCTCTCCGACTGGAAGACGCTCTACAACGACCCGCACCACCCCTATACGCAGTCGCTGCTCTCGGCGGTGCCCGTGCCCGACCCCGACGTCCAGAAGACGCGCGAGCGCATCATCCTCGCGGGCGACCCGCCCTCGCCGATCGACCCGCCGGCCGGCTGCCGCTTCCATACGCGCTGCCCGATCGCGCAGGAGGTCTGCTCGACCGATCAGCCCGAGTTCAAGGAGGTCGCGCCCGGTCACCGCTGCGCGTGCCACTTCGCGCGCCGCTTCCCGATCCGGGAGTCCCATATCGACCTCTAGGCCGCCTCGCCGACGACCACGGCTCATCGCCGCGTCCCGGTCCCCGCGCCCCCGCCGACCCCTCGGCGGACGGGTGTGGGGCCGGGGCGCGGCCTTTTCCTGCGCCTGGGGCCCGGGCGGGGCCTCATCGCCGCGTCCTTCGGCCGTGCGGACCCGTGATGACGGGGCGGTCGTCGCGCGTCCCGGCGCGTCTTCCGCAGGAGCGGGGAGGGCGCGGCAGTTGTGGTGGTTTGACGGGTGCGGGGGTCGGGGCGCGATGTGCGGGACAATACCGGCAGGACATACGGGTCCGATCGGACCCCTCGGGCTGGAGGTGCTGATATGGCGACGACCGACGGAAAACTGGTGAGCAGGCGCGGCCTGCTGCGCGGCTCCCTTGCGCTCGCGGCGCTCGCGTCGCTCTCCGGCTGCACCGGCACCGCTTCAGACGGCGGCTCGTCGACGCCGCCCGCCGCCGGCTCCGCCGCATCGGAGCCGGCGACCCTCTCGCTCGGCATCCTCGAGCCGGTGTGCATCGACCCGTTCAACGCGGTCGACGAGGCGGGCGCGCAGGTCGCCTACCAGCTGTTCGACCCGCTCACCCGCTATGACTTCGAGGCGGGCGTGCTCGTCTACCTCGCCGCGGAGAGCTGCGCCGCCTCCGAGGACCGGCGGACCTTCACCTTCGTCCTGCGGGAGGCGACCTTCCACGACGGCACGCCGGTGCGCTCGGCCGATTTCAAGCGCGCGTGGGAGCGCATCGCGAGCCCGATCAGCGCGGCGACGCAGTACCACGGGGCGTCGAGCGCCGCGTACCTGCTGTCGCTGGTCGAGGGCTACCAGGCCCTGCGCGACGGCTCCGCCACGGGGCTGTCGGGTGTCGCGTGCCCCGACGACCGCACCCTCGCGGTGACGCTGTCCATCCCGTACGCCGACTTCCCCTATGTGGTGGCGAACCCCTGCCTCGCGCCCGTCCCGGCCGCCGCGGAGGAGGACGCCGCCGCCTTCGCGGCGCGCCCCGTGGGCAACGGCCCCTTCTCGCTCGCGGAGGCGTACTCGAAGGGCGATACCGGGCTCGAGCTCGTCGCGTACGAAGGCTACGCGGGGGACGCGCCGCGGATCGCCGGCGCCCGCCTCGCCGTGTACCAGACCATGTCCGATTCCTACCAGGCGCTCGAGGAGGGGGACCTCATGGCCTCCCCCTGCCCCGTCGAGCGGGTTGACACCGGAGCGGCGGCCTGGCGCTCCGACGACCCGGCGCTCGAGCTCACCCGCGACCGCCGGTGCGTGCTCGGCTGCACGCCCACGGTGTCCATGCTCGTCTGCAACACCGCCGCCGCCCCGCTGGACAACGCGGGGCTGCGCTACGCCGCGTCCATGGCGATCGACCGGGAGGACCTCGCGCGCACCGTCTTCCGCGACGCCCGCATGGCGGCAGACGGCGTCGTCGCGCCGGATGTCCCCGGCTACCGCACGGGCGCCTGGCCCTACGCCGTCCACGACGCGGACGCGGCGACGCAGCTGCTCGACACGCTCTACCCGCGCGACTCCTCGGGGGAGCGCGACGTCCACCTGACGCTCAGCTACAGCTCCGGCAGCGGTCAGGACGACGCCATGGAGGCGATCGCCTCCGACCTCGAGGCGGTGGGCATCACCTGCGACCTCGACCCGGTCCCCTACGACGCCCTGCGCAACCGCCTGGCGACCGGCAACTTCCAGCTGGGGCGCTTCGACTGGACCCCGGGCTTCATGAGCATGGACAACGTCCTGTACCCGCTGTTCGATTCCGCGTCGATCGGGTCGCGCAACTACGCGCGCTATTCCGACGAGCAGGTCGACGCCCTCATCTCCGAGGCGCGCGGCCAGGTGGGCGAGGAGGTGCGCATCGAGCTGCTCCAGCAGGCGGAGGATATCGTGGCGGCGGACTGCCCGGTCATCCCGTACCTGTTCGGCGGGTTCTCGTTCTCGGGCACGCAGGAGCTCGAGAGCCTGCCGGTGGATCCGCTCGGCTACGCCCATCTGGCCGAGGCCGAGCTCGCGGAGTAGGGGCTTCGAAATAGTTTGAAAAAAGTCCTTGCATCCGACCGAGCGCTTGGGGTAATATCTTCTTCGCCGAAAGGCACGTCGGAGTGGCGGAATTGGCAGACGCGCTAGCTTGAGGTGCTAGTGACCAATTTACGGTCATGCGGGTTCAAGTCCCGCCTCCGACACCATCGATTTCCCAGAGCCTCCTCGCGAGGCTTTCATTTTACCCATCGGACATGTCATGATAGTGCCCGTCCGCCCGCGCCCCTGTGCGGGCGCGGGGCACGATGCTGCGGAGGTGCGCTGATGGAATCCATGGCAACGGATGAGTTCTCCGAGGTCGCGCGTCTGGTGGACATGACGAGCGACGCCATCGTCCTATGCCGGCGCGACGGGACCATCCTGCATGTCAACCACCAGATGGCCGAGCTCGCGTCCCAGGAGCGCGACCGCCTGATCGGTCAGGACATCAAGGACCTCCTGTACAGCGAGGACTTCGAGCGCGCCGGGGGCCACAGGCTCCCGTTCAGCGCCGACGGGCTCGACAACAGCTGCATGCTCAAGCTGCCCGAGGGCTCCTTCATCCACGTGCGCGCCCGCGCGGGCGAGGTCCCGCCCCATCCGCTCGGCATCAACGGGGCGGACGGAGGGCGGCTGCTCGTGGTCATCAAGAACCTCGAGGAGCGCTATGCCTACGACCGGCAGACCCAGCGTCTGTTCTCCGAGCTCCAGGCCGTCAACCGGAGGCTCTCCGGCACCCTGTCGGTGATCATGACCGCGGCGGGCTCCAAGGACCTCGTGTCGCTGCTCGACGCCGTGCTCAACAAGATCGTCGAGACGCTCGACGCCGACGGCTCCTCGATCTACTTCGCGGAGAGCGGCGGCTTCAAGCTGCGCGGCTTGAGCTACGGCCTCGCGCGCGACTACGTCCCCGAGTTCATACCCTTCGGCGCCGGCATCCCCACCTACGTGCTGCGCGAGCAGCGGGCGTGCAACCTCGCCGTCACCCCGTCCTCCTATGGCGGCGGGCCGGAGTCGTGCATCTACTTCGACCTCGACACGCACGAGACCGGGTCCCTGCGCATGGAGAACATGCCCCCGTACCGCACCCTCATCGCGGTCCCGGTGTTCTTCGGCACGCAGGTGCTCGGCATCCTGGAGCTCGGCTGGAAGCGCCCGCGCCTGCCGCGCGGGTTCGACGCGCGCGTCCTGGAGGTGGTGTGCGACTACCTCTCCATCGAGCTGGTCGGGGTGGTGAGCAGCCTGCGCTCCCAGCGGACCGAGGAGCTCACGCGCTCGCTCAACCGCATCCGCGAGGTCATGTACTCCCAAAGCGACGACCGCGTCGCCGTATGGCGCGAGATGGACGAGGAGATCCATCGCGTGCTGCGCTGCAGGACCTGCCGGATCGGTCGGGACGAGCAGCGGAACTGCTATGTGATCGACTTCGAGGGCGGCAGCCGCGTGTGCCTGCCCGGCACGGTCGAGGAGATGTTCCTCTCCGCCACCGCGCCCGCCGCCCGCGTGGACCCGGCCGCGCGCCTGCCGTTCGAGCGCGGGCAGAGCGCCTGGTCGTGCACCCCCGACGACCTCAAGGCCGTCCGGCTCGTCCGCGTCGACGCGACGTCGTGGGCGGGGGAGTGGCTCGCGTCGCGCGGGCTCCCCAGCCAGGGGGTGTTCTTCGACATGCGCGACAGCGACATGCCCCCGGAGGCCTGCGGCGCCGACGACTCCCTGCCCGGGGACTCGCCCATGCGCGAGGGCATGCCGCGCATGATCCTGCTTCTGCGCGACGGCTCGCAGGAGCCCATCGACGACATCGAGTACGACTACCTCGTCCGGCTCGCCCACGACTTCGAGATCATGTGCCAGGGGATGAAGCGGACGAGCTCCGAGCGCAGGATCGCCCAGACCCTGCAGGTGGGCATGCGAAACGACCTCGGGCGCGTGCCGGGCATCACCGCCGACTCGCTCTACTCCTCCGCCACGCAGCAGGCGCTCGTGGGAGGCGACTTCTACACCCTCATCCGCCTTCCCGACGACCGGGCCGTGATGATCCTGGGCGACGTCTCGGGCAAGGGGGTCGAGGCGGCGTCCATGTCGGCGCTCGTCAAGACCGCGCTGACCGCCTACGCATGGGAGGGCGCCGGCCCGCAGGACATGGTGCGCTCGCTCAACGGCATGCTCATGAGCTTCTCGCGGGTGGAGACCTTCGCGACCATGTTCGTGGCCAAGATCGACCTGCGCTCCGGGACGGCGAGCTACTGCTCCGCCGGGCACCCGCCCACCGTGCTGATCCATCCGGGCGCGCCCGCCGCGGACGGCGCCGCCGACGGGGACGCTGCCCCCGGGGACGCCTGCAGCGCCCCGCCCGCCGAGATGGAGCTGCTCACCGTGCAGTCCGGCGTCGTGGGCGCGTTCGAGTCGATGGCGTACGAGGGAGGGAGCTTCTCGTTCTCGCCCGGGGACATCCTGTTCATGTACACCGACGGCGCCATCGAGGCGCGCGACGCGTCCGGGGCGTTCTTCGGCGAGCGGCGCCTGTACGACGTGCTGCTGCGCGCATCGGCCCACGGGGTGACGGGGCTGTGCTCCAGCGTGCTGGCGGAGCTGGACGCGTTTAGCGGCTCGGCGCTCAACGACGACATCGCGCTCGTCGCGCTGCGCTTCGACGGGGACGGGCGCGCGTGAGGGCGTGCGGGCGGGGTGCGGGCGGGGCGGCCGGCATCGCCCGGGGCATCTCGGCGCGGTGTGATTAGAGCCGCGTCCTCCCGGGAACCATGAGCGTATGAACGAGTGGAACGACATAGCCGTGATCTCCCCTGCGCGCGACATCGACATCTCGACGGTCGCGACGCTGCGCGAGCAGATCGACACCCTGGTGGAGCAGGGTGTCAGACGCGTGATGGTGAACTGCCTCAACGTGGGCTTCATCGACTCGTCGGGACTTGCGTGCCTGCTCTCCCGGGCGCGGAGGCTCCACGCCAAGGGAGGGCTCCTGTCGCTCGTGAACACCTCGCCCGGGGTGACGCGGTCCATCCAGATTGCCCGCCTGATCGACGCGTTGCACGTCACGGCGGCGGTCCGACCTCCGGTCCCGCTGCTCAAGCCGGGGGCCATGCCGCTGTGGAGCAAGAGCGTCTCGGTGCGCGAGGGCGTCGAGAACCTGGGGTACTACCGGCACCGGGTGGTCGATATGATCTCGGCGCTGCCCATGAGCGCGAGCGACCGGTTCGATACGGCGCTCGCGGCGGGGGAGGCCCTGTCCAACGCCTACGACCACGCGGACGGGGCGGCGGGGTGCACGATGATGGTCATCGCGTATCCGGACCGGGTGGTGATCGAGGTGCGCGACCGGGGCTGCGGGTACCAGATCGCCGCGGACGAGGAGCCCGATGAGACCGAGGAGCGCGGGCGCGGGATCAGGCTCATGCGCATGCTCGTGGACAGCGTCGAGGTGATGCGCCGCCGCGATGCGCGCGGGACCCTCGTGCGCCTCATCAAGCTGCTGGCGCCCGCCGAGGAGGCGTGAGCCCGGCGGGGGATTCGAGGCGGATGAACCCGCGGAGGGCCGCTTCGAGAGATAAGGCGAAACACCTGTCGCCCCCGTGTCGCCCCGCCCCGAACAAAGCGAGGGCCCCGGCGCTGCGCCGGGGCCCTCGGGGCGTCCCTGGAGGCGAAGCCCGGATTCGAACCGGGGGTAAAGGCTTTGCAGGCCTCTGCCTTACCACTTGGCCACTTCGCCGATATGA
>DXAO01000036.1 GCA_019117005.1 Candidatus Collinsella stercoripullorum | reverse complement strand
AAAAGGCGGTACGCTACCCCCCTCCACGGGGCGCATACCGCCTTTTCTTGTTATCCAGCCCTCCGGCTGTATCGGTTGAGCAAAAGCCAGCGTGGGATTGATGTGGTATCTTTATCTAAGTGATACCCCCCATCTCCCACTTGGAGACGGCTTGGCGGCTGACCCCGAGGCGCACGGCGACCTGACCCTGGGTGAGGCCCCGTGCCCGCCGCCGCTCGGACAGACGCCCCGCCAGCCCGTCGGCGGTCGATGCGGCGCGGTCGATGTGGTCTGCGGTCTTCATGGGTGCCTCCCTGCCGGAACCGGCGAACGGTCACACCGATTGTACCCGGAGCGCGGATGTCCCGGCCGGCCCCGTGCCGAACAGGCGTCAACCAGCGGTTGCCCTCCTCGTGGCGCGGGGCCGGCGTCGGTCCGGGACGCATCCGGCGGCATGCGGGGCTATCCCAGCAGGTGATTCGCGAGCGCCGCTCCGCCGTAGCCCACGAACGCGCCGACGGCGGCGGCGAGCAGCGTGAGCCCTATGGTGCGGACGATCTTCATCCAGCGCGGGATCATGCGCTCGCGCCGACCGCGCTCCGTGTCGCGGTCCACGGGCTCCCCGCGAAAGAAGGCGAGCACCTCATGGTAGGTGACGAGGTCGCGGTTCCGTTTGATGCGCTCCGCCCAGACGGCGGCGAACATGGCGACGCCCCACATGGTCAGCGCGAGCAGGATGGTCGGCGCGGTCTGGGCGAAGCCCCAATCCCATACCGTCATCTGCACCGTCAGCCAGACGAGGCACGCGATCATCAGCAGCAGGAAGCCCATCATCACCAGCCCGAGCCGGTTCATCAGGGCGACGTCGGAGTCGATGGTCTTGCTCATGGTATCCAGATCTCCCTTCACGAGGTCGTCGACGGTCACGCCGAAGATCTCGGAGAGCAGAAGGAGGCTCTGCACATCGGGGTAGGTCTTGCCCGTCTCCCATGACGAGATCGTCTGGCGCGAGACGTAGACCTTGGCCGCCAGGCCTTCCTGCGACAGCGCCAGCTCTGCGCGGTGCCGCTTGATCTGCGCCCCGATCTGCATCGTGTCCACCTTGCCCCCCCCCTTCTCGTCCTCGGGTGCCCGTATGTCACCTCGCAGGGTGCCATGGCCCGTCCAACTCTACCATCTAAGGTTCCCGACATGTCGCCCCGTGAGGGCGCAAGCCCCTGTCAAGAGTTCTTGACAGGGGCTGTGAGCTGGTGCTTTGTTGAGGGCGATGAGCGTGGTGCCAACGGGCGGCCCCATGGGTCCCGAGCCCTCGGCCATGGGTGCGGGCAGGGGGTGCCCGTCGATGGGAGAGCGGCCTTGGGTAAAACCGACCCCGTCCCAAAAGTCCCCGATGGGTTGAAACGAGCCCATCCCCAACGAACCCCTTCACGTTCCCGCCAAAGGTTCCCTGCCGGGAAGATTTGCGCGGGTTCCAAACGGATTTGCTGGCCCGGTGCGGGCGCAGGGCATATGCTTGGGCGGGTGCCCGCCGGAACCGGCGCGGGCGCGAGGGGGACGTGCCGCGTGCACGCATCGAGGGAGAGGGGTCGAGATGATCTCCGAGAGGCTGCTGACCCTGCGCAAGCAGGCGGGGCTGAGCCAACAGCAGGTCGCCGATGCCGTCGGCGTGACGCGTCAGACCGTCTCGAACTGGGAGCTGGGGCAGGGCGCGCCCGCGCTCGACCGCGCCGCGGCGCTCGCGCGGCCGTACGGCGTGAGCATCGACGACCTGGCGAACGAGGAGGTGGGGCTCGTGAGCTCCGCCGGAGAACGCCCCCGTCGCGACCTGCACGTGCTGCACGGGCTGGTGGGAAGCGCCGTGCAGATCGAGCTGGGCGCCGACGACCTGTGCTTCATCCCGCGCGCCACGGTGCTCGCCGTGGGCGACGGCTGGCTGCGGATCGAGAGCGTCGAGAAGACCGCGACCTTCGGGTCGCCGAAGACCGGGGAGCGAAGGACCGTCAAGCTCATCGACCTGGCGGACATCACGGGGATCGCCGTGATCGCGGACGAGGGGTAGGCCATGGACGTCGCATTCGGCTTCTTCGCATTCTGCATGATGATCTACATCTCGAGCGCGATGGTGACCAAGAAGGACCTGCGGCGCATGCTCGGAACGCAGCGGGACGGGCGGGCGCCCGCCCTGCGCTCCATGCTCGCCGAGCGCAAGGGGTCGACCTGCACGCTGATCCTCACGGGCTCGGCGCTCACCTTCCCGGGCCTGCGGGCGACCGGCGTGCTGCGCGACCTCGATGACGAGTGGGTCCTGCTCGAATGTCCGCAGAAGAAGGGGCCCGCGCAGCTGAAGGCCGTCCGGATCGACCTCGTGTCGGGGATCGAGGAGTAGCGGGCCGGCGACGTCGGCCGCGCAGCGCCCGGATCAGCGGGTCCAGGCAGGATGGGTCGAAACGAACCCGTCCCCAACGAACCCCTCGACGGGAGAGCGGCCTTGGGTGAAAAACGACCCCGTCCCAAAAGTCGTCGGTGCCAAAAGTCGTCGCCGAGTGGCGGGCCGGCGACGTCAGCCGCGCAGCGCCCGGATCAGGGGGTCCAGGTACCGCGGATCGGTCCAGTCGGCGCGGCTCCCCGTCACGGAGGCGAGCGCGCGCATGCCGGGGTCGAGCTCGGATGGGTCCTTGCCGCGCACCACCGTGCGCAGCGCACGGCAGGCGATGCGGTCCGGCAGCTTGAAGGAGCCCTCGTCGTAGGCGCCGCGCGCGTAGAACAGCGGGACGTCCAGGTGGTCGGGGGCGAGGTTCGCCTCCCTGAGCTGGCGCTCGACCTCCTCGCCCGGCTCGCTCGCCCCCACGGCGAGCACGAGCACGCGCTTGCCCGCGAGCAGGTCCGCGTGCTTGGCGAGCGCCGCCGCCGCGGCGATCCGTCCGGCGTAGACGCCGCTCGCGAGCACGACGGTGCGGTGGGGAAGGCTCCGCTGCCGTTTGAGCTCGCGCAGGCGCATCACGTCGAACGGCAGGCTGCGCGCCAGAAGGTCGATATAGGTCACCGTGCCGCCGTACTTCGACTCGTAGACCACCAGCGTGTCGTTCATATGCATCCCTCCCGTATCGGCGCACCGATTTTCGCATGGGGGAGGGCGTCTCCACGGCCCGTCCGGGATTTGCTTACAAACCCCCTCCGCCCACGGACGAAAACCTACCGTTTGCCGCCATGTCGCCGTCGCCGGGCCGCGAAGCCCGCACAATAGCGCCCGAAATCGCATAGCAAGGCGTGTTACTGGCAGGCAGGCACTAACCTTCGGCTGCGGGGACGGCGCGTGGCGCCGTCCGGTCGTGTCGCGGGTCGGTGCTTTTTTCATGCCGAGAGAACGCAGGCGCCGTCCGCATCGGGCATCCCGCAGCCGCGCGAGGAGTTTCCCGGATCCGTCCGGGTCGACCCGCGCCCGTCCGGGCGCACGACGCAAGGAGGCGTACATGAAGGACAAGATCTTCGGCATCCTTCAGCGCGTGGGGCGCAGCTTCATGCTCCCCATCGCGGTTCTGCCCGTAGCGGGCCTGCTCATGGGCCTGGGCAGCTCGTTCACGAACGAGACGACGCTCGCGACCTACAACCTGCTCGGGGTCATGGGCCCGGGCACCGTCGCATGGGACGTCTTCACCGTCCTGTCCGCGTGCGGCGGCGTGATCTTCGACAACCTGCCGCTCATCTTCGCCGTGGGCGTGGCCATCGGCATGGCCCGCGCCGAGAAGGAGGTCGCCGCGCTCTCGGCCGCGGTGGCGTTCCTCGTCATGCATTCGGCCATCTCCGCCATGATCGACGTGACCGGCGGCGTGGACCAGTTCATCGACGGCGCCACGGCGAGCGTGCTCGGCATCACCTCGCTGCAGATGGGCGCCTTCGGCGGCATCATCGTCGGCCTCGGGACCTCGGCGCTGCACAACCGCTTCTACAAGATCCAGCTCCCGCAGGCCCTGTCGTTCTTCGGCGGCTCGCGGTTCGTGCCCATCATCTCCACCGTGGTCTTCACCTTCGTGGGCATCGCCATGTTCTTCGTGTGGCAACCCGTCCAGGACGGCATCAACGCGCTCGGCTACGCGGTGGCCAGCGCCGGCCCCGTGGGCGTGTTCCTGTTCGGCATGATCAAGCGCCTGCTCATCCCCTTCGGTCTGCATCACGTGTTCTACCTGCCGTTCTGGCAGACCGCGGTGGGCGGCTCCATGGAGGTCGCCGGCCAGATGGTCTACGGCGCCCAGAACATCTTCTTCGCCCAGCTCGCCGACCCGACCGTCACCCATTTCTCGACCGCCGGCACCTGGTGCTTCACCGGTGAGTTCGTCCTGTACATCTTCGCCTTCCCGGGCGCCGCGCTCGCCATGTACCGCTGCGCCCGCCCCGAGCGCAAGAAGGCCGTGGGCGGCCTGCTGCTCTCCGCGGCGCTCACCTCGATCCTGACCGGCATCACCGAGCCGCTCGAGTTCTCCTTCCTCTTCGTGGCCCCCGTGCTGTTCGGAATCTCCGCGGTGTTCGCGGGCCTCGCCTACATGCTGTGCTCCATCTTGAACATCACCGTGGGCCTGACCTTCTCCGGCGGCTTCCTCGACCTGTTCATGTTCGGTATCCTGCAGGGCAACGACAAGACGAGCTGGCTGCTCATCATCCCGCTGGGCATTGCGTTCTTCGCCGTCTACTACCTGCTGTTCACCTTCCTGATCAAGAGGTTCGACTTCAAGACGCCCGGCCGCGAGGAGGGCGACGCCGAGACGAAGCTCTACACCAAGGCCGATTACAACGCCCGCAAGGAGGGCGCCTCCGCCGACGGCGCGCCCGCCGGCTCCGCCGACGACGAGCGCTCGGCCCAGATCGCCGCGGGTCTGGGCGGCGCGGCCAACATCCGCGACGTGGACTGCTGCGCCACCCGCCTGCGCGTGACCGTGCACGACGGCGGCAAGGTCGACGAGGGCCTGCTCAAGGCCAGCGGCGCCGCGGGCGTGATCCGTCGCGGCGAGGGCGTGCAGGTGGTGTACGGCCCGCAGGTGAACGTCATCAAGACGAACCTCGAGGCGTATCTCGCCGCCCTGCCCGCCGAGACCCCGGCGGCCCCCGAGGCCGACGCCCCCGCGGCCGGTGCCGACGCGCCCGCCGAGAAGCGCGAGCCGGTGCGCACCATCGTGCTGAAGAGCCCGCTCGCGGGCGAGGCCCTCTCCATCACCGCCTGCCCCGACCAGGTCTTCGCCGAGAAGATGATGGGCGACGGCGCCTGCGTGGTCCCGGCGGTCGGCGAGCTCGTGGCCCCCTGCGACGCCAAGGTCGCCTTCGTGTTCGAGACCAAGCACGCCGTGGGCCTCGAGCTGCCGGACGGCACGGGGGTGCTCTGCCACGTGGGCATCGACACCGTCAAGCTCGGCGGCGAGGGCTTTACCGCCCACGTCGGGCAGGGCGACGAGGTCAAGTGCGGTGATACACTGTTGACGTTCGACCTGGACTTCATCCGCGGCCATGCGCCCAGCATCTCCACGCCGGTGCTCGTCACCGACATGGGCTCCGATCGCGCGGTGCGCCAGCTGGCGTTCGGCCACGTGGAGCCGGGAGACGACCTGCTCGCCGTCGACGTGTTCGAGTCATAGGCCCGCGCACCGACCGTGTGCCCGCGCCCGCCGGATGCGCATGAGCGACCGTCCGGCGGGCGCTTCACCGTCCGCCCAGACCCTAAGGACCGCAGAAGGGGTGCGCCCATGTACCGAGTCACCAAGCCGCTCAACCACAACGCGCTGCTCGCCTTCAACACGGAGGACGGGCGCGAGTACCTGGCGGTGGGGCGCGGCGTGGGGTTCGGCCGGCGTCCGGGCGAGCGCGCCGAGGCCCTGGGGGATCCGGGCGAGGTGCAGTTCTACCTGCTCTCCCAGCCCGCAGAGGGCCGGGGGACGACGCGCGAGCTCGTCGAGCGGATCGACCCGGCGGTGCTCGACGCGGCCGAGGGGATCTGCGAGGACGCGCGCGCCGCGTTCGGCGCCGTCGACCCCAAGATGCTGCTGCCGCTCGCCGACCACCTCGCCTTCGCGGTCGCGCGGGCCCGCGAGGGCGGGGCGCTGGCGAACCCGCTCACCGAGGACATCCGCGCGCTGTTCCCCCGGGAGTTCGAGGTGGCCCGCCGCGGCGTCGAGGCGCTCGAGCGCGCGCTCGGCGTGCATCTGGGCGATGACGAGGTGGGGCTCGTGGCGCTGCACGTCCACTCCTCCCTCGATGCGGTCCATGTGAGCCAGGCCATGGAGGTGGCGCAGCTCACGCGTGCGTGCATCGACGCGGTCGAGCGCATCACCGGCAGCTCGATCGACGTCGCCTCCTACGATTACAACCGCCTCATGACCCATGTGAAGTACATGGCGACGCGCATCCTGCGCGGCGAGCGGTTGAGCATCGACGTGAACGGCACCATCCGGGCGAGCGCGCCCGAGAGCTACCGCGCCGCGGCGGCCGTGTGCACCGAGATGGAGCAGCGCTTCGGCGAGCCGGTGAGCGAGCTCGAGGTCGGGTACCTCGCCATGCACATCGCGCGCGTCGTCGGGGAGTCCGCCGCCCGCTGAGGCGCCGCGGGTTTCCGCGCCGGCTGTCGAATGCCTCTGGTATCCCGACGCGTTCCGTCGTAGGCTGGGAGGACCGCGCGCCCGCCGCGCGCCCCGGATGAAGGAGGCCCCATGGCGTTCGAATGGCTCCAGGAAACCGACCCCGTGCTCTCGGGCATGATCGATGCGGAGCTCGCGCGCCAGCGCGATTCCATCGAGCTCATCGCCTCGGAGAACTTCACGAGCCCGTCCGTCATGGAGGCGGTCGGCAGCGTGCTCACCAACAAGTACGCCGAGGGCTATCCCGGCCGGCGGTATTACGGCGGATGCGAGCGGGTCGACGCGGTCGAGGACCTCGCCCGGAGCCGCGCCTGCGAGCTGTACGGCTGCGCCTTCGCCAACGTCCAGCCCCATTCGGGCGCGAACGCCAACCTCGCCGCCTACGCGGCGCTCATCGAGCCGGGCGACACGGTGCTCGGCATGAGCCTGGACCAGGGCGGGCACCTGACGCACGGCAGCCTGGTCAACTTCTCGGGCAAGCTGTACCGCTTCGTCCCCTACGGGTTGGACCTCGAGACCGAGACCATCGACTACGACGCGCTCGAGCGCTTGGCGCGCGCCGAGCGCCCGGCGCTCATCGTGGGCGGCGCCTCGGCCTACCCGCGCACCATCGACTTCGAGCGCCTGGCTGACATCGCCCATGCGGTGGGCGCCCGCCTCATGGTCGACATGGCCCATATCGCCGGCCTCGTGGCGACGGGCGCGCACCCCTCGCCGGTGGGCGTGGCGGATGTCGTGACCTCGACGAGCCATAAGACCCTGCGCGGCCCGCGCGGGGGCTTCATCCTGACGGACGACGAGGGCCTGGCGCGGGCCATCGACAAGGCGGTGTTCCCCGGGACCCAGGGCGGCCCGCTCATGCACGTGATCGCCGGCAAGGCGGCCGCGTTCGGCGAGGCGCTGACGCCCGGGTTCGCAACATATATAGAGCATGTGGTGGAGAACGCCGCGGCGCTGGGGGAGGGGCTCGCCGAGGGCGGGCTCCGCCTGGTCTCCGGCGGGACGGACAACCATCTGTGCCTGGTGGACCTCACGCCCGCGGATGTGACGGGAAAGGACGCCGAGCGCCTGCTCGAGGACGTGGGCATCACGGTGAACAAGAACGCGATTCCCGGCGAGCCGAGGTCGCCCTTCGTCACGAGCGGGATCCGCGTGGGATCGGCGGCGGCCACGACGCGCGGCTTCACCGCGGACGAGTTCCGCGAGATCGGCGGCCTGATCGCGCGCGTCGTGTTCCATGCGGGCGACGCCGCGGCGCTCGACGCGGTGCGCACCCGGGTGGCCGAGCTCCTCGCGGCCCATCCGCTCTACCCCGGGATGTGATGGGTCATTCTGGTGAATTTGGGGACGGGGTCGTTTCGGTTCATTTGGGTCATTTGGGTCATTCGGGGACGGGGTCGTTTCGGGTCATTTGGGTCATTTGGGGACGGAGTCGTTTCAACCCATGGACCGGGGTCGTCTCGACCCATGCATGCGCGAGGTGACGGGAGCCCGGGCGGATCGGTGCCCGCGCGCGTCACGCATGGGGCGCGACCCGTCCGTCGCGGACGTCCCAGATGCTCGAGGTGCAGGCCCGCAGGAACGCGCGGTCGTGGCTCACCAGCAGCAGCGCCCTCTCTCGCGACCTCCTCTAAAGACGAAGGGCGGCCCCGCCCAGCGGTGCCGCCCTTCGGATGCGTGCGCGCGATGCCGGCCCTCCGGCCGCCGTTCCTAGCCCCAGAAGTCGTCCTCGCCGTCCTCGCGGGGACCGCGGTCGACGTAGAGCTTATGGGTGCGCTTCTCGAGCACGAACGCCGCGATGGCGAAGATCGCGATGCCCGCTACGAACAGGATCGCCACCCCCTCGCGGGTGTTGAACAGAAAGGAAAAAAACGCGTCCATCTGATGCCTTCTCGCCTTCAAACTCGGGAAAGAACTCTCACAAGTATATACTTGCGGGTGCACCGTCATGCCGCCAACCTGAATCTCACATCGCCCTGAGCGCAGGTGGCCCGTTAACACCGGAGGCATCATGCTCGATATCAAGTTCGTTCGCGAGAACCCGGACGCGATCGATACCGCTATGGCAAACCGTCAGACCTCGTGGGACCGCGAGCGGTTCTTCGAGCTCGACGACGCCCGCCGCTCCGTCATCACCGAGGTCGAGGAGCTGCAGGCCACCCGCAACGCCGAGTCCAAGAAGATCGGCGCGCTCATGCGCGAGGGCAAGCGCGACGAGGCCGAGGCCGCCAAGGAGGCCGTGCGCGCGGTCAACGAGCGCATCGAGGGCCTGGCCGCCCGCCGCTCCGAGCTCGAGGGCGAGCTGTCCGATTTCATGGCGCATCTTCCCAATCTGCCCTATGAGGCCACGCCGGTGGGCGTGGACGAGACCGAGAACCCGGAGCGCCGCCGCTGGGGCGTCCCGCGCGATTTCGCAGCTGAGGGCTTCGAGGCCAAGCCGCATTGGGACCTGGGCACCGACCTGGGGATCCTCGACTTCGAGCGCGGTGCCAAGCTCTCGGGGGGCCGCTTCACGGTGCTTTCCGGCGACGGCGCGACGCTCGACCGCGCGCTCGAGAACTTCTTCCTGAACACGCACCTCGCCCGCGGCTTCCGCGAGTTCATCCCGCCCGTGGTGGTCAACCGCGAGATCATGTACGGGACCGGCCAGCTGCCCAAGTTCGAGGATGACGCCTACCATGTGGGCGACGATCAGTTCCTGATCCCCACGGCCGAGGTCGTGCTCACCAACCTGCATGCCGGCGAGGTGCTCGACGCCGCCGACCTGCCGCTGTGGTACACCGCCGGGACCCCCTGCTTCCGCGAGGAGGCCGGGTCGGCCGGCCGCGACACGCGCGGCATCATCCGCCAGCATCAGTTCACCAAGGTCGAGATGGTCAAGTTCGCCACGCCGGAGACCTCCGACGACGAGCTGGAGAGCATGACCGCCGAGGCGGAGTACATCCTGCAGCAGCTCGAGCTGCCCTACCGCGTGATCAGCCTGTGCACCGGCGATCTGGGCTTCTCGGCGCGCCAGACCTACGATATCGAGGTGTGGCTGCCGAGCTACAACAGCTACAAGGAGATCTCCTCGTGCTCCAACTGCGGTGACTTCCAGGCGCGCCGCGCGAACATCAAGTACCGCGACCCCGAGCACTTCAAGGGCACGCGCTTCGTGCACACGCTGAACGGCTCCGGCCTGCCCACCGGCCGCACCATGGCTGCCATCATGGAGAACTACCAGAACCCCGACGGCTCCATCACCATCCCCGAGGTGCTGCGTCCCTACATGGGCGGACGCGAGCGCATCGAGCCGCGCGCATAGGGCCCGCGCGCCGAGCGGCGCCGGGGCCGTCCCGTCCGGCTGCGGCGGGGCCCCGACCCGGTCCCGACACGAACCGCCTCCCATCCACGGACACGGAACGAGCAGTCCGAGGGATGGGAGGCTTTTTCATATCCGCCGGCCCGCGGCCGATGCGCGACCGCCCGCCCCGAGGGCGCGCCGCTGTCAGCCGGCGCAGCGCTCGAAGAAGGCGAGCGCGTTCTCGGCGCACAGCTTGCGGGCGATCCGCTCGCCGAAGCGGCGCTCGAAGGCCTCCTGCAGGCGCGGCATCTTCTCCGCGGACGAGATGCAGGACGGCAGGTCGGTCCCGTCGAAGTCGCTGCCGAGCGCGACGACGTCCTCGCCGCCCATGTCGAGCCAGTGCTCGACGTGGCGGCAGAGGTCATCCTCGGTGGGCTCGGCGGTCTCGAAGGACTCGCTGAGGAAGTCGGGGCAGTAGTTGAGGCCCACGAGGCCCCCGCGGTCCCGGATCTCGGCGAACTGCGCGTCCGTGAGGTTGCGCGGGTGCCCGCAGACGGCGCGGCTGTTGGAATGGCTCGCGACGAAGGGCCGCTCGGCGATGCGGGCGACGTCGGAGAAGCAGGCGTCGTTCAGATGGGAGACATCGAGCACCATCCCCGCGTCCTCCATGCGGCGCACGACCTCGGCGCCCGTCCGCGTGAGGCCGACGGCGGGGGCGTCGCAGCCGCTCCCGAGCGGACCCTCGGCATTCCAGCTGAGGGATGCCATGAGGACGCCCTCGCCGGCGAGGACCTCGACGAGCGAGGGGTCCGCGGCGAACATGCGGGCGTTCTCGATGGTCTTCACGGCGACGCGGCCCCCGCGCCCGAGCGCATCGCGGATGCCCGCGGGACCGGCGGCCAGCGCGATGGCGTCCGCGTTGTCCGCGATCTCGCGCTCGAGATGGCCCATGACCTGGCGGTAGAAGGCGAGCGACTCCTCGGGCGGGAACTCGTCGTATATAAAGCACGCGAAGCATTGGGCCCAGGGAACCCCGCCCATCTTCGCGATCGAGAGGTGGCAGCCGTTGTCTGTGAGGCGGGTGTCGCCCGGGACGTCCTCGGGGCTGAACGACTCGCTGCCGGCGAGCTGGTGGAAGCGCTGGTCGAGACCGGGCCAGGCCAGGCGGTCGGCGGTATCGCAGTGCAGGTCGAAGACGGGATATGCCATAGTTGCGCTCCTCGGGTCGCGGATACGTCCGCCGGCGGCGGGCCGGCGCGCAACAGCCTACCACGAGCATATGGAGGCTCTGCATCCGATTATAGCGAACATAAGTTCCCACGAACATATGTTTCATATTCGGGTATACTGGACGGTGAGGAGAAGGGGTCGAGGACAAGGAGGATGGAGATGGCAGATGGGGTCCGGACGCGGGCCGTCCTGTACGCGTACGGCGGAGACGGGGAGGATGTGCTGGTCGAGTGCTCGGTCGATCCCGAGGGCGTCCTGCGCGTCGTGCAGCGCAGCGCGGGCCCGCTCACGCGGCTGTGCTTCGACGAGAGCCCCCATGAGGCCGAGTTCGAGCTCGATGCGCCGGCTGCGGAGGAATTCGCGCGCCAGATGGGGGTGGATCGCGCTGAGATGCTGCCCGCGGCGCTGCAGCTGCGTTTCGCGGGTCCGGACAGCTCCCTCATGATCCGCGAGGACCTTCGGGGACGCGGGTTGGGCTATCGGGTCCGCGAGCGCCCCCTCGTGCGCTGAGTCCGCCTGCGGGTCCGAGGGGGCGGCCTCCCGAGCGCATGCCCCTTCGTCCAGCATGCGGCGCTCGCCCTTGTGCGCGTGGGTGCCGTTCGGTACGGGAACACGCATCAAATCGAGCGGTTTCTGAATATCGATATCCCTTCCGTATGAGGGGATAAACAAGTCCGTTCTGGCCGTTCTCTGAGATCGGTACAACTGTGGAGAGACGAACACAAAGCATTTCTGCAGGTAGATAGGGTTGTTAAAAAGTTTTTCAGAAAACTTTGGTTTCGCGCTTGACGCAGTAGGGGGCCGATGGCATTATATGTCTTGCGTTGCGGCGTTACCTCAGCTGGATAGAGGGTCTGACTACGAATCAGAACGTCACAGGTTCGAATCCTGTACGCCGCACCAGCCGAGAATGAGAGGTGCCCCGGGAGGGGCACCTTTTTTTTGTAACGGTAACGACCGCGCATCGTCCCCTGGGATTGTTTCGGGTACGTGCCTATCGCCGAAAACGCAGGGGCCCCGTGCGCCCGGGCGGGCACAATACAAGCCGAGTAGGAAAAACGGAAGCGCGTGTCTATGCGAGCGAGGCGGCGGTGCCATGGCGACCGGAACGACTATCAAGCTATCGATCCTGGCCCGGAGGAAGCGGTTCCCCCGGCTTCCCGGGCAGCCGGAGGGTGCCTCGTTCGGCATCCTGTGGGATGCCGGTCCCATCCCCGCCGACGGCGTGTGCTATGTCGTGGAGTTCGTCGATCGTTCGAGCGCCCGCATCCTGGGATACGTGGCGACCGGCGGGCGCGTGTTCCGCAGGGGCGAAGCGGGTGACCGCGCCTCGGATCCCGATGAGCTCGCCCTCGCGCTCGTGCGCGATGAGGGGGCGATTCTCGGCGACGTCTACGTCCGCCGACCGGGCGGCAGGCTGGAGCGCGCCACGTCGTTTCGCGGGACCCTCGCCGGGACCCTGCGCGAGGTCTCGGACGTGACGACGTGGAACACCGAGCGCAGTCTCGTCTACCACGAGTTCGCGGCCACCATGTTCCTGCGGCTGTGCGTGTTCGGCATGGACGCGGCTGCGATGCAGGGCGCTCAGGCGCCCGCGGGCGGCCTCGAGCGCCTCGCCGAGCCGGTCGAGGTCTTCGCCGGATTCGGCGAGATGCCGCTGCCCGACGCGATCGCCGCGCTGCGGTACCGCTGCGAGCGCGCCGAGCGCCTGTCGGGTATCGAGGCCTTCGCCTACCGGGTGTTCTCCGAGGTCGATCTGCCCCGCCTGCGCGAGATCGCCGCGAAGGGCGCCCTGTCCCTCGCGCGGATCGAGCGGATGGGCGGCTTCTACATCAACTTCGACCGCGAGCGGACCTCCCCGGAGGACGTCGCCTTCCTGATCTCGGTGGAGGCGGCGCTCAACCGCGTGTCATGCGTCCTGGACAAGCTGGGTTCGGGGTTGGCGCCGGTGTCGACCTCGCCGAGCGAGGAGGCGTGCACCGCCATGGAGCTCGATGCCCTGGAGGGGGTCACCTCCGCGGTCGACCGCCTCGTGCACGGTATGGGCCGCGGGGAGGGCGACGGGCGGCGCCCGGGGACGGTCGCGTGCCGTCCGGGCGGCGAGTGGGATACCCGCTTCGCCTTCGCCGAGCTCTGCGAGGGTCTGAACCTCATTGTGCGGCTCGAGTACCGCTATGACTGCGATGTCGCCGCGGGCAGGATGGCGGTCAGCCTGATGAAGCCGCCCGCCTCCGTGATGCCCCGCAGGACCTGGCGCCCCGGCACGGGATGGCAGGAGGCCGACGGGGCGCTGCGCGCGGCCATGGCGGAGGAATACGGCTGCCGCATGGGGCTCGTCGCAGCGGCCGCGGCCTTCGCGGCGAGTCCGTTGACCGAGCGCTGCCTGGTCGAGGTGCGCGACGCGGTCGACGGCTCGTGCACGGCGCGCGCATTCGACCGGGCGGGGTTCATGGCGGAGACCGTCCCGCTCGCGCGGGAGCTCGTCGGCGTCCCGCTCGGCGGCCGCGGCGGGGTGACCTCGTTGCGAGCGCATGAGACGTCCGAGCGCTTCGACCGCATCGCCCCCTCGGGGCTGCTTCTGCCCCCGGGGGCGGACGGGCGCCCGCTGCCTGCGGAGCTGCGCGACCTGCTGCTCGCCGACACCGTCTCGGAGCTCGAGGTGCTCGAGGACCCTGCCGACCCGCTCATGCGCCGCTTCAACGAGGTGAAGGAGCTGATCGCCTCCGACCCCGCGCGGGCCGAGGCGGGTCTGACCGAGCTCATCGAGGAGGGGCAGGCGTCCTGCGTCGCCGCCGAGCTCACGTCGGCGGTTCCGATGCAGACGCAGTTCTGCGAGAACCACCTGGGGCGCATCATCCTGCCGATGCTCGTCGACGGGACCGGCGTGCGGATCCACCGCGCCCCCGATGCGCTCTACTTCGCCCAGTACGAGCTGTGCAACATGTACGCGCGCGCCGAGGCCTACGAGCGGGCGCTGCCCGAGGCGCGCCGCCTGCTCGACATCGCCTCGACGTCCATGCAGGCCCACTTCACGCTGGTCAACGTTCTCGCACGTCTGGGCATGTACGACGAGGTGGTCGAGGTCGCGAAGCACGGCCTGCGCGCCGCGTGCGACCGCGAGGCGGCGGGCTACCTCTACTACCGCCTCGCCTTCGCGCTCTGGAACCGCGGGGAGAAGTCCGGCGCGCTCGCGTGCTACAGCATGGTGCCGTCGGGCGACCAGGTGAGCGCGGTGGCGCGCGAGGAGATGCGGGAGCTCATGAACGAGATGGGCCGCACGGAGCCCATGGGCCGCGCGGAGGTCACCGGGACGCTCAGGGCGTGCGGCATTCCCGTCGCCCCGACCGACGAGCTGTACCGCCGCATCGCGGACGCCGCGGTGCTCCTGGCCGACAACGGCTTCCTGTACCTGGCGGCGCGGTGCGCCTACGGTATGTGGCGCCTGCGCGGCAACGACGAGCTGGGCGTGGTGAGCCGCTCGCTGCTGGGGTAGGAGGTTCTAGCCCAGGACCTCGCGCCATTCCAGGGGGAAGCGCATCGGATTCAGGGAGACGCTCTCATGCGCCGAGATAAGTGCTTCGAGGCCGTCGAGCATCGACGGCCACCGTTCCGGCCACGACCTGTCGTAGATCCTCTTGAGCACAAGGAACGTCGGGAACTCCTTGTCGCTGTCGTATCCAGAGTCTTTCTTCAGCAGATTCGCCCTCGTGGTCATGACGCGGTTATACAGACGGCTGTGGTGGCCGCAGATGTTCCTGATGTATGTCAGGTGCCGTAGCCAGCTCCTCAGGATGAAGGGCTTCACCCCGAATTCGCCGGCTATCGACTTTGCGACGCCGCTTTTCGCTGGATCGAGGTTCCCGTAGAGCTGGGACACCGTCCCCATGCTCATTATCTCGACCGCAGCCCATATCGGCAGGTCTCCGTACTTCTCGACGTTGTGGACCGCGCAGGGGGCGCCGTCACGCAGCGCCCTGTTACGCTCCCTGATAAGGGATTCCATGGAATGGGAGTGTGCCCTAGCGCTCCTGAAGTATCGGTTGTCCTCGTGTGCCAACGGTCCGCATTCCATCGCCATGTGGTATGCGAAGAGGGCGCGTGCTTTGATCTCGATCGGGGCGATGGCATCCCATACCCATCTACGCAGCGCGCAGTCAAGCGCGTAGGTATTCCAAATCGAATCGAACGTCGTATTCGGGATAAAGCGACCGTCCCGCTCGTATGTGAGCCAATATCCTCGCAGCCGGTAAAAGTTAGTCTCAGACAGGCGTTTCAACGCCAGTTCTCTGTCATCGATGGTCAGTCCGCGGGTGCTCATGAGATTCAGCTGATCGCTGAATGATAGAGGGGGCTTCATAGGGGTAAAAAACGACCCCGCCTGGTTCGCTCCACATTCATGGGTCGCGTGCGGGGTACTGTTAACGCAATTATGGCCCATCTCGCCGCATCCTTTCAATGCCGTTTGCAGATTCGACATCTCGATCGCGCCTATTCTTCCGCCGCCGCTTACGAGTGTAATCGGCTGTGTAGACACGGAAGCGGGGTGGGAGGTGCCATGAGGTCGAGGATGGGCGAGCTCCGCTTCCGAATCGGATCCTTTCAGCAGGGGCTCTCCTGGAGGACGGATATCAGACTGCGCTTTCCTCAAATGCGGAAGACTGGTTCGACCGTGCCCGGCCCGGTGCGGCGGAAGCCTCGTGCGCCGATTCATTTCCTTATCTGGCAAGATGGTTCGCATCATTACCGGGGAACGCTCGCGCGTTCCCTCGGTCTCGCGACCTCATCGGTTCGAATCCCCGCGCGCGGCAGAGAAAAAGCCCGCCTCCGAGGGGGAGACGGGCGTTCACATCGACTGGCGGAGAGCTGGGGATTCGAACCCCAGATTCCCTTGTGGGGAATACTCGCTTAGCAGGCGAGCACCTTCGGCCTCTCGGTCAGCTCTCCGGAGCAGCCGCATCATCATACCCCAGATGCGTCATGCAGCACAAGGACGAAGGCGCAAGTCTTCAAACTATCTGCGCGCCGCCAGGGGGTGTCGCGCGTCGGCGTCCCCTGAGCCGCCGCAGGGCGCCGACATCGGCGTTCCCTCAGGCGAAGAACGGCTCATCGATGACGATGTCCGCCCGATGCCGCCGCACCGTCTCCCAGGAGAACAGGTCGGCGAGCTGCGCGGCGCTGCGCGGGCGATCGTCCTCGCACATGCCGGCGAAGAACGCGAGACGGCCCAGCAGCCGTTCGGGGCTTCCGAAGACGCGCTGGAGCTCGCCCAGGTCGCAGTCGCGTTCGCGTTTGGAGAGCCTTCGCCCGTCCGGCGCCACGAGCATGGGGACGTGCGCGTAGGCAGGCTCGGCGAACCCGAGCAGGCGCTGCAGGTAGATCTGGCGCGCGACGGAGCCCAGCAGGTCACGTCCGCGGACGACCTCGGTGACGCCCATCGCCGCATCGTCGACGACCACGGCGAGCTGGTAGGCGAAGACCCCGTCGCTGCGCCGTACGAGGAAGTCGCCGCATTCGCGCGCGAGGACCTCGCGACGCGGTCCGAAGACGCGGTCGGTGAAGGCGACGGTCCCCGCGGGGTCCGCCTCGTCGGGAACGCGCAGCCGCAGGGCGGCGGGGCGCTTGCGGGCGCGCTCGGCCACCTGCTCGGGCGCGAGGTCGCGGCAGGTTCCGGCGTAGACGGGGGTGCCGTCGCTCGCATGGGGGGCGCTCGCCGCGTGGAGCTCGGCGCGCGAGCAGAAACAGGGGTAGACCAGGCCGAGCCCCTCGAGCCGCTCGAGGGCGGCGCGGTACAGGTCGAGCCGGTCGCGCTGGTAGACGGGGCCCTCGTCCCAATCGAGCCCGAGCCAGCGCAGGTCGTCGATGATCTGGCGGGCGAGCTCGGGGGAGGCGCAGCGCGGGTCGAGGTCCTCGATCCGCAGCACGAGCGTGCCGCCCTGCGAGCGGACGGACAGCCACGTCATGAGCGCGGAGTAGATGTTGCCCAGGTGCATGCGGCCCGAGGGCGATGGGGCGAACCGGCCGGTCGTCGTGCGGCCGGATACGGGGTGCGAGGTATCCATGCGCACGAGTATAGGGCATGCCGACCGCGATCGGGCGGCGGCGCGCGGGCCCCTTCCGCGGAGGCGGTCGCCGGCCCCGCCCGTCTGCCGCGCGGCGCCCGCGGCCCCGCTTCGGCTGCCTCCCACCCGCCGCCCGCACCCGGGTGCGTCCGGCGCGCCCGGGCGACACGGCCCCTCCGCATGGGAGCGCCCCCGTCGCCCGGGGATCGGGGGCGGGGGCGCTCGGAAGCCGTCTTCGCCCGCACGGGTCGGCGGGCGGGGTGCCGCCTAGAGCGGCAGCGCGGTCATCTGCGTGTAGACGCGGGACTGGTACTCGCGGTCCAGGTCGTACAGCCCCTTCGGGTCGCAGCCGAACAGCTTCATGTTGGTGATCATGTCGCGGGCGTTGGTCTCCTCCTCGCCCTGCTCCTTCACGAACCAGTCGAGCATGCGCATGGCGCGGATGTCGTGAGCCTCCTGGGCCACCTCGTAGCAGCGGTGGATGAGGCTCGTCACGTACTCCTCGTGCTCCAGGCCGGCCTCGAGCGGGGCGAGGTCGTTGTCGAAGGTCTTGTCCGGCTGGGCGATGGCCTTCATGGTGGGCTTGTAGTCGTTGTCGAGCAGATAGCGACGCAGCGCCATGGCGTGGTCCATCTCCTCCTTCGCCTGGATCTCGTACCAGTTCGCGAAGCCCTTGAGGCCGCGGTCGTCATAGTAGTCGGCGAAGGTCAGGTACAGGTAGGAGGAGTAGAGCTCCTTGTTGATCTGGTCCTCCAGGACCTCGGCGACCTTCTCGTTGATGGCCATGTGCATCGTCTCCCTCTCGTGGACGCGGGTATCCCGCGCGAGCATCTCGCGCGCTCGAGCCCAGTATACCCGCCCGCGCCGACGCCGATGCACCCCGGCGCCGGCGCCCCGGCCGGTCCGGCGCCGGCGTCCCTTCCTCCCGGGCCGGCCCGACGCCGGCGGCTCCGGCGGCCCCCGGCGGCCGTCCCTCCCGCCCCGCCGCCCGCGCGCCGGCGGGCGCGTGCTCCCTACCGTTCCCGTGGGCGGGTACAATGGGCGCAGGCCGAGAGCCTCGGCCGTGCAACCCGACGAAAGGCAAGCCATGAACGCACAGCCCGCGCGCGCCCGCATCGCCGTCGCGCTCGCCGTCCTCGCAGCCTGCGTGCTCGCGCTCTCCGTTGCGCCCGCGCGCGCCGCCGCGGCCGCGATGGATCCGGTCCGCATCGAGGCGACCGTGAACCCGGACGGCTCGCTTGACGTGGTCGAGACGCGCACCTTCGAGTTCGATGACGACGTGAACGGCGTGTTCTGGGAGATCGCCCGCACGGTGAACGCCCAGGGCGTCCCCTCGTCCGTCGAGGTCGGCTCGGTGACGGTGTCGGATGCGCGCGGCGAGCGCGCGTTCACCCGGGCGGAGTCCGCCTCCGAGGGCGACGACGGCGTCTTCACGGTCCAGGCTTCGGACGAGGGTACGCAGCTCAAGGTGTTCGCACCCGAGGAGGACGGCGACACCGCGGAGGTGCGCGTGGCGTACACGATCGACGGCATGGTCGCGAGCTGGTCCGACACCGCGGAGCTCTACTGGAAGTTCGTGGGTCAGGGATGGGAGGACTCGTCCTACAACGTCGAGCTCACGGTGTCCTTCGCCGGCGCCGCGGCGTCCGGCGTGGCGGCGGATGACGGGAACTTCCGCACCTGGGTCCACGGCCCGCTCGACGGCCGGGTGGACCGCTTCCCGGACACGGCCGAGGTGACCTGCTCCGCCCCCGAGGTCGCGAGCGGCACGTTCGCCGAGATCCGCGTCGCCTTCCCGACGTCGTGGGTGCCCGGTCTCGCCGCTTCCGGGGAGGCCCGGCTCGATACGATCCTCGATGAGGAGCAGGCGTGGGCCGATGAGGCCAACGCGCTCCGCGCGCGGTCGCGGGCGGTGCTCGCGGTCGGTGGGGTCGCCCAGGTGGCGTTGCCCGCCATCCTGCTCACGGCGATGGTCGCGCTCAAGCTCACCCGCGGTCGCAACCCGAAGCCCGTCTTCACGGAGACCTACTTCCGCGACCTCCCCTCCGCCGACCATCCCGCCGTGATCTCAGCGTTCATGGAGGGCGGGTCGGTGCCGGACCGGGCGCTTGTGGCGACCCTCATGAAGCTCACCGACGAGCGCGCCGTCGCGCTCGATCCGGTGACCTCCGAGTCGAGCGGGCTGTTCGGCACCAAGAAGGAGCAGGACTTCCGCCTGTCGGTCATCGACCGCTCGCGCGTGGCCGAGGCCATCGACCGCGCGGCGCTGCGCATCTACTTCGACGAGGCCCCCGAGGCCCCGCAGGAGGTGCTGTTCAGCCAGATGAAGGACCGTGCGGAGGACGACCCCGAGGCGTACCGGAAGCATCTGGAGGACTATCGAGCCGAGGTCTCCG
Organism: Candidatus Collinsella stercoripullorum; assembly: GCA_019117005.1. GTDB lineage: Bacteria > Actinomycetota > Coriobacteriia > Coriobacteriales > Coriobacteriaceae > Collinsella > Collinsella stercoripullorum. Next base: position 2,908 of record DXAO01000036.1, on the reverse strand, counting down.
GGGCGCTCGAGAGCCGGATGCTCGTCGCATCGAGCGGCGACGGGGTCAAGGCCGCCGCGATCGGCATCGGCGGCGCGCTCGCGCTCGCCTCGCTGATCTTCTTCATCGCGGTCGATTTCGCCTGCCTGCCGACCTTCGCCGTCTCGCTCGTCCTCATCGGCGCGGCCGTGGCCGTGGCGTGCACGTACCGGGTCTACTCGCAGGAGGGCGTGGAGCTCCGTCAGCGCTGCGAGGCGCTCAAGCGGTGGTTCGAGGACTTCACGCGCCTGGGCGAGGCCGTGCCGTCCGACCTCGTCCTGTGGGACAGGCTGCTCGTGATGGCCGTGGCGCTCGGGGTCTCCGACGAGGTCCTGCGGCAGCTGGCCGAGGCGGTGCCCCGGGAGCTGCGCGAGGACGCGCAGGGCGGGTACTACTTCCCGGTCTACTGGTGGCTCTATCCCCACGGGGGCCTGCATTCCCCCGTCCACGAGCTCGGGCACATCCAGACCGTCTCGATGGGCGCGCTCGCGTCGAGCCTGGACAGCTCGGGAGCGGGCCTGGGCGGCGGCTTCTCCGTCGGCGGCGGCGGTGGCGGAGGCGGCGGCGGTGGCGGCACGTTCTAGCGGCCGCCGTCGGGGGCGCGGTGGGAAAAAAGTGCCTGTCACTATTTTCCCAGGTGGGAAAAGGTGCCTGTCACTATTTTCCCGGTGCAGCGCCCTCGTGGGAAAAAAGTGCCTGTCCCTATTTTCCCACCGCGCCTCCGTCGTGCGAGGTTCCGCGTGATAAGGGAAGGGGTCCCGCAGGACCCCTTCCGCAGAAGCCGATGCGCTTCCCGTATGCCTGTCCGGGAACCCCGGACCGTCCGTGCGACGCCAAGCTGCCCCAAGGCATCGCGGGACATCTTATGAGACCTCGTTCAGGCCGACAGGTCCAGACCGTAGAGGTACATTTCACGAGGCAGCAACTTGCGCTCCTCGCGGGTCGAGCGGTGGGAGGCCGCACGCGTGAAGCCGTGGCGCTCGTAGAACGACCACGAGCAGCTCGTGTCGGTGTAGAGGTACGCGGCGCGGGCGCCGTGCGAGGACAGGTAGGAGACCGCCGCGTCCAGCAGCACCCCGCCGATGCCCATGCCGCGCGCCTCGGCGCTGACGGCGAGCAGCGTGATCTCGTCGGCGTCGGCCAGCGCGCTGTCCTCGAGCATCGCGCTGTTGACGGCGTGCTCGGAGCGGATGAACGCCATGGTGCGCTCCGTCTCCTCCGGGTCGACGCGGCGCATCTGGGCGAGGAAGTCGTGCTCCGCCTGCTTCCAGCGCCCCGCCCGAGGCGAGCGGTCCTGCGCGGCGCGCGCCAGCACGATGCCGCAGGGGGCGTCGTCCACGACCACCACCTGCGAGAAGGTGGAGACGGACAGGGAGTAGGCGAGGTCGTCGCAAGCGGAGAGGAAGTTGTAGGCGTCGTCGTCGGCCGAGGTGTGCCAGATCTTCTGCAGCATGGAGACGATCGCGTCGAAATCGGATTCCTCGAACGGTCGATAGAGGACCTTGGAAACCATGCGCGCCCCTTTCCGAACCGCGGCCCCGTTGCCTGACGCTGTAGGTTGTACCACGCGTTCGACCGGGAGTTATGGTGCCTTCGTGACACCCCGGGGCAAGCGGCGGGAATCCGCCAAAGCGTCACGCCGTCTCGGCAATTTCTCCAAATTCGGCAGCCGGGGACGCCTGCGCGCATGGCCCGGGGGCGCGCGAGCTCGGGCAACCTGCCGTCGAGGTGGGAAACGCCCCCTGCGCGCATGGCCCGGGTCGGTCCCTGCCATCGGGGGGGCATCGCCCGCCGGGCGCCTTCTGCGCGCATGGCCCGGGCCCGATCGGCGAGGGGCCGCCCTGCCCGGGGCCGGCACGTCCGGTTCGCGCGCCGTCCGCCGCGCACCGTTGCCGGAGGAGCGCGTGCAATTCGCGAGCCCCCGTCCTCCTGCCGGTGCCGATGCGCTACATTAAGTGGGTGAACATGCGCCCGTTGAAGGCACAGACCGCCGCGGGTGCCGGACAAGAGGGGGTTCAATGGCAACTGACGTGAAGATCAAGCGCGCCTTGATCTCGGTGACCGACAAGACGTGGGTCGTCGAGTTCGCCCGCGAGCTGCAGACCGTCTACGGGGTGGAGATCATCTCGACGGGCGGTACGGCCCGCGCGCTGGAGGAGGGCGGCGTCACGGTCGTCCCCATCGAGGAGTACACCGGGTTCCCCGAGATGATGGACGGCCGCGTGAAGACCCTGCATCCCAAGGTCCACGGCGGCCTTCTCGCCCGCCGCGACGACTCCCGGCACATGGCGGAGGCCGCCGAGCATGGTATCGGCATGATCGACATGGTCGTGGTGAACCTCTATGAGTTCGAGAAGACCGTGGCGAACCCCGACGTCACCTTCGCCGACGCCATCGAGCACATCGACATCGGCGGTCCCTCCATGCTGCGCTCCGCCGCGAAGAACGCCGATTCCGTGACCGTCGTGTCCGATCCGGCGGATTACGCCGGCATCCTGACCGAGATGGCCGAGCACGACGGCGCAACCACGCTCGAGACCCGCCGCCGCCTGCAGCTGAAGGTCTACCAGACCACCGCCGCCTACGACACCGCGATCTCCACGTGGCTCGCCGCCCAGGCGTCCGAGGCGTCTGAGCAGGCGGAGCCGCCCGCGTCGTTCGACCTGCGCCTGGAGAAGGTCGACGACCTGCGCTATGGCGAGAACCCGCAGCAGACCGCCGCGATCTACCGCTTCGCGGACGGCTTCGCGCAGAAGGGGTCCTCGGCGAACCCGCTGGTGGGGGCCGAGCAGATCCAGGGCAAGCCGCTGTCGTACAACAACTACCTGGACGCCGACGCCGCCTGGAACCTCGTGCGCGAGTTCGACGGTCCCGCCTGCGTGATCCTGAA
>DXAO01000035.1 GCA_019117005.1 Candidatus Collinsella stercoripullorum | reverse complement strand
TCGTTGAAGTAGGCCGGGACGGTGATGACGGCGTCGGTGACGGTCTCGCCGAGGTACTTCTCGGCGTCGGTCTTCATCTTCTGCAGGATCATCGCGCTGATCTGCTCGGGCGTGTAGTCCTTGCCGTCGATCTCGGCGACGGCGCGGCCGCCCTGGCCCTCCTTGACCGCGTAGGGGACGGTCTTGATCTCGGAGGAGACCTCGCCGTACCTGCGGCCCATGAAGCGCTTGATGGAGAAGACGGTGTTCTTGGGGTTGGTGACGGCCTGGTTCTTGGCGGCCTTGCCCACCACGCGGTCGCCGTCGGAGCGGAAGCCCACGACGGACGGGGTGGTGCGGTCGCCCTCGGCGTTCACGATGATGGTGGGGTTGCCGCCCTCGAAGACCGCCATGGCGGAGTTGGTGGTACCGAGGTCGATACCGAGGATCTTGCTCATTGGATATCCCTCTTCTTTCCTTTTCCTGCCGGGCGGCTTCGGGCGCGGGCCCGCGCCGCCGATTGTTCGTTCGACCCTACTATATCCCCTTATAGGCTCGGATATACAAAATCTAAGTCAAATCATATAAGATTTCTTGAGTTCCACGCAACAGGGTCGCCGGGCGCGGCGAAACCGCGGCGGGCGCCGCCCCGCACGCGCCGCGGCGGGGCTGCCGGCGCGCCTCGCGCTGGCGCTTCTGTCCGCTTGCGCCCCTCCCCAGTAAGCCTAAACTGACTCGGCGAACGGTATGAAAATGGCGGAGCCGGGGGTTGCAATGGCTCCCTCGCGTGGTATGTTAAGCGCAGAAACGCTCGGAGCCCGTTCGCCTGCGGCCCGAGCAGGTCTTGTTTCGCACAGAGAGAGGAAACTGCCATGGCTAAGCCTATCATTGATGCCGACGAGTGCATCGCCTGCGGCGTCTGCGTCGACTCCTGCCCCCAGGGCGTGCTCGAGCTCAACGATGTCGCCACCGTCGCCGACGAGGACTCCTGCATCGCCTGCGGCGTGTGCCAGGAGAGCTGCCCGGCCGGCGCCATCACCGAGATCGAGGAGTAGCCTCCGCGCATCCCGGATGCATCGAACGCCTATGGAGGACCCGGCCCCCGAAAGGGAGCCGGGTCCTTTCGTTTCCGGAGCGGCCGCGCCGCTAGTACGGCGCCGAGGCGGGCGGGAGCCGCTTGAGGTACGCCCACATGCGCTGCTTCTCGCGCGGGTCCGCGAGGGCGGCCTCGAAGCCGTCGAGCGCGAGGACCCGCCGGCCGAGCACGTGGGCGATGAGGCCGGGCTTCAGCATGGCCGTGTCGAAGTCCTCGATCGCCACGAGCGCGTCCGCGTAGGCGTCGCGCATGGCGTCGGCCGCCGCATCGTCCAGGAGGATCACGGCCTCGGGGTCGAGCGCCTCGAGCGCCCAGCGGAACACGTCGGCCGGCAGGGGCTCGCCCGCCGGGGCCGCCGCGTCCGCCTCCGCCGCCGCGCCCGCCACGCTGGCGAGTGCGCAGAAGTCCTCGGGCGCGTACCCGATCGCCGCGAGCGCGGCGCGCAGGGCGCGCCCGTCGGCGCCGGCCAGAAGCTCCCCGCCGGCCCGCTCCGCCTCGTCCAGCTCGCCTTTGACCAGGACGACCGGCGAGAAGGCGTTTCCCGCCATGATCACGCCGCGGGCGCCGAGCGCTTCCAGGTCCTGCTCGACCATCTGCGCGAGCGCCTCTTTCCTCTCCGTCGCCGTCACGTGCATCCGCGCTCCTCACCTTCGCGTCTTCCAGCGCTATCATAGCGCGCCGCGGCGCGCGGGCGGCGCTCGGGAGGCGCCGACCGTTCGCCGCGCCCCGTTCCGAACCGGGTGCATCGGCGTGCGGCAACTGGGTATAACCCGTGACGTACCTGACGAGTCCCGCGCATGCGCGCACTCCCATAGGAGGAACACCATGGCAACGATCATCGAGGCCACCCCGCAGAACTTCGACCAGCTGCTCTCGTCCGACCTTCCCGTCCTCATCGATTTCTGGGCCCCGTGGTGCGGCCCCTGCCGCACGCTCTCCCCGATCGTCGACGAGCTGGCCGGCGAGCTCGAGGGCAAGCTCGTCGTCGCCAAGTGCAACGTCGACGAGAACCAGGACATCGCCATGAAGTACGGCGTCATGTCCATCCCCACGCTCGTGATGCTCAAATCCGGCCAGGAGGCCATGCGCACCGTCGGCGCCATGCCCAAGGCCAGGCTCGCCGCGGAGATCGAGAAGGCGCTGTAAGCGCCCCCTCCGCACCGGAGCAGACGCGTCCCCGAACCAGCGACGGGCGCCCCGCGGACCCGCGGGGCGCCCGTTCCCTTTTTGCCGGCGGTGCGCCAAGCGCTACACTTGACCGAAAGACGAGACGAGGAGGAACGATGCACGACACCGGTATGAACATGGGGCAGCTCGCCATGAGCGTCAAGCAGGTCGACGACGCCGTCGCGCTCGCGCGCGACTGGAGCCACCGGCTGCTCCACGCGACCGAGGCCTACGATATGGAGCGCATCGGCTCCAAGCTCGAGCAGGCCATGGCCGCGCTCGACGAGGCGCGCGCCGCCCTCGAGGGCTACGAGGACGCCATCGAGGCCGACCACAACGCCGTCGGCACCGTGAAGCTGGTGTAGACGTGGGCGCGCCCGAGGGCTCCTGCGAGCTCGCCCGCTTCTCCATCGCCGTCCCCGCCGACCTGCTGAGGGAGTTCGACGCCTCGATCGGGCGGCGCGGGGACGCGCGCAACCGCTCCGAGGCCATCCGCGACCTCATGCGCGCCTCGCTGGTGCACGAGACCGCTCGCACCCCCGACGAGCAGGTCATCGGGTCGCTCACCATGATCTACGACCATCACACCGGCGACCTCACCCGTCGCCTGGACGAGGTCCAGCACGACTACACCGACGAGATCGTCTCCACCATGCACGTGCACCTCGACCACCACAACTGCCTTGAGATCCTCGCCCTCAAGGGGCGCGGCGAGCGCGTCTACGAGCTCGCCGACAAGCTGCTCGGGCTGCGCGGGGTGCACCACGGGGAGCTCACCTGCGCCGCGACCGGCTCAAGCCTGGAGATCTAGCATGCCGGGCGCCGCAGACGGCAGGGGGAGCGGGGATCGCCCCGGATACGGGGCGCACGACAGCGCGCGCGAGGCGCCGCGCCGCGTCGGCATCCATGTGACGGGCATCGTCCAGGGCGTCGGCATGCGCCCCTTCGTCTACCGCGAAGCCGTGGCGCACGGACTCGCGGGATGGGTGCTGAACGCCGCCGACGGCGTGCACATCGAGGCCCAGGGACCCGCCGGCCGGGTCTCCGCGTTCGTCCGCGCGCTCGGGCGGCGCGCCCCCGCCGCGGCGCGCGTCGACCGCATCGACGTCGCCGAGCTCGCCCCGGAGCCCGACGGCGCGCCGGACCCCACCGGGGACGGGCGCGAACCGGCGTTCCGCATCGTCGCCTCCGACGCCGAGGGGGCGCGCACCACGCTCGTCTCCCCCGATATCGCGACCTGCCCCGACTGCCTGCGCGAGCTGTTCGACCCCGCCGACCGCCGCTACCGCTACCCCTTCATCAACTGCACCAACTGCGGGCCGCGCTTCACCATCATCCGCTCGCTGCCCTACGACCGCCCCGCGACCTCCATGGACGCGTTCCCGATGTGCGGGGCCTGCGCCGCCGAGTACGCCGACCCGGGCGACCGGCGCTTCCACGCCCAGCCCGACGCCTGCTTCGCCTGCGGGCCGCACATCACCTGGCGCGAGCGCGCGGGCGCGTGCGGCCGGGACGCCGTCGGGACGCCCGCCGCGGGCCGCACGCGCGAGGAGAGCGACGCGATCATCGACCGGTGCGCCGACCTGCTCGCCGCGGGGGGCATCGTCGCCGTCAAGGGGCTCGGCGGGTTCCACCTCGCCTGCGACGCCGGATGCGACCGCGCGGTCCGCGAGCTGCGGCGGCGCAAGCACCGCGGGCGCAAGCCCCTCGCCGTCATGGTGCGCTCGCTCGGGGACGCCGGGGCGCTGTGCGAGACGGACGACGCCGAGCGCGCCCTGCTCGCCGGCAGCATCCGGCCCATCGTCCTGCTGCGGCGGCGCCCGGCGTCCGGCATGGGGGGCGAAGGCCCCGCGGGCGATGCGGCGGGCGCGCCCCGCATCGCCCCGTCGGTCGCCTTCGACCTGCCGGAACTCGGCGTCATGCTGCCCTACACGCCGCTGCAGCACCTGCTGCTCGCCGCCTGCGCCGACCGCGGCGTGCGGGCCCTCGTGATGACGAGCGGCAACCTCGCCGGGGAGCCCATCGAGGTCGATGACGGCGCGGCATGGGAGCGCCTGTGCGTGCGCGGCGTCGCCGACGCGCTGCTGGGCAACGACCGCGCCATCCTCGCGCGCTACGACGACTCCGTGGTCCGCGTGGTCCGCGGGGCCCCCGTGCCCGTCCGCCGAGCGCGCGGCTACGCGCCGCGCCCCCTGCCGCTGCCGCCGCTTCCCCCGGGGGCGGTCGAGCCGCCGTGCATCCTGGCCTGCGGGCCGGAGCAGAAGGCCACCCTCGCGCTGACCCGGGGCGACGGCGACGGCCGCGCGGCCCTGTGCTTCGTGAGCCAGCACGTCGGCGACGTGGAGGGCGCCTCCGTGCTGGAGGCCTGGCATGGCGCGCGCCGCCGCATCGAGGACCTGTTCGATCTGGACCCCGGCGCGCTCGCCTGCGACGCGCACCCCTCCTACCTCACGAGCCGATGGGCCCGCGGGCGGGCGGCGGACCGCGGCCTGCCGCTCGTCGAGGTGCAGCACCACCACGCGCACATCGCGTCGGTCATCGCCGAGGCGGCGGCGCGCGGGGACATCGACCCCGCCCTCCCCGTCGTCGGCGTCGCGCTCGACGGGACGGGCGCCGGGGACGACGGGACCGTCTGGGGCGGCGAGGTCATGACGGCCGACCTCACCCGTTTCGACCGCGTCGCCCACCTGCGCCGCTGGCGCCTGCCGGGCGGCTCCGCCTCGATCCGCGAGCCGCGGCGCAGCGCGCTCTCCCTGCTTACGGGCACCGGCCTGCTCGGGCACCCCGGGGCGGCGCCCCTCGTCGGGGCGATGGGGGAACCCGTGCGCCGCGTGACGCTCGCCATGGTCGAGCGCGGCGTCAACAGCCCGCTCACCAGCAGCATGGGCCGGCTGTTCGACGCGGTCGCGGCCCTGCTCGGCATCTGCGGGGAGGCGGCCTACGAGGGGGAGCCCGCCTGCCTGCTCGAGGCGGCGGCGCAGCGGGCGCGCAGGTCGGCGCCGCTGGCGGGCTTCCGCCTCCTCAGCCCCGAGGCCCCCGGCCTCCCGCGTGTCATCGACACCGGGCCCGTCCTGCGGTCGCTGCTCGAGGGCGTCTCGGACGGCGTCCCCGTCGACGAGCTCGCCCGCGGCTTCCACGAGTCCGCCGCGCGCATGGTCGCGCAGGCGGCGGCCGAGGCGTGCCGCGAAGCCGGGATCCGGACGGTCGCGCTGTCGGGCGGCGTCTTCATGAACCGCCTGCTGCTCGAGCGCTCGGTCGACCTGCTCGAGGCCGCCGGCCTCACCGTGCTCGTCCCGCGCGACGTGCCCGTCAACGACGGCTGCATCGCCTACGGGCAGGCGGCCGTCGCGCGCGCCCGCCTTGCCGCCCGCGGTGCGGGCGCGGTACCATCTTCCCGATCGACTTGACCCGCCCGCGCAGCGGGCGGAGAGGGAGGCGCCCATGTGCCTTGCCGTCCCCGGCAGGATAACCGCCGTACATGAGGGAGACCGAGCCGACGTCGACATGCTCGGCGCCCGCCGCGAGGTGTCGCTGCGCCTCGTCCCCGAGGCGCGCGAGGGGGACTACGTCCTCGTCCACGCGGGCTTCGGCATCCAGGTGATCGACGAGCGGGAGGCCGCCGAGACCATCCGGCTGCTCCAGGAGATGGACGAGCTGCTCGACGACGAGCTGCCCGCGCCCAAAGGGGCCGCATGAGCGCGTCCGATGCGGCCGCGGCGGCCTTCGCCGCCTTCCGCGACCCCGGGCTCGTCCGCGAGCTGATCGCGCGCATCGGGCGCATCGTCGGCGACCGCGCGGTCAACCTCATGGAGGTCTGCGGGACGCACACGATGAGCATCGGCCGCTACGGCTTCCGCTCCGTCATGCCGAAGGGCGTGCGCCTGCTGTCGGGCCCCGGATGCCCGGTCTGCGTCACCTCGACGCAGGACATCGACCGCGCCGTCGCACTCGCGCGCGTCCCCGGCGTGACCGTCGCGACCTTCGGCGACATGATGCGCGTCCCCGGCTCCCGGTCCTCCCTGCGCGCCGCGAAGGCCGCGGGGGCGGACGTGCGCGTCGTCTACTCCCCGCTCGACGCCCTCGACATCGCCGAGCGCGAACCCGGCCGCGAGGTGGCCTTCATCAGCGTGGGGTTCGAGACCACCACCCCGGCCGTCGCCGCCACCCTGCTCGAGGCGGCCGAGCGCGGGCTGGGGAACTTCTCGGTGCTCGCCGCCAACAAGATGACGCCGCCCGCGCTGCGCGCCATCGCCAACGACCCCGAGACGCGCATCGACGGCTTCATCCTGCCCGGGCACGTCTCCACCATCACGGGCCTGGCGCCCTACCGCTTCCTGGCGGACGAGTTCGGCATCCCCGGCGTCGTGACCGGGTTCGAGCCCGTCGACATCCTGGAGGGCATAGAGCAGCTCGCCCTCATGATCGCGCAGGGCGCCCCTAAGATCCGCAACGCCTACCGGCGCGGCGTGAGCGAGGAGGGCAACCCCACGGCGCGCGCCCTGACGGACCAGGTCTTCGAGCCGGCGGACGCGCGATGGCGCGGGCTGGGCGAGCTGCCCCGCTCGGGGCTGCGCATCCGGGAGGGGTTCGCCCGCCTCGATGCGGCGCGGCGCTTCGACATCCCGGAGGAGCCCGCGCGCGAGCACCCCGGCTGCCGCTGCGGGGACGTCCTGCGCGGGCGCATCGCCCCGACCGGCTGCCCGCTGTTCGGCCGTGCGTGCACACCGGAGCATCCGGTGGGGCCGTGCATGGTGTCGAGCGAGGGCAGCTGCGCGGCGTACCGCCGCTATCGGGGCTGAGCGCGCGGGCGCCGACGCCCCGCATCGGCATGGAGGACAAGGAGGGACCCATGACGGACGACACGGTGCTTCTGGGCCACGGATCGGGCGGCCAGATGATGAAGCGCCTCATCGACGAGCTGTTCCTGGACGCGTTCCGCTCGCCCGAGCTGCTCGCCGGGAACGACGCGGGCGTCTGCGAGCTGCCGGCGACCGGGCGCATAGCCGTCTCGACGGACAGCTTCGTGGTGACGCCGCAGTTCTTCCCCGGCGGCGACATCGGGCGCCTCGCCGTGTGCGGCACCGTGAACGACGTGTCCACCGCGGGCGCGCGCGTGCGCTACCTCTCCTGCGGCTTCATCCTCGAGGAGGGCTACCCGATCGACGACCTCGCCCGCATCGTCCGCAGCATGGCCGAGACCGCGCGGGAGGCGGGCGTCCGCATCGTGACGGGCGACACCAAGGTGGTCGAGCGCGGGGGAGCCGACGGCGTCTACATCAACACGACGGGCGTGGGCGAGGTGCCCCGCGGCGTGGACCTCTCCGGGGCGGCGTGCCGTCCCGGAGACGCCATCCTCGTGTCGGGCACCCTCGGGGACCACGGCGTCGCCGTCATGAGCTGCCGCGAGGGCCTCGGCTTCGGCACCGACGTCGTGAGCGACGCCGCCCCGCTCAACCGGCTCGTCGCCGCCGTGCTGGACGCCGCGCCGCACGTCCGCTGCTTCCGCGACCCCACGCGCGGGGGCCTGGCGAGCACGCTGAACGAGTTCGCCGCGGCGAGCCGCGTCGACATGGAGGTGGACGAGGACGCCGTCCCCGTGGCGGACCCCGTCCGCGGCGCCTGCGAGATGCTCGGCCTCGACGTGCTGCAGGTGGCCAACGAGGGGAAGATGGTCGCCGTCGTCCCCGCCGACGAGGCCGACGCCGCGCTCGCCGCCATGCGCGGCGCACCCTACGGCGGGAACGCGGCGGTCATCGGCCGCGTGGGCGCGCCGGCGGGGGATGCGGGACCGCTCGTGCGCGTGCGCACGGCCTGGGGGTCGGCGCGCGTCCTGGACACGCTCGTCGGGGAGCAGCTCCCCCGCATCTGCTAGCGAAGGCGCGGCCCCGCCATGCCGACCGGGGCCGTGCCCCGTCCGAACCGCCCGCACCCCCTCATACATCCCAGGAAAGGACCCAGCATGCCCTTCACCCATGTGATCTTCGACCTCGACGGCACCCTGCTCGACACGCTCGAGGACCTCGCGCGCGCCGGCAACCACGTGTGCTCCGCGCACGGCTGGCCGACGTTCCCCATCGACGCCTACCGCTACAAGGTGGGCAACGGCATGCTCAAGCTCGTGGAGCGCTTCATGCCCGCCGAGTTCGCGGGCGACGGGACCATCTTCGAGCGCACGCTCGCGGAGTTCCGGGCCTATTACAGCGCGCACAAGGAGGACCATACCGCACCCTACCCCGGCGTCCCCGAGCTCCTCGACGAGCTGCGCGCCGGCGGGCTCGCGCTCGCCGTGCTCACCAACAAGGACCACGCCGCGGCCGCGCCGCTCGTCGAGCGCTTCTTCGGAACGGGACGCTTCTCCCTCGTGCAGGGGCACGTGGCCGGCTTCGACCCCAAACCCGCCGCCCCCATCACCCTGCACGTGCTCGAACAGCTGGGCGCGGACGCCGCCTCGACCCTCTATGTGGGCGATTCGGATGTCGACGTGGCGACCGGCCACAACGCGGGGCTCGCGGTGGCGGGCGTCACCTGGGGGTTCCGCGGCCGCGCGGAGCTCGAGGCGGCCGGCGCCGACTTCCTCGCCGACTCCCCCGCCGAGCTCGCCCGCATCGCACTGGGCCGCTAGGGCCCTCCGGACGGCCGCAGGCAGCCGCGCTCGCATCGCCGCGGCGCCGCATATACGCCGAAACGGCCGCGGGCCGTCGAGGGGACGGACTCCCCCGACGGCCCGCGGCTCGAAGAGGGGCATCCCCCTGGAGCGCCGTGCCCTACAGCGTCATATTCGGGTCCGCGTCCACGCTGAAGTCCGCGAACTCGCCGCGCGCGAACTTCTCGCGCGCCACGACGGCGATCATGGCGGCGTTGTCCGTGCAGGCGTTTCGCGGCGGCACCGTCACGCGGATGCCCTGACGCGTCAGCTTGCGGACCATCATCTCCCGCAGATGGGGGTTGGCCGCCACGCCGCCGCCGATGCAGTACTCGCGGGCGCCCGTCTCGCGCAGGGCGTTGCGGGCCTTCTTGTACTGCACGTCGAACACCGCCGCCTCGAAGGACGCGGCGAGGTCGGGCAGGTGGATCGTGCGGCCCGCCTTCGTCTCCTGCTCGATGTAGAGCGTCACCGCGGTCTTCAGCCCCGACAGGGAGAAACGGTAGTCCCCGCGCCGGTTGAGCGCCCGGGGGAAGTCGATGGCCTTCGGGTCGCCCGTCTCCGCGAGGCGCGAGATGACCGGGCCGCCGGGATAGCCCAGCCCGAGCGCCTTGGCGACCTTGTCGAACGCCTCGCCCACCGCGTCGTCGAGCGTCTCTCCGAGCACCTCGTAATCCCCCCAGGCGCGCACGTGCACGAGCATGGTGTGCCCGCCGGAGACGAGGGTGAAGATGAACGGGGGCTCGAGGTCCGGTGTGGTGAGGAGGTTGGCGTACAGGTGCCCCTCCAGATGGTTCACGCAGATGAGCGGCTTACCCGCCGCGAAGGCGAAGCCCTTGGCGAACGCGACGCCCACCACGAGCGCCCCCACCAGCCCCGGGCCCTGCGTCACGCCGACCGCCGCGAGCTCACCCGGGGAAAGCGGGCCGTCGGCAAGGCCGAGCGACGCCGCCGCCTCCTCGAGCGCGGCATCGACGACGCCCACGATGACCTCGACGTGCTTGCGCGAGGCGATCTCGGGCACCACGCCGCCGAAGCGCGCGTGGAAGTCGATCTGGGTCGACACCTGATTGGCCAGCAGGTTGCCCTCGGCGTCGATGATGGCGACGGCGGTCTCGTCGCAGGAGCTCTCGATGGCGAGCACCGGCTGGCGCCGGGCGATCTCCGCGCGCTCGGCGTCGGTGCGCGAGGGGGCGGGGGCGGGCCAGGGGCGCGCTGCGGCGGAGGTGGGCTCGGGGGACGCCGCGTCCACCGGCAGCCTGAGGGGCAGGTCGGCCGTCATGACGAGCGCGTCGCGCCCGGCGCCGTAGTATCCGCGGCGCACGCCCGCGCGGGAGAACCCGAGCCCCTCGTACAGCGCGATGGCGGCGTCGTTGTCCGCCTCGACCTCGAGCGACGCCGTGGCGCACCCGAGCATCTGGGCGTCGTAGCTCACATGGGAGAGCAGCTTGCGGGCGATGCCCTGCCGGCGGCGGCCCGATGCGACCGCGACGTCGAGCACCTGCACGTCGCGGTCGACCACCATGCCGCCGGCGATGCCCACGAGCTCGCCGTCGTCATGCGCGACCCACCAGGTGCGGGGGACGGCCGCGCCCTCGCCCAGCTCGGATAGGAACATCTCGGGCGTCCAGGCGGCGTGCCCGGAACCGGAGAAGCAGGCCTCCTCGAGCGCCGAGGCGGCTTCGGCATCCGCGGCACCCATCGGGCGGAACTGCAGATGGCGCCCGGCGAGCTCGTCGGCCACCCCCGTCACGCGGCTCCCCTCGCTCTGCTCGAGCCCCAGGCGGCGCCGCTCGTTCTCCTCGGCGTCCGAGAGCCGCGTGTAGACGGGCAGGACGAGCGCCGGGTCGCCGCCGGGAAGCGCTGCGGGGGCATCCGCCGCCGCAGCGAGCAGCAGCCCCTCGCCCGAGGGCCACCACAGCTCCCGCGGGCACGCGCGGCCCATGAGGCCAGCCTCCTCGAACAGCTTCCCGTAGCGCACCAGGCCGTCGCCGGTGAGCTGCAGCTCGCCCGCATCCGGGCGCTCCGCCCACTCCCGGGCGGCGAGGGCGGCCTTGACCACGCGCTCGCGCTCGTACAGGCGCGACGCGCCCGCCTCGTCCAGGCGGTAGAGCGCCGGGTAGACCTCCCCGCGCATGGCGTCGGCCGCCACGGCCAGCAGGCCGCGCACCCCGGCGCGCCATGCGGTCCAGGCGCTCGCATCGAGGGTGGACACCCCCTCGAGCGGCAGGTTCGCCCCGCAGGCGAGGCCCTTCGCGGTGGAGATGCCGATCCGCACCCCGGTGAACGAGCCCGGCCCGCGCCCGACCAGGACCCCGTCGACATCGGCCATGGAGAGCCCCGCGTCACGGAGCACCCCGTCGAGCGTGTCGACGAGCTCCACGTTGGCGCGGCGGCGGCACATATGGTCGCCCGACGCCAGCAGCTCGACCCGCGCGGCGCCGGACTCGGACGGAGCCCACCACCCCAACGCGCATACCAGCATGTCCGTCGAGGTGTCGCATGCGGCGACCAGATACCGCTCGTTCCCTTGTGTCATCTCATCCATCTCATTTCCAGCGGCGTCCGCCGCGGGCGCACCCAACGGGCCCCGCGGCAGCCGCGACCACATCATGCCGTCGCATCCGAATCCGGCGGGCCCGGTCACCCCCGGTCTCCGCCCCCGTCGGAGGCGACCGCCCCGTCGATCGCCCGCAGAAGCTCCTCGGCGCGCGCACCATGGGCCTCGAGCTCGATCGTCCGCGCATCGGGGTCGTCGTCCACGCGCCCGAGGGTCACGGAGAGGAACTCGTCGGTCAGCTCGTCCTGGAACTGCTCGCCCCATTCGAGAACGCAGACGCCCTCGTACCCCAGCACGTCGTAGATGCCCGTATCCTCGAGCTCGAAGGCGTGCTCCAAGCGGTAGAGGTCGAAGTGGAACAGCTCGATCCGCCCGCCGTCGTGCACGGCCATGAGGGCGAAGGTCGGGCTCGTGACGGGATGCCCGTCCCCCAGCCCGCGCGCGATGCCCTTCGTGAGCCGGGTCTTCCCCACACCGAGGCCCCCGGTGAGCACGAGGACGTCGCCGTCGGCGAGCGACGCGGCGGCGACCTCTCCGAACCGCTCCGTGTCCTGCGCGCTCCCGCTCCGGTAGCGCCCGACGGCGCTTCGCTCCAAGGACACGGCTACTCCTCCACCCGGGGCAGCGCCTCGGAATGCCGCGCCGCCTCCGCGACCGTCGCGGGCACGGAGGGACCGTCGACCGGATGGCGCTCCAGGTAGTCGCCGAGCATGCGGAAGTCCGCCTCGAGGAGCTCCTGCCAGGCGGGGTTGCGCAGCGCCGCCGCCGGGTGGAACGTGGGCATGACCACGAAGTGCCCCATCTGGTGGAAGCGGCCGCGGAGCTTGGTGATGCCGATCTCGGTCTTGAGCACGAAGTGCGTCGCGGGGTTCCCGAGCGTCACGATGATGTCCGGCCAGATGCTGCGAATCTGCTCGCGCAGGAACGGGGAGCAGGCGAGGACCTCCTCGGGGCGCGGGTTGCGGTTTCCCGGCGGACGGCATTTGAGCACGTTGGCGATGTAGATATCCTCCCGCTTGAGACCCGCGAGCGACAGGATCGCGTTCAGGTTCTCGCCGGCGCGCCCCACGAAGGGCTCGCCCTGCAGGTCCTCGTTGCGTCCCGGCGCCTCGCCCACGAACATCACGCGGGCGTGCGGGTTTCCCACGCCGAACACGATCGTGGTGCGCGTCTCGTACAGGGGGCACAGGCGGCAGTCCCCCAGGACCCCGCGGATCTCCTCGAGCGACACCTCGCGCGGACGCTGGTGCTCGTGGCCTGGAATGTGCATCACGCCCATCTCGGCTCCTTAGGTGTAGATCTTCTCCAGGCGCATGCCGAACCCGCATGCCACCTCGTAGTTGATGGTCCCGCGCAGCTGCGCCATCTCGTCCATGGTGATCTCGGCGCCCCCGTCGCGGCCGATGACGGTCATCAGATCGCCCATCTCGGCTTCCGGCGTCTCCCGCTGCGACGTCTGCTGGATGGCGACCATGAACTGGTCCATGCAGATGTTGCCCACCTGGCGCACGCGCATACCGCGGAACAGCACGTCCATGCGGTTGGAAAGCGTGCGGGACAGGCCGTCCGCGTACCCGATGGGCAGCGTGCAGATCTGCACGCGGGCGCGCGGCACGCGGTAGGTGAAGCCGTAGCCCACGCCCTCGCCCATCGCCGGATGCGCGGTGCGCGTCACGCGGGCGCGCACGCTCATCACCGGCTCGAGCGGGAAGACCGGCCGCGTGACCTCGCTCGGCTGCAGGCCGTACAGGCCGATGCCCGCCCGGATCATGTCGTAGCGCATCGAGGGGTCGAGGATCGAGGCGACCGTGTTGTCGCAGTGCACGATCCCGCATTCGAAGCCCGCCTCGTGCATGGCGGCGACCGCCTCGTCGAAACGCTTGCATTGCAGCTTGTAGTCCCAGCCGTTGGACTCGTCGGCCGTGGCGAAATGGGTGAAGACCCCGTCGCATCGGATGCCGCGGTGGAAGTCGATCTCGCGCCGGAAATCGATCACGTCGGCGTAATGGACGCCGATGCGGTTCATCCCCGTCTCGATCGCCATATGGTACCTGCCCACGACGCCCAGGCTCACCGCCCGCTCGCCGTACGCCAGCGCGAACTCCGAGGTGTAGACGGACGGCATGAGGCTGTGCTCGAGCAGCGTGTCGATGGCCGTCGCCGGGGGCTCGGAGAGCACGAGAATCGGCTCTGCGATCCCTCCCCGGCGCAGCTCGACGCCCTCCATGACCGTGGCGACGGCGAACATGTCGCAGCCGGTCGCGTGCATGATCTTCGCGCACTCGACGGCCCCGTGGCCGTAGGCGTCCGCCTTCACCACGCAGCAGAGGCGCTGGCGCGGACCGAGAAGGTTCTTGAAGGCCCTCGTGTTGCGGCGCAGGGCCCCGCGGTCGATTTCGACCCACGCCCAGCGCGTCGACGGCTCCTTACGCCCTATCACGGCCTACTCATCCCCCTCGTCGCCCGAGATGCCGAGCTCGCGGCAGGCCGCGTTCTCCACCAGCTGGATGGCCTCGCCGATCAGGTCGATGAGGTCGGTTGCGATCACGCTTCTCTCGCCGTATTCCGCGGCGGCGGCGAACCCGCTGTAGGAGTGGACCGCGACCGCATAGGAGGCGAGCAGCTCCCACCGCTCGACCTCGCCGTGGGTCGTGGCGACCGTCCCGGCCAGGATTCCCGCGAGCACGTCGCCGGATCCGGCCGTCGCGAGGGAGGCGGGGCCGGACATGGGCATGAGGACCCTCTCGACGCCCACCACCGCGGTCGTGGCGCCCTTCGCGACGACGACCAGGTTGTCCGAGCCGACCGCCCAGACGACGCGCTGGGCGGCGTCGATGGCGGTCCCCAGATCGTCCACGGGCAGGTCCCCCACCAGCCGCGAGAGCTCGCGGTGATGCGGCGTGAGGATGAGCGGCGCCTCGCGGCGGTACAGCTCGGGGGTCTTGTCGATCCCGTCGATGGCGAGGCGGGAGAGGCAGTTCAGCGCGTCGGCGTCCAGGATCAGCGGGACGTCCAGCTCAAGCAGGCCCGAAACGACCTGCATGCAGCCGGAGGCGGTCGTCATACCCGGCCCGCACAGGACGCAGTCGTACTTCTTCGCCGTCTCGCACACCACCTGGCGGGCCGCCGCACCGAAGGATCCGCGGGAATCGGAGGGGATCGCGATGACGGGAACGGACGGCAGGGCCATGCGGATGAGGTTCGCGCAGGCGTCGGGAGCGGCGACCGCGACGTAGCCCGCCCCGGCGCGCGCGGCCGCCTTGGCCGCCATCATCGCCGCGCCGGGATACCGGGCGGATCCGGCGACGACCAGCACCGAGCCGCGGGAGTACTTGTTCACGGTCGCGGGGAGCGGCTCGAGGAACTCGACGAGATCGGCCGCCTCGACAATCTCCGCGGCATGGTCGACATCGTCGATCACCTCGTCGAGCTTGTCGTACAGCTCGCCGCAGACGAGCTCTCCCACGTACTGGGGGGCATCGGCGCTGTACAGGCCGATCTTCGGGGCGATCATGGTCGCCGTCTTGTCGGCGCGCACGCAGCAGTCCTCGACGACGCCGGTCTCGGAGTCCAGGCCGGAGGGGACGTCGACGGAGATGACGCGGGTGGCCGTTTCGTTGAGCGTGGGGATCCAGATGGAGAAGGGCGGGCGGAGCTGGCCGTGGAACCCGGTCCCGAGGATGGCGTCGATCACGAGGTCCGCGCCGGACAGCAGGTCGGAGAGCTCGTCACGGGACGGCCCTACGACGACCTCGACGTCGCGACCCGATGTGCGGCGCGCCACATGGCGCGCGAGGGCGGAGGGCACCTCGCTCGGCCCGACGGGCGTGGCGACCGTCACATGGGCGCCGCGCTGCTGCAGGATATCAGCGGCGACCCAGCCGTCACCGCCGTTGTTGCCGAATCCGGTGAGGACGACGACCTCCTTGGGATCGTATTCCTGGGCGACGGCGGCGACGAACTCGCCGGCATGCTCCATGAGCTCGGCTTTCGAGGTGCCTTCGCGCTCGATGATGTCCTCGAGCCTCCGGACTTCCTCAGTGCTCAGAATGGGTTTCATCAGCCTGCTCCTGTTCTGCCGGGACATCGGGGGCGTCCACAGCGGTCAACTCAGCCAACTGGACGGTGTCGAGCTCATCGAGCACCGAGCGCGCGTCACGGAACGACTGGGCGATGAGCGCCTTGCCGTCCTGCTTGGATTCCTTTGGTTTGGGGCGTGCGTCCGCGGTGATGGTCATGGCGTTGGCGACGGCCAGACCGCTCGTCAGCGAGAGCGAGAGCGCGACCTCGACGATACCGCGCTCCTCGGCGATCTCCTTCGCGCGGCCGGAGAGGACGGCGAGGGGCCGCCCATGCGCATCGCGTGAGACGGAGACATCCTTGCGCCCGACGCCCTGGCCAAAACCGGTGCCGAGAGCCTTGAGGACGGCCTCACGGGCCGCGAAGCGGCTCGCGTAGTGCGCTGCAGGTCGATTCGAGGAGTCGCAGTACGCGCGCTCCTCATCGGTGAACATCCGCGGAACGAAGCCGGGAGTCCTCTGAAGGATCTCCTCGAACCGGGAGATCTCGACGATATCCACGCCGATGCCGGCCTCCGCCATATCCACCGCCCTTCTCTCGGTAAAGACACACGAGCATATTGTACGTTGTCGGTGTGGATTGGGCGAGGTGAACGGGGGCCGCCGCGGGAAAGGGCGCGGCGCGCCCGCGAACGACGGAGGGCCCCGCAGGCTGCGTGCCTGCGGGGCCCTCCGCGAAACGCCGTCCACCGGTCAGCGGCGCCCTGCTCTCCCACGGGCTTCCCCCGCAGTACCATCGGCGCTGGCCGGCTTAGCTTCCGGGTTCGGAATGGGACCGGGCGTGCCCCGGCCGCCAGAGCCGCTGA
>DXAO01000034.1 GCA_019117005.1 Candidatus Collinsella stercoripullorum | reverse complement strand
GCTTGGTGTCGCGGGCGTCGATCTCGTGACGGGAGATGTTGATGGAGGTCAGCAGGTCCTCGGAGACCAGGCGCTCGGAGACGACGATGCCGTCCTCGTAGTTGAAGCCCTCCCACGGCATGTAGGCCACGGTCAGGTTCTGGCCGAGCGCGAGCTCGCCGTGGTCGGTGGAGGGGCCGTCGGCCAGCGGCTGGCCCTCGACGACCTCGTCGCCCACGCGCACGAGCGGGCGGTGGTTGATGCAGGTCGACTGGTTGGAGCGCTGGTACTTGGGCAGGTGGTACTCCTCCATGCCCTCGGAGGTCTTCACCGTGATCTTGGAGGCGTCGGCGAACACGACCTCGCCGGCGTGGCGGGCCAGGGTGACCTCGCCGGAGTCCATGGCGGCGCGGCGCTCCATGCCGGTGCCGACGTAGGGCGCGATGGGGTGCAGCAGCGGCACGGCCTGGCGCTGCATGTTGGCGCCCATGAGCGTACGCTTGGCGTCGTCGTGCTCGAGGAACGGGATGAGCGTCGCCGCGACGGACAGCATCTGGCGCGGGGACACGTCCATGTAGTCGACCTCGTCCACCGGCACGTCGGCGGGGGCGCCGAAGGAGCCGTCGAAGTCGCGGGTGCGCGCGACGATGGTGTGGGGGCGGCTCAGGTTGCCCTCGGCGTCGACGGCGACGAACTCGCGGGTCGACGGGTCGACCGGGGTGTTGGCCGGCGCGATGATGTGGTTCTCCTCCTCATCGGCCGTCATCCAGTCGATCTGGTCGGTCACATGCCCGTTCTCGACGCGGCGGTACGGAGCCTCGATGAAGCCGTACTCGTTGACGCGCGCATAGAGCGCGAGGCGGCCGATAAGGCCGATGTTGGGGCCTTCGGGCGTCTCGATGGGGCACATGCGGGAGTAGTGCGAGTTGTGGACGTCGCGGACGGCCGTCGGCACGTTGGTGCGGCGGCTGGAACCGGACTTGTGGCCCGCAAGGCCGCCGGGGCCGAGCGCGGAGAACGTGCGCTTGTGCGACAGACCCGTGAGCGGGTTGGACTGGTCCATGAACTGCGAGAGCTGCGAGGAGCCGAAGAACTCCTTTATGGCCGCCACGATGGGGCGGATGTTGATGAGCGACTGCGGCGTGATCTCGTCGATATCCTGCGAGCTCATGCGCTCACGGACGACGCGCTCCATACGGCTCATGCCGATGCGGAACTGGTTGGCGACGAGCTCGCCGACGGTGCGGACGCGACGGTTGCCGAAGTGGTCGATGTCGTCAGTCTTGAAGCCGGGCTCGCCCGCGGCGAGCGAGAGCAGGTAGCGCAGCGTCGCGACGATGTCCTCGTCGGTGAGGATGGTCACGGCCTCCTCGGTGGTCAGGCCGAGCTTCTTGTTGACCTTGTAGCGGCCCACGCGCGCCAGGTCGTAGCGCTGGGGGTTGAACAGCAGGCCCTCGAGCAGGCTGCGGGAGGCGTCGACGGTGGGCGGCTCGCCCGGGCGCAGGCGGCGGTAGATCTCGATGAGGGCGTCCTCGCGGGTGAGGGCGGTGTCGCGCTCGATGGTGCGCTTCACCACGTCGGAGTCGCCGAGCAGCGAGTAGATGTCGTCGTTGGTGACGGCGATGCCGAGGGCGCGCAGGAACATCGTGGCGGACTGCTTGCGCTTGCGGTCGATGGAGACGACGAGCTGGTCGCGCTTATCGACCTCGAACTCGAGCCAGGCGCCGCGGGCCGGGATGACCTGCGCCTTGTAGACCTGCTTGCCGCCGTCCATCTCGGAGGAGTAGTACACGCCGGGCGAGCGGACGAGCTGGCTGACGACGATGCGCTCGGTGCCGTTGATGATGAAGGTGCCCTGCTCGGTCATCATGGGGAAGTCGCCCATGAACACGAGCTGCTCCTTGATCTCGCCGGTCTCCGTGTTGGTGAGGCGGACGTCGGTCAGCAGCGGGGCCTGGTAGGTCATGTCCTTCTCGCGGCACTCCTCGACGCTGTGCGCCGGGTCGCCGAACTGGTGCTCGCCGAACGTCACCTCCAGAACGTGGTTCTGGCTCTGGATGGGGCTGGCCTCGCGGAAGGCCTCGCGCAGGCCCTCGTCCATGAAGCGGGTGAAGGACTGCTTCTGCACGGAGATGAGGTTGGGCAGCTCCATCGACTCGGGGATCTTCCCGAAGTTGACGCGGGTGCGCTCTGTTGCCGTGACGGCCTGTGTAGACTTCTGCACCAGGTGTTTCCTCCTTCGCGGGAAAAACGGTTGGTCGGCTCGCCCGGGGCGCGGACGCCCGAGCGTGCCAGTTATCGCAACCTATTAGTTTAGCAGGCGCTTTCCGTTCGGCAAGAAAAGTCTTGACGGCGTGCTCATTTTGGAGTAGCAAAAAAAGTTGCCACAGGAACCCGCAGGTCGCGCATGGTGTTACGAACATATGTTCATGGGTTTTCCGTGGATGGACCCTTCGCTCTTGCCATGGGGGCATCCGAACGGGCGCGCAGTTCCGGGCGGCAGGCGGCCCGCGCGCATCGGGGCGGGGTCGCGGCGGATGCCCTGCATGCGCCGCGCCGCAGCGGCAGAAGGCCCGTGACGGCCGCCCCCCCCCCGGCCCGCGCGCGCCCGAGCCGGGGGGCGGCGCGGCGCCCTGTCGGGGGCGGGGCGCCGACCGGTGGCGGACGGCGCCCCGAAGACCCCGGCGGCGCACGGCATCGCGGGTATACACAAGCGCAAGACGACGGAAAGGCGGCCCCGCATGTTCTACCCCTTCAAGGACGACCAGGGTAGGCCCAAGACGCTTCCCGAGGTGTCCTACGCCGACCTCGACCAGCTGCGCGACCTCGAGGAGGGCTACGCCCTGGAGTTCAAGCGCAGCTTCTCCCCCACCGTGCAGAAGAAGGTCCCCAAGATCGTCGCGTCGTTCGCCAACTCGGCAGGGGGCTGGCTCGTGATCGGGATCGCCGACGACGACCGCTCCGTCTGCCCCGTCCCGCGGCTTGCGGCGGACTACAGCCAGATCATCGGGGAGCTGTGCCGCCGCCACATCACCCCCGCCCCCCGCATCGACGTCCGCTTCATCGCGGACCCCGCCGACCCCGCGGTCGGCGTCGTGGTCGTGCAGGTGCTCGAGGGCGACTTCCCTCCCTACATCTCCGACGGCGTCGTCCACGTCCGCGAGGGCTCGACCTCCGGTCCCGCCGCGAGCACCGCCCTCGTGGACCTCTACGGGAAGGCGACGCGCCGGCGGGCCGAGGTGACGGCGTTCTGCCGCCGCACCGTGTTCGTCGCCGCGCGCGAGACGCCGCTGTTCAACCTCTACATGTTCCGGATGGGACGCCGCGCGGCGGACGCGCCCTCGCGCGACGAGCTGAACGCCCATGCGGAGGCGATGCGGGGCAGCTTCGCGCGGCAGGGCCTCGCCTGCCGCGTCCACCATGCGCACGACTCCCTCATCTTCAGCATCCCCACCCGCGACACGCCGCGCACGCCGCACTCCTCCATCGAGCTGTTCGGGGACGAGTCCCTGAAGCTCACGGTCCCCGCCGTGCTGCTCGCCGGCGAGGAGCGCAAGCGCGCGGCCGAGCGGCTGTTCGGCGCCGAGGCCGCGCGCCAGCCCGAGGACGACCTGCACATCCTGAGCGCGGAGGACACCCTCGCACGGGTCACGCGCATGGCCGCGGTCCTCGACCGCTACGTGCGCGAGCGCGGCATCGCCTGGCGCCAGTACGCCGTCGCCTACGAGCTCGAGAACCTGGCGGGCGCGGTGCTGTGGAGCGACGAGCCGCTGTACCTGCGCTACGCGCACGAGCGCGGGCCCCTGTTCTGCGCCACCGCCGACTGCCTCTCGCGCGTGCGCTACCTGGACGACGGGGCCCACGATTCGTTCCGCGCGCGGCAGTTCGCCGGAAGCCACTTCTTCGAGGCCTGCGGGCTGCCGCTCGGCTCACCCGATGAGAACGACAACGCGCTGGTTGACGCCCTGCTCAGAACATGAGCGCCAGGACCCGCCCCCTCCCGAGACGGGAAACGGGGCCGCTCGCGCGGCCCCGTCGCCATCGCTGATCTGTCGGAAGGGCCCGTCGCGCCCAGGCGCCCGTCCGCGCGTGCGGACCGGCGCGGCCGGCGCCCCTAGCGCTTGAGACCGCCGCGCTCGTCGACGGCCTCCCAGAAGGCCGCGGCGAAGCGCGGGTCCTCGGCGGCCATGAGCGCGTTCGTGGCGATCCAGCCGGAGGGGGTACCGGTGTCGTAGCCGGACAGCGGGTCGATGACCACGGCGTACATGGCCTCGCGCTCGAGCGAGCGGGCCATGGCGTCGGTGAGCTGGACCTCGCCGCCCTTGCCCGGCTCCTGGTCGCCCAGAAGGTCCATGACCAGCGGGGAGAGCAGGTAGCGGCCGACGATGTACAGGTTGGAGGGGGCGTCCTCGGCGGAGGGCTTTTCCACCAGGCCGGAGATGCGCCACACGGCGCCCGGCTCGTCGTCGGCGGCGTCCTCGCAGCCGGGGAGGGACCCGGCGCGCTCGCCGGCGATCACTCCGTAGCGGGAGACCTCCTCGGGGGCGCAGGGCGCCACCGCGATCACGGAGGCGCCGGCGTGCGCGGCGGAGACCTCCATCATCTTGGTGCAGATGTCGCGCGCGGGGACGACGTAGTCCCCGAGCAGCACCAGGAAGCTCTCGCCCGCGACGGCGTCCGCCGCGGAGCGGATCGCGTGGCCGAGGCCGCGCGGCTCGTACTGGTAGCGGAAGTCGACGGGCATGGAGCCCGCCTCGGCGACCGCGTCGGCGTAGGCGGCCTTGCCGCGCTCGCGCAGCAGGCCCTCGAGCGAGCGGTCGGGCTGGAAGTAGGACAGCAGCTCGGGCTTGCCCGGCGAGGTGACGATGATCGCGTCGTCGACGCCCTCGGGCTCGAGCGCCTCCTCGACCACGTACTGGATGACGGGCTTGTCGAGCACCGGCAGCATCTCCTTGGGAGTGCACTTGGTCGAGGGGAGGAAGCGGGTGCCGAGACCCGCGGCGGGGATGATGGCCTTCATGGTCGGTTTCGATCCTTTCGCGGCGCGCCGCCCCGTCGAGGGGCGGCGGTGAGGTGGCGCGCGAGGCGCCGGATATATCCTTGTCCGGCAGGGTACCCCAACGGACGGGCGCGCGGGGCAGGTAGGGAAAAACTGCGTGGGAAATGCGCAGTTACCTTACGGGTGCATCCGCATGCCGGCTCGGCGCGACCGCATGCCGGAACACCGCTTGCGTCGCCCGGCGGCGCGGCCCCTACACGCGCACGTTGCCGCTGCCGATGCCCGCGACGGCCTCCCCGAGCGGAAGCCAGTCCACCACCCGCTCGATGGCGCGGTTCCAGTACCCCCATTCGTGGCCGCCCTCCGCCTCCTCGTAGGTGACGTCGAACCCGAGGCCGCGCAGCTCCGCGGCTGCGGCGCGGTTGGATGCGAGCAGCGGGTCCCGGGTTCCGCATCCCAGGTAGATACGGGGCATCGGCCCGCCCTCCGCCGCGAGGTCGGCGGCGAGGCGCGCCGGGTCGCGGTCGCTTCCCGCCACCGCGCCGGCATCGCCGAAAACCGCCCCCGCGAACGCGCGCGACCGGAAGAACGGGGCGCCCGCGCCGCCGCGGCCCGCCACGTCCTCCGCATGCAGGGTGCCCGAGAGCGCCGCGACCGCGCCGAAGGTCCGCGCGTACCTCAGCCCGTTGCGCAGCGCGCCGTACCCGCCCATGGAGAGCCCTCCGATGAAGGTGTCCTCGCGCCGCGCCGACAGCGGGAACATCGCCCGGGTGAGCGCGACGAGCTCCTCGCCGATGAAACGGCCGTACAGGTCGTGCGCGGCGGGCTGGTCGACGTAGAACATGTTGTCGCCCGAGGGCATGACCACCGCCAGGTCGCGCTCCTCCGCCCAGCGCTGGATGCAGGTCCCGCTCACCCAGTCGGTGTAGTTGCCGAAGATCCCGTGGAGCAGGTAGAGGGTCTTGAAGCCGCCCGCGGGCACATGCGGCTCGTAGACCCTCCCGGCGGCCTCGGCGTCGAGCGCCTCGGTCTGCTTGTCGACGGGCAGGACCACGTTCAGGGGCACCGTGCGCGCCAGCGACGTGGAGAAGAAGTTCACGCATATCAACGCCATGGGACATCCCTTCGATCGAGCCCCGCCCGCCGCGACGTGCGTCGGGACGGGACGGGGACCCTACTCCGCCAACAGGGCGCGGACCGCCTCGACCTGCTCGGGCGTCGCCTGGACGGCGGGCTCGCAGATCCTTGTGGAGATGGGCAGGCCCTTCGCCGCCACCGCGGCCTTGATGGAGGAGATGAACAGGTCGCACACGTCGTAGACGGCCATGAGGCGCGCGATGCGCTCGGCGCACGAGACCGCCGTCGCGAAGTCGCCGCCCTGGTACGCGGCGTGCATCCGGGCGAACAGCTCCGGCTCCACGTTGGTGAGGCCGCACAGCACGCCGTCGCCGCCCGACACCCGGTTCACCAGGTAGTACTCGTCGAACCCCGAGAGCACCGAGAAGTCCGGCCGCACGGCGCGGACGGCGGCGATCACCTTTCGCGTGTGGCTGATCGTGTCCACCGTGTCCTTGATCCCGCAGATGTTCGGGTGCTTCGCGGCGAGCGACGCCACGAGCTCGGGGGTCAGGTCGGCACCCGTGCGCGCCGGGAAGTTGTACAGGATCACGGGGAGCCCGGTCGCGCCGGCGATCGCGCCGAAGTACTCCTCGGCGCACGGGGCGCTCGGGCCGAAGTAGTAGGGCGACACGGCGACGACGCCGTCGGCGCCCGCCCGCTCGGCGAACGCGGCGAGGTCGAGCACGCGGTCCATGGCGGTGTCCCCCACGCCGAGAAGGACCTTCATGCGGCCGGCGACGCGCTCCACGGCGGACGCGAGCGCCTCCTTCTTGACCTCGGACGGGAAGGCGTAGAACTCCCCGATGCTGCCGAACAGCAGGACGCCGTCGAGCCCCGCCTCGGCGAGATGGTCGAGATGACGGCCCCACAGCTCGTAATCGATCGCCCCCGCCGCGTCGGTGATGGTGATGGACGGGCAGAAGATGCCTTCAAACATGGTTAACGCTCCTTTCGGGGCAGCGCCCCGCACTACCGAAGAATCGCCTGCGCAAGGCGGAGGGCCGCCCCGCGCCCCGCCGGCGCTACAGTGCGATGCCGTAGGCCCGCACGGCGTTGTTCATAAAGAAGTCCCCGTCGTCGCCGAACGCATCGCGCAGGAGGCCGAAGTGCTCCTCGAAGGAGGAGTACGTCTCGACGACCGGCCAGTTGGACGCATAGAGCAGCCTGTCGGGGGCGAACGTCTCGCGCGCGAACGCGAGCAGCTCGGACACGAAGCCGCGGTCGGCGGTGGGGTAGCCCGACACCTTGACGTACAGGTTGGGCAGGTCGGCGAACCTCCTCATGACCGCGCACCACGGCTCGTCGAGCGACTCGACGTTGCCCAGATGGTTGAGGATCACCGTCGCCTCGGGCACCTGGGCGAACGCCTCGTAGGCGTCCTCGAGCTCGGATACACGGTTGCACGACTCGAAGGGCATACCGGCCGCGGCGAGCGCCTGGAGCCCCTCGATGAACGACGGCTCCAGGCAGCGGCCGCGCGGCGAGCCCTCCACGTGCAGCGGTTCGCGCACGCCCGCGGCATGCAGGGGGACCCGCATGCACGGGCTCACGCGGGCGCGCAGCATGGCCGCACGGATCCGCCCATGCCGGGCCATGAGGTCGTAGACGATCCCGTCCTCCGCGATGGGGTCGGCGCAGTCCACCTCGACGTACACGCCCCCCGCGAACTCGACGCCCGGCAGCCTGCCATAGAGCGCCTCCAGGTCCTCGAACGTCCAGGTGCGCGTTATGCCGCCATCGGTGCCCTCGAGCCAGGGAAGGCTCTGCGCCCCGAGGTCCCACACATGGAAGTGGGAATCGACGACCTTCAGATCGGCCATGGGCCCTCCCCCCTTATCGGTCCCATCCGCGCCCTACGACAGGGCCCGGTCGAGGTCCACGTACCCGCCGTCGACGTTCAGCCACTGGCCGGTCGTGTGCGAGGCGCGGTCGGACAGCAGGAAGCACACGGCGTCGGCGATCTCCTCGACCGAGGTCATCCGATGCCCCAGCGGGATCTTGTCGGTGATCTCGCGCACGCGCTCGCGCTGCGCCCGCTCGTCGCCGAAGCTCTGGATCCATCGTGCGTACAGGGGCGTCCACGCCTCGGCGACCACGATCGCGTTGACCCGGACGTCGTCGGACGCCAGCGCGGCGGCCCATTCGCGCGTGAGGCCCAAGATCGCCCCCTTTGCGGCGGCGTACGCCGAGGTCTTGCCCTGACCGGTGAGCGCCACCTTCGAGGAGATGTTGACGACGGACCCCTGCGACCGCTTGAGATGGGGCACGGCGCAGTGGACGAGCTCGAAGTAATGGGTGAGGTTGCCGTGGAGCGACCGCTCGAACGCGCGCCAGTCCGTGGTCTCCAGATCGAGGTTGTCGTTGCGGCCCGCGTTGTTCACGATGCCGTCGATATGCCCGTAGCGCGCAGCCGTCTCCTCCACGATTGGGGCGATCGCGTCGGTGTCGGCGAGGTCGATGAAGTGGATGTCGAACGTGTCGGCGACCTGCGAGAGCTCCGCAGCGAACTCGTCCTCCACGCCGTCCTTGCGGTTCAGCACCACCGGGACCGCGCCCTCGCGCGCGAGCTGGAACACGATGCCGCGGCCGATTCCCTTGAAGCCGCCCGTGACGATGACGACCTTGCCGTCCAGATGCAGATCCATAAGCCGTGTGGCCTCCTTTCGCGCCCGCGGCGGGCGCACCCGCACGACGGCCCCGCCGAAGGGTCCCCTTCCGGGCGGGACGTCGCGTCCCTTACATGTAGTTGCACAGATGCGGCAGGGCGCACTCGGTGTACCCGAGCGCCTCCGCGCAGGTCGGCCTGCCCTCGCAGACCGCTATGATGGCGTCGATGAGCCGGTCGCGCAGCTCGGCCATGGACTCGGGCCCGTAGATGGACGCGCTGGCGTCGAAATCGGTATTGTCCGCCATGGTCTCGGCCGTGCGGCGGTTCGCGGTGAGGCGCAGCACCGGCGCCACCGGGTTGCCCGTCGGGGTGCCGAGGCCGGTGGAGAAGACCACGAGCTGGCAGCCGCCGGCGACGATGCCCATGACCGAGGAGGGGTCGTTGCCCGGCGTGTCCATGACGACCAGGCCCTCGTGGGGCTTCAGCT
>DXAO01000033.1 GCA_019117005.1 Candidatus Collinsella stercoripullorum | reverse complement strand
ATCTCCTGTCCGTCGTGAGGCCTTCCGGCCTCCCCGCGGTATCCGGTTCTCAAGGTTCCCGCCGCCCGGCTGCGCCGCGCGGCAAGGAGATATATTGCCAGACCGCGGGGCGGTCGGGGGCGGGAATCTGGGCGCACACATTCCCTCCACAACCGTCGTCGTTTGAGGCTCAGCGGACCCTATATATTGTGTTTTTGAACGCTCACCCCTCCGTTTTGACCTTTTACCGAGGCGTGCATTCAGCTTAATTCGCCACGCGCTATATCGACCCCCGCGTCCAGCAGCCTGTCGCGCAGCTCCACGGTAGGGGCCTCGGCGTAGACGCGCACCAGCGACTCGGTGCCGCTCGGACGCAGCAGGAGCCATGATTCGTCGTCGAACTCCAGGCGCAGGCCGTCCATATGGCTGACCCGCTCCGGCACCCTGCCGGCGACGCGGTGCGGGTTGATCCCGGGGAGCATCGTGCGGAGGACCTCGATGTCCTCGTTCTGAAGGCGCAGGTCGCGTCGCGCGTAGCTCGTCGCGCCGACCCGCTCGTCCAGCTCCGCCACCAGCTGGCCCAGGGTCTTGCCCGTCTGGGCCATGAGTTCGCAGAGCAGCAGGATCATCAGCAGCCCGTCGCGCTCGGGGAAGTGGCTCGGGATGCCGAACCCGCCGGTCTCCTCCCCTCCCATGAGCACGCCGCCCTTGCGCATCTCCTCATATATATATTTGAAGCCGACGGGCTTGATCACATAGCGGCAGTCGAGGGCATGGGCGACGCGGCGCGTCACCACCGAGGACGAAAGACCCAGCACGACGCGGCCCGAAAGGCCGCGGTTGCGGACGAGATGCCCCAAGATGAGCGAGAACAGCTTGTGGGAGTTGACATAGCGCCCGTGCTCGTCGACGGCCCCGACGCGGTCGGCGTCGCCGTCGTTGATCAGGCCCGCGCAGGCACCGTGCTCCACGACCGCCTGCTCGCAGTCGTCGACCCATGGCTCGATGGGCTCCGGGCGCATCTCGTCCGCGTCCCCGTCGATCTCGCCGTGGATCTCTTCGACCCGGACGCCGAGGGACTCGAGGACCGCGGGGAGGTGGCCGCGTGCCGACCCGTACATGGGGTCGTAGACGACATGCAGGCCCGCGCGCGCGATGACCTCGCCGTCGACGAGCGACGCGAGGGCGTCGAGATAGGGGGTCGCGATGTCCACGACGTCGATGGGGCCGCGCAGCTCCGAGGGCTCGGGGTCTATGGCGCGCTCCACCTCCGACACGAACTCGGTGGAGCCCGCGCCGCCGTCCGCCACGCGGAACTTGATGCCGAGGTAATCGAAGGGATGATGGGAGCCGGTGACCATCAGCCCGCCGCAGGAGCGGGGGTCGTGCGCGATGTTCCAGGACAGCGCCGGCGTGGGGATGTAGCGATCGGACAGCTTGGCCACGAGGCCGTGGCCGGCAACCACGCGGGCGGCCAGACGGGCGAGGGCCTCGGCGTCGGGACGGGTGTCGAAGCCGATGTAGACGATCGCGCCGGGGCTGTTGCGCGCCCACAGCGACGCCGCGGCATCCGCCACCCGTATCACGTTCTCCTCATTGAACTCGCCATCGCGGCGAGCACGCCATCCGTCGGTTCCGAAGCGAATCATCGCGCCCATAGCGTATATGCTCCCGTGCGTTCCGGTCGGTCTTCCAGTAACGGAATTGACTATACCC
The DNA here is from genome assembly GCA_019117005.1 of Candidatus Collinsella stercoripullorum. Classification (GTDB taxonomy): domain Bacteria; phylum Actinomycetota; class Coriobacteriia; order Coriobacteriales; family Coriobacteriaceae; genus Collinsella; species Collinsella stercoripullorum. The sequence goes on along the minus strand of DXAO01000033.1, from coordinate 64,026 downwards.
AGCACGCACGGGAGCAGTCATCGGGCGGGGGCGCTCAACCTTTCTTAAGGTCGGCGACCGGACGGCCGGGACGCGGGAGCGGGCGGCGGGACGCGCGGCGACTAGCCCGCGAGCACCCCGGACAGGGCGCAGGTGGTGAGCGGCCCCGCGCCGCAGCAGGAGCCGACGATGCGCGCGCCGTCGGCGACCCAGCGGGGGCACGCGGCGGCGAACGCCTCGGGCTGCTCGCGCCAGACGGGCGCGCCGTCGTCCGCGCGCTCGGGATAGCCGGCGTTGGGGCGTACGGAGACGGGAAGCGGGACCGCGCGCACCATGCGCGGGACCGCGGCCGTCGCCGCCTCCACGGAGCAGCAGTTCACACCGACCGAGCATGCCCCGCGCTCCTGGGCGAACATGCAGGCGGCCTCGATGTTCAGCCCGTCCCCCAGCAGGTCGCCCGCATCGTCGATCGCGAAGCTTGCGAGCACGGGCATCCCGTCCGCCGCATCGAGCGCCCCCTCGAGCGCCGGGGCGAGCGCGCGCGTCGAGGTGAAGGTCTCGAGCATGATGCCGGAGACGCCGGCGGCGAGCAGCTCGCGGGCCTGGTCGCGGTAGGCGGCCCGGGCGGCGCGGTACTCGGCGGAGTCCTCGACCAGCCAGTCGATGCCGCACATGCCGATCGAGCCGAGCGTGCACGGGGCGCCGGCGCGCCGCGCGAGCGCGACGGCCTCCCGGTTGACGCGGCGCATCGGGGCCGTCACGCCGTCGCGCGCGAGCGCCGGGGCGCTCGCCTGGAACGTGTTGGTGAGCATGGCGTCCGCCCCGCAGGCGCGGTACAGGGCGTGCAGCCGCGCGACCTCCTGCGGCTCGCCCACGTTCCAGAAGGCGGCGGGCACGTCATGCGCCCCCACCTGGGACATGAGCTGGGAGCCCATCGGCCCCTGCACGAGCAGGACCCCGTCGGAGATGCGCCTCTCGAGCCAGCGGGCGCCCGGTCGATCGTAGCCCCCGGCGTCGATGTCCGCACCCGAGGCGGGGACCTGCGCGGAAAGGAGGTCGTCCACGGTCACTTCTCCCCGATCCTGATGCCCTCGCGCTCCAGATACCGCATCCAGCGCTGCATGGTGTCCTCGGACAGGGCGTGCTCCATCATGCACGCCTCCGTGTCCGCGCGCTCGAACTCCACGCCGAGCTCCTGGACGAGGAAGGTCCGGATCAGGCGATGGCGGTACCAGACGGCGCGCCCCAGCTCCCTGCCGGGGTCCGTGAGCATCACCTTGCCGTAATGGGACTGCTCGACCAGCCCCTGCTCCTTGAGGACGGTCACGGCCTTGTTGACCGATGCCTTGGAGACGCCGAGCTGCTGGGCGATGTCGACCGAGCGGATGCCCTCGCCCTGGGAGCCCTCCTGCTCGATCCTGACCATGCACTCGAGGTAGTCCTCGTTGGCGACCGTCAGGTGCAGCTCGCGCGAAATATCGGTGGTATCCATGGATCCGTCCTCTCGTCGTACACGGTGACAAGTGTAGCGCACCGCGGCGGTGAGCGCCGGCGCGCAGACGGCGTCCCGGCCGTCGGCATCGCGCGACCGGTGCGTGCTAGAGTAGCAGGAACACGGCGCCCGGCGCGCCGCGGGAAGGCGGTCCGCCGCCGTTAGGAGCAAAGGAGCTATCGATGCAGACGAACACCGGAACCGATGTCCTCGAGCGGTTCTTCCGCTACGTGCAGGTGAGCACCGAGTCGAGCGACGAGCACGCCGACCGGGTCCCCTCCACCCCCTGCCAGTTCGACCTCGCCAACCTCCTCGCCGACGAGCTGCGCGAGCTCGGCGCCCGGGACGTCTCCGTGAGCGACCACGCCTACGTGACCGCCCACATCCCCGCGAGCTCCGGGGCCGAGGACGCGCCGCGGCTCGGGCTCATCGCGCACCTCGACACCACGGAGGCGGCCCCGGGCGCGGGCGTCCGCCCGCACATCGTCTCCTACGCGGGCGGCGACCTCGTCTGCGGCGAGGTCGACGGCAGGCCGGTCTCGATCTCCCCGGAGAAGGAGCCCGCGCTGGATGAGCTCGTGGGCGAGGACCTCGTCTGCACCGACGGGACCACGCTGCTCGGCGCCGACGACAAGGCGGGCGTCGCCGAGATCATGAGCCTGGTCGCGCTGCTCGCGGCCGACCCCTCCATCCCCCATCCGCCCCTGGGCATCTGCTTCTGCCCGGACGAGGAGATCGGCCACGGCGCCGCCCTGCTCGACCTCGCCTCCTTCGGCTGCGCCTACGCCTACACCGTGGACGGCGGCCCCGTGGGCGAGCTCGAGTGGGAGTGCTTCAACGCCGCCGAAGCCACCGTCAGCTTCGAGGGCTTCTCCATCCACCCGGGCGACGCCAAGGACCGCATGGTGAACGCCGCCAACCTCCTCGTCGACTACCAGGGCCTGCTGCCCGCGGCCCAGCGCCCCGAGCACACCGCGGGCTACGAGGGCTTCATGCACCTCATGAGCGTGTCGGGCACGGTCACCCATGCGACCGCCCGCTACATCGTGCGCGACCACGACGCCGCCAAGTTCGAGCGCAAGCTCGAGCTCATGCGCGCCGCCGCGGACTTCCTCAACACCCGGCTCGGTGAGGAGCGCGTGCACGTCGAGTTCAAGCGCGAGTACCGCAACATGGCCGAGGTCGTGGGCGACCACCCCGAGCTCATCGAGCGGGCCGAGCAGGCGTTCTCCGCCGCCGGCGTCGTGCCCAAGGTGATCCCCATCCGCGGGGGCACCGACGGCGCCCAGCTCTCGTTCCGCGGCCTGCCCTGCCCCAACCTCTCGACGGGCGCGTACTGCTGCCACGGCGTGAACGAGTTCATCCCCGTGTCCTCGCTCGAGAAGATGGTCGATGTGCTCGTGGAGCTCGTCGGCCGCTTCGCGTAGGCGGGTCGGGGCGGACATGGCGGCGCAGCCGGCACGCAGGGCGAGGGACCCGCGCATAGAGGCGCTCCGCCTCGCGGCCATCCTCGCCATCGCGGTGTTCCACACCTTCCAACCGCTCTTCGCGCGGACCGCGGCCTGGGTCCAGCTGGGCGATGCCGCCGCCGCGCAGGCCGCGGCAGCCGCCGGCGACCCCGCCGCCGCCTTCGCCCTCTGCCCTCCCGCCGCAGGGGCCCTCGGGTTCATCAACCTCCTAGGGGCCTTCGGCAACTGCGCCTTCTTCGCCATCTCGGGGTTCTTCCTCATCCCGGCCGCGGCGCGTGCCGCCGGCCGGGACTCCTACTGGCGCGACCAGGCGCGCCGCTGCGTACGGCGCGCGAGGACGGTGCTCTCCAGCGTCCTGCTCTACGCCGTGCTCGCGCTCGCGGTCAGCGCATGGGTGACGCCCCTGCCCGGCGTGTCCCTCCATGAGACGGGGTGGCTGCTGGGCGGCCTGGAGTTCATCTGGGTGTACCTCGCCCTGATCGCGGCGACCCCGGTCGTCGGTGCGCTCTGGGCCCGCTGCCCGCACCCCGTCTGCCTCACCGCCCTCATCGTCGCGGCCGTGTACGCCGTCAACGCCTACATCGCGTTCGCCTCCCCCGGCGAGGCGGAGCGCGGGCTGCTGGAATGGCGCAAGCTCATGAGCGCCGCCAGCTACCTCGCCGCCTTCCTCGCGGGCGGCGCGCTGGCATGGCGCCGCGAGCATGGCGCGAAGGGGGGCCGGACGGCACGGGCGCGTATCCTCCCCCTCGTCGCGACCGCCGCCTGCGCCGCCGTCCTCGAGCTCGGGCTCGCGTGGGCGGGCGCCGGAGACCTCATGGTCGCCATCTCGTTCAAGTCGACGTCGGCCATCTCGTTCGCGCTCGCGCTGCTCGCGCTGCGCGCGGCCTGCGCGCCGCGCTCCCCCGCCGGCCCCGATGCCGGGGGCGCGGGGCCGGCGGGACGCCTCGCGGTGCGCGGGGCATCCCATATCCTGGGCTTCTACATCATGCAGTCGATGTTCTACGCGCTGTGGCGCCCCGCCGCCGACGCGGCGCTCTCCCGCGCGGTCGCCGCGGCCCTGCCCGCGGGCACCGGGGCGGTATGCCTCGCCGCGACAGCCACGGGGATCATCGCGAGCCTGCTCCTCGTCATCGCGCTGATCGCCGTCGACGCCGCCCTGCACGCCCCCGCACGGCTCCTGCGCGCCCGGAGCCGGGGCTGAGGCTCCGGGCGCGCATCGCCCGTTCGCGAACGGGAACGGGGCCGCCTGCGCCCACCCGGTCGGATGAGCGGAGGCGGCCCCGTCTCGGATCGTTCGGCTGCGCCGGAGGCGGCTACTCCGATGCGGAGGCGTCCTCCTCGTCGGACGAGCTGCTCGAGCTCCCCGTGGTCGCGGTGCCGTAGGCCCAGTCCTCCGAGGTGTTGTTGGCCAGATCGCCGGTCGTCGCGCCGCTGTCGCCGCCCGCGCCCATGGTCTGCGGACCCTGCGGGTCCTCGCCGGCGTCGACGCGCGCCATCATCTCCTCGAGATCGTCCTCGTACACGAAGACGTAGCTCTGCCCGTCGATGTAGGTGTCCTCACCCGCCCAGGACGGAAGGTTCGCCGACCAGATCTCGTCAGTGTTCATGCCGCGCATCGCGTTGACGAGCGACACGATGTCCTGCACGCCCAGGTCGGTCACGACCATACCGGACAGCGAGTCCACGATGCTCACGACGTTGGTGACGTCGAGCTCGTTCAGGATCTTGTTCGCGAGGGCGGAGAGCACCTGGCGCTGATGGCGCATGCGGGTGTAGTCGCCGTCGGTGTACTGGTAGCGGGCGCGCGCGTAGGTGAGCGCCGTCGCGCCGTCCATGTGCTGCCAGCCGGGCTCGATGGTGATGTCCAGGTGGTCGGGGTCGTCCACGCCGTCGGTGGCGTTGATGTCGATGCCGCCCACGGCGTCGATGAGCTGCTGCATGCCCTCGAAGTTGATCTCCGCGTAGTGCGCGATCTCCACGCCGCACAGCTCGTTGACCGCCTTGACCATGCCCTCGGCGCCGTCGTAGGAATGCGCCGCGTTGATCTTCATCGTCGAGCCGTTGTACTCGATCTTGGTGTCGCGCGGGATAGAGATGAGCGTGACCTGCTTCTCGGTGGGGTCGATGCGCGCCAGGATGATGGAGTCCGCGCGGTAGGCTTCCTCACCGGGGCGCCCGTCGGTGCCGAGCAGCAGCATGTAGAACGGGTCCTGGGTGACGTTGGAGTCCACGAGCGTGGCGAGCAGGTTGTCGGTGATGATCTCGCCGTTGTTGATGCTGCTCACGACGCGGTTGAGCCACAGGCCCGCCGCGGTCCCCACGCAGGCGAGCAGGGAGAGCACGGTGACGAGGATCACGCGGCGGATGGTGCGGCCGCGGCGGCGCTTGCGCGCGCGCTCGGAGTAGCGGCTCACGTTCTCGCGGCTGTAGATGCGGCTCGCGGCACCGGTGCTGGGGCGGCGCGCACTCTGGACGGGCTTCTTTCTCATGCGGCCACCTGCCTAGTCGTCGCTGGGGTCGGGGACGTTCACGCGCGCGACGTGCGCGCCGAGCGACACGAGCTTCTCGACGAAGTGCTCGTAGCCGCGGTCGATGTGATGGATCGCGGAGACCTCCGTGTACCCGTCGGCGATCAGGCCGGCCACCACGAGGGCGGCGCCGCCGCGCAGGTCGGGCGAGACCACCTGGGCGCCCGAGAGGCCCTGCACGCCGTGGATGATGGCGTGGTGGCTCTCGATGCGGATGCTGGCCCCCATGCGCACGAGCTCGGAGGCGAACATGAAGCGGTTCTCGAAGATGTTCTCCGTGATGACGGAGCTGCCGTCGGCCAGGGCGGAGAGCACCATGGCCTGGGCCTGCATATCGGTGGGGAAGCCCGGGAACGGCAGGGTCTGGATGTCGACCGGCTGAAGGACGTCGGCGCGGTGCACGCGCACACCGCCCTCGATGCGGTCGATCTGCACGCCCATGAGCTCGAACTTCTTGATGACCATCCCGAGGTGCGCGGCGTTGAAGCCCGTCACCTCGATGCCCCCGTCTTCGGCCATGAGCGCGCCGGCGACGATGAAGGTGCCGGCCTCGATGCGGTCGCCGATCACGCGGTGCGTGACGGGGTGGAGCTCCTCCACGCCCTCGATCTGCACGACCGGGGAGCCGGCGCCGACGATCTTGGCGCCCATCTCGTTCAGCATGCAGGCGAGGTCGACGATCTCGGGCTCGCGCGCCGCGTTGTCGATGACCGTGGTGCCCTTCGCGCGCACGGCGGCCATGATGAGGTTCTCGGTGGCGCCGACGCTGGCGAACTCGAGGGTCACCGTGGTGCCCGTGAGCCCCTCGGACGCGTCGGCGTGGATGTAGCCGTGATCGGTGTCGAACTTCACGCCGAGGGCCTCGAGGCCCAGGATGTGCATGTCGATCTTGCGCGCACCGAGGTTGCAGCCGCCCGGCATCGCGATCTTCGCGCGGCCGAACCGCCCGAGCAGCGGGCCCATGACCGCCGTGCTCGCGCGCATCTTGGCGACCAGCTCGTAGGGGGCCTCCCAGGAGTCGACCGCGGACGTGTCGATCGCGAGCCGGTGCTCGTCGACCACCTCGATGGTGGCGCCCATGCGCTTGAGCACCTTGCCCATCACGTGCACGTCGGAGATGTTCGGGACGTTCTCCAGCGTGGTCCTTCCGGGTGCGAGCAGCGTCGCGGCCATGAGCTTCAGGGCGGAGTTCTTCGCGCCCGAGACCCGGACGCCCCCGCTCAGACGGTGTCCACCTTCAACGCGAATGATATCCAAGCGCGGTCCCTCTCTATGCAAACATGCCCGGGGGCGCGGGCTCCCGGGCATGATGTCGTCTTCAGTTGCGCTCGGCGGCCCGAGCCTGCGGGCTACGCATCAAGCAGCAGTTTGCACCATGCGATTTCATTATAGAGGTACGCGCGTTGCGCATCGTTCTCTGACAAAACGCTCAACTGGTCTTCAAAACCTTGAATCTCAGCTTGAACCTGAGAGCGGTCCACATCCGCGAGGTCCTCCGCGCGGTCGGCCAGCACGATCACCGTGTCGTCGGCGATCTGCACGTAGCCGCCGCTCACCGCGAAGGAATGGTCCACCGTTCCCATGGCGCGGTCGCACACGCGGACGTAGCCGGGCTCGATGGTGGAGATCTCGCTCGCATGGAGCGGGGCCACGCCGAGCGCGCCGTCCGTCGTGGGGACGGTCACGAAGGCGGCCTCGCCCTCATAGGCCTGGTGCTCGGGGCACACGATGCGGATCTGCATGGCCATCGCCCTACGCCTCCATCTTGGCGGCGCGGTCGCGCACGTCGTCGATGGTGCCGGCGTAGCGGAACGCCTGCTCGGGCAGGTCGTCGCACTCGCCGTCGACGATCGCGGCGAAGGAGCGGACGGTGTCGCCCACGCGCACGTAGACGCCCGGGTTGCCCGTGAACTTCTCCGCCACATGGAAGGACTGGGAGAGGAACTGCTGGATCTTGCGGGCGCGGCTCACCGTGAGCTTCTGCTCGTCGGACAGCTCGTCCATGCCCAGGATCGCGATGATGTCCTGGAGGTCGGAGTACTCCTGCAGGATCTCCTGGACCTTGACGGCGACGCGGTAGTGCTCCTCGCCCACGATGCTCGGGTCGAGCGCGTCGGAGGTGCTCGCCAGCGGGTCGATGGCCGGGAACAGGCCCAGGCTCGAGATGCTGCGCGAGAGGACCGTCGTGGCGTCGAGGTGCGTGAAGGTCGTCGCCGGCGCGGGGTCGGTCAGATCGTCGGCGGGCACGTAGACGGCCTGGACGGAGGTGATCGAGCCGGTCTTGGTGGAGGTGATGCGCTCCTGCAGGTCGCCCATCTCGGTGGCGAGCGTCGGCTGGTAGCCCACCGCCGACGGCATGCGCCCGAGCAGCGCGGAGACCTCGGAGCCGGCCTGGGAGAAGCGGAAGATGTTGTCGATGAACAGCAGGACGTCCTGGCCGCGGTCGCGGAAGTACTCGGCCTCCGTGAGGCCCGCCAGGCCGATGCGCAGGCGCGCTCCGGGCGGCTCGTTCATCTGGCCGTAGACCAGGCAGGTCTTGTCGATGACGCCCGACTCGCTCATCTCGAGGTACAGGTCGGTGCCCTCGCGGGTGCGCTCGCCCACGCCGGTGAAGACGGAGGTGCCGCCGTGCTCCTGGGCGAGGTTGTTGATGAGCTCCTGGATGAGCACCGTCTTGCCGACGCCGGCGCCGCCGAACAGACCGGTCTTGCCGCCGCGGATATAGGGCTCGAGGAGGTCGACCGCCTTGATGCCGGTCTCGAAGATCTCGGTCTTGGTGGTCAGCTCGTCGAAGCTCGGCGCGGGATGGTGGATGGGATAGTGATCCTCCACCTCGGGCATGGGCTTGCCGTCCACGGGCTCGCCCATGACGTTCCAGATGCGGCCGAGGGTCTGGTTGCCCACGGGCATCTTCATGGGGCCGCCGGTGTCGACGGCCTCGATGCCGCGCTGCAGGCCGTCCGTGGAGGACATCGCCACGCAGCGGACGACGCCGCCGGGCAGCTGGCTCTCCACCTCGAGGATGGTCTTGATGCGGCCCACGGGCGTCTCGGCGTCGACGGTCAGGGCGTTGTAGATGCCCGGGACCCCCTGCTTGAACTTGACGTCGACGACCGGGCCGATGATGCGGACGATGCGTCCGACGCCGGCGGTCGTCTCGGTCGGGGCAACGATGGTATCTGCCATTAGTATTCCTCCAATGCAGCGGCTCCACCGACGATCTCGTTGATCTCAGTCGTGATGGACGCCTGGCGCACGCGGTTGTAGGTGCGCGTGAGCTCGGCGATGATGGCACCCGCGTTCTCGGTCGCGGAGTGCATGGCCTTGCGGCGCGCACCCTGCTCGGCCGCGGCGGAATCGATCAGCGCCTGGTGGATGACGGTCAGCACGTAGCTCGGGATGAGCCGGGACAGCACGTGGCTGGCGCTCGGCTCGTACTCGAACGGGGAGGTCAGGCGGCGGGGCGCCTGGCCCTCGTTGGCGCGCGGACCGCGGGCGGTGTGCAGGACCTCGCGGTCGAGCGGAAGGATGCGCTCCTGCCGCAGCTCCTGGTCCACACGGTTGCGCGCATGGTAGTAGACGATGTCCACGCGGCCGAATCTGCCGCTCGCGAAGCCGTCGCACACGTAGCTGGCGATCATGCGGGCGCGCTCGAGCGTCGGGTCGTCGGACTCGCCCTCCACCGTCATCACCACGTCGTCGCGGTGCCGGAAGTACTCGGTCGCCTTGCGGCCGCACGTGATGAGCTCGACGCGCTGGGCGCCGTGGCGGCGGAAGTGGTCGATGCGCTTCTCGGCGGCGCGCTCGACCGTGACGTTGAACCCGCCCGCGAGCCCGCGGTCGGAGTTGATGACGATCAGCAGCGCGCAGTCGTAGGACGCCGGGTTCACCAGCAGGGGCGAGCTCGGACCGGCCGCCGTGTCGCCGGCGACGGTCAGCATCACGTCGGTGATGGCCCGGCGGTAGGCCTCCGACTGCTTCTCGCGGTTGAGGGCGCGGCCGATCTTCGCCGTCGAGACCATCTCCATGGTGCGCGTGATCTGCTCGGTGGTGGACACCGAGTTGATGCGCTTCTTTATTTCGCGGAGGTTGGCCATGGGGCTCGGGTCTCCTTACGCATTCCCGTCGCCCGCGGCGGCGCCGTCCTGGGCGCGCGCGGCGATGAACTGGTTCTTGTAATCGGCGATCGCCTGCTCCAGCTTGGCGGAGACCTCGTCGGAGAGCTTGGCGTCGCCGATCTGCGACAGCACCCCGGCGTAGGCCCCGTTCAGGTACTTGATGAGGCCGTCGCGGAACGGGAGCACCTCGGAGATGTCGAGGTCGTCCAGATACCCCTTGTTGCCGGCGAACAGCACGCTCACCTGGTCGGCCACGGGCATCGGGCGGAAGCGGGACTGCTTGAGCAGCTCGGTCATGCGGGCGCCGTGGGTCAGCTGGTGCTGCGTCGCGGCGTCGAGGTCGCTGCCGAACTGCGTGAAGCCCTGGAGCTCCTGATAGCCCGCGAGGTCGAGGCGAAGGTTGCCCGCGACCTGCTTCATGGCCTTGGTCTGGGCGTCGCCGCCGACGCGCGAGACCGAGATGCCCACGTCGACCGCGGGGCGCTGGCCCTGGAAGAAGAGGTCGGACTGCAGGTAGATCTGGCCGTCGGTGATGGAGATCACGTTCGTGGGGATGTAGGCGGACACGTCGCCGTCCTGCGTCTCGATGAGCGGGAGCGCCGTGAGCGAGCCGCCGCCGTTCTCGTCGGACAGCTTGCAGGCGCGCTCGAGCAGGCGCGAGTGCAGGTAGAAGATGTCGCCGGGGTAGGCCTCGCGTCCGGGCGGACGGCGCAGCGTAAGCGACATCTGACGGTAGGCGACGGCCTGCTTGGACAGGTCGTCGTAGACCACGAGCACGTGGCCGCCCGGGTTGGTCGCGCTCGCCGGCTCGCCGTCCTCGCCGTTGTACATGAAGAACTCGCCGATGGCGGCGCCCGCCATCGGGGCGATGTACTGCATGGGCGCGGAGTCCGCGGCGGTGGCGGAGACGATGATCGTGTAGTCCAGCGCACCGTGGGCGGAGAGGGTCTCGCGGATCGACGCGACCGTGGAGGCCTTCTGGCCGATGGCCACGTACACGCAGACCATGCCCTTGCCGCGCTGGTTGATGATGGCGTCGATGGCGATGGCCGTCTTGCCGGTCTTGCGGTCGCCGATGATGAGCTCGCGCTGGCCGCGCCCGACGGGCACCATCGCGTCGATGGCGAGCAGGCCGGTCTGGACGGGCTCGCATACGGGCTGGCGCTCGATGACGCCGGGAGCCTTGAACTCGATGGGGCGGCGATGCGTGGCCGCGATGGGGCCCTTGCCGTCGATCGGCTGGCCCAGCGGGTTCACGACGCGGCCGAGCATGCCGCGGCCCACGGGGATGTCCATGACGCGCCCGGTGGTGCGGCAGGTGTCCCCCTCCTTGATGAGGGCGACGTCGCCGAACAGGACGGCGCCGACCTCGTCGCGGTCGAGGTTCTGCGCGAGGCCGTAGACGGTCTCGCCGGTCAGGCTGCTCGTGAACTCGAGCAGCTCGCCGGCCATGGCCCGCTGGAGGCCGGCGACGTGCGCGATGCCGTCGCCCACCTCCGCGACGGTCGACACCTCCTGGGTGTCGACGGTGGCGGAGAGGTCGAGGAGGCGCCGTTCCAGGATGCGCTCGATGTTCTCGGCGCTGATTGCCTCGGACATGTCGCTATACCTCCGTCTTCTTTACGTTATGCGTCATGACCTTCCGCGCGGTCTCCAGCTGCATGCGCACGGAGGCGTCGCGGCGCTGGCCGCGCGCGGAGAGGATGATGCCGCCGATGATGGTGGGGTCGACGTGCTCGATGAGGAACACGCGGGCCTCGAGGTCGGACTCGCACTTCTGCTTGATCATGTCGCGCAGCGCGTCGTCGAGGGGGACCGCGGTGGTCACATGGACGCCCACGACCTCCTTCTCCTCGTCGACCATGCCGCGGTACAGGTCCAGGACCTCGGGCAGGTGCTCGAGGTCGCCCTGCTCCGCCATCGTGGCGAGCACGGAGAGCACCTCGGGCGAGGCCTCCGCCTGGGCGACGAGCGGCGCGAGGTTCTCGTAGACATGGTCCTCGGTCCTCGACGCCTCGAGCAGCGTGCGCGCGTAGGTCTCGAGCCGGCGGCTCTCGATACGGTCGCTGCTAGGCATGGAGGCTACCCACTTCCGCGATGTACTTCTCGATCAGCTCGCGCTGCTTGGCCGGGTCGTCGGCGAGGACGTCGCCCACGATCTTGCCGGCGATCGCGACGGACGTCTTGGCGATCGTGTCGGTCGCGTTGGCGTAGGCGCGCTGCATCTCGTCCTCGGCGCGGTCGCGCGCCTTGGAGATGATGTCCTCGGCCTCGGAGTGGGCCTCGGCGACGATGCGGGCGCGCTCCTTCTCCGCGTCGGAGCGGGCGGACAGGACGATGTCGGATGCCTGGCGACGGGCGTCGGCGATCACCGAATCGGCCTGGGCGCGGACCTCCGCGGAGTGCGCGCGCGTCTCATCGGCCTCCTTGAGGCTGTCCGCGATGGTCTTCTCGCGCTGCTCGAACATCGCGAGGACGCTCGGCCACACGAGCTTGCCCAGGACCGCGAGGATGATGAGGAAGATGACGAGCGCGGGGATGAACTCGGCGGGCTTGGGGATCAAGATCTCCGCGCCGCTGCCGGACTCCTCGGCGTAAGCCGCCTGGGGTACCATGCACGCGAGCGCGGCGAGCGCCGCCGAGACGCGAATTCGGTCGAACTTCATGGCTTCTTCTCCCTTGGGACGTTTGGTTCCCGTGAGTCGGGCGGTCTTACTGGACAACCAGCGCGACGACGAAGCCGATGAGCGCCAGGGCCTCTGCGAAGGCGGCGCCCATGATGAAGACGGTGAACGCGCGATTCTGGATCTCGGGCTGACGCGCCATGGCGCCCGCGCAGCCGTAGGCGGCCAGACCGATGGCGAGGCCTGCACCGATGACACCGAGGCCGTAACCGATAACTCCCACAATTCCTCCTTCAGTTGCATGCACGTCGTGCATTTAACCTCAACGTATATCAAGCGCGGATGCGCTCGGTACCGAACGGGGCCGGGCGGGGTGCCCGGCGACGCGCCCGAGGCGGGCGCCCTACTCCTCGACCTCCTCCGCCTCCTGGATGTAGACGGCGGTGAGGATGGTGAACACGTATGCCTGGACGAAGGCGACGAAGATCTCGATGGCGTAGATCACGAGCAGGATGAACGCGAACAGCACGCCCGGCAGCGCCGCCAGGATGTTGGAGGCGGTGACCTGCTGCAGCAGCGGCTGGACGAACAGCGTGACCATGATGGCGAACGAACCCATGACGATGTGCCCGGCGAACATGTTGCAGAACAGACGGACGGCCAGGGTGATCGGGCGCAGCAGGGTCGAGATGACCTCGATGACCCAGATCAGGATGTTGAGCGGGAAGCCGACGCCCTCCGGGGCCAGGCTCTTGAGGTAGCCGATGGGCCCGTGGGCGCGCACGCCGCACGCGATGAAGTAGACGAAGGCGACCACGGCGAGGGCGGCGGTGGTGGAGATGGTGCCGCTGCCGGGCTTCATGCCCGGGATGACGCCCACGACGTTGTTGCAGAGGATGAAGAAGAACAGCGTCGCCAGGAACGGGAAGTGCTTCTTCCAGTTCTTGCCGATGATCTGCTTGCCCACGTCGTTCTGGACGAACTCGATGCCCCACTCCATGACGTTCGCGAACAGGCCGTGCGGGACGAGCGCCAGCTTGCTCTTGAACGCGAACATGATCACGAGCAGCAGGATGGCCGACGCGCACAGCCAGAAGCTGTACTGCGTCATACCCATCATGAGGTCGCCCACGAAGGGGATGGAATGGAACTCGGAGACGAGGTGGTTGATCTCGTCGGGCAGCTGAGCGAATGCGTCCAAAGCTAAACCCTCCTCGGATACCGCTGCATACCGCCGGTCCCCCTAGCCCCGCCTGAGCGCATAGACCACCAGGAGCACCAGCATGGTTAGATAGCCTACCACTGCGCCAATGGAGATGGTGTCAAAATCTTGTGGCGCCCACGCCAGCACAGCCCCCTCGAATGCCGTGAGCGTGGCGAATGACACCCCCACCGCCGCCGCGCCGACGCCCACGCCCGGCTTGAGCCTCCCCTTTCGGGTGAGGGCGAGGACCGCGAGAACCGGCAGGTAGCCCACGATGCCCGCGACCGCCCCGAGCACGAGGCGGGCGATGTCGTGGGGCGAGGCGACCACGGCGACGACCTACAGCGTGCCGAAGATGCGGTCCCCCGCATCGCCCAGGCCCGGCACAATATATGCATCCCTGTTGAGGCAGCGGTCCACCGAGCAGGTGTAGACATGCACGCCCGGATCGGATTCGAGCACCGTCGCGAGCCCCTCGGGTGCGGCGACGAGCGCGAGGAACCGGATGTCGCGCGCCCCCTGCGCGCGCAGGTAGGAGAGGGCCGCGGCGGCGGAGCCGCCCGTGGCGAGCATGGGGTCGACCACCAGGCAGAGGCGCTCCGCGATATCGGAGGGGAGCTTGGCGTAGTACTCGTGGGGCTCGTGGGTCACCTCGTCGCGGTACATGCCCAGATGCCCCACGCGCGCGGCGGGGACGAGGTCGAGCACGCCGTCGACCATGCCGAGGCCGGCGCGCAGGATGGGCACCACGGCGAGCTTGCGGCCCGCGAGGCGCTTCACGGTCGCCTCGCAGATGGGCGTCTCGATGTCGACGTCCTCGAGTGGGAGGTCGCGGGTCGCCTCGTAGCACTCGAGGCGCGCGAGCTCGCGCACGAGATCGCGGAACTGCTTGGTGCCGGTCCAGCGGTCGCGCAGGATGGAGAGCTTGTGCTGGACGAGCGGGTGGTCGACGACGGTCACGCGCGAGCGGTCGAATTCGGTTGGCATGGCATCCCACTTCCCCGCCTCGGGCCCTGCGGCCCGGACGAACGTTCTGATATCTCGATCCGGCGGTCTTGTACCCCGGTCCGGTGCGGCGTAGCCGCATGACGGCGCCGGCGCCGCCGCATCGGTTCGGACGCGGCGGCGCCGGCCGTGGGCGGCGATGGCGGGTCGGGGCTAGGCGTCGAGCCTCATCACCTTGCCGACGCGGTCGGCGTGGCGGCCGCCCTCGAACCCGGTCTCGAGGAACACCTTCACGATCTCGCGGTTGACCTCGGGCTCGACGAAGCGGCCCGAGAGGCACACGACGTTGCCGTCGTTGTGGCGGCGGAACAGGTCGGCGAAATCCGGGCGGGTGATCGAGGAGGCGCGCACGCCGGGCACCTTGTCGGCGGCCAGCGCCATGCCGATGCCCGTCCCGCAGACCAGCACGCCGCGGTCGGCGTCGCCCGAGGCGACCGCATGGGCGACCTTCTCGGCGTAATCCGGGTAATCGACCCGGTCGTCGGTGTCGGGACCGAAGTCCGTCACGTCGCAGCCCAGGTCCTGAGCGAGGTAGTCGACGAGCGCCTGCTTCTGCTCGAAGCCGGCATGGTCGGAGGCGATGGCGATGCGCATTGAGGCGTCCTTCCCACGTTGAGGGTTCGGCTCGCGGCGCCCGCGGCGCCGCGGCATCACTGTATCACGGTTCGCGTGCGCGCCACGGCATCGTGCCACCCGGATAGCAGATGCGCCATCTCGCCCGCATCGCCCGCCGGGTCGAACCGCCTGCCGCGCCCGTGGTTCTGCACCAGCTCCTCGCGGTCCTCCCAGTATCCCACCGCGAGCCCGGCCAGGTAGGCGGCGCCGAGGGCCGTCGTCTCCACGGCCTCCGCCTGCGTGATGGGTATCCCCAGCAGGTCCGCCTGGAACTGCATGATGAACTCGTTGCGCGACGCCGCGCCGTCCACGGACAGGCCCGACAGGCGCATCCCCGCGTCCGCCTCCATGGCCCGCAGGACGTCGTAGCTCTGGTAGGCCATCGACTCGCAGGCCGCGCGCACGAGGGTGGCGCGGTCCGAGGCCGCGGTGAGCCCGGTGATCATGCCGCGCGCGCCCGGGTCCCACCACGGCGCGCCCAGGCCGCTGAACGCGGGCACGAGGTAGCACCCCGCGTTGTCGGGGACCGAGCTCGCGATCTGCGAGGTCTCGGCGGCGTCGGAGATGATGCCGAGCTTGTCGCGCAGCCACTGGATGGTGGACCCCGCGCGGAAGATCGACCCCTCGAGGGCGTAGCTTATGGAGCCCCCCTCGGCGATGCCGATCGTTGAGATGAGGCCGCCCTTGGAATCGACCGCCTCGTCCCCGGTGTTCATGAGCATGAAGCAGCCGGTCCCGTAGGTGTTCTTGGTGTCGCCCCGCTCGAAGCAGCAGTGCCCGAAGAACGACGCCTGCTGGTCGCCCGCCACGCCGGCGATGCGGGGACGGTGCGTCATGATCTCCCCCGACACGCGCCCGAAGTCCCCGGAGCTCCAGCGCACCTCGGGCAGCATGGAGCGGGGTATCCCGAGCAGGGAGAGCAGCTCGTCGTCCCAGTCGAGGGTGTGGATGTTGAACAGCATGGTCCGGCTCGCGTTGGTGTAGTCCGTCGCGTAGACCGCGCCGCCGGTCAGGTTGTAGACGAGCCAGGTGTCAATCGTGCCGAACATGAGCTCGCCCGCCTCGGCGGCCTCGTGGGCGCCGCTCACGTTGTCCAAGATCCACTTGATCTTGGTGGCCGAGAAGTACGGGTCGGGCGTGAGGCCGGTCTTCGAGCGGATGGTCTCGCTCGCACCCTGGGCGATGAGCCGGTCGACGATGGGGGCCGTGCGCCGGCACTGCCAGCCGATCGCGTTGTAGATGGGCTGCCCGCTGTCGCGGTCCCACACCACGCAGGTCTCGCGCTGGTTGGAGATGCCGATGGCGGCGATGCTGTCGGAATGGATGCCGCTTTTGAACTGCACCTCCGTCATGACCGAGATCTGGGAGGCCAGGATCTCCATGGGGTCCTGCTCGACCCAGCCCGGCTGGGGGTAGAAGGTGGTCACGGGCTTGGACGCCTGCGCCACGATGCAGTCGTACTCGTCCACGATGATGGCGCGCACGGAGGTGGTCCCCGAGTCGATCGCCATGATGTAGTCCGGGCGGCCGAAGCCGCTGTCTGCCAGCCGCAGGTCGCTGAAGTTGAGGGGCATGTCTATCGCTCCTTATCGGGGGCGGAGTCGGGGGTCAGGACCGCACGGACGCGCTCGTCGGGCAGGGCCGCGTGCCGCAGGATCTCGGGCGCGCCGTGCGCGCACGACACGATGGTCGACGCGTCGCGGCACACGGTCGCACCGGCATCCAAAGCGATGTCGGAGCCCGCAAGGATGCGGGGCTCCACCTCCTCGAACGACGCAGGCGCGGGGGCGCCGTGGGTGTTGGCGCTCGTGACCGCGAGCGGCGAGCCGCAGGCGCGCACGAGGGCCCGGATCACCGGGGACGCCGAGGCGCGCAGCGCGACCGTGCCGTCCGCCGCGCGCATGAAGGCGGGGACCGCGTCGGACGCCCTGACGACGATGGTGAGGGCGCCCGGCCAGAACGCCTCGGCGAGACGGTACGCCTCGTCGGGGACGTCGACCCCGAAGGCGTCGAGGGCCTCCGCGCCCGCGACGAGCCAGGGGACCGTCTGGCGGCGCTCCCGCCGTTTGAGCGTGAAGATGCGCCCGTACCCGGACTCGTCCGAGGGCTCCCCCTCGCACGACGCGTACGCCGAGACGCAGACCCCGACTCCGTAGACGGTCTCGGTGGGGACGAGGGCGAGGCAGCCCGCGCGCAGGTGCGCCGCGGCGTCGCGGATCGCGAGCGGATGCGGGCGGCCGTCGGCGGACACCCGGTAGATTCGCTGCATACGGTACCTTCCTTCCCTGTTCCCCGGCGTTGAGCAAACGTTTTACCGCGCGTCTCCGCGCGGCTCTGTGCATTGTCTCACGCGCCGGCCCGAATGCAGGCAGCGTCCCCAACCCATCGGATAAACGGGAAAGGGACGTCGGCCAAGAGGGTGTAATGTGTGCGTTACGTGTCGGTATGGACCGGACCCGCGACGGTCCGTGACGGCAGGTGACGGCAGACGGAACGGCCCCGTGCCATCGGGGACCGATGTGCCGGACAGGGCAGCTCCCATGTCATCAGGGACGGCCCCGCCGCCGTGACGGGCGGGGCGCCTCCCCGTGCCTGCCCGGCGCTCGCGCCGGGCGGCCGGCCTGTGCGCTCAGCGGCTCGGGGCACCCGCGCCGAAGCGCCGGCGCGCCTCGAGGACCGCCGACTCGGGCACGACCGCGACGACGATGCGGGGCCGCCCCGCAAGGTCGTCGACGATGCGCACGTCCTCGAACCCCGCCGCGCGGCAGATATCGGCCGCGGCGTCGAGCGTGGTCTCATGCAGCTCGCACGCGAGCAGTCCGCCCGGCCTCAGCATGCTGGGGGCGGCGTTGACGAGCCGGCGAAAGATATCGAGGCCGTCGGCCCCGCCCTCCAGGGCGAGCCCGGGCTCGAAGTCCGCCACCTCGCGCGGCAGCTGCGCCATCACGGAGGTGGGGATGTAGGGCGGGTTGGACACGAGGACGTCGAAGGTTCCCCACTCGGTCGCGCGGTCGAGCGGCGACACCAGGTTCCCCTCGCGGAAGTCGGCCTCCTCCGGCGGGATCCCGAGCGCGTCGCGGTTGCGGCGGGCGAGCGCCACCGCCCGCGGCTCGATGTCCGTCGAGACGCAGCGCACGCGACCGGGGCGCTCCGCCGCGATCGACAGGGAGATACACCCCGTCCCGCAGCCGACCTCGAGCACACGGGCGACGGCGGGGGCGGCGTCCTCGAGGTCCGTCGGGCAGGACGCCCCGCAGGCCTCCCCGGGGTCGCCCTGCCCCTCCGCCGCCCCGTCGCCCGCTCCGGGCACGGCGTCCGGCGCCGGGGCGTCGACCCTGTCCGACGCGGGGGCGTCCGGTCCCTCCCCCGCGCCTCCGTCCGCCCGGTCGGAGCCCTCCTGCTCGGCGGCGCGGCGCGCGGCCGCCTCGAGCTCGGCCCGACGGGCCGCCTCCACCTCGGCGTTCCACGGGAGCGCCGCGCGCGAACGGGCGCGCCGGCCCTCGGGGGAGCCCATGACCGCACGGTCTATGTAGGCGAGGACCTCCTCAACGAGCATCTCGGTCTCCGGGCGCGGGATGAGCACGCCGGGCTCGCACGCGACGGTGATCGTCCTGAAGGAGGTCTCACCGGCGATGTACTGCAGCGGCTCACCCTTCGCGCGGCGGACGACGGCCCCGTGCAGGCGGGAGAGCTCCTCGGGCGTCAAGGGCTTGTCGTAATCCGTGTAGAGCCTGATGCGGGGGAGCCCGGTCGCCGACGTCAGCAGCCATTCGGCGGAGAGCCGGGGGTTCTCGTCCCCTTTGCCCCCCAGATACTCGGTCGTCCATTCAAGGCACCGCTTGATGGTCCACTCGGCCATGGCTTGCTCCGTCCTACGGGTCGTCGTGTCCAAGCGATTCTATAGCAGCGCCGGCCCCCGGTCGCCCTCGATGCCGAATTGCAGGGATATCGCGCTCGGCAGCGAACCCGCCGCCGCGACCTTCCCGAGAACCGCGCACCGTCCTACCGCATCCCGAACCCG
This sequence comes from Candidatus Collinsella stercoripullorum, assembly GCA_019117005.1. Classification (GTDB taxonomy): domain Bacteria; phylum Actinomycetota; class Coriobacteriia; order Coriobacteriales; family Coriobacteriaceae; genus Collinsella; species Collinsella stercoripullorum. The sequence goes on along the minus strand of DXAO01000033.1, from coordinate 44,971 downwards.
CGAGGGGGGGTTGACTGGGGACGGGTTCGTTTCAACCCATCGGGCCCGACTGATGGGTTGGTTGGGGACGGGTTCGTTTCAACCCATCGCCCGTCAACCCATCTCAACCCATCGCCCGCGCCCGCTGCACGGCCGAGCCCCGCGCCCGCCGCGGCATGGAAAGGGGCCGGCCCCGAAGGACCGGCCCCGCATCGCATGGCCTGTGCCGTCGCGCCGGGTGCGCTACCCGCGCTTCCTGCGGCTCACCACGACGCCCGCGACGATCAGCACCACCGCTGCCACCGCGACGCCGATGAGGATCGCCGGCATGTTGTCACCCGTCTGGGGGATGGACCCCTGCGAGCCGGTGCCGTCGCCGGGCTTCGCCGGCGGCTCCTCCGGCGTCGTCGCACCGGGGTCGGACTCGCCCGGGTCGGTCTCGCCCGAGCCGCCGCCCGCGGCGGTCCACTGCACGGTCAGCGTCAGGTCCGAGGTCACCGTGTCGGTCTCGAAATCCCAGCGCCGGGTGAAACCGCCCTCCCAGCCGTCGACGTACCAGCCGCCGAAGACCCAGCCCTCGAGCACGGGCTCGGCGGGCTCGGCGAGCTTGGAGCCGGCCTCGACGGTGAGGACCGTGTCCTCGGTGCCCGGGATGCGGTCGATGAAGGTGACCGTGTAGGTCTCGGGCTCGGGCTCCGCCACAGCGAGCACCAGGCTCGTCTGCGCGTCGAGCACGTCCTTCTTCGCCTGCTCGACCTCGGACGCGTCGGGCGCCTCGGACTCGAGCAGCGTGCGCGCCGCCGCGATGGCGTCCTGCAGCGCCTGCCAGCTGTCGGGCGTGTAGCGGCCGTCGTCGTTGGAGATCTTCGCCGCGGCGTCGACGATCGCCCGCAGGCCGTCGATGTCGGCGGCGGCGGAGCCGTCGACCAGGCGGATCTCCGCAGCCGACCCGAAGGTCACGGCGGTGTCGCTCGCGGAGGCCGTGGCGTACAGCCTCACCGCGACGAACTCGACCGCATCGAACTCGACCTTCTTGACCTGGGCGTTGGACGTCCAGGTGCCCTCCGCGACCGTCTTCCAATCGCTGTCGGCGGTCGCTTTGACCTGGACCTGGTAGCCGGTGATGATGCCGTTGCTGCCGGACTGGCGCGGGGTGTACTGCTGCCCGGAAACCGACATGGCGGCCCCGTCGGCGCGCGTAAGCGAGATCCAGTGCTCCGCATGCCCGTCGCCCGTCCAGGTCGTGTGCCACATCGTCGAGGTGTCCCCGTCGAGCACGTTGGCCGCGGGCCCCTCCTTGCCGCTCTCCGCCTGCTGGGAGCAGGCGTCGGCCTTCAGGAGCGCGGGGTCGATGAGGGCCGGGTCGCGCGCCTCGGTCGGCTCCAAGCCGGCGAGGGCGGCGGAGAGCGTCGCTTCGTAGCCGTCGACGACATCCTGCATGCCGGCGGGCAGCCCGCGGCGGATGGCGGACACGGCGCGGCGCAGCGACTCGACCGAATCCGGGGTGAACAGGGAGTCGAGCTGCTCATCCGAGGGGAGGAGCGACAGCAGGGCGTCGACGCGGCCGTAGTCGGCCTGCTCGAAGTCGACGGAGGCGACGGCCCCCTCGATCTGGGAGGTCAGGGCCGCCACGGCGTCGCCGTCGGGCGCGACCTGGTCCATGAGCTGGGAAGCCTGCTCGACGAGCGCGTCGATGCCCGCAATCTCGTGTTCGGCGGACACGGCCGCGGCGGCGCAGACGGCGCGCAGCAGTACGGCGGTCGAAGCGTACTCCGTGGTCGAGACGTCAGCCGAGGAGGTCGCGACGACGTCCGTCACATACCCCTCGAACGCCTCGGACTCCGAGCCGATGCGCGCCAGCGGGAACATGCAGGTCCCGTGCAGCTGGCCGCGCGTCCCGGTGCCGATGGTCTGCACCAGCTCGCCGTCGACGAACAGGGAGGTGGAGTCCTTGGTGTTCTTGAACTCGAGCTCGACCCACTCGTTCACGGGGAGGGTGTAGTCGAAGCTGTAGTCGTACCCCTCGCGCGAGATGCCCACCTTGCCGGTCGCGCCCTGGACGGCCTTGATCTGGCCGTACGGGGACTCGAACAGGACCTGGTCCTCGGCGGAGGCGGAGGTGCGCATGACCTTCGCGCGCAGGTCGGAGCCCAGGCCGAGGGTCTCGATGCCCTCGATCTCGGCGTAGCTCGCCCCGCCGTTCAGCTTGAGGGCGCCCGTGTAGCCGAGGTCCTCGAGCGAGGCGTTCCCGAGCTCGCCGATACCGCGGCCGTTGCCCGAGGCGTCGGCCTCGTCATCCATCGTGAGCTGGAGATAGGTCCCCTCGTCGTTCGCGGAGGCAGCGTAGGCCTGGTTGGTTCCGGGGGCGACGCCGAGGTCGTCCATGACGCCCTGCGCGGCCTCGAGGCTCATGGCGCCGGCGGGCTTGCCCCACAGCTTGGCGCCGTAGAGCCCCATGGACTGGTAGAGACGGTCGTAGATGTCGTACTGCGACATGCCGATCTCGTTGCGGTCGACCATGTCGTTCCACGCGGCGTACATGCCGCCGACCATCTGGGGGTCGCCGGCGGGGACGGTCGTGGACCCCTGCACGTTGATGGCCGAGTTGTACATGATGCTCGGCGACAGGTAATCGTAGTAGTAGGTCGCGCCCGGAACGATGTAGTACTGGCCGTCATCGCAGAAGATGAGCTGGTAGCCCATGTCGTACATCTCGTCCATGTGGGCGTAGCCGGAGTTCCACAGCAGCACCTGGGCGAGCTCGGGGTGCTCGATGATCGAGTTGTCGCCGCTGTAGTTGGACAGGCTGCCCCACACGCGCGGGGTGTAGCCCTCGTCGAGCATGTAGTTGGAGAGGTCGTTCACGAACCTGCGGTAGGCCTCGCCGGTGGTCAGCGCGTTGCCCGTGTCGTGATCGCCCGTGCCGCTGACGTTGAACTCGTCCGCGCCGATGTTGATGTAGCGCGCCCCGGAGAAGGCGGCGTCGTCGCCGACCGTGTACTCGTCCCAGATGGTCTCCATCATGTCGACGACTTGGTCGTACTGGTTGATGATGTCGAGGTGGTCGCGGTTGCGGTGCCGCATCACGCCGTAGGAGAGGTCCGGGAAGACCTTGGTGAGCGCAAGCGAGTGCGCCGGGGTGTCGATCTCGGGGGAGATGTTCACGCCGAACTCGGCGAAGGAATCGATGAACTCGCGGAACTCCGCCTTCGTGTAGAAGAGGTCGGTGCTCGTGAGATCGGTGCGAGCGGTGTGCTCGACGCCGCCGAAGGTGAAGGTGTCGCCCTCGGTGATGTCCGACTCCAGGCGGAAGCCCGAGTACGCGCCCTTCTCGAGGTCGGCCGGGTCGATGCCGTCGGCGACGTACTGCTCGATGGGGATGTAGTTGTCGTTCAGATGGATGTTGAGGTCGTTCAGCTTGTAGTAGGCCATCTGGCGCACCAGCTGGTTCAGCCAGTCCATCGTGAAGGTCTTGCGGCCCACGTCGAGGATGATGCCGCGCACCTTGTAGAGCGGGTAGTCGCGCGCCTCGCCCTGGGGCAGGGAGCCATCGCCCTGCTCGGCGGCCTGCAGCAGCGTCTGGGCGCCCCAGTTGGCGCCCGTCGTGGCGTCCCAGTCATCCGAGGTCGGCGCGGTCACCGTCACGCGCGAGCCGGTGACGGAGAGCGTGTAGCCCTCCTCGCCGAGCGCCACGACGGCGGGGTCGGTGCTCGTCGTGAAGACGATGCCGTCGCCTTCGCCCTGCACCGCGGAGATCTCGAAGCCGAGCACCTCGGAGAGGTCGGCGGCGAAGCGCTCGACCACGTTCGCGAGGGAGGCGTCGGTGTAGTAGACGGAGGTCTGCCCGGTGATGTCGAAGACGCCGGAGCCGCCCGCCCACTCGGAGAGCTCGGGCAGGATCACGGGCGCCGCGTTGCCGGTGTTGGCCTGCTGGCGGCCGGGAACGGTGACGGGGACCTCGGTGAGGACGTACTTGCCCGTCGCATCCTCGGTCACCTTGAACGCCAGCTTGACCTCCTTGTCGATGAGCGGGCGGTTGATGTTCAGCTCCGCGTCAACGATCTGCTCGAGATCGGTTCCGCGGTACTCGACCGTATAGCCCTCGACCTCGGGCAGGGTGACGGAGAGCTTGGTGTCCTCCGCACTGGGCGCCGCGACCGAGATCATGTTCGCGACGTCGCCGATGTCCATGGCGGGCGCGCCGCCGTAGACCTCCATCTCGTAGATCGAGATGTTGCCCCACGGGGTGCCGCCGCCGGGGTCGTCAAAGGTGTTCTGCTCGATGTAGAGGCGCACGTAGCGAGCCTGGTGCACCTGGTCCAGCGAGATGGTGTCGGTGGTCGAGGCGGGACGGCCGTCGTTCTCGTAGACCGTCTGCCAGTCCGAGCTGTCCGCGGCGGGGTCCGCGCCGTCGGACGCGATATCGATGCGGTAGCCGTTCGCCTTGCGCATCTCCCAGAAGACGCGGACCGTCTTGACGTCGCGCATCTGCCTGAGGTCGACGTAGATCCAGTGCGGGCCGCCGGGCTCGCCCTCCGTGGCGTCCACGGCGGAGGCCCAGCGCGAGCTTTTACTCGACGTGTCCCCGTCGAACGCGTTGCCCGTGCCGAGGGACGCGGCCTCGGTGAAATCGGCGGCGCCGGTCATGCCGAGCGCGACGTTCTCGGTCGGGTCCGCGGGCGTCTCGTCGGAACCGAGCGAGATGCTGAAGTCGCAGGCCGACACACTCGGGTACCCGTGCATCGCGGTGACCGAGAGGCGGACGTAGCGGCCGGCGACCGGCTCGTCGAGCTCGACCGTCGAGGCGCGCTGCGCGTTATCGGACACGGAGGCGACGGGGTCGCCCCAGTCCTCGGTGCTGTCCGACACGTAGATGTCGAAGCTCGACGCGTAGACGTTGTCGGATTCCCAGATGACGCTGAAGCGGTCCATCTGCTGGGACGAGCCCAGATCGACGTAGGCCCACCGCGGAGGGGGCAATTCCGTGGACCAGCGCGATGCCCGGTCGTTCCGTGAGGTTGCTCGCCGGCATCGCGCCGTGCGCGGCACTTGCCGTCACGGGCTTGCCCGCGGCGAGGTTCGTCGCGGCCCAGGCGCGCGCCGGCGCCGCCGCGAAGGCCGCAAGGACCAGCAGCGCGCCGAACAGCGCCAGCAGCCTCGGTGTTCGTTTTCCATGATCCTCCCCGTTCTCTCTGCCGGACCCTGCCCGTCCGCGTGGGATGCGGGCGACGGCGCCCGTTGCCTGCGGGACACAGGACGGGGCCGCTCTTCGTCCGGCGGAACATAATCCTAGAAACTATATCGGTAGAGAAGCACACCCGGGGTCGTTTGAATATACGCAGTTATTGATATTTCTTGTTGATATATTCATCATAGCTGGTTATACATGCACGATACCAGCTACCGTCCCCACGAGCACCCAGCTCAGAAGGGTTTGAGACACCCGGGGGTCCCGGGCCGGACCCGTCGAGGGACCCGCATGACGAGGGGTGATTCAAAACGGGCGGAACAGGCCCCGAAACCGGCCTTTCCGTAAACGTTCCCCCATCGCCGCTGGGCGGCATGCGACCCATATACCGCAGTCTACCAGCGGCGATGTGGTCTTATCAATCCAATACCAGTCAAGGTGATGGGTTGGTTGGGCGGGTTGGTTGGAGACGGGTTCGTTTCAACCCATCGCCTGCTCCCGCCGACACCCGCCCGCGCCGGCATGAAGACGGGGCCGGCCCCGAAGGACCGGCCCCGATCGACGCGATAGGCTGACCCGAGTCCGGAAGGGCCCGGACCTAGGAGATGGCGACCGTGCGGTCCTCGCGCACCTGCACGCGGCCGTCGGCGAGCAGCTGGACCACATGGGGGTACAGCTCGTGCTCGATCTCGTGGATATGGGCCTCGAGCACCTCGACATCCCAGCCCTCCTCCACCGGCAGCGCGCGCTGCGCGATGATGGGACCCGCGTCGTAGGCCGCGTTGGCGAAATGCACCGTCACACCCGTCACCTTGACGCCGCGCCGGAAGGCGTCGTCGATCGCATGCGCCCCCGGGAAGCTCGGCAGCAGCGCCGGATGCAGGTTGACGATGCGGTCGGGGAAGGTCGCCAGCAGCGGGGCATGCACCTTGCGCATGTAGCCCGCCATGATGACGTAGGCGACGCCGGCGCGGTACAGCTCGCTCGCGATGATCTCGTCCGCCTGGATCGGGTCGGCGTAGATCTCCTTGGAGAGGGTGAGGGTCTGGATCCCCGCGGCCTCGGCGCGCGCCAGGCCCTTCGCGGAGGGGCGGCTCGCCACCACGAGCTTGATCTCCGCGTTCAGGCTGCCGTCGGCGATGCGGTCGATCAGCGCCTGCAGGTTGGTGCCCGAGCCGGAGATCAGCACGCCGATGGGCAGCGGGTCGCCGCAGCCCTCGGAGCGGATGCCGGCGATGTGCTCCTGCAGCTGGTTGCTGTCCATGAGGCCCGCCGGGACCCCCGCGAGGGTGGAGTGCAGGCCGGACCAGGAACCCTCCGCACGGAGCTCCCCGATGATGCGGGCGGCCTCCTTTCGCGCCTCGGCGCGGTCGGCGGACTCGGCGAGAGCGGCCTCGATGCCCTCGGGGACGCCGGCGGATGCGGCGGCCCGCTGCTCGGCCTTGGCGCGGGCGAGCTCGGAGTCGACGTTCGCGGTGAAGAACGCGTCGCTCGGCAGCGCCTCGGGCGGCAGGCCGGCCTCCTCGACCAGCCGGCGGTACTCCTCGCTACCGCTCATCGGCGTACACCACCTTGCCGGTGCCGGGCACGCAGGAACCCACGCGGAACGGCTTCTCGCCCAGCGCCTCGAGGGCGCCCGTCACAGCGGCCTCGTCCTCGGGCGCCACGATGAGCATCAGGCCGACGCCCATGTTGAAGGTCTTGCAGGCCTCGTCGGGCTCGAGGGCCGCGTGCTCGGCGATGTAGGTGATGACCGGCGGCACGTCCCAGCCCATCTTGCCGCCGTCGCGCTCGACCAGCGCGTCGATGTCCTTGGGCAGGGCGCGGTCGAGGTTCTCCGTGATGCCGCCGCCCGTGATATGGGCGATCGCATGGACCTTCGAGCCGGCCTCGCCGCGCAGCAGCTCGAGGACGGGCTTCACGTAGATGCGCGTGGGGGCGAGCAGGGCGTCGGCGAGGGAGAGGCCGGGCGCGACCTCGATGGACTCGAGCTCCGCCTTCTTGGCGGCCGCCTCCGGCGTGCCGGGGACGATCCCGTCCACGCCGATGACGCGGCGCACAAGCGAGTAGCCGTTGGAGTGCACGCCGGTGCTCGGCAGGCCGATGATGACGTCGCCCTCGCGCACGGAGGCGGGGTCGAGCATCTTGGGTCGGTCGACGACGCCGACGGTAAAGCCCGCGAGGTCGTAGTCGTCCGGGCGCATGACACCGGGGTGCTCAGCCATCTCGCCGCCGATGAGCGCGCAGCCCGCGAGCTTGCAGCCGTCGGCCACGCCGCGCACGATCTTGGCCATGTGCTCGGCCTCGATATGCCCGATGGCGATGTAGTCCAAGAAGAACAGCGGCTCGGCGCCGGAGGCGAGGATGTCGTTCACGCACATGGCGACGAGGTCCTGGCCGACCGTCTCGTGCCGGTCGAGGATCTGGGCGAGCACGAGCTTGGTGCCCACGCCGTCCGTGCCCGAGATGAGGACCGGGTCCTCCATGTCCTTCAGCGCGGCGGCGGAGAACAGGCCGCCGAAGCCGCCGATCCCGCCGATGACCTCGGGCCGGTTGGTCTCAGCGACCATCTGCTTGATGGCGTCGACCGCGCGGCCGCCCTCGGCGGTGTCGACGCCGGCGTCCTCGTAGGTCACATGCTTGGGTGTCTCGCTCATGCGGATCCTTTCCAAGAAGGTGTAGGCTGCACCCATCATAGCAGGTTGCCGGCGGTGCCATCGCAAGCCGGGCGGGGTATCGCAGACGGCGCCCGCGCGGCGGGGCTACGCCTGCGGATGGGCGGCCTCCCAGCTGTGGTCCCGGTCCTTCTCGACCACGACATCGCGCGGGAGCACCGGGCTCTCAGTGAGGTTGCAGGGGTCGTAGCCGGGCATGAACTTGTCGCGTCCGAAGCTCTCGGGGATCGCCACCGGGTACACGCCCGTGAAGCACGCCGTGCAGTAGCCGCGCGCCGGCTCGCCGTCGCGCCCGTCCGCGCACCCGCCGCACGGCGGCACGCAGGCGAGCAGGCCCTGCACCGACAGGAAGGCGAGCGAATCGGCCCCGATGAACGCGCGGGTCTCCTCGACCGACTTGTTGGCGCTGATGAGCTGGGCCTGGACGTCGGTGTCGATGCCGTAGAAGCACGGCCACACCACCTCGGGGCTGTTGATGCGCACGTGCACCTCTGAGGCGCCGGCGTCGCGCAGCATCTTGACGAGCTGGACCATGGTGGTGCCGCGCACGATCGAGTCGTCGATGACCACGAGGCGCTTGCCGGCGATGTTGTCGCGCAGCGGGTTGAGCTTCATGCGCACGCCCATGGCGCGCAGCTCCTGTGTGGGCGCGATGAAGGTGCGCGCCACGTAGCGGTTCTTGATGAGCCCCTCGCCGAAGGGGATGCCGCTCTCGCGGGCGAAGCCCTCCGCGGGCGGCATGCCGGAGTCCGGCACGCCGATGACCATGTCGGCCTCGACCGGGGACTCCTGCGCCAGGCGGCGCCCCATGTCGTAGCGGCAGGCGTAGACCGACTTGCCGCCCATGAGCGAGTCCGGTCGGGCGAAGTAGACCTGCTCGAAGATGCACTCGGCGGTCTCCGGGGCGGCGGGCACACCCTGCTCGGACACGAGGCCCTCGGCGGAGATGCGCAGGATCTCGCCGGGGCGGATGTCGCGCACGTACTCGGCGCCGACGATGTCGAGGGCGCAGGTCTCCGAGGCGACGACCCAGCCCGCGGCGCGCACGGCGGACGCGGCCGCATCCCCCGTCGCCCCGTCGGCTGCGGACCCGGCCTCCTCCCGTCGCTGGCCGGGGAGGGCCGCCATCGCGGCGCGGTCGAGCCGGTCGGGGCCCGCGTCTGCCAGGCGCCCGAGGACGAGCGGCCTGATCCCCGCGGGGTCGCGGAACGCGTAGAGCGCCTGCTCGTTGATGAGCGCCATGGCGTAGCCGCCGCGGACGAGCTCCATCGTCTTGCGGATGCCCTCGCGCAGATGGTGCGTGCGCTGGGTGAAGTAGCCGATGAGCTTGGCGGCGACCTCGGAGTCCGAGTTGGACAGGAACGGGACGCCCAGTTCGATGAGCTGGCGGCGCAGGTCGTCGGTGTTCACGAGCGTGCCGTTGTGCGCGAGCGCGATGATGACGTCGTTGATGGTGGAGAGGTGGGGCTGGGCGGCCTCCCAGCTCTTGGCGCCCGCGGTGCCGTAGCGCACGTGCCCCACGGCGAGCTGGCCGGTCAGCGTGGAGAGATCGGCGTCTGAGAAGACCTGGTCGATGAGGCCGAGGTCCTTGCGGACCATGACCGTGCCGCCGTCGCCCACCGCGATCCCCGCGGACTCCTGGCCGCGGTGCTGCAGGGCCTTCAGGCCGAAGTAGGTGATGCGCGCGACGTCGCGCTCGGGAGCCCACACGCCGAAGACGCCGCACTCCTCGTGAAGCTCGTCGCGGTCGAGATCGTCCGGCGCGGCCTGGACGGCGCGGCAGGTAAGCTGAGTCATACGTTCCCCTCGATATGCTCGTAACGTACTCGCACATTATGGCATCCGCCCGACCGCGGAGGCGCCTCGCCGGGCGATGACGCGCAGAGTTCACGAAGCGGGGCGGGGATGGGTGCGACCGGGACGCGGAGGCGAAGCGCGGGGCAGGCGGCGAGGCGGGATAACGCGGGTGGATGCAGGGCGGGGCGAGGTACAGGCCGCGCGGCCCGGGCGGATGCGGGTAGCGCGGGGCGGGCGGATGAGCTGAAATGACCCAAAACGACCCCGTCCCCGAATTACCCAAAAAAAGAGCGCGCGGCAGGTTGCTGGTGCCGCGCGCTCAACATGCACATGCGTCTCGCACATGTTTTCCTCAGGATAGCGCGGGAACCGAAATTGTTTCGACAAAACTTGAATTTGCTAGAAAAATCCCATGGGACGCTGCGCCCGGGTGGAGTCCTCCGGAGACACGCGGCGGCAAAGGGGCGAAACGGGGTACGCGGCCGGCCCCTCCACGGCGGCCGGTGCCCGCACGGGACCCGCCCCGCTGGCGGGTGCCCCGTTAAAACACGCAGCTTGGGGTATCATCTGCGGCACATACAACCAGTAAGGAGCGCACGTGAGCACACCCTCCAGCACCCCCGCGATCGACTACGACCTCCCCGGCAACGACCTCGACCCCGACACCCCGACCCCCGAACAGAGGAAGAAGATCCCCCGCTACCTCAAGGTCTACGGCGTGCTGTGCATCGCCGACGGCATCATCACCCTGCCCATCATCGCCCTGCTCATCGCCATCGTCGCGCTCGCGCTCATCGCCTCGCCCGACCGCTTGAGCATCGCCGCCGACCCGACCGTCACCGTCACCGTGACCGTCGTCAACGTGCTGCTCTCGCTCGTCGCCTCCGTGCTGCTGATCCGGTTCGGCCGCTCGCTGCTCAAGGACCGCCGCCGCAACGCCGCGCTGTGGTCGGAGATCCTCATCGCCATCACCATCGCCCAGCTGATCGTCAACGTGATGCTCAACGGCATCGGCTACCACCTGATCCAGCCCGCCGCCCAGCTCGTCATCCTCACGGTCATCTCCGTCACCATCGACCCGACCCTGCGCGATGAGCGCGGGCTGCAGGCCCGCCTGCGCGTGCTCGACGACCGCCGGGCCGCGGAGGAGGGCATGCTCGGCCGCGACGAGACGGGCGAGGGCTATATCAAGCTCAACTTCTTCAACCTGTTCTGGGTGTTCATGGTCTGCAGCGTGCTCGGCCTCGTGCTCGAGATCATCTGGCACATGACCGTCGTCGACCCCGGCGTCTACCAGGACCGCGCGGGGCTGCTGTTCGGCCCGTTCTCCCCCATCTACGGCGTGGGCGCGGTGCTCATGACCGTGGCGCTCAACCGCTTCTACCGCCGCAGCCCCGTTCTGATCTTCCTGGTCAGCGCGGTGATCGGCGGCGCCTTCGAGTTCGCGGTGAGCTGGTTCATGCAGACGGCGTTCGGCGCCGTGGCATGGGACTACACGGGGTCGATGCTCTTCGGCGTCATCCCCGACCCCGTCGCCGCGCTGTGCGGGGGCCGCACCTCGACGATGTTCGCCGGCATCTGGGGCATCCTGGGGCTCGTGTGGATCAGGCTGCTGCTGCCGCGCCTGCTCGCGCTCATCAACCTGATCCCATGGAAGCTGCGCTACTCGCTCACCTCGGTCATGGCGGTCCTGATGCTCGTCAACGCGGTCATGACGCTGCAGTCGCTCGACTGCTGGTTCGAGCGGGTGAGCGATATCGCCCCGAGCTCTCCGGTCGAGGAGTTCTACGCCGAGCACTTCGACAACGAGTACATGGCCCATCGCTTCCAGAGCATGACGATCAACCCCGACACCTCGAGCCGTCTGGACGAGGACGCCGCCGGCTCGCTGACGGGCAACGCGTAGGGGCGCCGCCCCGGGCGCGACGGGCGGAAAGCGCGAGTCCGCCCGTCTGCCACCGAGGCGGACGGGCGGACTCGGAAGGCGGGCGCCGCTACGCGCCGTGCTCGACCTCAGAGACGCACTCGTTCTTGATCGTGCCGACGAGCTGCTGCAGGGCGTCGATCACGTGCGGGCGGATGTCGCCGCCGATGAGCACGAGCATGATGTCGTCACCCACCGCGAGCTCCCCCTCGTTGAGCCAGACGCGCACGTATCCGATGCCCGGGAGCGAGCGCGCCGCCTCGACGGCCGCATCCACCCGCGCGCGGTCGTAGGCGAAGGTCATGCCGTCGACCTTTCCGCCGGGACGCACGCCGTCGGTCTCGACGCCGCGCACCTCCGCCTTGGGCGTCTCGCGCACCGTGCCGTTGTGGACGAGGTACATGCCGCACCCGCGGAAGCCGGGGTCGGCCTTCGCCTCGGCGAGCCATGCGTCGATCGAGGGCATCTGCTGTGCCATATGCCAGCGCTCCTTTACCGTGCTCCCGTCCCCGGGATCGCCCAGCATCCTTCGAACGCGGGCGGGCCGTTATCGCAGGGCCATTGTACCCGTCTTCTCGACGGCGGGTCCGCCCGCGCCCAGCCGGGCGCCCCTCGTTCGACGGGTCCTTTGTAAGGGGCGCGTAAGGGTGCCGTCTCCCCCGATTTGCACGGCGCATCCCATGTCCCGAGGCCCGGTAGCTGCGGCAGGCTTATTTTTTTCATCTCGACCGGCTATGAAAGCTTATTTTCATCTTACGGAGCGCTTATACATTTTAGCAGGTAGAACCCTATGCTTTCTCGTGCCGGCACAGAGAACGAACACGAGAGAGGGGAAACCGCTATGTCCACTATCGCCGAGCACGGCGCCACGCAGTCACAGAAGCTCATGGTGTTCGTGCTGTCCATGTCGCTGTACGGTCTGGCCACGCTCATCTCCGAGCTCATCCCATCGGTCCAGATCGGCATCGTCGAGCTTTCCGTCGAGTTCTTCCTGTTCATCCCGCTGACGCTCGCCATGCTCTTCGACCCGCTCTCCGCCGCCTTGGGCGCTGCGACGGGAGAGCTCGTGTTCTCGGAGATCATGCTCGGTCAGTTCGGCGGCCTCGGCGAGCTCGAGAAGTTCCTGACCGTCACCATCGCCGTGTACATCGCCGGCCTCATGGTGCGCGACCCCAAGAGCACCAAGCAGGTCGCAATCGCCGCCATCAGCGGCCCGGCGATCCAGCTCGCCATGAGCGCGGTCGTCGACATCGTCAAGGTTCAGGTCGCCGTCGAGGACTTCGAGGCCGTCGCCGGCCTGCCCGAGTCCGTCTTCGCCACCGAGGGCTTCGCCTTCGCCAACGACCTGCTGTTCTCCGGCATCCTGTTCTGCCTGCTGCCCACCATGTTCCTCGTGCCGCGCCTGTATGGGAAGATCGAGCCGCTGCTGGGATGCAAGCCCCGCAGCGCCGACACCGCCGCGCCCTCGGTGAGCGGCCGCGTGATCGGCTGGTCCGCTGCGGGATTCATCGTCGCCATCGTGGTCGCCTGCGTATCGAAGGCGGGCCTGTCGATCATCGAATGGGAGGCGGACTGGGCGGAAAGCCAAACGGCCCTATTCGCCGGGATCGCCGTTGCGGCGGTCATCGCCGTCGTCGCCGCCTTCTGGGCATACCGCACCGCGCAGCTGCGTCGCGCATAGAGGAGGCGCCGTGCCTGCTGTAACCCTGAGAGACGTCACCTTCACCTATCCCGGAGCAGCGGCCCCGACCCTCCGGCATGTCGACCTCGACGTGCCGGAGGGCGATTTCCTCGCGATCATGGGCGCCAACGGCTGCGGGAAATCCACCCTATGCAAGACGATGAACGGACTGATTCCGCACTTCATCGTCGGGGACCTGACCGGGTCCGTCGAGGTGTGCGGCATGGACGCCGCGACGGCCGATGTCGGCGGACTTGCCCGGCGCATCGGATACGTGTACCAGGATTTCGAGAACCAGCTGGTCCGTCCCACGGTCATCGACGAGGCGTCGTTCGCCTGCCTCAACTACGCGTGCGACGACTACTTGGAGCGCGGCATGCGCGCTCTGGAGCTGTGCGGGCTCGCCGACCGCGCGGGCTCCTACATCTGGCAGCTGTCCGGCGGTCAGAAGCACCTGCTGGCGCTCGCCGGGGCCATCGCGCTGGGCCCCGATGTCATCGTGCTCGACGAGCCGGTGGCGCAGCTCGACCCATACCATGCGCGGCAGACCTACGAGGTGCTGCGCGAGCTCAACGAGAACCACGGCAAGACGATCATCGTCATCGAGCATCACACCGACTTCATCGCGGATTACTGCACGTCCGCCGCGCTCATGCACGACGGCGCCATCACCTGGACGCTGCCCGCCCACGAGGCGCTCCAGCGCATCGACGACCTCGAGGGAAGCGACGTGCACCCGCCCCAGATCGCACTCGCGGGCAGAGAGCTCAAGCGCGCGGGAGCGCTTCCCCCGCATGCGCCGCTGCCCACGACCGTCGAGGAGGGCTTCGCGGCCTTCTCGGGAATCCCCTTCATCCCGCTCGCCACCGAGAGCGCACCGGACGGCGGAACCTTGGCGGACGCGATGCCCGAAGTCTCATTCCGCGATGTGGGCGTGGGCTATCGGAGCGTGAAAGGGGCGCCCCGTCGGGTCTTCGACGGGCTGGACCTCGACATCCTGCCGGGAGAGAAGGTCGCGCTCGTGGGCTCCAACGGCGCGGGCAAGTCGACGCTCATGAAGCTCATGTGCGGCCTCATCAAGCCGCAGGAAGGCGAGGTGCTGCTGGAGGGCGAGTCCACGCGGGCCCTCGGCCCCGACGAGCTGTCCGACAAGGTGTCGCTCGTGTACCAGAACCCCGAGCAGATGTTCATCAAGGACTCCATCCGCGCCGACATCGAGTTCGCCATGCGCGCCCGCGGCGTTCCCGATGCCGCCGAGCGCGCCGAGGAGCTGCTCGAGCGCTTCCGTCTGCGCGACCTCGCCGACCAGGACGGCCGCCTGATGTCCGGAGGGCAGATGCGCCGCGCATCGCTGGCGATCGGCATCGCGCTCGACCCCGCCATCCTGCTGCTCGACGAACCGACCGCCAACCTCGACATCGGCACGCGCCAGGAGATCGTGAGGCTCGTGGGGGAGCTGCGCGGCGTGACGGACACCGTGATCATCGCCACGCACGACATGGAGCTCGTCTGCCAGTTCGCAGACCGCGTCATCGTGCTGTGCGACGGCGAGGTCATCGGAGACGGGACGCCCGACGAGATATTCATGGACGCCGAGGTCGTCGAGCGCTCGGGCATCCGTCCACCCGAGATCTTCGAGATGGGCCAGGCGCTCGACTGCGGGGCGGCGTGCTACACGCTGGAGGATTTCCTGCGCGGTTTCCCCGCCTGGCGCGCGGCGACCGGGGGCCGTGAGGCACCCGCCGCCGCACCCTGCGACGCGGATGCGGCCGTCCGCCGGCACCCCTCCGGAAACCCGTCCGAGAAAGGAGATGGGGAACGATGATCGAGAAGCTCTCCGAGAACGTGATGGACAAGGTGTCCATCGATTTCCTGCGCGACCAGGTCCTCAAGAACGCCTACGGCAACGACGACACGCCCATCGCCGTGCTCGACCCACGCGTCCTGCTGCTGTGGTACCTGTTCTTCGCCCTGGTCCCATGGCTCCTGGACGACGTCGCCATCCTGCTGGGCATGTTCATCCTCACCGCCGTCACCACGCGGATCGCGCGGGTGGCGCCGCTCGTGCTGCTCATCTTCGCGCTCGGCGTGTTCTCGCAGACCGGATACCTGTTCGTCGCATCGCTCTTCTTCGGCGGCGACCTCTCGACCGTCGCGCCGCTGCTCGTGCTGACCCTCAAGGTCGCCACCGTCTCACTTGCGAGCATCACGGTGTTCTCCGGCCTCGATCCCGACAAGCTCTCGAACGGCCTGCTGTGGTTCGGCTGCCCCGAGCGCTTGTCGTTCTCCATCGGCTTCGCCTACCGGATCCTGCCGATCCTCATGGAGGAGCTGCAGAACATCCTGCTCTCCTACCGCCTTCGCGGGCGCGCGCCGGAGCATGTCACGCTCGCGGGCAAGGTCCGCTGGATCGTCTACCAGATCAAGACCATCGTGCAATCCTTCTACCCGCTGATGCTCAACACCGCCAAGCGCTCGCGCACCACGGTCGAGGCCCTCGAGCTCAAGGGGTACCGCTATGCGGCGACCGATAAGAAGGTGCTCAAACTCAAGCTGTCATCGCTGCGCGCCGGGCACCGGGAAGCCGCCTTCGCGGCCCTGAGCGCCGCATGGGTCGCCCTGTGCTTCGCGGCGCCCGGAATCCTGGAGGCCCTCTCGTGAACATAGACTTTCATACCCACGGCAAGCTCGCGAAGTACCTTGCCTTCTCCCCGGACTACACCGATTGGCTGTTCGACGCGGCCAAGCGCGCCGGCCTGGACGCGATCTGCCTGACCGAGCACTTCAACACGCAGGGCTTCCACCAGGTCTACGCCGACATCTCGGCGCGCTATCCGCGGACGGGGGACGCGTTCGACGTCGACGGGCTGCTCGTGTTCCCGGGCATGGAGGTGGATATCGCCGAAAGCGGCCACACCCTGGTGCTCGGCCCCATGGAAGATATCCTCGACTTCAACGGCGCGCTCGAACCGAACAAGGACAAGAGGAGCTTCCTGCCATTCGACCGCCTCGCCGACGAGGTCGAGCGCCGCGGCCTCCACTTCGGCGCCGCCCATCCGTTCCGCGCGCCGGGGCGCATCCCCGAGCTCGCCGGCAGCCAGCTGAAGCGCTTCGAGTTCGTGGACCTGAACGGCAAGGACCTGAGTCGCGACCGCACGCGGACCGTCGAGCGCACCTACGCGTTCGCCGAGCGCCTGGGCGGCGTCCCCGTCGTGTCGGGCTCCGATACGCACCAGGCGTTCCAGTACGGATGCGTCGTCACGCGCATGAAGCGGTCGTGCACCACGTTCGACGAGCTGTTCGAACAGGTGCACCGGCGGAGCTATCAGATCGCCCTTGCGGACGACCTCGAGTTCCGCGTGACGGCCGCGGCGACGCTCAAGCGGGCGCTCAAGGAGATAGACCGTCTGGGCGGCAGCTACGTCCAGACCATCTTGGCCGGACCGGCAGCGTGACACCCGATTCACCCGGCGGGGTGCGGCACCCGGCGGCATCCGGCGCCGCACCCCTCCCGCATATGAGAGGAACCCATGGTACCCGCATCGCTCTTCAAACAAGGCGTCACCTACACGCAGGCGGAGCACACCATCATCGACTTCATCTCGTCCAATCCGACCGAGTTCCTGGTCATGCCCATCCAGCAGCTCGCCGAGCGCCTGGGCGTCTCCGATGCGACGGTGTCGCGCTTCGCGCGCCATGCCGGGTTCCGCGATTTCAAGGAGCTCAAGGGGGCGATCGCCGCAGGGACGCTCGGGCCCGCCGAGAAGCTGGCCGCGAGCATCGGTAACAGCCCCTCCTCGCCCGTCTCGTTCCTGAAGCGGCAGCAGGGCTATCTCGATGTCACAGCGGAGCGCGTGGACCCCGAGGAGTTCGCGCATGCGGTGGAAGCGCTCGCCGGGGCGCAGCTCGTGCTGATACACGGCAAGGGCGCCGCCCGCGCCTGCGCGGAGCTGCTGCGGTTCCGTCTCGCCCGCTTCGGCCTGCGCGTGGAGATGCTGCCAGCCGGCGGGTCCGAGCTATTCGAGGGCCTGGTGCACGCCTGCCCCGAATCCGCCGTCGTAACGTTCGGGTTCTCGCGGATACCGACCGAGAGCAGCGTAATCATCGAGCACGCCCGCTCGGTCGGTGCGACATCCATCCTGTTCAGCAGCAGGTCGCATCGGGGCACGGACGCCCGCGCCGACATCGAGCTGCTGGCATACCGGGGCGAACCGCTCGAGTACCACTCCATGGCAAGCGCCGTCGCCCTGGTTGACGCCCTCGTGGTCTCGGTCGCGGCGCGCCTGGACGGCACCGCGACCGAGAGGCTCGATCGGCTGCGGAAGCTCAAGCGCTCCTACGAGGGCAGGCTTCCCCGCTAGCACGGCCGGGGCGGCATGCCGGCGCGCCGCATCAGTGTAGCGCATCCCGCGCTCGCTACTGCCGCGCGACCTCCTCGTCCACGGTGAGCACCATGACGGCGCGCGTCGTGCGCGGGATGATCTCGCCGGCGCAGGTCACGAGGCTCAGCACGTGGTCCTCGTCGGTGATCTGGCCGATGCGCTCGGTAGCGTCGGACGCCTGGGCGCGCACGAGCGTCTGCATCTCCTCCAGATACCCCTGGAGCGACTCGCCCTCGCCCGTGAAATCGGTCTTGCGCGCGTCGACGAACGTGTCCTCGACCTGCGCGGTGAGCAGGGGCGTGAGCACGTAGGTGGTATCGCGCGTGATGTAGTACACGTGCTGGATCTTGTCGAACTCCGCCTGGTCGGTCGTGCTGTCGATCACCTTGAGCATCGAGCCGTCGTACATGTGGTGGCCGTAGATGGTCGTCTGCTGGTCGACCATGCCGGGCGCGGTGCCGTCCATGTCCATGAAGATGGTGCCCGAGCCGTTGCCCGACCTGTCGAACAGCAGGTCGAGATAGGTGGTGTTGTCATCGGTCTGGACGACGGGGTAGTTGACCACCGTGTCCGGGATGTAGATCCAGCCCACGATGTCGGGGTTGATGGCCGCCAGCGCATCGAAGTCGACATCGGGCACGCCGTCGCCGGAATCGGACGAGACGGCGTACTGCTGGAGCTCGGCGTAGGTCTGCTGCGCCTGGCGGTACCCGAGCTGCGCGGAGACGAACAGCCCGCCCGCGACGAGCAGCAGCGCGACGCCGACGACGATCAGGACGGTCGAGATGACCGAGCCGCGGCCGCCGCGCGAGGGCTTGCCGGCCGCCCCGCCGCGCGGACCGTGCGGGGGCGTGCCGGAACCGACCGCGCCGGCATGGCCGCGCGAGCCGCCCGCGGCGGCCCCGACGGGGATGACCGGCACGGCCGAGGTCGCCTTGGACGATCGACGGTCGGATCGGGACATGGCTCTGGCCTCCGTCGCTGCCGCGGCCCCGCGCTGGGCGGGCATGGAAGCCGTGACCGCGGCGTCGGAGTCGGGCTCCGCGGACTGACCGCCCGCGGGATCGGTGGGAAGGGGGACGTCGATCCGGCGGGTGCCAGCGGGCGCGGCGCCGGGAGCGGGCCGCCGGACGGCGGGCGATGGGGCCGTCGAGGGCGCAGCGGGCCGGGGAGCCGACGAGGCCGCCACGGACCCGGGGACGGGAGCCGATGCGGCAGGGCGGGCGGCTGCGGGACGGTCCGCGACCTGGGGCGCGGAGGGCGTTGCGGCGCGGGGCGCCGACGGAACGGTGGACGGGGCGGGCGCAGGGGCTGGGGCGGATGCGACGGCACCTGCGGGCGAGGGCGCGGGGGCCGGGGCGGGCGCCGAGCCCGTCGCCAGCGAGATCCACTGCGCGGTGTCCATGTTCTTGAAGGAGTCCCCCGCCGGCTGCCGGACCGACCCGAAGCGCGCCGAGGGCTTCGCCGCGCCCGCGGCCTCGCCGAGCTTCGCGAAGCGGCTGCCCGCCGGACGGTCCCCCGCCTCGGGATCCTGACGGGTGAGCGAGGAGCCCGTGTTAGGCGAGAAGCGCTTGCCCGCCGGGCGGGGCGTCCAGGCGGGGACCTCCGGTGCGGCGGACGCCGCGGGCGCGGATGCGGCCGGGACCGCCGCTGCGGGAGCCGGGGACGACACCCGGGCGGACGCAGGCACGGTGGCCTCCCCCGTCGACGGGCGGGTGGCCGGGGCGGGGCGGGAGGCGGCCACCGATGCGGGCGCGGAACGCATGGGGCCGGAGGGACCGACCGAGGGCGCCGATGCGGCGGGACGGGCCGCCGGGGCGCCGCCCTGGGCGGCGGGCGCGGAGGCCGGGGCCGCGCGATGGGTCCCGCCCTGTGGCCGGCCCATCATGCCGGCGAAGGTGTCCGCCGGGCTCCCGGCGTGCCAGGATGCGGCCGGCCGGCTGCCCGAGAAGCGGGTCCCCGCCGGTGCGGGAGCGTCCGCGATGTCCGCGTCGTCCGCCCCGGAGCCGCCCGCAGCCGAGCCGCCGCCGGAGAAATGCGAGCCCACGGGCACCATGCGGGTGCGCGGGGCGGGAAGCGAACCGCCCGCGGTATCGTCTAGTTCTTCGATGTCGTCGAGAAACGCCATGCGACCGCCCTTCTCATACCGGAACGCGGCGCAGGACCTCCCCGTGCCGCCTCGTGCGAACGACCCGCTACGCCTCGGCCATCTCGCGCTTGAGGTCCTCGACCACGGTGCGGTACTCCGGCATCGTGGCGCCGAGGATCTGCGTGGCGTAGATCGCCGCGTTCTTCGCGCCGTTGATGGCGACGCAGGCCACGGGCACCCCGGAGGGCATCTGGACCATGGACAGCAGCGAGTCGAGACCGCCCAGGTCGCTCGTCTTCATGGGGACGCCGATGACCGGCAGCGGGGTGAAGGCGGCGACGACGCCGCCCAGGTGCGCCGCCTTGCCGGCGGCGGCGACGATGACCTTGATGCCGCGGTCGGCAGCGGACGCGGCCCACTCGTGGACCTTGTCCGGCGTGCGGTGCGCGCTCGCGATCACGAGCTCGTAGGGGACGCCGAGGCGCTCGAGCTCGGCGGTGCAGCCCTCCATGGTGGGAAGGTCGGACTTCGAGCCCATGATGATGCCGACGAGCGGGGTCTTTTCTGCGGTGTCTGCCATATGCGGCCTCCTGTCGAGTACGGCGGCGCACCGGCGCGGGCGCACGCAGGCGCCGGCGCGTCCCTTGACTGCAAACTGGGTTCCAGTATAGCCGCGCCGGGCAAGGCCCATGCAAAGCCGGGGTCATCTCGTCAGGTTTTCCGCAGCGCGGGGATATCCGGGACCGCTGCGTTCGGGGGCGGGGCCGTCGGGCCGCGCCCGCGATCCGGGACGGCGGGCGCGGCGCACCGGCCCCGCCCCCGAACGCAGCGGGCGCGCCCCGCCGACCGCAGGGCGCGCCCAACAAGGAAAGGGACATGGGAAGGGGCGGGCGACGGGCCTGGAAGGCGCCGCCCGCCCCGAGTCGACGCCTTAGCGGCGCCGACGGCGATGCAGGAACAGGCCCGCGCCGCCCGCGACGAGGCCGGAGATGCCCGCCGCGATGGTGCCCAGCAGCGAGGCGTCGCCGGTCTGGGCGAGCGTGCCGCCCGAACCGGAGCCGCCGGTGTCGCCCGGCTTCTCGGTCCCGGTGCCCGAGCCGCCGCCGGGCTCGCCGCCCTGCTCGTCCTTGTACTCGAGGCTCCCCATGACCTGGGCGAGCTTGTCGTACGCGTCCTTGATCTGCGCCTCGGTCGCGTTCGGATCGTCGAGGACGTCCTGGGCGTAGGCGATCGCATCGGCAAGGGCCTTGGCAGACGCAGAGGTCAGCTTGGAGGTATCGACCTTCTGCGCCTCGGCGACCGCGCCCGCGAGCTCCTCGGTCGACGGCTTCTCGACCGGCGGGACCTCGGTCGTCTCCAGCGCGCCATACGCGTTCTGGAGCTGGGTGAGCGCACCATCGACCTCGGCCTGCGTTGCCTCGTCGTCAGCGAGCAGGCGCTGCGCGTCGGCGAGCGCAAGCTCAAACGGCTTCCACGTGGCCTCGGTGTAGTCCTCGGCCTTC
Organism: Candidatus Collinsella stercoripullorum; assembly: GCA_019117005.1. Lineage (GTDB taxonomy): Bacteria > Actinomycetota > Coriobacteriia > Coriobacteriales > Coriobacteriaceae > Collinsella > Collinsella stercoripullorum. The sequence goes on along the minus strand of DXAO01000033.1, from coordinate 23,754 downwards.
AGGTCCTCGGCGACGATCTTGTCGACGAGCTCCTGCAGCGCGGCCTTGTTGGCTGCGGGAGCCTCGGTCTCGTGCTCGGCGCCGTAGAAGCGGAACTCCGAAGCGCTGCAGTACCGATCCTGGACATCGCCGCCGGCATGGTTGATCTTGACCATCACGTACTGCGTCGGCTGGGCCGCGAAAGCTGCCTGCTGCCAGGACGTACGATCGGTCAGCGTCTTGCCGTTGTTGTCAAACGTAAACGTGCCCAGGTTCGCGACCGTGGAGTCCTTGGCGACCTTGCCTTCGCCCTCAACGTACGCCTTGAGATCCTCGGGCGTCGCCGCGGTCAGCACCTCGATCTCGAAGATGTCGCCGTTTCTTCCGTTCTGACGCGGCAGGAACGTCACGTCGGTCAGGTCGTACAGGTCGCCCAGATCAAAGATGAGGTACTGAGGCATATACACGGCATTGAGGTAGTTGGAGTGCCAGTAGGTAGCCTCGTCGTAGTCGAGCACGTTGTCAGCCTCGCCATCCTCGCCGGAGCTGGCAGGCATCTCGCTCGACGCGCCCACAACGGTCACGCCGGTGTCGGCGCTCGTGTTGATGAGCGTGTCCTCATCGATCGGACGCATCACGAGGCCGTCGATCGCATCCTCGATGGCGACCACGGCGGCCGCCACATCGTTGGCGGTGTAGCCCTCGGAAGCGATGAGCTCCTCGGCAGCCTGGACCGCAGCGGTCAACGTCGCAAAGCTGTCCTCGGTGTAGGCGTCGGCGCTGTAGGAGCCCGCCTGTTGAATCGCCGCGACAAGCTCGCTCGTGTTGACGCCGGCTTTAACGGCCACCTCATACGTCTCCTTGACGCTGGAATCGAGTGCGGAGGCGACGGTGATCGTCGCCGTGCCCTCGGCGTTACCGCGCACGTACCACACGATGTTGCCATCGGCGTCAGCCACGGAGGTGACGCTCGCGACGGCGGGGTCGGAGCTCTTCACGGTGTAGTACGGGTACTCGATGCCGCTCGTCTTGACCGAGGCGTTCACGCGGGCAAGATCGCCCACGTACAGCTCGGTGTCGTTCTCGCCGAGCTCGATGCCCTCGACCGTGCCCTCGGTAGCGGCGTAGTTGAAGTTGACCTCGCCGAGCGTGAGCATGCGGTTGTCGGGGTTGTCGAGACCGGTCGCCGTACCGGTGGAGGTGAGCGGCGTCAGGGTGACACTCGTCACCAGCTTGCCGGCGTTCTCCTCGGACACCTGCAGCGTGAAGGTCTAGGGGATCGCATCTCCCTCGGCGAACGAGAACTCCTGCGTCGTGTCGTCCTCGAAGGTGATGGTCGCATTCATGCTCTTGATCGCACCGTTGGACCCGGCGGAACCGTTGTAGACAACCACGTTGTCGAGCTCGGAGGGCGCGGCGAAGTTGAACGTGATGTCGGCGGGCAGGGCGATGTCCTGATCGAAGCTGTCGACGCCCAGGAACCACTTGAACTCGAAGTTTCGGTCGGTTGTGCCGCCATCGAACAGGCCATCGAAGCTCTCCTGCTGGACGAACTTGGAGACGTTGCCGTCCTCGGCGATATCGGTCACGGCGTCGTTGGTGATCGTGATGCTCTCAAACGCATCCTGACCGTACTCGCCTGCCTCGGGCTTGGGGGCCTCGGGGAACTCGGGGGCGGAGCCGTTGGAGACGACCTCCACGAAGTCGTAGGTCGGGCCGATGAGCCAGGCGGTGGAGTTGAGCGCGACCGCGTCGACATCGTGCTTGGCACGCAGCGTGAAGGAGCCCACGACGCCCGTGCCGCTGTAGAGGCTCTTGTCGCCGCTGTTCGCAAACGCAAGGTTGACCGAGCTCGTGCCGTCACCGAACACCTTGTCGATGGAGAGGTTCTCCATGCTCGCGGTGTAGGGGCTCTGCGTGATGCTGTCGGCGACCAGCTCGAAATCATCCGATGCGAAGTGGACGAGCGCGCCGTAGGCGTTCACGCCCGAGGCGTCCGCGGCGTACAGGTCGACGGTGATCTCGTCGCCTTCCTTGGCAGACGTGGCACTCGGAATCAGCGCGATGTCGCCGGAGACCTTATCGGTCTTGGCGGTGCCGCCGTCGAGCTTGAACATCGTGAACGCATAGTCGTACACGTCGTAGGCGTCGTTGGCGTTGATGTCGCCGAAGCCCTTGGCGATCTGGCTGGCAAACGTGTCGGCCGTGTTGCCGCGGTTCTCGACACCCAGGTAGTTGGTGAGGTTCGTCTTGTCCTCGCTGCCCACGGTACCGGGGTTGACGGTGCTGCCAACCTCGAACGACGTGCTGTCGTCGGTCTTGTAGAGCGCCAGCTCGGCTGCCGAGAAGTGGCCGCTGTTGGACTTGAGCGGCGTCAGGCGCAGGTAGCGCGCCGCATGGCCGGACAGGTCGACTTCCTTGGACTTCAGCTTACCGGCGCCGGAGTTATCCCAGTCGTGCGTACCGCAATCGGTCCAGTGCGCGCCGTCCAGGCTGACCTCGATCTTCATCTGGCTGATGTTGCCGTTGCCGCCGTTGTCCTGGCGCGGCGTGTACACGAACTTGTCGAGCGCATACGCCTCGCCGTAGTCGATGGTCATGGGGATGCCCATCTCGGTGCCGTTGGACGAGTGGAACATGTTGTTGTAGTCGTGATCGAACGCGTTGTCGATCGCGCCCCAGTCCTCGCCGCCCGCGTAGTCGACGCTCACCGGCGTGGGAACGTTGCGCCACGGGTCCTCAAGCGAGGCAGTCGTGAGCTCGGGCTCGCTCCACGCCGAATAGCCGTCGGCGTTGCGCGAGCGCACCTGGTAGGTGTGGGTGCTGTTGTAGGCAAGGTCGACGTGCTCGTACTCGGTCGCATCACCCACGGAGAACACCGTGCCGTCGACCTTGAGCTCATAGCTCGTGGCATCGGCGACCGCGCTCCACGTGAGCTTGATGCTCGTCGGGGTCTTGGCGTCCTCGGGAGCCGCAAGGTCCGCCGGAGCGGCCAGGCTCTCGTTCAGCTGGTCGGCGGGAAGCTCGCCGTTGTTCTCGAAGCCCTTGATCGTGAGGGTCTGAGCGGCGGCGGCAACGTCGGTCTCGGCGAACTTGACGAGCACCTTGGGCGTGCGCTTGACGTCCTTCACCATCTCGGCGACCTTCTCCTCCTCCTCGGGCGCGAAGGTCTCGATGACGGGGGACTCGTCGTAGAAGTACACGGCCGCGCCTGCGGCGGGAACGGCCTCGTCGAAGGCGTCCCTGCTGTCGACTTCCGTCACCTTGAGCTCGGAGCCGCCGTTCGCGGCGACGATGCTCTCGGGCTTGGCCGACACGCTCACCTTGAACGTGGTGGAGCGGGTGGAATCGTACCCGTTGTAGCCGCCCGTGGAGGCGTTCGCCGTGAAGGTCGCGGTGTCGCCCTTGACGCTGGACTCGAAGACCGTCTCGACATGACCGTTGTAGTCGATCTTGTCGATCGTGCCGTACTCCTCGTCCTTCTCCGTCGCGTTGGTGATGGAGGAACCGTCATCCTCATAGGAGGTGTAGCTGTTGTCGCCGGCGATGGGATAGAAGTCCACGATGCGCGAGGTCTTGTCCAGGCCGTCTGGGTTGCTGTCCGTGACCTCCTGGGGGTTGTTGTTGGCCTCGTACATGGGCACGATGGCGTTCGCCTTGACGAACAGGGGAAGCTTCCACAGCGGGGCGTCGTAGTTGTTGAGCACCTGGCCGCCGCGGTACTGCTCGCCCGTCCAGTAGTCGATCCAGATGTCGTTCGAATCGCCCGGCAGGTAGATGTTGTTGCGGATGTCGTTGCCGCTCCCGTCGGACGCGGTGTCCTGGTAGACGGGCGCCACGAGGAAGTCGCCACCGAACATGTACTGGTACTGCGTGGCCTCGCTCGCCGCGTACTCGGAATCGTCCTCGAGCAGCATGGCGCGGATCATGGGCAGGCCCGCGTCGTCGTTACCCGTCCAGCCCTCGACGTTGGCCGCGGAGGCCGCGCTCGTGTAGATGTAGGGCATGAGCTGGGACTTGAGCTTGAGGTACATGCGGCTGATGCCGGTGTAGGGGTCGCCGTGGACGTAGGGGCCCTTGGCGAGGCTTCCCCAGCCGTCCATGTCGAGCATGAGCGGCGTGAAGGTCTTCCACTGGTAGTCGCGCGTGGCGATCAGCGGGCCGCCACCGAAGATGCCGTCCATGTCCGAGCCGATGTTGGGGTTGCCCGACAGGCTCTGACCGATGTAGGTCGGGATGTGGAAGCGGATGTACTCCCAGTTGCCGCCGGTCTGGTCGCCGGTCCAGATGCCGCCGAAGCGCTGCGTGCCCGCCCAGCCGTCGAGCGTGACGATATTGGGTCGCTCCTCGGCCTTGGTGGTCACGATATCGTAGGCCTGCTTGGTGCCGTTCAGACCGAAGGAGTAGCCCGAACCGACCCATGCGACGTCCGTCTTAAGCGCGGAGACGCCACCCTTGGTGACCTCGGCCTCGAAGTCGCGCAGCTTCTGCCACTGGGTACCCTCGTTGGAATCGGGCGTGAGGTTCGACTGGGTCCACAAGCCCGTTTCGACGCCGTTGGCGTTGGCATACTCGGTGAACTTGGCGAGGTTCTGCACGTTGGCATCCACGGCAGCCAAGCGCTCGGGCAGGCTCTCGCCGTTCTCGCCGAGACCGCCGGTTTTCTCGTAGCCGTTATGGCCGTAGCCCGCACCGTAGCCGTCGTTGGGAAGGAACCAGCCGAGCGGCATATCGTTGTCGCCGTACTCGTCGATGACGGCACGGGCGGAGTACTCGTAGGGCGTCTTGCCCTTATAGTTGTCCGCGGACTCGGTCAGCACCTCGTCGGGACCGTTCAGCGACTCGGCCGTCATGCCCTCGGGCACGACGTAGCCGTCACCGCGGCCGTACTCGTAGGTGGTGTTGCCGCCCTCGCCGTCGGTGGCCGGCGTGTCGGCGGACTCGGAACCCTTGATGGTCCAGGCCTGGCCGCCGCCCTGCTGGGTGTCCGACCAGCCGTCGCGGTTGTAGGCGTTCAGATGGCCGAGGTAGAACGCGTACTCGGGCAGCAGGACGGGATCGCCGGTCACCGTGAAGTAGTCCTGCAGCAGGTCCTGCGCGATCGGCGTGGTGGACGAGGAGCCGGCGTCATCGGACACGAAGTAGTACGCGTCGAACTCGCCGTCCGCGTGCTTCGCGGCAACCGTGTTCGCATCGGTATCGCCGAAGTCGTAGGAGCCCTCGGCGAAGGTGTTCCGCAGCACGCCGTAGCCGTCGCTGGTCCAATAGAACGGATTGGGCGAGGCGACGCCGCCGTCAACCCAGTTGTTGGTGTTGGCGACCTGGATGGTGTCACCGGTGTGCAGGAAGCGGCCGTTCTGGGTGCCGCCGCCGAAGAAGTTCTCGCCGTCCTGGCGCACGAGCTTCTGCGTGGTCCCGTTGCCGGTGATGGTCAGAGCCTCGGACTCCTCGAAGACGACCTCGCCCTCCTTGTTCAGGACGGTCAGCTTGCCGGTCGCCTTCTCGAAGGACAGGGTGACGGTGCCGTCGGTCACCGTGACCGCCGTGTCGGTCTCGCCGGTGCTCGCCTTCGGATGGGCGTACTTGCCCGAGCTGTCGGGCTGGGCCTGGATCTTCGCGACATGATCTTTGCTGCGCGGCGTGGCGTAGTTCGAGAACTCGCCGGACAGGTCGACGTTGTAACGGAAGATCCCGGCCTCGAGGAACGTGATCTTGGCGGTCACGTTGTCGTTGAAGGTGACGTAGGCCACGTACGGGGTCGACTCGTCGACGCGCGCGGAGACAGCCGAGGTCAGCGTGCCCTCGAAGCTGGAAGCCTGCGACGCATCCGCGTACGCGGTCGTGGGCACCCCGCCCGCGAACGCGAGCGACGTCGCGAAGACGGCGCAGACCCCTCCCCTCATGATCCATGTGCCGATTGGTTTGCGCATGTGCTCTCCCTTCCCGATCCGATTGGAGACAACCGATTGGAGATTCGTCCGGTGGCATGCTGGTACGTACCAGTTTTTTCAAGCAACCTAATAATCCACCGAAACTATCGGTATGTGTAAGACTCACGTAAAACGTGGTGCGTTCCCCATCCGTTTCCGCAAACGGCTGTTGCAAACAGGTGAGTGGTATTAACTGGTATCAGATTAATGCTACCGGTATCACATCGGCCATACCGTTTGGTATCGGATTCCCGGTACCTGTCCGGCGCGCCTCCGACACCGGACCGACCCCCGCGACGGAGCACCGGAACGGGCGAATCGGCCCCGCGGCGGGGCCACCCCGCCCCCTCCCCGCGCGGCACGAAAAGGGCGCCGCGGACGCAAACCCGTCCGCGGCGCCCTTCGGCTCGAGGTCGGGCGGCATCCCCGCCCGTCATGCCATGACCCGGGCCCGCCCCTGCATGTGACTCATCCGCATGCGTCGTGCGCGCCGCGGCGGCTAGACCTCGTACTGGGGCAGATCCTGCAGCGCGATGACGTCCATGCCGGAGCCCTCGCCCGCGGCGCTCGCCTGCTGCACGGCCTCGACCGCCGCCACGAAGGCGTTCGCGGCGGACAGCGCCGTCACGCAGGTCACCCCGCGGCGCACGGCCTCGGTGCGCAGGATGTAGCCGTCGCCGCGCGAACCCGGGCCGTACGGCGTGTTGATGATGAACGCGATCTCCCCGTCCGCGATCATGTCGCCCACGTTGGGATGCGATCCGCTGATCTTCTCGACCACCTCGCACCTCACGTTGCCGCCGGCGAGCACCCGCGCGGTGCCCTCGGTGGAGCAGATCTCGAAGCCCAGGTAGTGCAGGATGCGCGCGAGCGACAGGATGTGGCGCTTGTCACGGTCATTCACCGAGATGAACACCTTCCCCGCGGCGGGCGTCGGCAGCTCGTAGCTGATCGCGAGCTGGCTTTTCGCGTACGCCTCCGGGTAGCTCTTCGCGATGCCCATGACCTCGCCGGTCGATTTCATCTCCGGCCCGAGCACCACGTCGGCCCCCGGGAAGCGGCCCCAGGGCATCACGGCCTCCTTCATGCAGAACCAGTCCAGCCGGCGGTCGTCCGCCGGAAGCCCCAGCTCCGCGATCGCCTCACCAGCCATGATGCAGGCCGCGGCCTTCGCCAGGGGCACGCCCGTCGCCTTGGAGATGAACGGCACGGTGCGGCTCGCGCGCGGGTTCGCCTCGATCACGTAGACCGTCTCGCCCTGGATGGCGTACTGCACGTTGACCAGGCCGCGCACCCCCAGCGCAAGCGCGATGCGCCGCGTGGTGTCGCGCAGGCGCGCCACCAGGCTCTCGGAGAAGCTGAACGGCGGGATGCAGGTCGCCGAGTCGCCGGAGTGGATGCCGGCCTCCTCGATGTGCTCCAGGATGCCGCCGATGTAGACCTCCTCGCCGTCGCACAGGGCGTCCACGTCGCACTCGATGGCGCCCTCCAGGAAGCGGTCCAGGTAGACCGGGTAGTCCGGGCTCACGCGCGCGGCCTCCGCCATGTACTCGCGCAGGTGCGCGGCGTCGTAGGCGATCATCATGCCGCGCCCGCCCAGCACGTAGGAGGGGCGCACGAGCAGCGGGTAGCCGATGCGCGCCGCCACCTCCTGCGCCTCGTCGAAGGAGGTGGCCATGCCCGCGGGCGGGTACATGATGCCCAGGCGGTCGAGCAGGGCGCTGAAGCGCTCGCGGTCCTCGGCCCAGTCGATGGCGTCGGGCTGGGTCCCCATCACGCGGACGCCTGAATCGGCCAGCAGGCGCGCGAGCTTGAGCGGGGTCTGGCCGCCGAGCGTGACCACGACGCCGTCGGGGCGCTCCACGTCCACGATGTCCATGACGTCCTCGTAGGTGAGCGGCTCGAAGTACAGGCGGTCGCTCGTGTCGTAGTCGGTGGAGACGGTCTCGGGGTTGCAGTTGACCATGATCGTCTCGAACCCGCGGCCGGCCAGCGCGTAGCTCGCGTGCACGCAGCAGTAGTCGAACTCGATGCCCTGGCCGATGCGGTTCGGCCCGGCGCCCAGGATCATCGCCTTGGGACGGTCGGCGGGCGTCACCTCGTCGGGAGCGGCGGCGCGGCGGGCGTCCGCGCCCGCGCGCAGGGGCGCCTCGTAGGTCTTGTAGTGGTACTCCGTGGCGCTCGCGCACTCGGCGGCGCAGGTGTCGACCGTCTTCATGGACGGCAGCACGCCCAGGCCCTTGCGGTAGGCGCGCACGAAGCGCTCATCGGAGCCGGTGAGCCAGGCGATCTCGGCGTCGCTCGCGCCGTACTGCTTGAGCAGGCGCATGGCGTCGGCGTCGATGTCCTCGACGCGCAGGCCGCGCACCGCCTCGCGCACGGCGACCATGTCGGCGATCCGGCCGAGGAACCACGGGTCGATGCCGCACGCCGCGTGCACGCGCTCGACGCCCCAGCCGCGGCGCAGCGCCTCGACCACGTAGTGGATGCGGTCCTCGGTGGGCGTGGAGACGCCGTGCGTCAGCTCGTCCTCGGCGAGCGCGGTGAGGTCGCCGCCGCCCGACAGCAGGCCGGTCCGGCCGTCCTCCAGCGAGCGCATCGCCTTGCCGAACGCCTCCTCGAACGTACGGCCGATGGCCATGATCTCGCCCACGGCCTTCATGCGCGTGGACAGCGTCGTATCGGTACCCTTGAACTTCTCGAACGCAAAACGCGGCACCTTGACCACGCAGTAGTCGATGGAGGGCTCGAAGCACGCCGGCGTGGCGCGCGTGATGTCGTTGACGATCTCGTCGAGGGTGTAGCCTACGGCAAGGCGCGCGGCGGCCTTGGCGATGGGGAAGCCGGTGGCCTTGGAGGCGAGCGCCGAGGAGCGCGAGACGCGGGGGTTCATCTCGATGACGATAAGGCGACCGGTCTGCGGGTTCACCGCGAACTGCACGTTGGAACCGCCGGTCTCGACACCCACCTTTTCGAGAATGGCCAGCGACGCCGTGCGCATACGCTGATACTCCAAATCCGACAGCGTCTGCGCGGGCGCAACGGTGATGGAGTCGCCGGTATGCACGCCCATGGGGTCGAGGTTCTCGATGGAGCACACGATGATGCCGTTGCCGGCGCGGTCGCGCATCACCTCCATCTCGTACTCCTTCCAGCCCTCGATGGACTCCTCGACCAGCACCTCGTGGGCGGGTGAGAGCTCCAGGCCCTGGGAGACGATCTCCGTGAGCTCGGCCTCGTCGTGAGCGATGCCGCCGCCCGCGCCGCCCAGGGTGAAGCTCGGGCGCAGCACACAGGGGTAACCCACGCGCGCCACGATGTCCAGGGCATCTTGAACCGAGTAGGCATAGCCGGACCGCGCGACCTCCAGGCCGATCTCGTCCATGGCCTCATTGAACAGCTTACGGTCCTCACCGCGCTCGATGGCGGCAAGGTCGCAGCCGATCATCTCGACGCCGTATTTGTCGAGCGTGCCGTTCTTGGCGAGCTCGACGGCGGCGTTCAGGCCGGTCTGGCCGCCGAGCGTGGGCAGCAACGCATCGGGGTGCTCACGGGCGATGACGCGCTCCACGAACTCGGCCGTGATGGGCTCCACGTAGGTGCGGTCGGCAAGACCCGGGTCGGTCATGATGGTCGCGGGGTTGGAGTTGACGAGGACGACCTCGTACCCCTCCTCCTTGAGCACCTTGCAGGCCTGGGCTCCGGAGTAATCGAACTCGCAGGCCTGTCCGATTACGATGGGGCCGGAACCGATGACAAGGATGCGCTTGATGTCAGTACGCTTGGGCATGGTGATTCTCTTCTCTATCCCTTCGCCTTTCCCAGATGCCGGACGTCGGCGTTCAGCCGCCGGTCGCCGCGCATGGGAAAGCCGTCTTTGTGATCGTCAGTCGATGACTCAAAATGGGACGGGCTCATTTTGAGTCATCTTGCAGCAGCCCGTCGCTATTCGCTGGCGAAGGTCCAGCCGGCAAGGCGGTCGGTGGCGATGTCGATGTTCAGGTAGTCCGGATCGTCGTCCATGAGACGCGCGAACGCCGTGAACAGGTAGTGCGCATCGGTGGGGCCGGGCGCTGCCTCGGGATGGTACTGCACGCAGAAGGCCGGCTTGTCGAGCAGCTGGATGCCCTCCGCCGTGCCGTCGTTGAGGTTCACGTGCGTGAGGCGGATGCGGCCGAAGCGCTCGTTGCGGACGACGGGCGCGATACCGCGCTCGACCCAGAACCGCAGATCGCCGTCGGCGGGATGCTCGGCGACGCCGCCCGAAAGCTCGGGATCGAGCTCGCCAAGCGTCGGAAACACCAGGCCGAAACCATGGTTTTGCGCGGTGATCTCCACGCGGCGCGACAACAGGTTCATGACAGGCTGGTTGCCCCCACGGTGGCCGAACTTGAGTTTCTCCATCTTGGCGCCGCACGCGAGGCTGACCATCTGGTGTCCCAGGCAGATGCCGAACAGCGGCACACGCCCGATGAGCTTCTCCACCTGGGCATAGGTCTTGTCCACCGCGTCCGGGTCGCCCGGGCCGTTGGAGAGAAAGACGCCGTCGGGATCGAGCGCGAGCACATCCTCTGCCGACGTGTCCCACGGCACCACGGTGAGATCGCAGCCGACGCGGGCAAGCCCCTCAAGGATGCCCCGCTTGATGCCGCAGTCGTAGGCGACAACGCGGTAGCGCCCGGCCTCGGCGGCAGCGGCGGAGGCGAAAGCGTGCTGCACGGGGAGGTCGGCGGCTGTATAGGCGTACGGCTCGGTGCAGCTCACGGTGCTCACGAGGTTTTGCCCGACCAGGCTCGGTGCCGCCTCGAGCAGCTCGGCGAGCTCGGCGAGCTCGAAGACCTCGGTGGACACGATTCCCTTCTGGGCGCCGTGATCGCGCAGGTGACGCACGAGCGCGCGCGTGTCCACGCCCTCGATCGCCACGATACCCTGCTGCTCGAGGTAGGCGGGCACACTCAGGCTGCTGCGCCAGTTGGAGGGCGTCGCGCACATGTCGTGTACGATCATGCCGCGCAGCGCCGGCGCGTTCGCGCCGCGCTCGACGCCGCCGGGGTAGGCGCTCTGCACATCGGCGGGGTCGATGCCGTAGTTTCCAATCTGCGGGTAGGTCATGGTCACGATCTGGCCGGCGTAGCTCGGGTCGGTCAGGACCTCGAAGTAGCCCTCAAGCGAGGTGTTGAAGCAGACCTCGCCGGTCGAAGTGCCCGCCGCGCCGCACGCTCGACCGTAAAAAACGGTCCCGTCCTCCAACATGAGGATAGCGGGACCGCGATAACCTTTACTTGTCTGCTGGATGATGCGTTGCGCGAGCTCGCTCGGGGCGGCCTTCTGCGCGCCGATGCCCGCTTTCACGGTACGTTTGGTGCCAAGCTCCATGTTCTCTCCTTTTCGGTCTCTCGGTACCGGTTTAAAGGCTGGAAAAGCTTTGGCGTATTGTAGGCGTTTTTTCGCAAGCAGAAGACAAGATTGCTAAAGTATTCATGATTTAGTAAATTTTCTGCCTCTATATACATAAAATGCTCTGATTTGGTGAAGATGCCGTCCCGCGAGCCGCCCGGTTGAGCGGAAACGATCCAGCTTGCCGCGCGCGGCCGCAACAACGCGCACCCCTTTATCCGAATGCGATAAAGGGGTGCGGTGACCGCACGCGATGACTGCGGGCCCGATAGGCTCAAGTCCGCACACAGCCTGTACCGCAGCACCCCTACTTTGATTATCAAATATGAACATGGCGATTCATGCCGTCGCCATGCGCCCAAAGCGTTATGGTGGGAGTCCATACGCTGGTCCATAAGTCCGCGGAAGAAAGAGAGAAACCCATGTCCAACGCTATCACCAGCCCAAACCAGCCCCTCTACCAGCGCGAAGGGGCCTACATTCCCCGTGTGGCCGCCGTCCACGACATGTGCGGCTACGGCAAGTGCTCGCTGGGAGTCGCCATCCCGGTGCTCTCGGCCGCTGGCTGCGACGTCTGCCCCGTTCCCACGTCGCTTTTCTCGTCGCACACCGCCTTCCCCGGCTGGTACATGCACGACACCACCGACATGCTGCCCGACTACCTCGCTGCCTGGAAGAACATCGGCGTTCAGATCGACGCCGTGTACTCGGGCTTTCTGGGCGCCCCCGAGCAGGTCGACCGCATTCGCGACCTGTACGCCATGTATCCCGAGGCGCTGCGCGTCGTAGACCCCGTCATGGCCGACCACGGCAAGGTATACCCCACCTACACGCCGGAGCTTTGCCAAGCCATGGCGCTGCTCGCCGAGGGCGCCGACATCCTGACGCCCAACCTCACCGAAGCGGCGATCATCTTGGGCGAGCCCATCGGCGACAGCTGGGCGGGCGAGGATATCACCGACGACGAGGCGCACCGCATGGTGGATGCGCTGCTCGCAAAGGGAGCCAAGACGGTCGTTCTCAAGGGCATCCAGCGCGGCGACGGCAAGATCCGCAACTTCGTGGGCACCAAGGGCGGCGCCTTCTTCGCCGCCGGCAACGAGTACCTGCCCTACATGCTGCACGGCACCGGAGATCTGTACTGCTCGTGCCTGCTGGCCGCCGTCATGGCCGGCCGCACGCTCGAGGAGTCGGTGCACTTCGCCGGCAGCTTCGTGCACGACGCCATGCTCGTATCAGCCGAGCAACCGCAGTTCCGCGAGCGCGGCGTGTCGTTTGAGACCATGCTCGGACGCATAGCCTATCTGCTCAAGTAGGCTCGCTTTCATTAAATCCATGCCGCCCTCAAGCTCCCTGCCCCCGCCGAGCGTCCGCCGCGAACAGGGCGGGGAGCTCTTGGCATCGTGCCGCATGGGCGAATCCGTCATGCGGCACGGCGGCGAATCGCCGCGCAGCGCGTCGGCCCATGCGCGGTCACGGCAAAGCGCTAATCGGCGATGGCTGCAAGTGCCGCGTCGTAAGCTGCCCTCACATCCCCGACGAGCGCAAAGGCCGAAACAGCGTCGCCGGAGCGGAACAGATCGCACTGACGAGACGTGAGCTCGAACAACCTCGTCATGGACAGGTTGCCGCATACGCCCTTGAGCGCGTGCGCGGCCTCGAACCCGGATGCGGCATCCCCTGACGCCGCGGCGTCCTCAAGGCGCGCCATGTTCTGATCGGCGGTGAACTTTCCCAGCAGGCGCTCCAATAGCGCCTGGCTTCCCATCAGACGAGCGAGCGCATCGTCGACGTCGATCCCAGCGGCTTTAAGCTTCTCGTTATCCATGATCACTTTCCCATCACGTCCGCGCCGGCCTCCGGACTTCCGGGCTTCGACGCGACGGCCGTCCTTCGTTCGTACAGCGCACATATCTGCGGCTCCACCTCAAAAAAGCAAGCAAGCAAATCAGGGTTGAATACCCCGCACTCGCCGTCGCGGATCATCCTCAGCGACTCCTCCCGCGTGAACGCCGCCTTGTACACGCGCTTGTTTGTCAGCGCGTCATATACGTCCGCCAGACTCACCACCTGCGCCCAGATGCTGATCTGATCGCCTGCGAGCCCATCGGGGTACCCGCGCCCATCCCAGCGCTCATGATGATGCCGTGCGATATCAACGGCGTAGCGATAGGCGCCCATGCTACGCATCTGCGGAATGCGTGCGAGCAGCTCGGCTCCCTGCACCGTATGGGTCTTCATGACCTCGAACTCCTCGGGTGTAAGCCGCCCCGGTTTGCACAATATGGCATCCGGGATGGCGATCTTGCCCACATCGTGCATGATCGCAGCAAGCGCGATGTCATCGATGTCCTCGGAGGACAGCCCGTCACCAAGATGGGTTTGGGTAAGCATAAGCTTGGTAATGTCATGGATGCGCTGCACGTGATCGCCGCTCTCGCCATTGCGAAATTCGATGGCAGCGGATAGTGACTCGATCATGCCGCGGTTGAGCTCTATGATCTGCTCGGCGCGATCGAGCAGCTGCAAGCGCTGGTCCTCGACGGTGCGAGACAGGCGTTTTCGGGCCTCGAACAGCTCCACGACGGACTGGACTCGTTTCATCACCGCATAGGGAACGATGGGCTTGCCGATGGAATCCATGACACCCAGCGAATAGGCCTCCTCCATGACGGCATTGCCGCGCTCGGCCGTGATGAGAAACACCGGCACCCGCCCCATGTAACCTGTGGGAGCCAAATGCCTGAGTACCTCAATGCCATCGAGCACCGGCATCATGACATCGAGCAGCACCGCAATGTAGCGCTCGGGATCGGCCTCGATCATTTCGAGCGCCTCGCGGCCGTTAGCGGCCTCGTCAACCTCGTAGGTCCCCTCGAACAGATTCGCCAGGATCAAGCGGTTTATCTCCTCGTCATCGACGACCAGGATCCTGCCCGTAGCAGCGCCAACCGGCTTCATCAAATAACTTCCCCCCTATTGCAAGGCGACGTTTCACCATCGCCCTCCCCCATCCGGCGCTCACATGGAAACGCGGGCGGGCAGAACTCCCTGATCTCCGCGCAAGCCTTGCCCGCGCGCTTGGCGGCGTACAGAGCCTCATCTGCCTGTCGGAATGCCGCCTCATAGGTCGCATCGGCGTCACGCAGGATCACCGCGCCGGAACTGCAGCCCACGCGCCGCCCGATAATCTTCCCACATCTCTCCTCAAGCCGCAGGCGTACTTCGTCGAGCTTGCGCTCGATCACGCGCCGGTCGATGAGGCCGGGCGCGAGCACCATGAACTCATCGCCGCCAAAACGCCCAGCCACATCGCTAGAGCGGAAAGAACGCTGCAGGGCGTCCGCCATAGCACGCAAGACCTCATCGCCGACATCATGCCCGAAACGATCATTGACGGTCTTGAAATCGTCGATATCGAGCATGACGATGCATGCGGTCACACGGTGCGAAGCGGACTCGAAATATCGCTGGGCAAGCGCGACGAGCGCCCCTTTGTTGTAGATGCCCAACAGGCCGTCGCGTAACGACAGATCGCGGAAGCGCTCGCGTGCCTCGAAATCGGCAACCCGCAGGTTGGTGGCGAGCTGCGAGGCGACAACCGAGGCGCTTGTGCCCGCAAGCGCGCTATATAGATCGCGTTGGGCGAGCACGAAGTCCTTGCACATGAAGGCCAACCCCACGTACAGGGCCTCAGCCACTATGACCCCACCCACGGGCATCGCCCACGGAAGCACGATCACGGACGCCCATGCGACGCAGACCGCCTGCATGAACGCGCCCGGCGCCTGAAGCGCCGACGTGCCGTCGGTGTACGCCACGAGCGCCAGCACGATCAGCTGGCTCCCCACGCAAAACGCCGCCGCCGTCCATGGCCGCCCGCTCAGGGTCCGACGCGCCCAAGGGCACACCGCAACGACCAGGGCGCAGGCAACGATCAGAAGGATGTGAACGGGCTCGGGCGTCATCCCCGGAACGAGCGCTATGGGCAGGACCGCAAGCGATCCCGCCAGCAAGCAGGCGATACGAAGATTGCGCAGGTTGAGATCGGCAATGGCGCGACAGTCATCGGAAAAGTAGGCGCGGCGGCGCCTGAACTCCGCCGCAAGCCTCCTGACCGGCGCATCAGAGCGTCGGGCATGCGAATGCCCGCATCCGCGATCCGTCACGGACGGCCCCCTTTCGTCAAGCAGCTCCGCAGGACGGAGAGCAGATCGTCCAGATCAATCGGCTTCGCCACGTGCGCATCCATGCCGCACTCCCGCGCTCGGACGATATCCTCGGCAAAGGCGTCTGCCGTCATGGCAATGATAGGCACACGAGAGGCGTCATCGCGATCAAGCCCGCGAATGGCGCGAGCCGCATCGTAGCCCCCCATGACGGGCATGCGGATATCCATGAGAACGGCCGCAAAGAAGCCGGACTCGGAGGCCGAGAAGGCATCAACGGCCTCGCGGCCGTCGCGCACCCAAGCGACATCGATTCCGCAACCGCCCAGCAGCTCGCAGGCGATCTCGGCATTGATATCGTTATCCTCCGCAAGCAGCACCCGCATACCGTCAAGAGATATCTTGCCGCTGTCAGCAGCCTGCGCGCCGATCTCCGGAGCGTAGGCGAGATCGAGGGTGACCGTAAAGCAAGTACCCTCGCCCTCCCGGCTTTGCACCTCAATGGTTCCCCCCATGCCGTCCACGATGCGCTTGACGATTGCCATGCCCAGCCCCGTGCCCTCGGTCTGGTGCACGCGGGCGCGGTCCTCGCGCTCAAAGGAGCCGAACACCTTGCTCTGGAACTCCTCAGACATGCCGATGCCGGTGTCGCGCACGATAAGACGCGTTCGAACCAGGTCCCCGGGACCGATGCGCGACCCCTCGCCACATTGGCCCGTCTCATCACCGGTGCCCGCGCCTTCCATGCAGGACCGCTGCTCCACCGCCAGCAAGACGCTTCCCCCGACTGGCGTGAACTTGACCGCATTGGATAGCAAGTTGATGAGCACCTGCCCGAGGCGCGTGCGATCGACAAGCACCGCATCGCAAGCGACGCCGCACAGCTCGACCTTGAAGTCTTGACCGCGCGCATCGGCCTGAGGACGTATAACGCCCTCGGCGGCGCGCACGATATCGGTCAAGCGCGCCGGCTCTAAGACAAACTCCAATCGGCCGCTTTCGATGCGCGACATATCCAGAACGTCGTTGATTAGCCCAAGCAGGTGCGTGCTTGATGTCGAGATGGTATCCAGGCAGCGACGCACCGTTGCCTCGTCAGCCGACTCATCGCGCGCGATCCTGGTCATGCCGACGATTGCGTTCATGGGTGTACGGATGTCGTGGCTCATGTTAGAGAGGAACTCGCTTTTTGCCCTGCTCGCCGCATCCGCCTGCTCACGCGCCTCCGCCAGCGCGTCCATCTGGGCATTGAGAACCCTCAGATAGCGCGTCAGCACGAAAGCGAGTGCGACCAGGATGAGGACGCAACCGACGGCTCCCGCGGCAAACAGGTTCCACGCGAGCGCCTCGATGGGGTCACGAAGCACCCGGAAGGGCAGCACCGACACGATGAACCAATTGGTGCCCTCAAGGGGGGCAAGATAGCTCGCATAGCGCTCGCCGTTGATGTTGGACACGTAGAACGCGCAGTCGCCCGCATCCATAATCGCCTTAAGGCGGTCTGCGGTGATGTCGTAGGCGATACCGGGTCGCCCCTCATTGAGGCGAAGCAGCTCGAGATAAGAATCGTTATGCAGGCTGCTGCTGTTGTTTAAGATGAAGCTGCCGTCTGCACGGATGATATGGGTATACACCTCGGTTGTCGACACATCGAGCGACAGGGCCTCGACCGCCTCGGCGATCGGCACGCCGGCGACGAGGACCCTGTTGCCTCCCGACTCGTCCGAACCGTCAGCGCGCGGCAAAGACCTGGACAGCACGATCATGGTCTCCCCGGCGTCGGATATTCCCACGGTGACGACATCATCACCCGTGAGCGTGTCGCGTACGAAGTCGTCGCGTCCGTCAAGCGCAAGATCGGGACCCATGAGCACCGAGGTTTCATCGCCATCGAGAATCGCCACGTATCGAAAACCGCGTTGCTTCGCCTCGTCAACGCACGTGGCGCGGCGCTCGGCGCCGGTGGCGCCCCCGTCGCACTCAACCGAAAGCAGGACGCTCTCGAGCTTGGAACGGTACAGACGGACCTCGGACTGGAAATTGAGGCGGATCTGCGCGCTCATCTGCTCCATGAAGCCACCGCTGATCTCGTCGATCGTGGTGTCGCTGCTGCGCATCACAAATAACGTGACAGCCAAGAACACGGCGGCACACAGCGCAAGCAGACCAACCACGCACCAGCGCAGCAAGCGCACCGATCCCTCAGGACCAGCGGACGCCCCCGAACGGGCGCGCCCATCAGGCCTCGGCGCCTCATGGAGCGCGGCCGCACCCCCGTCCCGATGCCTCCTCGCCCGACCGCTCATCTCTCATCACCTTCCCCATTACGCTGCGTGAGCAGATCATGCAGGGTAGTGCATAGCAGCGTGAAATCGATAGGCTTGGAAACGTGTGCGTCCATGCCCGCCGCCGATGTCGCGGCGATATCCTCGGCGAAGGCGTTGGCGGTCACGGCCACGATGGGCACACGCGCGGCATCTGGACGGGAGAGCGCCCGAATGGCACGGGCCGCTTCGCAGCCGTCCATGACGGGCATCTTCATATCCAGCAGTACCGCATCGAACGTCCCCGGCTCGGATGCCGCGAATGCATCAACCGCCTCGGAGCCGTTCCACGCCTGATCCACTTTGGCTCCTGCAAACGCCAGCTGTTCGCAGGCGATCTCCATGTTGATCTCGTTGTCCTCGGCGAGCAGAATGCGCACGCCCGCCAGAGCGCACCTCGGCTCGCCCCCGGGCACCTCGGCGGCAACCGCTGCGCTCTCGCAACACGAGCCGACGCTCTCGTCGGGAGCGGTGGCGAGGGGCAGAACCACCGTCACGACCGTGCCCTCGTCCAGCTTGCTCGCCACCTCGATGGTGCCGCCCATCTGCGTCACCAGGCTCTTGGTAATGGGCATGCCAAGACCGGTGCCCACGGCCTGGGGTGCGCCAAAGCGCTGTTCGCGGGCGTACATCTCAAAGATGTGCGGCAGATAGTCCTCGGACATCCCGATACCGGTGTCTTCGACGCGGATGCGGTAGCTCGCCAGGTCGCCCTCGCCCTCCTGCTCAACCTCCACGCGAATCGCGTCTCCGCGCTCGGTGTACTTGAGCGCATTGGACAGCAGGTTGTTGATCACTTGTCCCAAACGGACTGGGTCGCCGAGCACCCAGGTTCGGTCGATATCAATCGCGAGCGACAACTCCTTGCCGCTCTCGCGCGCCTGGATCTCGAACGGCACCACCACATCCCGCAGCACCGCGGACAGGTCCATTCGCTGCGTTACAAGCAGTATTTTTCCGTTTTCCATGCGCGAGATATCGAGGATGTCGTTGACGAGCGCCAGCAGCTGCTCTGCCGATCGCTTGACGCGCTCCAGGTAACGGCCCGCCTTGACGGTGTCCGAGAGCTCGCGACGCGCCAGGTCGGACAAGCCGATGATGGCGTTGAGCGGGGTTCGCATATCGTGGCTCATGTTGTTGAAGAACGCCTGCTTCTCTTCCATGCTGCTCTGGGCGGTGACGAGCGCCTCCTCGAGATATCGTCGCTCCTGGAGCTGACGGCGCTTGGCGCTGTCGACCTCGCGGAAGCACAGCACCACCTCATCGGGAGAAAGCGACTCGTCGTAGAGCACGCGCACGTTGACCCAACGGTAATCCTCGCCGAAGCGACGCTGGAAGTCGCCGCCGTAATCTCGTACCCGACGCTGCACCAGCTCGCGGATGTTGTCGACCGAGAAGCTCTCCTCGAACTCGCGGAACGTATCCTCCTCGATGACCTCGCTCGCCGCCCTCATCAGGTCGTCGTAGGCTCCCGTCGCGGCGATGCGGCCCCGCACGTAGTCGGAGCCCTTGATCATCTCATAGGTTCCCGCCTTGTAATCAACAAGGTAGATCGCATAGTAGGAGTTGCCCAGAACGCGCACGGTGTCATCGGTGCGCCGCATGCGTGCCGCCCGGCGCACATCGCGCCATGTCATAAGTAGCGCCGCGGCGATGAAGACAACGGCCATGATGGCAAACAGGGTAAGCACCCATGACAGGCCGCCCAGGATCGTCCTATAGGGCGTGGTGACGATTGCGAGCCAACCGTTGTCCATGCGGGTATAGCTGACAGCGCGCTCGCGCCCATCCAGATCGATGATACGCGTAAGGTCGCCGTCCCCAAACTCGCCGGCATCGATGCGCGTGACGAGCTCCTGCAGGTAGCCGTTCACCTCCTCCTCGCTGTGACCGTTCCCCATGGTGGTGCGCATATAGAGGGGATTGCCCGCTGAATCGCAGAGAAACAGCGACGTCGATTCGGGCAGCTCGAGCATGTCGAAATGGAAAGAGAAGTTTCCGGGGTACAAATCGAAGGCAAGCACCGCGTCAACCCCCTCGCAGCGCTTTGCCACCGTCACGACGTATTGACCGGTGACAGCATCGCGGTACACATCCGAAAACGTCGTGACACCGGGCTGCGCCATCGCGCGGCGGTACCACTCGCGCTGCGACACATCGAAGTCCGGATCGGCAACCCACTCCCCAACCGTGAGAACCCGTCCGTTGATGACGGCATATACGTTGAGTGACTCATCGGCCAGCACCGTGCGCAAGCGATCACAGTAATTTTTTGCCCATTCCTCGAGATTCGCCCAGGAGTTGCCCTCGGACACGCGCGCCTCGACAGAAGTGGCCCCAAAATCCAGCAGCGTCTCGTAGACCGTCAGATTACTGGCAGATTCCGAAGCATAGTAGCGCGAAAGGGCGGCATTGGACTCATCGGCATTGTTCACCAGGGAATCGTGCAGCACTGTAAGGCCGCCGAGCGAGAAGCCCACGAAGAGGACGAGTATGCCGATGTTGAAGCCGAAACTCTTTAGCGCTTGCGTGCGCCGGCGCTTGCTTTGACCCATACGACTCCAACCCGTTGGACGATCCGATCGCACCCATCATACCAACTCGCGCGGCACCGTCCGGCCTTCGGCCACGTCGCGGACAATCGCTAAACGGCAGCGCGGCCGGAGCAAGGTGCTCCGGCCGCGCTGCGAACCATCCCTATGGAGCGGCTCCTCCTATGCGAGCAGAGCCGCGAGCTCATCCCGAGAGGAGAAGCGGCGCGATTCGCCGGTAGCGACGGTCACAACCTCGCCTTTCCACATCTCGGAACCATCCGCGGAGCCGCTGCGGTCCGCGGGCCTGAACTCCTCGGTGCGCACGACGTAGCGCCAAGCGGGAGTGCCGTCGGATGCGTAGGCCTCAGGAGCCTCCTCGCAGTCGAAGCCGTACTCCAGTGCAGCCAGGCGCGTGGCGATCTCGTCGGCCATGCGCGCACCGGGGGTCAGCGCAGACACCCCGATCTCGGAGTTGTACATACGGCCGTCTGCCACGTACACGGTGCGGATGCTGCGGCGTCGATCCTTCTCGAACTTGATTATCAGGGCCACGCCGACGGCAACCAGGACCCACCATACCACCGAGACGATCAGGTCCAGCGGCTGGTCGACGGCATTCAGGCCGAGGAAGTACCACAGCCACAGCAGAAAGGCCGAAAAGACGATGATGATCGCGGTAACGATGACGTTGGACTTCTTCATGTCAGCTCACTCCTTCCTGCATTAGGCGTTGCGGTTGTCGCGACCGAGCACTTCGTCCTCGTAGGACGTGAGCGTGCCGGTATGCTTGCGGCGACGTGCGAGCACGACAATGTCATAGACGGCGGTAACGATGATGCCGAGGATCATGAGCCAGTGGACCCAGCAATCCTGGTGCGTCGGGCGCGCGAGCGGGGTGCCGTCGTCGTCGATGCTCTCGGAGGGGCCGGCAAGCGGGTTCTCGTCGTCATCGATCTGCTCGGGCTCGGGCTGCTCGGGGGCGTCCTCGATCACCGTCGGGGTGCCGCCGTCCGTGGTGGTGCCGGGCGTGGTCGGCGTCGTCGGGGTGGTCGGCGTGTCGTCGCCGCCGTCGTCCGGGTTGTCCCCGCCGCCGGGGGCGGCGGTGATGGTCAGGGTGCCGTTCACGAAGACCAGCGTGTAGTTGCCGGCCAGGAAGGCGCCGTTGTCCTCGATCCCCAGGGTGTTCTGGAAGATCTGGTAGGTGCCGGCGGCCTCGCCCGGGACGCGGGCGATGGTGCCGGTCCAGCCGGGGGTCTCACCGGGCAGGGTGCCGGTGTAGGTGCTCGTGAGCGCCGGGTCGGCCGTACCCGCGACCTTGGTCTGGTTGTTGGCCGTGACCGTCAGGGTGAGCGGGGTGACCTGGGCCTCGACGGAGACGGTCATCTCGCCGTAGTTGGCGTTGCTCGCCTTGACGTACACCGTGGTGCTGTCGGCCACGTTGGTGACGGTGGGCATGTCGGCGGTGTAGGTGCCGTCCTCGGTGAGCGAGTAGGTGATCTCCCAGGAGGCGGCGCGCTGCTGGCCCTCGGCGTTCTCGGTAACGACGGCGCTCGTCACGGCGTCGTGAGCCTGGCCGTCGTAGGCGCCGGAGTAGCCACTGGCAGAGAGCGTGAAGCCCGTGACGCCAGCCTGCGTGATGGAGCCGGTGCCGGAGATGTTGCGCAGCTCGTAGTTGCGGGCGTCAGCGCCGGTCAGCGTGACGTTGTCGATGCTGGCGACCAGGTCGCCGTCCTCGTGGACGTCTGCCTGGGCGAATTTGACGTTCTCAGGCGCGATGGTTGCGACCACGTCGTCGTTGGCGATGTAGGCGTCGCCAAGGTTGAGCGTGATGTCGACTTCGCGGATAACGTCCTCGGTGCCGTCGTAGGTCTTGGTCTGCTCGGGAATGATCACGTCGAGCGGACGCGGATCGATGTGGTAGACGCGCTCAACCTGGCCCGTGTAGTTACCCTCGCCGGTGATGACGACGTGGATGTCGCCCGTGACGTTGGTGAAGTCGTCAACCGTGTTGCCCTCGTCGTCCACGTAGGTGACGGAGTAGCTGCCCTCGGGGAGCGGCTCGCCGTTCTCCTTATCGAGGACGGTCGGGGTCCACTGGTGCGGCTGGCCGTCGTAGACGATGTCGGTCGGGGCGTCGGACACCCACACGCCGCCATAGGTCGGCTTGTCGGGATCGTCCGGATCGGGCTTATCGTCCGGATCGATGGACTGGGCGATGATCGTCAGCTTGCCCAAGTTCTCAGTGATGTTGTAGTTGTCAGCCTTATTACCGACCCACTTGAGCTCATAAGTGTTAGTCTCGGTGCCTTCGTTGGTGATCGTTCCGGTAACGGTGAAGGTGGCGTCACCCTCGACCAGACCCTCGACCTTACCGGACGCCGTAAGCGGACTGCCGTTGTAGACCTTGCTGGCGGACTCGGTGGTTACTGTGAGGTCAATCTTACGGATCTCGTAGCTACGCTCAACCTTACCGGTGTAGCCATTCTGGCCCTCGATGATGACGGTGATGGTCTTGACGTCAACGAAGTTGTCGACCTCGCTGCCATCCTCGTCAAGATAGGTGACGGTGTAGTTCTCCTCGGGGAGCGGGTTGCCGTCCTTGTCGAGCACAGTCGGAACCCACTTGTGGTCCTTACCGTCGTAGTCGACGCTCTCCGGCGAATCAACCGTGACACCGCTGTAGTACGGCTTGTCCTCGTCACCGGGCTGCGGATAGTCCGGATCATCCGGATCAGGCAGCGGATCGTCGTCGGGGTTGATGGAGCTGCTGAGCACCGTCAGCTTGCCCTTGACTTCCTCGATGTCGTAGTTGCCCGACTTCGTGCCCTCGTTGAGGGTGTACTCGAAGGTGTTGTCGGACGTGCCGACCGCAGTCTGGCCGTCGCTGTAGGTGTAGGTCGCGCCCTCGCCGTCGGCCCAGCCGTCGCCGGAGACCGTGACGTTCTCAGCCTTGAGCGGCGTACCGTCGTACAGCTTGATGGCGGAATCGGAGGTCAGGGTGACCTGACGCCTGGAGATAATCAGCATGCCGATATCACTGGTGTCGACCGTGAACTGCTTGGTAACGTCCTTGCCGGAGGGATCGACAACCTTCATGTCCTCGGCGCCCTCAATCAACACGGTGTAATTACCGGCATCGATCTTGGTAACGGAAGCAGTCAGGCCTTCCACAGAGTACGTTATACCTTTGAAGGTAAGGTTGTCGAACGTGACGCCCTCAGCTATGTGCTCCTTGCCGTCATACATGGCGGACCCATCGGGGGCGTTAGCCTTAATCTCAAACTTTTCGCCCTCGCCGCGGTCGGTGACGGTGATGTCGCCGAACTCGGCCTTGATGTTGTAGTTGCCGGCGTCGGTGCCGTCCTTGAGGGTGTACTCGAAGGTGTTGCCGCCCTCGCTGGTGCCGACGTCGGTGCGCGAG
>DXAO01000032.1 GCA_019117005.1 Candidatus Collinsella stercoripullorum | reverse complement strand
ATCACGAGCAACGAGCGCGTGCTGGGCGCCGACCCGCTCGTGGAGTATGCGCCCGCCCGTGGCACCGAGGGCGAAGAGGGCTATGTGCCCGCGACCCCCGGCGGGCTCGGCGAGGAGGACTTCGTCACCGTCGTGCTGCCCTACGTCCGCACCGCCCGCGAGGGTGTGGAGCGCCTGGGCGCGCTGCTCGAGCGCTACGGCACCTACGAGATGAACGGCATCGCCTTCTCCGATGCCGATGAGATCTGGTGGCTCGAGACCGTCGGCGGCCATCATTGGATCGCCAAGCGCGTGCCCGACGACGCCTACGTCACCATGCCGAACCAGCTCGGCATCGACTACTTCGACCTGGCGGACGCCGAGGGCGACCAGGTCGAGCACATGGCGAGCGCCGACCTGCGTGCGTGGATGGAGGCCAACCACCTGAACCTCACCATGCTCGCGCCGCATGTGGTCGATGACGCGCTGGACGATATCTGCGACGAGCTGGCCGACACGCTGTTCGACGCCGACGACGACATGCTCGACGACCTCGACGGATTCATGGACGACGTCCGCGAGGGCCTGCTCGCGGGCGACATCTTCAACCCGCGCGAGGCCTTCGGCTCCCATTCGGACTCCGACCATGTCTACAACACGCCGCGCGCCTGGTACATGCAGCGTTTCCTGAACCCGTCCGACGGCTGGGACGGTCCGAACGCGAGCTTCCATCCCGAGTCCGACGACATCCCCTGGTGCCGCGTGCCGGAGCGCAAGATCACGATCGAGGACGTGAAGTACGTGCTGTCCGCCCACTACCAGGGCACGCCGTTCGACCCGTACGGCCGCGACGGCTCCGCGGCGACCCGCGGCGCCTACCGGCCCATCGGCATCAACCGCAACGGGCAGCTCGCCGTGCTGCAGATCCGCCCCTACTGCGACCATGCGCACGCCTGCATCCAGTGGATGGCGTTCGGGTCCAACCCCTTCAACGCCCTCGTCCCCCTCTACGCCAACGTGCACGCCATGCCCGCCTACCTGGAGAACACCCCGGCCGTCGTGACGACCGACAGCTTCTACTGGGCCAACCGCCTCATCGGGGCGCTCGCCGACGCGCGCTTCCACGACAACTCCGCCCATATCGAGCGCTACCGGGAGAAGGTCGGCGCCGCCGGGCACCGCATGCTGCGGGAGACCGACGCCGAGGTCGCCGGGCTCGCCCCCGAGGAGGTCCCGGCCGCCCTCGAGCGCGCCAACGCGCGGATGGCCGAGCTGCTCCGGCGCGAGACCGACGACCTGCTGGGGAAGGTCCTCCACACCACGAGCCTTGCGATGAGGAACGCCTTCTCCATGTCCGATAACTGAGGGCGCGGCCCTGCCGCCCGTGCTTCGCCTGCCCGGACGGTTCCCCCGCTCCCCATGCGATGGGGTGCGGGGCCGGGACGGGTCCCGGCGCCCTTCCCCGGGCCGGTCGGTCCTCCCGGATCCGCGGCCCCGCGCCGCAGGGCGGGCGGTTTGGGTACAAGGACTGAATAGGTGCGCGGGGCGCCCCGCGCCAGACGACAGGAGGAACACATGGCCACGCGATTCGAGGACCTCGTCAACAACATGGTGAACATCGGGTTCGGAGCCGCCGCGCTCACCGCCGAGAAGGGCAAGGAGGTGCTCGACAGCCTCTCCGCCAAGGGCGAGGAGGTCCGTCACGACCCGTCGACCCCCGATTTCGCGCGGTCGATGTCGGACGTGTTCGAGCGCGCCGGCGGCGTCTTCACCGATGTCACCGACCGTCTGGGCACCCAGGGCGAGTCGGTCGCCGAGCGGATCTTGGACGAGCTCATCGTCGCGCGCGTCCGCCCGATGACCAAGGCCGAGCGCACGGGCTTCCTGGCCCACGTGCGCGACATCGTCGATTCCGCCGACGACGCCACGGTGAGCGTGAAGGTCGAGGCCGTGGAGGTCGACGGGGACGCCGAGGCCGAAGGGGACGCCCCGGCCGCAGACGGCGGCGAGCAGACGGAGGAGTAGCGTCCGCCATGGCAGCGCAGTCCGGCAAGAGCCCGCGGTGGGAGCCGCTCGACCCCGATGACACCATCGTCTTCGCCGACGAGGAGCAGATGGCCGCGCGCGGCTTCCACCGCCGCCCGCGCGCCGTGGACGACGTCCCCGAGGGGCCCGAGGTCATGGCCCCCTCCGAGGAGTTCCAGCTCACCGCGAAGGGGCGCCGCAGGCGCATGGGCGAGATCTTCACCCTGGTGCGCAAGTACGAGGTGTGGAACGACATCACGCCGGTCCGCCTGCGCTGCCTGCTCGAGGAGCTCGGCCCCATGTTCGTCAAGATGGGGCAGATCCTCGCCAACCGCTCCGAGATCCTGCCCCAGCGCTTCTGCGACGAGCTGCGCCGCCTGCGGACCGACGTCGAGCCGGTGCCCTTCTGGGTGGTCCGCGACTGCCTGCAGGCGGAGTACGGGCGCAAGGTCTCCGAGGTGTTCGAGTGGATCGACCGCAAGCCGCTCGGCAGCGCGTCGCTCGCCCAGGTGCACCGCGCCAAGCTGCTCTCCGGGGAGGAGGTCGCCGTCAAGGTCCAGCGCCCCGGCGCGCAGCAGGTGATGGCGCAGGACATCGACATCATCCGGTCGCTCGTGCGCACCGCCTCGCGCTTCGTCCGGACCGATCAGTTCGTGGACCTCCAGGGCGTGGTCGAGGAGCTGTGGCAGTCCTTCCGCGAGGAGACGAACTTCCTCATGGAGGCGCGCAACCTCGACGACTTCTACCTCTACCACAAGCGGACGCGGGGGATCTCGTGCCCCCGGTCCTACCCGGAGTACTGCACCGAGCACATCGTGGTCATGGACTACGTCGAGGGCATCTCGATCGCCGACCCCGCCCGGCTGCGGGAGGCGGGCTACGACCTGGAGAAGATCGGCGCCCGCATCGTCGAGGACTACGCGACCCAGGTGCTCGACGACGGGTTCTTCCACGCGGACCCGCACGCGGGCAACATCATCGTGAAGGACGACGTCGTCTACTTCATCGACCTCGGCATGGTGGGTCGCATGTCGAGCCACGACCGCGCCATCGTGAAGGACATGATCTTCTCCGTGGCGGAGAACGACGTGCCCAAGCTCAAGGACTCCCTCATGCGCTTCGCCGTGACGCGCGGCGACTCCTCCGAGCTCGACCATTCGACGTTTCTGTCCGACCTCGACTTCATCGTGGCCGATTTCGCCGGCCTGAACCTCAAGGACCTGGATATCGGCGAGTTCCTGACCTCGCTCGTGAGCCTCGCGCGCAAGAACGACGTCGAGCTGCCGAGCGTGGTGACGATGTTCGCGCGCGGCATGGTGACCCTCGAGGGCCTGCTGACCGAGTACATGCCCGAGGTCAACATGGTCCAGATCATCTCCGCGCACATCAAGAACGAGAAGAGCAGCTTCGCCCGGGCCTCCGAGACCGCCGAGGAGCTCGCGGGCGCCTCGATGCGCGCCCTCAAGGGGCATCTGGAGATGGCCGAGCAGCTGGGCCTGGCGTCGCGCATGCTCACCCGCGGGCAGCTGAAGGTGAACATGCAGGTCCTCGGATCGGAGCGGGTGCTGCGCCGCGTGGGCGGCATCGTGGACCGCCTGTCCATGTCCATCGTCATCGCGGGCCTGTTCATCGGCTCGTCGGTGGTCTACTACGCCAAGATCGAGCCGGTCATCTTCGGCATCCCCGTCATCGGCTTTCTGGGGTACTTCTGCGCCCTCGTGCTCGCGCTCATGCTGGGGCGCGAGATCTGGCGGAACTCGCACGGCAAGCGCTGACGCCGTCCCGCGCCCGTGACGGGCGCGTTTCCCCGAACCGCCTCGCGACAGCGTCCGCCCTCGCTGCGAGACGGCTGCTAACATAGGCATCTACCTGCGGATCAGATGCCTTCTGTGCTCTTTCTGAAGGGGTCGCGGCGCCTCGGTGCCTCTGCCATAATCTGTTCCCGCCCGGTGCCCGCGCGCCGGGCTCTTCTGCGTCGCACTGCATCTCGCCCGTGGATGGGGGTACCGATATGACCGATTCGCTGACCATGCGCCTGGCGCGCCCCGCCGAGGACGCGCGCGTGACGGAGATCCTCGAGGACGGCAAACGCTCGATCGCCCGGTTCGGCATCGCGCAGTGGCAGAACGGTTACCCCGGCATCGAGTCGGTCCGCGCCGACATCGCGCGCGGGGCCTGCTATGTCGCCGAGGACGCGGACGGGGTCCTTCTGGGCACCCTCGCGCTGCTCGACGGCATCGACGCCGAGTACTGCCGGGCGCAGGTGCCCTGGCTGACAGAGAACCCCTTCGAGGGGGAGGATGCCGAGCTCGCGCGCTACCTCGCCATCCATCGCTGCGCCACGGCCGCGGCCGCCCTGAAGCGGGGGGTCATGGGCTTCATGTTCGCGCGCTCGGAGGAGATCGCCCGCGCGCAGGGGAAGGCGAGCATCCGCATCGACACCCATCCGGGCAACCGCGCCATGCGCGCCTTCCTGTCCAAGCAGGGCTACACCGAGCTCGGCGCGTTCGACCTCACGCAGAAGGGGGCCGCGGAGACCGACCTCACCCGCATCGCCTTCGAGAAGCTGGTGTAGGCGATGAACCCCGCACGCATCGAGAAGTTCGCGCGGGTCGCCGACGCGCTGCGCTGCCCGCTGTGCGGCGAGTCGATGGCCCTGCGGGGGCGGAGCCTGCGCTGCGGGCGCGGCCACAGCTTCGACGTCTCCGCCAAGGGGTACGTGAACCTGATGCGCCGCGCGGTCCGCGACGACTACGATGCGGGCTTCTTCGAGGCGCGGTCGCGCATCCTCGAGGCGGGGTTCTACCGCCATGTGCTCGACGTCCTCCTGGAGGCCCTCGACGGCGCGGCGCCCGCGGGGCCGGTGCTCGATGCGGGCTGCGGGGAGGGCTACTACGCGAAGGCGCTGGACCTGCGCGCGGACGTCCCCGTCATCGGCCTCGACACCTCGCGCGACGCGATCGCGCGCGCGGCGCGCGGGGGCAACGGCGTGTGCTGGCTCGTCTCGGACGTGGCGAACCTGCCCGTGCGCGACCGCGCCCTCGGCTGCATCCTGAACATCTTCACACCGGCGAACTACGCCGAGTTCACACGCGCGCTCGCCGGGGGAGGCCGTCTCGTCAAGATCGTCCCCGGCCCGCTTCACCTCCGCGAGCTGCGCGAGCTCGCGGGCGACCGCCTGCGGCACGCGACCCACTCCAACCGGCGGGTCGTCGAGCATCTGGAGCGGCATATGGTCCTCGAGCGGCGCCTGCGCGCCCGCGCGACCTACGAGGTGGCGCCCGATCAGGTCGACGACCTCCTGCGCATGACGCCGCTGATGTTCGGCGTCGACACCGATGCGCTCCCGCGCGACCGGGTCCGCAGCGTCACGGTGGACGCGGAGCTGCTCGTCGCGCGCTGAGCCCTTCGCGCCCCGTGCGGGGCCGGGCGCATGCGCGCGCCCGGCCGGGGTCGATGCTGCCGGCCCCGGCCGCAGGCGGCCTAGGCCTGGCTCGGGTGCTTCTCGAAGAAGTCGAAGCGCGGCGGCAGCGGTTTCACCGCGTGCGCGCCGGGCTGCTCGCCCAGGCTCGCCACGAGCTCGTCGCAGGTGTCGAAGATGTGCTCCCACGAGAAGAAGACGGACGGGTCGATGGCGAAGTGCTCGCAGATGAGCTCGCAGCCGACCGGCACGATGCCGTGCATGAGGACGGTCGCCACGCGCAGCTCGTGGAAGGCGTCGACGAGCGCCTGCTTCATCGCGGCGTCGTCCCCGGCGTTCTTGGCGGCCTTGCTCGCGTCGCTCCAGCGCTTGTTCGCGGCGCGCAGGTACTCGTCGCACACGCCGAGGGCGTGGTGGAACTCGAAGGTGTGCATGGCCCGCTCGAAGGCCAGGACTGCCTGCTCGGACGCCTCGACGACGCGGGCGTCGGGGGCGCCTGCGGGGATGCAGCCGGTCCGGTGCGCCGCATCGTCGCCCTCCTTCACGGCCACGCCGTAGAAGCAGGAGCGCGCCAGGCGGTTGAACACGCCGGTGAGCAGCGCGCCCTCCTTCAGGACGGGGTCGATGACGCGCTTGTCGTCGCGGGCGAGCAGCGGCGTGCCGTCGGCGTTCCTGCCGGTCTCGCGCGTGTCGTACGCCTTGGGGCTGAAGGAGACGGGCTTCTCGCCCAGGCCGAGCGACAGGAAGTGCGCGCGCAGCTGCTCGGCGGTGTAGTGCTCCAGGAGCTCCGAGGCGGGCGGCGGCGGGGTCTGGGAGCTGGAGCTCGCCTTCTTGCCCATGTAGAGCACGTGGTAGTTGGCCACGAGCGTGCTCTGCCGCATATGGCAGCCGAGCGCCTCCCACAGGGCCGTCTGCGCGATGCCGTAGAAGTAGATGTTGTCCTGGCCGATGAACTGGTAGGCGTGGGCGTCCTCGCTGCACCACCAGTCAT
The DNA here is from genome assembly GCA_019117005.1 of Candidatus Collinsella stercoripullorum. Taxonomy (GTDB): domain Bacteria; phylum Actinomycetota; class Coriobacteriia; order Coriobacteriales; family Coriobacteriaceae; genus Collinsella; species Collinsella stercoripullorum. Next base: position 55,633 of record DXAO01000032.1, on the reverse strand, counting down.
GCCAGTCGAGGCTCGCGTAGCGGTCGGTGCGGCCTGCGCGCTCGGCCTCGGCCAGCACGGTGCGCGTGAAGCTGATGGGCGCCCAGAGGCTCTCGGGCCACACCCAGCAGGTGAGGCCGGAGCAGCCGCACGCGTCGGGCACGGGCACGCCCCATTCGATGTTGCCGGTGATGCGGAAGGGGACGAGCGCCTTGCCGGAGCGGAAGCGCACCCCTTCCGCGGCGAGCACCTCGTGCGCCGCGTCGCGCTCCTCCCAGCTGGGGAACGTGACGGTGAACGAGCTCTTGGTGCCCTCGGGCTCGGTCACGGTATGGGCGGGCAGCCGGTCCTCGATGGCGCCGAAGGCCTCGCGGAACTTGTTCTGGATGTAGATCTGCGCGGGGAGCAGCCACTCCTCCATGGTCTTGGACACCACGGGGCGCACCGTCTCGTCCGCCTCGAGCTTCGCGGTGTAGTCCTTCAGGAAGTCGAGGTAGGCGGGCAGGTCGAAGTAGATGTTGTCGACCGGGCGCAGCTCGGGGGTCTCGCCGGTGAGGGCGGACTTGGGCGCGATGAGCTCCTCGGGCTCGTACTGATGGCCGAGGTCGCACTCGTCGGCGTAGGCCTTTTCGGACTTGCAGCCCTGGATGGGGCAGCGCCCGACGACCTGGCGGCCGTTCAGGAACTGGCCGGCTTTCGCATCGTAGAACTGCTTGGTCGCGCGCTTATGGAGCACGCCGCGCTCGCTCAGGCGCTCGATGATCTCCGCGGTCGTCCGGTTGTGGATGGGCGCCGCGGGCGGCAGCGCGGACCCGCCGAACAGGTCGAGCTCGATCTCGAAGCCGTCGATCGCGGACTGCTGCAGGTCGTGGTTGGCCTGCACGTAGTCGGTGAGCGTGCAGTCGGTGCCGCAGGACTCGCGCAGCTTGCGATGGCCCTCCATGATGGGGGAGCCGTAGCAGTCGGTGCCCGAGACGAAGATCACGTTCCGCTCGCCGAGGCGGTCGCGCAGGAAGCGGGCGAAGAAGTCGGCCGGGACGAACACGCCGCCCACGTGGCCGAAGTGCAGGTTCTTGTTGCCGTAGGGCATGCCCGCGGTGACGACGGCGCGGTGCGGCCACGCGGGGCGGGAGTCTTTGCTGAGCTTGGCAGCCATGGGGAAGCTCCTGGTCTTGCAGGTGGGTATCGGCGCGCTGCGGCTCGGCCGCGATGCGCAGCCCAACATTATCGCACAAGGCGCGCCGCCCTGCGCGCCGCGGCGGGGCCGGGGCGCGGGCTTCCGAGGACGGGCCGTGACGGTCGCGCGCACGGCGGCCGCCGCCCCGCGCATGCGGTATCCTTGTGCCATGATCGAGATCGGTGGCATACGAACGTTCGAGGACCGCGCCTTCCAGGAGCGCATGGTCCGCATGTCCGCGGCGGTGCTGGTCGCCGGGGCGGTGCTCGGGGCGGCGTGGTTCGCCGCGGGCATGCCGGACCGGCTGGGCCTGCCGCCCTGCGAACTCGCCGGGGTCCTGTCCGGCGGCGCCGGACCGCGCATCGCCGGGCTCCCGCCGTTCGTGTGGTGGCTCGCCCTGCTCGCGACGGGGAGCCTCGCCTCGCTGGCGCTCCACGAGGCGGTGCACGCCGTGTTCTTCAAGGCCTTCGCCCCGCCGGGCGCCCGGGTGACCTTCGGGGCCAACTGGGGTGCCGGCATGCTCTACGCCTGCGCGGAGGGCGTCGTCTACACCCGCGGGCAGTACCTGGCGATCGCGCTCGCCCCCAGCCTCGCGGTGAGCGCGGCGGCGTTCGCGCTCGGCATGGCGAGCGGGTGGCCGCTTCTGTGGTACGCCGTCGCGGTGCTGCATCTCACGGGGTGCACGGGCGATTGGGGCTACGTGCGCGCCATCAGGTCGAACCGCTCGATCGCCTACTGCGAGGACACCGATTGGGGCGTGTGCTTCTACGCCGAGGGCGGCTCGGCGGGCGATGCCCCGGCCCCCGGTGGCGGCGCCGGGGCCGGTGCGCCTGCCCGCCGCGACGCCGGAGCCGGCGGGGACGCCCTCGCCGAGGGCGGCGCCGGGGCCGGTGCGCCCTCGAAGGAAGCGGGCCGCCCCGATGCGGTCCCGGAATGGAGGCGCCCATGACCCGCCTGCTGCTGCACGCCTGCTGCGCACCCTGTTCGCTCGAGCCGGTGCGCCTGCTCGCCGAGGAGGGCTTCGAGCCCGTCATCTGCTGGACGAATCCCAACATCCAACCGGTCGCCGAGCACGACCGCCGCTTGGCCGAGCTCAGGCGCTGGTGCGCCGACCAGGACATCCCGCTCATCGAGGCGGGGGAGGACCGCCGGGCCTGGGAGCGCGGCGTCGCGCCGATCGGGGCGCGCGACCGGCTCCGCCGCTGCCGCGCCTGCTACGCCCTGCGCCTGGCGGAGGCGTGCCGCGTCGCCTCGGAGCAGGGGATCGGCCATATCGCCACCACCCTCGCCGTATCGCCCTACCAGCTGTTCGACACCTGCAACGAGGTGCTCGGACGCCTGGCGGCGGCCCGCGGCCTCACGCCGGTCGTCCGCGATTTCCGCCCGTGGTACCCCGAGGCGACGCGGCGCTCCCGCGAGCTGGGCATGTACCGGCAGAACTACTGCGGCTGCCGGTTTTCCGCCGCCGAGGCCGCGCTCGACCGCGCCCGCCTGCGCGACGAGCGCCGCGCCGCGAAGGAGGCGGCCCGCAGGTGACCGAGATGCTCATCAACGGCCGGGGGCGCCTGCTGCACGGGCTGCTCGGCGTTTGATGGTGTTTTTTGGGAGCTGCGGCCGGGGCAGTGCCAGCATGTGTGGCGCAACGCGCTGCGGGAAGGCATAAGTCCAGTTGCCCTCCCGCAGCGCGTGCCATGCGGATATGAGGGCTGGGCGCAATGGAGGCGGACCATGCCCGAAACAAAAGCCCAGCGCATCGTGTTCCCCCTGCTTATGGCATTCGCGATGGTCTATGGGATGGAGCTGTACAACCAGGCGCTCATATACGGCGGGCTCAAGACGGAACTGTTTGCCGCGCCGTTTGTCGACATCGTGCCGCTCATGGTCGCGGTGATCGTGCTCGAGACGCTTGTCGGCGGGCGCATCGCGCACCGTCTCACGTTCAGGCTCCTCGACCCCACGAAGGTGCCGACACTGCTCGTCACCGTGTTCATGGGGGCGTTCACCTGCTGGAGCATGTGCCCGATGATGAGCCTGGTGGCGACGCTCGCGTTCAAGCAGCCGCCTGCGGGCGAGCTCGTGGCGACGTGGATCCAGACCGTGGCGATGAACTTCCCCATGGCGCCTCTGTGGCAGCTGTTCGCAGCGGGGTCCGCGGTGCGCGCCGTCATGCGCCTGCTGCGCCGGATCCCGGCGCTCTCCGACTAGGCGGGCGTCTGGCACCTTGCCCATCGCCCACGGGGCGTGTTCCTATAGCGTTGTCAGGCTCCGGACTTCATAGACCTCCCGGACGGTCGGCTTTTTCACGAATGAGCGGGGGTGCCAAAAGCCGATTCCTGCGCAAACGCCGAAAAGCCCCCGTTCGTTCATGAATTGCCCGGGGTTCCTTACTATTTCATGAAGCGCGAACGCGCGTGTCGGGCGCGGGGTATACGGCGCGACAAGAACAGATGGGTTCGTTGCCGAATGGAGGATGGTGCCCCATGAGGAAGGTCAAGCGAGGACCCCGACAGTCCGATGATCGAAGCAAGCCTGTCGAGCCCGGGGTGCCTCGCGGCGCGAAGGTGAAGGGCGCTGCGCAGATGGTCGCGGGAGGCGTGCTCGCGGCGGCCGGCGTGCCCATGTGCATCCTGCCCGGCCCCGGCGTGGCGGCCATCGCGGGCGGTGTTGCGCTCATCAGCCGCGGGCAGCGGACGTTCTCCGGTCGCGCGTCGACCAAGCTCGAGGAGCGTTTGGACCAGGCGGCGCACAAGGCGGGCGTTGCGGCGAAGCAGCAGGCGGCGAAGGTCGCCCGCAAGGCGGGGAGGGCCGCGGTGCACGGTCTGGGCACGGTGGCCCGGGCGGGCGGCAGGTTCGTCGTCCGCACCGTGGGCCGTACCTCGTCAAAGGCGGGCCCGGACCCGTCCCAGTCCGCGGGATAGGCGCTTGGACAGCGGCTGGCGCGTGGGCGCCCCGAGTGCGCAACGCGTTGCAACACCGCCGGTATCACCCGGCCGGAATGCACGGAATGGGGCACGATTCCGTGCATTCCGGCCGGGTGATACTGTTGGTGTTGCAGCTGAGGCCCTCCCTACGCGCACGGAACCTTCTCCATCGCCCGTCTGCACGTCAGTTCGTCTACGAGCTTATCGAGGTGGCGGGCGTTCTGCTCGATCGGCCCGGGCTGCCACATGCAGCACCATCGCGAGCGCTTCGAGGAGGGGGCTCGCCGCCCTTGAGGCGCACCTGTGACGGCACGCGGGCCCTCGGAGGGGCTCGCGGCGGCGCGTCATCCGTTCGCCCGGTGCAGCTCCTTGAGGTAGAAGCGGTCCATCGCGGTGTGGGCCGTCGGGACGGGCTGGCGTATCCGCCGGTAGCCTGAGTGCTCGTACAGGCGGAGCGCCCCGCTCAGGCTCGTATGCGTCTCGAGGTAGATGCGGCGGTACCCGAGCTCGCGGGCCCTCGCCTCGACGGCGCGCAGCAGCTCCCGGCCCAGGCCGTGTCCCCGCTCCTGTTCGGTCAGGTAGAGCTTCTGCAGCTCGCAGCAGGCATCGATCGCCTCGAATTCCGCGAGCCCGGCGCCGCCGAGAATGCGTCTCGCCTCGGTGTCCTCCATCACGAAGTAGGCGCGGCGCTCGGGCGCGGCGGCATAGAAGGCGCTCAGACGGTCGAGCTCCGGGTCGAAGTACGCCGTGCCGGGGATATCCAAGCGGTACGCCGCGAGGCAGGAACGGATGATGGCGGCGAGCCGCGCGTCGTCCGACGGGGCGATGGGGCGGATGATGGTGTTGCTCACGGTGTGCTCCTGTGCGGAAATCCGATGTCCGGCTCCATTCTCCCACAGAGGCCGCCGCCGCGGGGCGCGTCGCGCGATCGGGGCTGTCGCGCGCGGGGCACTTGCGGCAGAATGATGTCAGCGGGGACCGTCCTGCCTGTCACGGCGGCAGCGGGGACCGTCCCATCTGTCATGAAGGGGGAGCGCCGTGGGGGTCCGCGTGCTGATCGCCGAGGACGATGCCGATATCAACCAGATCGTCGCCACGCACCTGGCGCGGCATGGGATGGCCTGCGCGCAGGCGTTCTCCGGGAGCGAGGCGCGCCTGCTCATCGGGGGCGGCGAGGGCTCGCTCCCCTTCGATATCGTGGTGTGCGACCTGATGCTGCCCGGCATGCCCGGCGAGGGGCTCGTGGGGCTCATCCGCGAGCGCGACGCCCGCGTCTCCATCATCGTGATCTCCGCGCGCACGGCCGCCTCCGACCGCATCGACCTGCTCAAGCTCGGCGCGGACGATTACCTCATCAAGCCGTTCGACCTGGACGAGCTCGTCGCGCGCATCGAGGTCCAGCTGCGCCACCGCGGCGTCCCCGCATCGGAGGGCGCGGGCGGGGGCGTGCGGCCCGCGGACGCGGCGCTGCGCTTTCGCGCGTGGGAGCTCGACCCCGAGGCGCGCACGTTCTCCGCGGACGGGCGGGGAGTCGAGCTCACCCGCATCGAATTCAACATCCTGCAGGCGCTGATGGAGCACCCCCGCCGCGTGTTCTCCAAGCAGGAGCTCTTCGAGCGGGCGTGGGGCGAGCCCTACACCGCCGACGACAACACCGTGAACGTGCACGTGTCGAACATCCGCGCCAAGCTGCGCGCGACGGGCACCGAGGGTTACATCAAGACCGTGTGGGGCATGGGCTTCAAGCTGCAGCAGGACAAGTAGCGCCGTGCGGAGGGGCGCGCCACCGGGGACGCCGCCCCCGGCCCTGCGGGAAAATAGTGACAGGCACTTTTTTCCCACGACGCCGTCCCCCCGACGCGCCGAGCGCGCCGTCGGCATCTTTAGGCTTTCTTAATCCTTGGGAAAGACTTGCTCAAAGATCATCCCCCATACTCATGCACGAGCGGCGGGGAAGGGACTCGGATGGCCCCGCCGCGAGGATGATTGATGGGAGCAACCATGAATGTGATCGATATCCGTGGGCTCACCAAGCGCTACGGGAAGACGTTCGCGGTCGACCGCCTGGACATGCGCGTGGCCGCGGGCGACATCTACGGCTTCGTGGGCAAGAACGGCGCGGGCAAGTCGACGACGATGAAGATGGTCGCCGGGCTTGCCACGCCGAGCGCCGGGCAGCTCGCGCTGTTCGGTGAGGACCGCTCGCACGTGGCGGGGAGCTTCTCGGGAGCGCCCTCGCGCATCGGCGCCCTGATCGAGGAGCCGGGCGTGCTGCCGAACTTCTCCGCGACGGAGAACATGATGATGAAGGCGCTCGCCATGGGCGTCGTCCGCCCGCGCGAGCAGGTGGACGACCTGCTCGCCCTCGTGGGGCTCGAGGGCGTCGGCCCGCGACGGGTGAAGAAGTTCTCCCTGGGTATGAAGCAGCGGCTGGGGCTCGCGCTCGCGCTCGTGGGCTCGCCCGACCTGCTGCTGCTCGACGAGCCGTTCAACGGCATGGATCCCGAGACGACGCGCGACCTGCGACGCGCCCTCGTGCGGCTCAACCGCGACCGCGGCGTGACGATCGTGATCTCGAGCCACGTGCTCGACCAGCTCATGCGTGTGTGCACGCGCTTCGGCGTCATCGCGGGCGGCCACATGGTGCGCGAGTTCACCGACGAGGAGCTGCATGCGGCCTGCGGCAGCTCGGTGCGCGTGAAGACGGCCGACCCGGCCCGCGCGCTCGCGATCCTGGAGGAGCGGCTGCCGGGGGCGACCTTCCGCGTGGAGCCCGACCAGGCGATCGTGGTCGGCGGGGGAGCGCGCCGGGCGACCTCCGCGTACGGCGGGGCGTCGAGCGACCCGGCGGCGTCGGGCGCGCCCTCGGTGGAGGACGTGTCGCGCGTGCTGCACGACGCCGGCCAGGTGGTGCTCGAGCTCACGGTGCTCGAGCGCGACATCGAGGACTACTTCGTCGAGCTCATGGACGGCGGCTCCCGCCCTGCGGCTCCCGCGCCCGAGGGGAGGTAGGCCGATGCTGGATTGCCTGATCGATTTTCTGCTCGAGCTCGTCCCGTCCCTGCTCTCGCGTCGCAAAGGAAGGTAGCGCCATGCTGAACCTCATCAAATCCGACCTGTACCGCATCACGCGCGCCCGCGGCCTGCGCGGCAGCTTCTGGCAGTACTCCCTCGCGATCGTCGCCGCGTACGCCGCCGTCGTGGCGCTGCTGGTCTTCGTCAGGACCCAGGCCTACGACATGCTCGCGGACGGGGCGGCCAGCCCCTTCACGTCCGAGTTCCCCTCGTATACCGCGTACCTTGCGGACATGGCGAGCGGCATCGTCCCGCTGTGCGTCTGCTTCATGGTGGCGGAGCACGTCCTGCAGGAGTTCAAGGGCGGCTACGCCCGCACCGCGCTCAGCGCCCGCGTCGGCAGGCTCTCGTACGTCCTCGGCAAGGTGGCGTTCGCGGGCGTCCTGTCCGCGGTCATGCTGCTGTTCTCGATCGCGGTCATCACCGGGTGCGCATGGATCGGCGGGTACACGTTCGCGCAGGCCGACAGCCCGGTCGGGTTCCTGGGATGGCTCGGCGGCTACTGGCTCAACATCTGGGCGCTCGCCGTGCTCTCGCTCGTCCTCGTGTACGCCACGCGCGTCAGCCCTGTGAGCTACATCGGCGCGTTCTGCTTCTGCTTCGGGACGGTCTCGAGCCTGCTGAGCGGGCTGGCGTTCTCCTCGGGCGGCATCCTGCGCGTCATGCAGCCCATCCGCCCCGTCTTCGAGACGCTCGCCGCGTGGCTGCCCTCTTCCTCGCTGGGCAACCTCAAATTCGGCGGCGGCCTGTTCTGGATGTCGCCCGCCGACGTCTGGGGGGCATCGTCGCAGGCGCTGACCGTCGCGCCCGGCGTCCAGGCGCTGATCGCGGGCGTCATCTGGGTCGCGATCCCCGCCGCGGTCGTGCTCCTCATCGCCCGCGAGCGCGATATCTAGGGCAAGTGGCGCGCGGTCGGTTCCAGAATAATCGTTTGGAGACGCCCATGGATACGAGCTTGCTCGCCATCATCCTGCTTGTCGTCGGGGTCGGCATGGGCGCGCTGCTCGCGAGCGCGCGCTATCTCGGCGAGATGCGCCGCATCGCTCGCTTCCTGCGCGAACGCGATGCGGAGAGCAACGCGCGCGTGACGGCGGGGGCCGCGCCCGGCGTGACCGAGCTCGCCGACGCCGTCAACGCCGAGCTCGACCGCGGCGCGCAGGCCCATATCGAGGCGATGCGGCGCCAGCAGGAGTTCCAGCGCGACCTGTCGGCGCTGTCGCACGACATCCGCACGCCGCTCATGGGCGCGAAGGGCTACCTGCAGCTCGCGTGCGACGAGGGGGACCCGGAGGTGCGCGCCCGGCACCTGGAGGCGGCGGCGAACCGCATCGATGCGACGACGGAGCTGCTCGACCAGCTGTTCGCCTACACGAAGTCGACCGACCCCGACCTCGCGCTCAAGATGGAGCCGGTGGCGCTCAAGCCCTTCGTGGAGGAGGTGCTGCTGGGGCAGTACCCCGCCTTCGAGGAGCGTGGCTGGGAGCCGGCCGTCTCCTTCGACGACGCGACCGTCACGGTCGAGGCGGACCGGGACGCGCTCGCGCGCATCTTCACGAACCTGACGGTGAACGCGCTGCGCCACGGGGCCGCGGCGCCGGCGATCGGGTGCCGGTGCGCGGGCGGCCATGCGGTCCTGCGCGTCGCGAACGCCGTCGCGGACCCGGGGGTCATCGATGCCGAGCGGCTCTTCGACCGGTTCTACCAGGCTGACGCGTCGCGCGGCGCGAAGGGCAGCGGACTCGGCCTGTCGGTGGCGGCGAACCTCGCGCATGCCATGGACATGGGGATCTCCGCCTCGCTCGAGGACGATGTGCTGTCCATCGCGCTCGACATGCACGCGCTTTCCTGACGGGGCGCCGGCGCGCCCCGTGCCGTGCCCGGCGGCGCTCCTGTCGATTTGCCGCTGTCCGCCCCGCGTCGGCCCGCCTGCGCGCCGTTGCGCTAGGATGGGGAGGTTCAAACGCGGCCGGGCTGCGGCCGCTTCGCGAAAGAGGACCCCATGCGCACCGACGATTTCGATTACGACCTGCCCGAAGAGCTCATCGCCCAGGCGCCGGCCGAGCCGCGCGACAGCTGCCGCCTGCTCGTGCTGGATCGCGCGGGCACCGCGTCAGAGGGCGACGGCAGGGTCGCGCTCGCCCACGGGGGCACCGTGGAGCACCGCATCTTCCGCGATATCGTCGACTACATCGAGCCCGGCGACGTCCTCGTGATCAACCGGACCCGCGTCATGCCCGCCCGCCTCGTCGGGCGCAAGGCGGCCACCGGCGGCGTCGCCGAGACGCTGCTGCTGCGCCGGCGCGAGGACATCGACCCTCTCGGGCACGTGTGGGAGTGCCTCGTCAACCCGGGGCGTCGCCTCAAGCCCGGCACGGTCATCGAGTACCGCGCCGGCGGCCTGCACGCCCCCGAGTCGGCCCCGGTCGTGCTCACCGGCGAGGTCGTCGACTTCGTCCCCGAGAGCCGCGGCGGCCGCCTCGTGCGCTTCGCCCCCCGCGGCGAGGGCGCGTCCGGCGCGCCGCGCACCCTCGATGAGGCGATCCACGCGGCGGGCCATGTCCCCCTGCCCCCCTACATCACCGACTACGAAGGCGATCCGGAGAAGTACCAGACCGTCTACGCCATGGAGGAGGAGCACTCCGCCGCCGCCCCCACCGCGGGGTTGCATTTCACGCCCGAGCTCATGCGCCGCATCGAGGACAAGGGCGCGACCTTCGCGGCCGTGGAGCTCGAGGTGGGTATCGACACCTTCCGCCTGGTGGAGGAGGACGATCCCACCCAGCACGTGATGCACACCGAGCGCTACCACGTCCCCGAGGAGGTCGTCCGCGCCGTCCACGCCGCCAAGGCGGCGGGGCACCGGGTCATCGCGGTGGGGACGACGGCGGTGCGCTCGCTCGAGAGCGCCTTCGACGCGCAGGCGCCCGCGGCGGAGCCCCCCGTCACCGCGCGGTACTTCGAAGGGCGTCCGGACGGGGCCGACGTGCTCGGCCGCGGCGACATCACCCCGCGCGCGGACGCGACCACCGACCTCTACCTCATGCCGGGTTCCACCTACCACGTGGTCGACGCCCTCATTACCAACTTCCACGTGCCGCGGTCCACGCTGATGATGCTCGTCTCCGCGTTCGCCTCCCGCGACCAGGTCATGGACGCCTACGCCGAGGCGGTGCACGAGTGCTACCGCTTCTTCAGCTTCGGCGACGCGATGCTCATCGAGTGACGGGTCCCGGCACGGGCCGCCGGGGCCGCTTGGCGGCGGGCCGATTATTTCCAATCGGGCAACGCGTGCGCGCGACGGTTGCCGCGCGGCGGCTCTTCGGGGGATAATCCCCTGCACATCCCTGTCGACCGACCGTTCGAGAAGGAGCGCCTATGTCCATGCGGTTCAAGCGCCTGCTGCCCATCCCCAAGGAGATCCGCGAGGAGATGCCGCTGTCGGCGGAGATGAGCGAGCGGAAGGTCTCCTTCGATGAGCAGGTCGCCGCGGTGCTCACCGGCGCCGACCCCCGTCTGCTGCTGATCTGCGGCCCGTGCTCGGCCGACCGCGAGGACTCGGTCCTCGAGTACGTCACCCGCCTCGCCGCCCTGGCGGACCGCGTGCGCGACCGGCTCCTCATCATCCCGCGCGTCTACACCAACAAGCCCCGCACGAAGGGCACCGGCTACAAGGGCCTGCTGCACAACCCCGATCCCGAGGCCGCGTCCAACCTGCTCGAGGGTGTGAAGGCCATCCGCCGCATGCACCTGCGGGTGGTCGAGGAGACCGGGATGTTCACCGCCGACGAGATGCTGTACCCCACCAACTACCAGTACCTCATCGACCTGCTCGGCTACATCGCGGTCGGCGCGCGCTCCGTGGAGAACCAGGAGCACCGCCTCGTGGCGTCGGGCGTGCCCATGCCGGTCGGCATGAAGAACCCCACGGGCGGGTCCACCGATGTGATGCTGAACTCGATCTACGCGGCGCAGCAGCCCCAGACCTTCATCTTCCGCAACTGGGAGGTCTCCACCACCGGCAACCCGCTCGCCCATGCCGTGCTGCGCGGCTACATCGGCATGGACGGCCTCAACTACCCCAACTACCACTACGAGTACCTGGAGCGCCTCGCCGCGTCCTACACCGAGGCGGATTTCGCCAACCCCGCTGCGATCATCGACTGCAACCACGACAACTCGGGCAAGCGCCCGCTCGAGCAGATCCGCATCATGAAGGAGGTGCTCGACTCCATGCGCCGGTCCGAGCCCATCCGCAGGCTCGTGCGCGGCTTCATGGTGGAGAGCTACCTCGAGGACGGCAACCAGCCGCTCGACGGGGGCGTGTTCGGCAAGTCGATCACCGACGCGTGCCTGGGCTGGGACAAGACCGAGCGCCTGGTGCTCGAGATCGCCGACCGCATCTAGGCGCCCGCGCCGGATACCCGACCGCCGGGCCCGATCGCCGGGCCGGGCGGTATCATGGCGAGGACGCATCCCTTCCTGCGAAAGGCATCTTCCCATGCTCACCATCGGCTGCCATCTCTCCACCTCGAAGGGCTTCGAGGCCATGGGGCGCACGGCGCTCTCCATCGGCGCGGACACCTTCGCGTTCTTCACCCGCAACCCGCGCGGCGGCACCGTCCGCGAGCTCGATCCCGACGATGTCGCCGCCTTGCGCGGCATCTTGGACGAGCATGCGTTCGGGCCGCTCGTCGCCCATGCGCCCTACACCTACAACCCCTGCTCGGCCAAGGAGCGGGCGCGCGAGTTCGCGCTCGAGGCCATGGCGGAGGACCTGGAGCGCATGGAGGCCCTGCCGGGCAACCTCTACAACTTCCATCCCGGGGCGCACGTGGGCCAGGGGCCCGAGGCGGGCATCGAGATGATCGTCGACGTGCTCACCCGGGTCATGTTCGAGGGCCAGCGCACGACGGTCCTGCTCGAGACGATGGCCGGCAAGGGCACCGAGGTCGGGCGCTCCTTCGAGGAGCTCGCCGCCATCATCGACGGGGTGGCGCGCACCGCGCCCGCGCTCGCCGACAACCTCGGCGTGTGCCTGGACACCTGCCACGTGAGCGACGCCGGCTACGACCTCATCGGCGACCTCGACGGGGTGCTCGCCGAGTTCGACCGCGTCGTGGGGCTATCGCGCCTGCGCGCCGTGCACGTCAACGACTCCAAGAACCCCTGCGGCGCCCGCAAGGACCGCCATGCGCGCATCGGCGAGGGCTACCTCGGTTCCGCCGAGCTCGGGGGCGGGGAGGAGGTCTTCGCGCGGATCGTGTCCCATCCGGCCCTGCGCGACCTCCCGTTCATCCTCGAGACCCCCAACGAGCTGCCGGGCTACGCGCGCGAGATCGAGCTGCTGCGCTCCCTGCAGACCGGCGCCTGACGCGCGGCGGGGCGGCCTGCGGCGGCCGGGACGGACCTGCATCATGACGCGGGGCTGTCCTGGCTGTCGCCGCCGCCCCGCATCATGACGCGGGGCCGCCCAGCGGTCGCCACCGTCCCGCCCTCATCCCCGGCCGCCACCGCCCTCCGGTCATTCTGTAGGCCGCGCCGCTTTCCAGCCGGTGCGGGGCCGTCTGCGCCGTATAGTTGAGGGAGATGCCTCGCGCATGCCGGGTGCTGCCGGATCGGGCCGCCCGCCGCGCGCGGCGGCCGACGTACCCCGCGCCCGCCGGGCGCGACCGTGAGGAGGAACGGGATGAACGAGACGAGCGCCGCGACGCCCGGCCCCGAGGAGCGCCCCATCGTGCGCATCCGGGACCTGTGCAAGAGCTTCGGCGACCTGGACGTGCTGAAGGGGATCGACCTCGACGTCCACCGCGGCGAGGTCGTGGTGGTGCTCGGCCCCTCGGGCTCCGGGAAATCGACCATGCTGCGCTGCGTGAACCTGCTCGAGGTCCCCACGAGCGGCCAGATCTTCTTCGAGGACACCGAGGTCACGGCCCCCGACGTCGACATCAACGCGGTGCGCGCCAAGCTCGGCATGGTCTTCCAGAGCTTCAACCTGTTCCCGCACCTGTCGGCCAAGAGAAACGTGATGATCGCCCAGCAGCGCGTGCTCAAGCGCAGCGCCGAGGAGGCGGAGCGCGTCGCGCTCGAGCAGCTCGCGCGCGTGGGGCTCGCCGAGCGGGTCGACTACATGCCGAGCCAGCTGTCGGGCGGACAGCAGCAGCGCGTGGCGATCGCCCGCGCCCTCGCCATGGACCCGCACGTCATGCTCTTCGACGAGGCCACGAGTGCGCTCGACCCCGAGCTCGTCCGCGATGTGCTGGGCGTCATGAAGGAGCTCGCCCGCGGCGGCATGACCATGATCGTCGTCACCCATGAGATGGGGTTCGCGCGCGAGGTCGCCGACCGCGTCATCTTCATGGACGGCGGCGTCATCGTCGAGCAGGGCACGCCCGACGAGGTCTTCGACAGCCCGCGCTCCGAGCGCACGCGGGACTTCCTGGGCCACATCGCCTGATCCGCCCGCGGCACCCCGCCGCCCCGTACGCGAAGCGCCCCTCCCGCGGATCGCGGATCCGGTCGGCGGGAGGGGCGCTGCCATGCGGACAGGCGTCCGGGCCGGCGTCCGCGGGGCGCATCCCGGAGACGGCGCACCCGCGGACGGGGAGGGGCGCTACAGCGCGCTGCGGTAGATGGCGCGCGCGTCGTCGAGGGTCAGCTTCTTGAAGGAGCCGAACAGCTCGCCGCGGTTGATCGTGAGGCCGGGCATGAGCTGCTCGATATCGTCCTCCTGCATGCCGAACGCGGAGAGGGTGCGCGGCATGCCCAGCGAGACGAAGAAGTCCTGCAGCTCGTCGATGGTCGCCTCCACGGCGTCGGCGACGGCGCGCTCGGGCGTGACCTCCTCGTCGATGCCCGTGAGGTCGTCGACGGCGGGGTCGACCGGCTCGATGCCGAAGACCTGGCGGCCGAACTCCAGGAAGCGTTCGGGATGCTCGCGCCACACGTAGCGCATCCAGGCGGGGAAGATCACGGCGAGCCCGGCGCCGTGGGTGATCGAGGTGTCAAAGGCGGACAGCTCGTGCTCGAGCCCGTGGCAGGTCCAGTCGCCGTCGCGCCCGCCCGGGACGCCCAGGCCGCAGCCCGCCAGGCCGTTGTGGGCGAGGGTGCCCACCCACATGATGTCGGCGCGCGCGTCGTAGTCGCAGGGGTCCTCCATCACGCGCGGGGCCGCCTCGATCACGGCGCGGATCATGCCGAGGGCGATGTTGTCGGTCACCGGGGCCGCCGGCTGGCCGGAGAAGAAGCGCTCCATGATGTGGGCGATCATGTCGCTGACGCCCGCCGCGGTCTGGTAGGGCGGCAGGGTGAAGGTGAGCTCGGGGTCCATGACGGCGAGGACCGGACGGTAGATGTCGGTGTTGAGGCCGCACTTGAGGTGCTCGGCGTCGTTGCTGATGACGCAGGAGTTCGACGCCTCGGACCCCGAGGCGGGGATGGTCACCACGCAGGCGACGGGCAGGCAGGTGGAGGGCACGGCCCGCTTGCGCCAGAAGCCCCAGGCGTCGCCGTCGTAGGGCGCGGCGACGGCGATGCCCTTCGCGGCGTCCATGGCCGAGCCGCCGCCCACGGCCAGCACCACGTCGGCGCCGAAGTCGCGGACGAGCTGCGCGCCCGCGCGGACCGAGCCGATCTCGGGGTTGGGCCGCACGCCGGACAGCTCGGCGTGCTCGACCCCGGCGGCGTCGAGCGAGGCCTTCACGCGGTCGAGCGTGCCGGTGCGCACGACCGAGCCCTGCCCGTAGACGATGAGCGCGCGCCGGTAGCCGAGCGCGGCGAGCTCCTCGCCGGTGCGGTCGGTCACCTTGCGGCCGAAGACGAAGCGCGTGGGGGAGTAGAACCTGAAGTCGTTCACGATGATCCTTTCACGGGTGCCCGGGCTGCCCGGGCGGTGCTGCGGGGACGGGACCCGTCCCGCGGGGCCGCGGCCCCGGTCGAGCCGGTGTCCGGGGCTCCCGCGCCCGCCGCGAGGAGGCCGCAGGGGCGCGGGAGCGCAGGGGGTTTCGATCAGTAGCCGAGGTCCTGGCCGATGAGGACGACCTTGATGCGGCCGTCGTGGCGCGAGTGCCGCGTGACGACCGTCTCGCAGCACATGCAGCGCTCCGCATGGCACCTCCCGCAGATCCCGTGGGTCTCGCAGGGGGTCTCGGTGTGCAGGCGCGCGGCGTTCATGGGGCAGGTGACGGTGCGGATGCGCTTGATGCCGGCGTCCACGTCGGCCACGAGCTTGTTCATGCCCGCGAGCACGACCACGTGGGCGGGGCCGTGGACCAGGCACGCCAGGCGGTCGCCGTTGCCGTCGATGTTCACGAGCTCGCCTCCGACGGTGAGGGCGTTCGTGCTCATGAAGAACCAGTCGGCGCTCGCGCGGTCGCGCCACATCTCGCGGCGCTCCTCGGGCGTGCGCGCGGTCGCGCGGTCGAGCAGCTTCCAGGGGCCGGCCTCGAGCGCGGCGCGCATGCCGCTCTCGGTGAAGGTCATGCTGCCGCCCCAGGTGACCGAGTCGCCCGCGGGGATCATCCCGCAGACGAGCTCGACGGCCTCCTCCGCGGTGTCGCGGTAGTATCCCTCCATGTTGCGGCGGTTGAGGTTCTTGATGACGGTGGCCGCGGTGGCGCGGTACGCGGCCAGCTTGCTTTCGTCCATGGGTCCCCTCTCGATATCGGTGCAGGACCACTCGATTGTACCCCGCCCGCCGCGGGCCGAAGGCCCGCGCGGCCCCATCCCGGCGGGCCTCCATGCGACGGGGCCGCGTCCGGACGGTCGTCCCGGACGCGGCCCCAGCCGCGGTTCGATGTCGGCGCGCCGCGGGCAGCGGGCGCGCGGGGATGCCGGCGACCCGGCCCCGCCCGGCGCTAGGCGAGCGAGCCGCCGAGCTCCCGGCAGGACTCCAGGGCATCGTCGTCGGGCTCGTTGTTGGCGATCACGGTCCCGGCGACCGCGGCGCCCGCCTCGTCGGCGTCCTCGTGCCAGGTCTCCATCCACTCGCCGGTGCCCCAGTCGTAGGAGCCGAACAGCGCGATGCGCTTCCCGTCGAGCTCGGGCTTGACGTCCTCCCACATCGGCTGGAACTCGCCCTCCTCCAGCTCCTCCGCACCCATGGCGGGGCAGCCGAAGGCGATGGCGTCGAAGGAGGCCGCGTCCGAGGCGGTGAAGTCCGCCGCCTGGATGGTCTCGACCTCCGCGCCCTTGGCGGCGGCACCGTCCGCCACGGCTCCCGCCATGGCCTCGGTGTTGCCGGTGCCGCTCCAGAAGACGACTGCGATCCTGCTCATTTCCATATCCTTTCCGTTCGGTCCGGGCCGTTCCCGGACGGGTTACCCGATGGACGGGACGGCCAGGCGCGCCAGGTCGGCGCCCTGCCGGTGCGCGCGCAGGTAGGCCTCCGCGCAGCGGCGGAAGCGCGCGAAGGTGGCGAGCGCCCGGTCCACGTCCGCGTAGACCTTCCAGGGCCCAAGCGCCAGGTAGTCGCGGCCGCGGTGCTCGATGAACCCCGCGACGTCCGCGTAGGGGTACCCCAGGAACAGCCCCATCTCGTGGGGGAAGTCCCGTGCGCAGCCGGATTCCTCGCAGGGGCACGGTCGCGTCCGCGGTCCCGCAGCTCCCCGTCCGGCGTCGCGCTCGAGGCGCGTCGCGAGCGCGTCCAGGCAGTCCTCGAGGGAGGCCGGGTCGTACCCGCGGTCCGCGAGCAGCGATGCCGCGCGCGGGTCGCGCAGATGGGCCGCGAGCTCGCGCGGCCGGTACACGTAGACGAGCGCGCCGCATCCGCGCCATGCGAGGACGCGCACCGCGACGCCCGATCCGCGCATCTGCCGAGCGCACCTCTCGACCGCCTCCTCGAGGTCCCTGCGCCCTTCATCCGGCCCCGTCTCGCGGGAGTAGTTCCCCGGGACGTTGAACAGGCTCGCGGGCTTCAGGGCGGCGAGGGTGGGCGCGCAGTGCCGCACGATGGCGTGCTCGAGCTCCCGCTCGTCGGGAAGGACTCCCATGGCTCCTCCTGAAAGTTCACCGTGGCTTACAAAAGGTCCATGTGAAAACGTACCGGCTCCGGGCGCGTCGGTCAAGTAAAAAGTAATCCACTGCGAACTTTTTTACGAATCGGACTATAGCGGGTGGGGAGGTGTCCCGCCGGCAGCGGCGAGGAGCCGGCCCGCTTCGCCGCCGCCTACGACCGCCTGATCGTCCAGATGTCGTCGAAGGGCACGGTCCGCTGGCCGAGCCGCAGGCTGCGCCGCACCGGGTCGACACCCTCCACCACCCCGGCGCGCGTGATGTAGCCGCCCCGGTCGTAGTAGGTGATGCGGACGAGGTCCCCGCGCCGCACCTGCACGATCGTGCGCGAGAGCGCCTCGGCCTCCTCCTCGGTGAGCTCATGGCGCGGCTCCACGATGCGCTCCTGCTCGCGCACGAGGTCGTAGTAGCCGGTGAGCGCGGCGAAGGGCATGAACTGGGCCGCGCGGCTCGCCCGCGGCCTTCCGTCGGCGCGCCGCGCGGGGCGGCCCGGGCCCGTCGGGCGCGACTCGTCCCCGACCGGCGAGAACTCGAGCTCGCCCCAAGGGGAGTCGAGCCGCCGGGTCCTTTCGGCGCCCGCGCCCCCGCGGTCCGCGCCCGCCCGGTGCCCGTCCGGTGTCCTGCTAGGCATGGTGTCCTCCCACCTGCTCGTTGCGTTCCCGTCCCGTCGCCCCCTCGCGGTAGCTCGTGCCGCGCAGCAGGGCGTTCTTGCCATAGCGTCCGCGCACCGCGAGCACGGCCTCGGCCAGGTCGCGCTCGGCCTGCTCGGCGGCGCGGTCGCAGAACAGGTCCTCGGTCGCGAACTCCTCGGGCAGCAGGCCCCCGAAGCCGATGTTTACGCGCTTGATGGGGCGGTCGGGGTCCACGATCTCCTCGTACAGGGCGTCGAAGCGCGCCATGAGGCGCTTGAAGGAGCTCGTGCGCTCGCCCAGCTTCCGCGACGCCTCGGCGTAGCCGTAGATCCGCCGCCCCTTGAGCGGGCGCGTCCCGTGCTCGCCGACGAAGCACCCTCCGGCGCCCACCGGCCCCGCGGGTGCGCGCGCGGCCTGCCGGGCCCGCACCCCGTCGTGCCGCGGGCCGCGCCGGGCCGCCGCCCCGCCCCGCCCCGGCGCCGCGTCGCGGGCGGCCGGCGGTGCCGGGGCGGCGGCCAGCACGGTGTCGGCCTGGTGCAGCCCCCCGCAGCCGTCCCCGACCCGCGCGCTCCCGCTCGCCCCGATCCGCGCCCGCTCGCGGGTGTCGTCCGCGTACCCCACGTACAGGGAGATCGCGTCGCATACCGCGCGCCGGTCGATGAGGTCGAGCACCGAGGCGTCCACCATCTCGCGCAGGACCGTGCGCCCCTCCCCGTAGCTGTAGCTGCGCGGGAGCACCTGGCCGCTCGTCAGGGAGGTCGCCTCGGGCACGTAGGCGTGTATCTCCGCGATGGTGCAGGGCTCGACGCCGTGCGCGTGGTCGATCAGGTACTCCGCCGTCACGCCGAACTCCCGGTACAGGATGCGCTCGTCGAGCGCGGCGACGCCCATGAGGTCGGCCGCCCCGTACTTGGCCAGGCGCGCGGCGATGCCCGGCCCGATGCCCCAGATGTCGGTGATGGGGCGGTGCCGCCAGATGGTCCTGCGGAACAGCTCCTCGTCCAGGTACCCGATGCCGTCCTCCACGTGCTTGGCCGTGATGTCGAGCGCCACCTTGGCCAGGAACAGGTTGGTGCCGATGCCGGCTGTCGCGCGTATGCCGCAGCGGGCGTAGACGGCGTCCATGAGCTCGCGGGCGAACGCGCGCGGCGTGGTGCGGTAGAGCGACAGGTAGGGGGTGGCGTCGATGAAGCACTCGTCGACCGAGTAGACGTGGATGTCGTCGGGGCTCACGTACTCCAGGTAGATGCTGTAGATCCGCGCCGAGACCTCCATGTAGTGGCGCATGCGCGGACGCGCCATGATGTAGTCGATCCCATCGGGGATCTCGAACACGCGGCAGCGGTTGCGCACCCCGAGCCGCTTCATGGCGGCCGACACCGCCAGGCAGATGGTGGTGCGCCCGCGGTCGGGGTCGGCCACCACCAGGTTGCAGGTGAGGGTGTCCCGGCCGCGGTCGGCGCATTCCACCGACGCGTAGAACGTCTTGAGGTCGATGCACAGGTATATGCGGTTCTCGGTGGCGGAATCACCCACGGCGGCCCCCTCCCGGCGGAAGTCCAAACATCTGTTCCGGAACGTCTGTTCGATGATAGGACGCCGTGCGGACATCCGTCAAACGCGCTGGTCGCGCGCGGGTCCGGGCCCCGGGGCGCTGCTCGGGCGGCCGTGCCTGCGCGGACGGGGGCGGGAGGCGCCACGATTTCGCCACAACCCGCCGTCCCGCCGGCGGATGTCCGCGCCGACGGGTACCCTGCGGGTATCGGTATCGAGACGGATGACGGGACGGGAGGGGAGCCCATGCGCGATCTCGAGGAACCCGGTCGGCCCCCGCGGGGCGTTCGCGAGGCGGGCGGCCTGCCCGCGCGGATAGGCGCCCTCGCGCGCCGGAACCGCGTCGCGCTGGCCGTGCTCGGCTGCGCGGCCGTGTTCTCGCTGCTGCTCGCGGAGGTGCTCGAGGGCGAGATCATGGCCGTCGACCGCGCGGCGTACTGGCTCATCGTGGAGCACCTGCGCGCCGACTGGCTCACCCCGGTCATGGAGGGCTTCTCCGCCCTCGCCACGCCCACGGTGCTCATCGCCCTGCTCCTCATGATCGCCGCCTTCGCCCCGGGCCGCCGCCCGGGGTGGTGCTGCGCGGTGAACCTGGCGCTCGCGGCGGGCTTGAACGTGCTGCTCAAGACCCTGGTCCAGCGCCCGCGCCCGGAGGGCTTCCGCCTGGTCGAGGAGACCGGCTTCAGCTTCCCGTCCGGTCATTCCATGGCGGCGATGGCCTTCTTCGGGCTGGTGATCTGGCTCGTGTGGCGCTACGAGCCGGACCGGCGCCGCCGCAACCTGCTCGCGGGCGTCTTCTCGCTCATCATCCTGATGATCGGGGTGAGCCGCATCTACCTGGGCGTGCACTACGCGTCCGATGTGATCGGGGGTTTCTGCGCGTCGCTGATCTGGCTCGCGTTCTACACCCGCATCGCCGTCCCGCTGTTCCTGGGGCCCGCGCCCGTCCGGACGGACGCCCCCGGCGCGGACCGCTCCGCCGGCGCGGGGGCTCCGCGCTGAGGCCGGGTCCCGCGCAGGGCCCGGGTTGCCCGCCCGCGCGCGGCTACAGGCCGGCGGGCCAGCGGCAGGCGTCGAGGTCCACGTGGGTCCCGTCGCGGAACGCCACGCCCTCGTCCTCGAGCAGCGCACGCTGCGCCTGCGGGCCGCCGAACGCGAACCCCTCGCAGATGCGCCCGTCGGCGAAGACCACCCGATGGCAGGGGACCTCGCCCGGGTAGGGGTTGGCGTGCAGGGCGAACCCCACGTACCGCGCGCGGCGCGGCTCCCCGATGAGCGCGGCGATCTGCCCGTAGGTGGCCACGGACCCCTCGGGGATCTGGCGCACCGCGTCGTATACCCGCTCGAAGAAGCCCTCGCGGTCGCTCTGCCTCATCATGGCGTGCCCTCCCGTTCCGTATGACCGCCCCTTCCGTCTCTCGGGCGTTCCCTGGTTACCTATAGCTAACTTGTGGAGAGGCTGTGGAAGGGAACGGCGAGCTGGACGGGGCGTGTCCAGTTTACTATAGTTAACTCAACGACGGAGCAGGGAACAGGCGATGAAACATACCAGCTCCGCCGAGTTTGATTGCATCCCTCCCCTCTGTGCGATCAACGTAGCGTTTGGAAGCGCCCCGGCATCCCAGCGGTGTCGGGGCGCTTTCATGTGCGCGGACGCCGATCCGTCCCGCCGCCTGCGCGGATGCGGGGGCGGCCGGGGGCGGGGGAGGGCCGCATCGCCCGAGCGGGGGTCTCGCCGGCCGCGGGCGCCCCGGCTCCCGGGCGGGGCCTAGGACCGGGCGGACGCGCGCGGATGCGCCTGCACGTGGCGGGCGAAGCTCTCCCAGGACCAGTCGTCGGCGTCCTCGGGCAGCTTGTCCGGGGACACGGCGTTGAACAGGCAGGTGGGGATCTCGTGCTCGCGCAGGTTCTTGGCGATGCACGGCGCGCAGCCCCGGTCGTGGTTCACGGGGTTGTACGGGCAGGTCAGATCGTCGCAGGTGCAGAACGGGACATCCATGGCGCCTCCAATCGGTTCGGCCGCCGGCGTCGACGGACGGCCGTACCGACCATCCTAGCGCGTCCGCGCCCCCTCCGGCGCGATGCGGTCCAGCAGTTCGCCGAACGCGCCGTCGTCGGCGGCGGTGTCGAGCACGAGGTCGCAGAAGGGGAGGATGTCGCGCGACGCGTTCGCGACGCCCACGCCGAGCCCGGCGGCGCGGATCATGGCGAGGTCGTTGGCGGAGTCGCCCACGCCCACGGTGTCGGCCATGTCGATGCCGAGCAGCCCCGCCAGATGGGCGAGGCCGGTCCCCTTGTCCACCCCGTGGGGCACGAACTCCGCATAGCGCCCGGACGAGTACGTGATGTCGGCGGCCGCGGGGTCGAGCTGCGCGCGCAGGGACTCCCCCAGGCGCTTCACGGCCGCGAAGTCGGGGTCCATGAAGATGATCTTGCAGAGCTCCTCGTCCCCGGCTGCGGTGAGGGCGCAAGCGTCGTCGGGGAGCTGCTCGACGCCCTGGAGCCCGGAGACGTAGGCGCGCTCGGCGTCGTTCAGGAACTGCGCGAGGATGCGCCCGCTCGCCGTGTACAGGTGCAGGCAGATGCGGTGCCGCACGGCGTACCGGTAGAGCCAGGCCACCGTCTCGCGGTCCATCGTCGTGCGCAGCAGCGGCTCGGGGTCGCCGTAGCGGTTGATGAACCCGCCGTTGTACGAGATCACGTAGCTGCCGCGCAGCAGCGCGGGGTCGATGCCCGACAGGCTCCCCATGATGGAGGGGTACGGCCTGCCGGAGCTGGGGACGAACAGGATGCCGAGCGCGCGCATGCGCTCGAGGGCGGCGATGTTGGCCGCGGGCACGGCGTGGCCGGCGCCCAGGAACGTCTCGTCCATGTCGCTTGCGATGAGCCGGTACATCGGCCGCTCCCTCACCTCGTCGTCGCTGGTCTGCCGCCGGCGCCCTGCCGTCGGGGCCGGTCATCCTCTCCCGACGGCAGGGCGCCGGGAGAGGCGCCTCGAGGGCGTGCCGCTAGTAGACCATCCCCATGGCCTCGCGCACCTCGGCGAGCGTCGCCTCGGCGATCTCGTTGGCGCGGCGGTTGCCCTCGTGGAGCACGTCCTTCACGTAGTCGAGGTCGTTCTCGAAGCGGTGCCGGCGCTCGCGGATGGGCTCGAAGTACCCGTTCACGGCCTCCGTGACGTACTTCTTGAGCTGACCGGAGCCGCCCATGCCGATCTCGGCGGCGATCTCGGTCTCGCTGCGCCCCGTGCAGATGGCGGCGGTGGACAGCAGCCCGGACACGCCGGGGCGCCCCTCCGGGTCGAAGGTGATCATGCGCTCGGAGTCGGTCTGGCTCTTCTTGATGCGCTTGGCCGTCTCCTCGGGGGTCATGGAGATGGAGATGGCGTTGCCGTAGGACTTGCTCATCTTGCGCCCGTCGAGGCCCGGCAGCAGCGGCGTGTCGGACAGCAGGGCGTCGACCTCGGGGAAGACGCGCCCGAAGCGGTTGTTGAAGCGGCGCGCGATGAGGCGGGTGAGCTCGATGTGCGGCAGCTGGTCGCGGCCGACGGGCACCACGTTGCCCTTGCAGAACAGGATGTCGCAGGCCTGGTGGACCGGGTAGGTGAGCAAAAGGCCGGTGAGCTCGTGGCCGGAGGCCTCCATCTCGGCCTTCACCGTGGGGTTGCGCTGCAGCTCGGCCTCGGAGACGAGGGAGAGGAAGGGCAGCATGAGCTGGTTGGCCGCCGGCACCGCGGAGTGCGCGTAGATCATCGTCTTGTCCGGGTCGATGCCGCAGGCGAGGTAGTCCATGACCATGTTGTAGACGTTGTCCTGGATGTGCTCGGTGGTGTCGCGGTCGGTGATGACCTGGTAGTCGGCGATGAGCACGTTCGTCCTGACGCCCATGTCCTGGAGTTCCACGCGGCCCTTCAGGGTGCCGAAGTAGTGGCCGAGGTGCAGCCGTCCGGTGGGGCGGTCGCCGGTGAGCATGGTGTAGGCGCCGGGATGCTCGGCGAGGTCGGCGCGGATGGCGTCGCTGCGCTCCAGTGCGGTCTCGTAGCTGCGTTCGTTGGGCATGGTGTCTCCTCAGTGGTCCGTGGTCGGATGGGGTCGCGGCGCGCTCGGACGCGCGCCGGCGAAGGGGTGCGGGGCCTCGGGGGCCCGGGTCCGGACGGCTCAGCCGTGCCGGCGCCCGCGGCGCCCGCCGGGGCGGTCGCGGTGCAGGACGCGCCCCAGCTCCTCACGGCGCTGCTCGCGCGCCTCGCGCCGGCGCCGGTCCTGGGCGGCCTGCTCCTCGGCGAAGGAGGGGTCGTCGGGGGTGACGAGCTCGTCGCGGTGCGTCTTGGGGTTGTAGTGGTGACGCAGCACCGGCTCGAACAGGTGCAGGCGCATGGCGAAGGCGATGGAGCAGGCGAGCAGCGCGAGGAAGATGACGATGCGCAGCTCGACCTGGACCTGGTTGATGAGGGCGGCGCCGACCGCCAGCAGCACGCACCACGCGTAGATCAGCAGCACGGCCTGGCGCTGGTCGTAGCCCTCCTCGATGAGGCGGTGGTGGATGTGGCCCTTGTCGGCCTGGCCGATGCCGGTGTGGCCGCGCAGCCGCCGGATGATGGCGGAGAAGGTGTCGAGGATGGGCACGCCCGCCACGATCAGCGGGATGATGAGCGAGGTGAGCGCGGCGGTGCGCGACACGTTCAGCAGCGAGATGACGCCGAGGGCGAACCCCAAAAGCAGGGCGCCCGAATCCCCCAGGAAGATGCTCGCGGGGTGGAAGTTGTAGCGCAGGAACGCGAGGCACGACCCGGCGAGCGCGATGGACAGGGCCGCGGCGTCGACGCGCCCGGCGAGCACGGCGAAGGAGAACATGGAGACGGCGGCGATGGCCGAGATGCCCGACGCCAGGCCGTCCAGGCCGTCGATGAGGTTGATGATGTTGGTGTAGGCGACGAGGTAGACCACGGTGATGGGGTAGGCCGCCCACCCGAGCTGGATGTAGCCGCCCGAGTCGAAGGGGTCCGCGATCGCGCGGATGGCGACGCCGCCCGCCACGGCGCACACGGCGGCGGCGAGCTGGCCGGCGAGCTTGGCGCGGGGCGAGAGCTGGATGACGTCGTCGACCGCGCCGGTGAGGAAGATGAGCACGAAGGACAGGCCGACGAGCGGGTAGTCGACGGCGAGGCTCGGATGCGGTACGAGCACCGGCGGCCAGCCCAGGTACCAGGTGCCGAGCAGCTGGACCGCGAAGGCCACGACGATCCCGGCGAAGACCGCGAGGCCCCCCATGCGCGGGATGGGCGTCTTGTTGATGCGGCGCTTGGAGGGGTAGTCGACGGCGTCCAGGCGCACGGCGACGCGCTTGGCGAGGGGCACGCACGCGAAGGTGGTGATGAAGGCGGCTGCGGCTACGCAGACGTATGGGATGATGAGATCCGTGTTCACGCGCTCCACCGCTTCTGGCCGTAAGTGTTCGGAATCCAACCCATGATACATAACTTTGCTTTGAGCGCACCGGGGCCGCGCCATCCACCACCTCGACACCACGATAGGGGCCCCGCCCCCGGGAAAATAGGGACAGGCACTTTTTTCCCGCCTGGGGAAAATAGTGACAGGCGCTTTTTTCCCACCTGCGCCCCCGGGCGCCCCGCGCGAGCGCCGCTTGCCGCGCCGTCGGGCGCGCGCCGCGCCCGATGGCCTATCATGGTGCGCAGAATCGCGAGAGGGCGGCCGGGCGCACCCGGCGCGCCGCAGGCGGAAGAAGGAGCACCTATGGCTGAGCGCAGCACCAACCCCCGCAAGACCGCCCGCGCCGACGCGGCGCGGCGCCACACCGAGCAGATGGCCGCGCGCTACGGGCGCGAGATCGAGCAGGCCGCGGCCGCGACGGTCCGGGTCGAGGGCTCGCCCGCGGTCGAGGTCGAGGGCCGCGTCCCCGCCGTCTCCGTGGAGGCGCGCGACGCCGTCTCGGTCATCCTCGAGCGCGGCCGCGGCCGCGCGGCCTTCTGCGACCTCGCGGTGCTCGACTTCGCCTCCTTCGTGAACCCGGCGGGCGGCTTCACGCGCGGGACCGCCGGCCAGGAGCAGTCCCTGTGCCGCGAGTCCTTCCTCGCCAACGTGCTCGAGGGGTTCGGGGACTGGTACGCCGAGAACCGCCGGCGCAACCTCAACTGCGAGCTCTACCGCAACCGCGCCCTCGTCGTGCCCGCCGTGCGCTTCGGCCGCGGCAAGGTGCACGCGTACGCCGACGTGCTCGTCGTCGCCGCGCCCAACGCCCGCCGCGCGCGCTCCGAGTACCGCGTCGCCGACGACCTGCTCGCCGAGGCGATGCGCGACCGCATCCGCTTCGCCCTGTCGCTCATCGACGAGCGCGGGATCCGGAAGGCCGTGCTCGGCGCCTTCGGCTGCGGGGCCTTCGGCTGGGACGCCAGCGAGGTCGCCGAGATGTTCCGCGCCGAGCTCGCCTCCGGGGGGCACGGGCTCGAGGAGGTCGTCTTCGCGGTGCCCGAGACCCGCTACGACGACCACTTCGCGCGCTTCGAGCATGCCTTCGCGACCTTCCCCGAGCCCAACGGCGAGTCCTTCGAGGCTGCCCGCGCCGCCCGCGCGGAGGCCGAGCGCGCCGCCGCCGAGGCGCAGCGGGAAGAGGAGGAGGACGACTGGCGGAAGTACCTGTGACGGGGCGCGGGCGCACGGGTTTCGCCCGCCTCCCGCACGCGGCGGGCGAGCGGGTCGACGCGGACGCCCTGCTCGACCTGTTCGCCGAGGGCGACGGGCTGCTCGAGGGGGCCTCGGTCCGCGGGGTCGAGCTGTCCGGCGCCGACGCGGGCGAGGCGACGTTCGACGGCGTCTCGTTTTGCGGGTGCCTGTTCGAGTACGTCGACTTCGGCGGCTGCACCTTCCGCGACGTCCGCTTCGAGGGGTGCCGCTTCATCCGCTGCACCATGGACCGCGCGTGGCTCAACCGCTGCGACCTCGTCGGCTGCTCGGCGCCGGGCCTGAGCCTCGTGGAGGCGCGCATCGCGGGCGCCTCCTTCACGGAGTGCGACCTGAGCTACGCGAACCTGTCCGATTCGAGCATCGACCGGCTCGAGGCGCGCCGCACGCGCCTGGGCGAGTCGGCCTGGCAGCGCGTGCGCCTGAAGCGCACGGTGCTCGACGCCTGCGACCTCACGCGCATCGACGTCTTCCGCACGTCCCTGTCCGGCATCGACCTGTCGGGATGCACCTTCGAGGCGCCCGTCCTGTCCTCCGACTTCCACGAGCTCCGGGGCGCCACGGTCAGCGTCGAGCAGGCGCTCGCGCTCGCCGGCCTGCTCGGCGTGCGCGTCTCGGACGACTGACCGCGCCGCACCCTGCCTGGCCGTCCGTGCATACCGCGACGTCGCGCTTTAGTAAAGAAAAGCATCTTATGCATCATGCGCGATGAAAAGAGCAGAGTAGCGGCATCCGGGTCGGAAAAAACCGTATAAACAGACCCCGTCCCGTGCATATAAGCGCTACCATTATGCGTGCTGTACAAGCTACGGATGGAGGTTTCCATGTCATCCAACAACCCCGACGCGGGCACATCGCCCGTGCCGAGCGAGGGGAAGCAGGCCGAGCAGAAGGTCATGATCTCCTCGTACACCATCCTGATCGTCATCACGCTGCTCGTGGGCGTGGCGACGATCGCGCTGGCGCAGGTGCTGCCCGGTGTCACGGCCGCGTCGCTGTCCGACATCCTCACCTCGCCCATCTCGGGCTTCCTCGACGGCATCGAGGTGTCCCTGTTCCTGCTGCTGCTCGGCGGCTGCCTGGGCATCGTGAACCGCCTGGGCGCCCTCGACGCGGGCATCGCCGCGCTCGTCCGCGCGCTGCACGGGCACGAGACGGTGCTCATCGCCGCCATCATGGCGGTGTTCGCCGTCATGGGCTCCACCTACGGCTTCTGCGAGGAGACGATCCCGTTCTACGCCCTGCTGTCCGCCACCCTGTTCGCCGCGGGCTTCGACACCATGGTCGCCTCCGCGACGGTGCTGCTCGGCGCCGGCGTCGGCTGCCTGGGCTCCACGGTGAACCCCTTCGCGGTCGGCGTGGCCATCGACTCGCTGTCGAGCATCGGCATCGAGGCCAACCAGGGCATCGTGATCGGCCTGGGCCTCATCCTCACCGTGGTGAGCTACCTCATCGCGCTCTTCTTCATCCTGCGCTACGCCAACCGCGTGCGCCGCGACAAGGGCTCGACGATCCTGTCGCTGCAGGAGCAGGCCGCGGCCGAGGAGGCCTACGGCACGGGCGGCGGCCAGACGGTCGAGACCCTCGAGTTCACGCCCAAGCGCAAGGTGGCGCTGGCGCTGTTCGGCCTCTCGTTCGTGGTCATGATCTGCGGGTTCATCCCCTGGGAGGACTTCGGCGTGGGCGTCTTCACCGTCGGCGGCGTGTACGACGCGGCCAGCGAGACCTGGACGACCCTGCCCTGGAGTGGCCTGCTCACCGGCAACCCCATCGGCGAGTGGTACTTCAACGACGCCTCGGTGTGGTTCTTCATCATGGCGATCGTGATCGGCGTCCTGGGCGGCCTGCGCGAGAACGAGATCGTCGACGGCTTCCTCGACGGCGCCGGCGACATGATCGGCGTCGCGCTCATGGTCGGCCTGTCGCGCGCCATCTCGATCCTCATGGGCGAGACCGGCCTGGACGTGGTGATCCTCGACAGCGCCTCGGCCGCCCTCGCCGGCACGAGCGCGCTCGTCTTCGGTCCGCTGTGCTACCTCGTGTACCTGGGCCTCTCGGTCGTCATCACGTCCACCTCGGCGCTCGCGACCATCTCCATGCCCATCCTCGGGCCGCTGGCCGCGAACCTGGGCTTCCCGCCCGAGGTCATCATCGCGATCTTCTGCGCCGCCAACGGCCTGGCCAACCTCTTCAGCCCCACGGCGGTCTTCCTCCCGGGCCTGCTGCTGGCCCGCGTGCAGTACCCCACGTGGCTCAAGTGGGCGCTCGTGCCGATCCTCGTGATCGCGGTGGCGAGCGTGGTCATCACCACCGGCGCACTGCTGGTGCTCTAGGGAGACACCGACCGATATACGCCGCCGGCATGGACGGGGGAGGCCCGCACGGCTCGGATGCCGTGCGGGCCTCCCCCTTGTACGTCGTCTTCGCGCGCGGCCCGGGCACTGCGCGCCGTCCTCCCCGGCCGGGGAGGACGCGGCGGCTAGCGCTGCCGGGAGCGCTTCGGGCGCAGGACGGAGACGCCGGCCAGGACGGTCATCGCGCCGACGCCGGCCACCGCGGCCCCGATCCAGGCTGTATCGCCGGTCTTCGGAAGCCCCTTCGATGCGGTCTTCTTTCCGCCCTGCCCCTTCGTCCCGCCGTCTCCGGAGGCGTCCGTCGGCGTCGCGGGCGTGAGCGGGGTCCAAGGGGTGGAGGCGTGCCAGCTCCAGCGCCCGACGAACGCGGGGGCGGCGCCGTCCACCCTCACCGAGGCGGCGTCGTAGCCGTCGAAGGTCCACACGCCGCCGTCCGCCTCCACGCGGTCGCGCTCCGGGGCCACGGCGTCCACGGTGTCCCCCGCGCCGTAGACCGCGTCGTCGGTCGGCAGCAGGGCCGCGACCTCGTCCGGGAGCTGCCTGCCCTCGGTGGCGCTCTCGAAGCGGTAGCTCGCCTGATAGGCGTGGAAGGCGGCGATGATGAAGGTGCGCCCGGTGATGGGCTGCGCGGCGTCGAGCATCGTCGCGCCGAGCGGGGTCCAGCCGTTGTCGGGCTCGTCGACGTACCAGCCGTCCACCTCGCGCAGCGAGCGCACGGGGTCGAGGCCGGTCACGGAATAGGGCCGCCGGGCCTCGGGCACGGGGTGCGCCGGCAGGGCGAGCGTCCCCTTGCCGTAGTGGGCGATGTCGTTGCCCGCGCCCTCGGTCGCCAGGTTGCCCGCGAGCAGGGCGTCCGCATCCACGGTCACGGTGCCGGTGCTGGAGTTGGCCAGGCCCCCGCCGTATCCGGCGGAGTTGCCCTCGATCCGGGTGCCGGAGCCGAGGGAGACCTCGGACGCGCCGTAGGCGTAGAGGGCTCCGCCGTACCTGTCGGTCCGGTTGCCGGTGATATCGGTGTCCCGCACGGTGAGCGGGGTGCTGCTGAGGAAGATCCCGCCGCCGAAGCCCGAGGCGGCGTTGCCGTCGATCGTGCAGCCCGAGATCCGGAGGGTCGAGTTCTGGGCGTAGATGCCGCCGCCCTGCGAGCTGCCGGTGTTGCCCTCGATGCTGCCGCCGGTGATGGTCCCGGTCGACCGCAGGAGCCCCACGCCGCCGCCGTAGGCCACGAGCGACTTGCCGTCGGCCGTCGTCTCCCCGTGCACGGCGCTGTTGCGCGCGATCTCGCCGCCCGACATGGTGAAGGTCCCGCCGATGACGAGGACGGCGGGGGAGTTGTACGAGTAGCCGCTGTTGCTCGAGACGTTCTCGGTGATCGAGCCGCCGGAGATGTTCACGACGACCGGTGTGGCGCCGTCGGAGCGGCCGGCGACGGCTCCGCCCATGCCGGCGCTGGAGCGGTTCTCGTTCCCGTGGATGCTGCCGCCGTGCATGTTGAACGTGCCGTGGTCGATGCCCACCGCGGCGCCCATCTGCGCGCCGTTCACGATGGAGCCGGTGAGCTCCACGCCGTCGTACATGTCGAGCGTGCCGGCACCCGACCACGAGCCGAGGCGGATCAGGGGGCGGATGCGCGGCTCGGAGCCCGTGCGCTTGATGACGAGCGCGTCGGAGCCGTCCGATTCGCCCAAGGCGAGCGCCGCGCCGTCCTGGGCGACCAGGCCCCACGACCCGAGGTCGATGCTGTGCCCGCCGCCCAGCAGGGTGACGTCGCGCGTGAAGACGAGCTCATTGTTCGAGGAGCCGTCGAAGGCGATGTCGCCGGTGAGGCGGATGGCCTGCGGGGCGCCCGTGTCGTCCGCGTTCACGGCCGCGGTGGCGGCGACGAGCTCGTCTTCCGTGGCGGCCTCGTGCACCACGGCCGACTCAGGCAGCGCCTGGGCCGCCGCGGGCGCGAGGCCCACGGCGAGCGCCAGGGCGAGAAGGATGGGGATCGGTCTGCGTCTCATGGGTACCCCGATTTCTCCGGAGCGCGGTTCGCGCTGGGTCGAACGAAACTTCCGGTCAACCTAGCAGAGGATACGTTCTCCGGGCGTTCCCCTCTCCCCCTGGTGCCGTTCCGAACCCGTGCCGTTGCCGCGGCCCGATGCGTCCCCGCGACCGCGGCGCCTCGTGCCATCCCGCGCTCAGAGGTCCAGCGTCGCGATGTAGGCACGCAGCTCGGACTCGAACATGGAGACCAGGCGGCCCTTGTCGTCGCCCAGGGACGTGTGCACCAGGATGCGCGCGACGCGCGCGGGGGGCTCCTCGGTGGGGTGGCGCATCACCAGCTCCGGATGGCGCTCGGTGAGCGGGCGCGCGATGGACTGGGGCGCTATGCACCAGCTCTCGGGCGCATCCATGAAGGCGCCCAGCTGCGATGCGGTGCCGACGGTGATCTTGGGGTGCGCGAAGCGGGCGAAGTAATGGCGGTGCCAGGTCTGGTAGTCGGGGGAGTAATGGGTGTTGATCTCGTGCTCCCCGGCGAGGTCGGCGGCCCGTCCGCTGCGGGCGAACGCGCTGTCGCGGTGGCAGAGGATGACCCACCGGTCCCGGAACAGCTCGCGCGCCGCGAGGTCGGGGTAGCGCTCCAGCGAGAAGGCGAGGCCGACGTCGGCGACGCGCTCCTCCACCTCGCGGTTGATGACCGGCGACATGCTCGTGCGCAGCTCCAGGAGGATGTCGGGGTGGTCGGCTATGAAGGCCCGGTAGAAGGGGATCAGCAGGTGCCCGTTCAGGGAGTCCGCCGCCGCCACGATGAGCCGCTGCCGCCGCGGGCGCATATCCACGCGGGCCGCCTCGTCGTAGAGCGACAGGATGGCGCTCGCGATGGGGACGAGCCGCTCGCCGGCGGGCGTGAGCGCCACCTTGCGCACGCCGCGGCGGCGCTCGACGAGCTTGTGGCCGATGTCGGCCTCCAGCGACCGGATGCGCTCGCTGGCCGTGCTCTGGGTGATGAAGAGGTGCTCGGCCGCGGCGGCGATGGTGCCGGACTCGGCGACGGCGACGAAGGTCTCGAGGTCCTCTTGGCGCATGGGCATGGCGGGTCTCCCTTCGCGGTCGCGCGGGCCGGTTCCGTCGTCCTCCCGACCGGTTCCGACCCTCCGACCGGTTCCGTCGTCCTTCCGACCGGCTTCGTTTCGCGATCGGCGGCGCCGTCTTCCCGATCGGTTCCATCGCCCCCATAATATCGGAGATGACGATATTAAAGCGGAGGAGAATCCGCTTTATGCCCCCGGCTCCCCGCGCGATACTGCTGCGCGGATGTAGGCGACGGGCCGCACGGGGGCCGAGGGGACGGGGGAGACGCGTGGAGACGGCGAGCATCCAGATCGAGATCTTCCTGCTGACGGGGATCGGGTTTCTCTGCGGGCGCAAGGGCATGCTCAGCCCGAAGACGCGCGAGCAGCTCATCGACCTGCTGTTCGCGGTCATCCTTCCCGCCTCCATCCTGGACTCGTTCCAGGTCGAGCTCACGCCCACGGTGGTCGAGCAGACCCTCGGCGCGTTCCTGGTGTCCTGCGGCATCCAGGTGTTCTACTGGCTGTGGAACCACGTCTTCTACCGCGGGACGTCCCCGGACCACCGCGTGTGCCTGCGCTACGCCACCATGGTCTCCAACGCGGGGCTCATCGGCATGCCCATCGCCGCGGCGTACTTCGGGTCGCGCGGCCTGCTTCTGGCCTCCATCTTCCTCATCCCGCAGCGCGTGTTCATGTGGTCCTACGGCCTGAGCATGTTCACCGACTCGAGCGGGCGCGACGTGCTGCGCAAGCTCGCCACGCATCCCTGCATCGTCTCGATCGCCATCGGCATCGGGGTGATGGGGCTCTACACCGCCGGCATCCAGCTGCCCGCCCCCGTGACGGCGACGGTGTCGGCGCTCTCCGACTGCTCGACGGCGCTGGGCATGGTGGCGGTCGGGGGCATCCTGTCGGACTGCCGCCTGCGCGACGTGGTGAACCGCGAGGTGCTCACCTACAGCCTGTACCGGCTCGTTCTGATCCCGCTGTGCGTGGCGGGGCTGCTGCTCGTGCTGCCGGTGGACCCGCTCACCGCGCAGGTGTCCATCCTCCTGACGGCCATGCCCGCGGCGAGCACCACCGCCATGCTGGCGGCCAAGTACCGCGGCGACGCCCCCTTCGCCTCCGAGCTGGTGCTCAGCTCCACGCTGCTCTCGCTGGTGACCGTGCCCGGCGTGTGCACGGCGCTCTCCCTGGTGTGGTAGGGGCCTTGTAGCCGCGCCGGCGCATCGATGAGGACACCGGACGTCAACCGCGGTGGCGCCACATGTGGTCGACGGGACCCGAGCCGCGGCCCAGGTCGAGGCCCGCGGCGAGCGCTCCCGTGAGGTAGGCCTTGGCCTGCTCGACGGCGGCGGCGAGCTCGAGGCCCTGCGCCAGCCCGCAGGCGATGGCGGACGAGAGCGTGCATCCGGTGCCATGCGTGTTCCCGGTCCCGATGCGCTCGTGCCGGAACCAGGTGATGCGCGGCCCTGCTGTGCCCGCGGGCTCGGCGAGCACGTCGTTGGCGTCGGCGACGCCGTGGCCGCCCTTGACGAGCACGGCGCAGCCGAAGCGGGCGGAGAGCTCGCGCGCCGCGGCCTCCTGCCCGGCGGCATCGGAGATCGCCCTGCCGGTGAGCGCGGACGCCTCCGGCATGTTGGGCGTGATCACGCGGGCGAGCGGCAGCAGGTCGCGCGTGAGCGCCGCCGTGGCGTCCCCGTTGATGAGGCGGGCCCCCGATGTGGCGACCATGACGGGGTCGACCACGATGTCGACGGCGTGCCAGCGCTCGAGACGCTGCGCGATCGTCTCGATGATGGCGGCCGACGACACCATGCCGATCTTGACCGCCGCAGGCGGGATGTCCTCGAACACCGCGTCGATCTGCTCGCCGACGAACTCGGGCGTCGCCTCGAGCACGTCGCGGACGCCCGTGGTGTTCTGCGCGGTGAGCGCCGTGATGGCGGTCTCGGCGAACAGCCCGTGGGCGGCGATCGTCTTGATGTCCGCCTGGATGCCGGCGCCGCCGCTCGAATCCGAGCCCGCGATGGAAAGCACGGCGGGAACGCGGAACGTGTCCATCGTCAACCTCCTTCTCGTTGCGTCACGTGGGGTGGGTGCGGACGGCATCCGCCGCCGTCAGCGCGCGAGGGCCATGCGGGAGAGCTTGCCGGCCAGCTCGCGCGTGTCCCCCTCGATATCCTCGGCGGCGAAGATCGCGGAAACCACGGCTGCGCCGGCGGCACCGGTCCCGTCGAGGATGTCGACCGTGCTCAGGTGCAGGCCGCCGATGCCGACGACGGGAATCCCGACGGCGCGGCAGATGTGTGCGAGCTCCTCGGGCGTGACGTCGACGGCGTCGGGCTTGGTGGGCGTGGGGATGAGCGCGCCCACACCGAGGTAGTCGGCGCCCGCCTGCTCGGCGGCGACCGCCTGCTCCACGGTCTGCGCGGAGACGCCGACGATGGCGTCGGGGCCGAGGATGCGGCGCGCCTCGGCGCAGGCCGTGTCGGATTGGCCGACATGCACGCCGTCGGCGCCGACGAGCCGCGCCGCCTCGACGTCGTCGTCGATCAGGAACGGGACGCGCGCCTCGCGGCAGATGGGGAGGATCGTCCTCGCTTCCTCCACGAGCTCATCGGTCGTCATATGCTTCTCGCGCAGCTGGACGAAGGTCGCGCCTCCCGCGAGCGCCTCGCGCACGCACGAGGCGAGCGTGCGGCCGTGCAGCCAGGCGGAGTCCGTCACGGCATACAGCAGCATGCCGCGACGGATATCCGCCGGCGTCCAGGGGCCGCGCTGGGCGGCCGGCATCACAGCTCCTCGATCTTGGCGCCGGCCATGAGCCGATCGGCGGACATGTTGCAGATGGCGTCGAGCAGGTAGGTGCGGAAGCTGCCGTTGCCGTCGGCGGGCGCCATGCGCGCCGCGGCGACCTCGCCGGCAAGACCGTGGCCCGCGACGGCGGCGACGGTCGCGCCGAAGACGTCGTCGGGGTTGGCGACGGCATACGCGGCGGCGACGCAGGTGAGCATGCAGCCGGTGCCGGTGATCTTGCCCATGGTCGCCACGCCGTTGCGGATGGCGACCGCGCGGTCCGCGGAGGCGACGATGTCGATGGCACCCGTGATGGCCACGACGGCGCCGAGCTTGGCGGCGAGGCTGCGGGCGAACTCGGCGCTCGCGGCGAGGTTGTCCTCGGTCACGGCGTCATCGGGGTTGACGTCGACGCCGCGGGTCGCCGCGGCGGAGCCGGCGATGGTCTTGATCTCGCTCATGTTGCCGCGTACGACCGTGACGGGCAGCGTGTCGATGAGCTCCGCCGCCGTGTCGGTGCGCAGCTTGGATGCGCCGGCGCCCACGGGGTCGAGCACGATCGCGTGGCCCAGCTCGCCCGCGCGCCTGCCGGCCACGCGCATGCCCTCGATGCTGCGCCGGTTGAGCGTGCCGATGTTCAGCACGAGGCCGCCGCAGATCGAGGTGATGTCCTCCACGTCGTCGGGCTCGTCGCTCATGATGGGGGAGCCGCCGCACGCGAGCAGCGCGTTGGCGCAGTCGTTGACCGTCACGTAGTTGGTGATGCAGTGCACGAGCGGCACGGTGGCGCGGACGTTGTCGAGTGCGCGGCCGAGTTCTGCCATATCCATGGTGGTATTCCTCTCTGAGATGGGGGCGGGTCTCTCGCCCGGCCCCCGGATGGGTTCCTATCGTGTCCTGCGGGCGTCGGCCCCGCGGCCGCGCCCGCCGCCGGCCGCGGGGCCGGCGGGTGTATCCGCTACTGCGCGTCGAGGTCGATGGTCGTCCCCTCGAACACCTTGTTGACCGTGCGCACGGCGCACATCTTGCCGCACATGGTGCAGGTGCCCTCGGTGGAGGCGGGGGAGGCCTCGTAGCGCGCCTTCGACGTCACCGGGTCGAGCGCGTAGGTCCACATCTCGTCCCAGGCGAGGCGCCGGCGGGCGTCGCCCATGCGGTTGTCGACATCCTGCGCGCCGGGCACGCCCTTGGCGATATCGGCGGCGTGCGCGGCGATCTTCGTGGCGATGAGGCCGTCGAGCACGTCCTGCGCGTTCGGCAGGCACAGGTGCTCGGCGGGCGTCACGTAGCACAGGAAGTCCGCGCCGGCGCTCGCGCTGACGGCCCCGCCGATCGCCGCGGTGATGTGGTCGTACCCCACGCCGATGTCGGTCACGAGCGGGCCCAGCACGTAGTAGGGCGCGTTGTGGCACAGGCTCTTCTCCATGCGCACGTTGGCCTCGATCTCGTTGATGGGCATGTGCCCGGGGCCCTCGATCATCACCTGGACGCCGGCGTCCCAGGCGCGCTTGGTGAGCTTGCCGAGCTCGATCATCTCGGCGGTCTCCACCGCGTCGTTGGCGTCGTACAGGCATCCCGGGCGGCAGGAGTCGCCGAGCGAGATGGTGACGTCGTACTCGTGGCAGATCTTCAGGATCTCGTCGTAGTACTCGTAGAAGGGGTTCTCGTTGCCGGTGACCTCCATCCAGCCGAACAGCAGCGAGCCGCCGCGGCTCACGATGTTCATGAGGCGGCCGGTCTCCTTGAAGGTCTTGACGACGCTCCTGTTGATGCCGCAGTGGATGGTGAGGAAGTCCACGCCGTCCTCGGCGTGGGCGCGCGTGACCTCGAGCAGGTCGTCGACGGTCAGCTCGACGAGCGGCTTCTCCATGTAGCCGATGGCGTCGTACATCGGGACGGTGCCCACCATGAGCGGGGTGCGCTCCACGAGCTGCTGGCGGAAGAAGCGCGTCTTGCCGGAGTTGGAGAGGTCCATGATGGCGTCGGCGCCGAACCGCTCCGCTATCGCCACCTTCTCCCACTCGACGTCGGCGTCGGCGACGTCGCCGGAGATGCCCAGGTTCACGTTCACCTTGGTGGACAGGCCCTCGCCCACGCCGCGGGGCTCGAGCCCGCGCTCCAGGTGGCGGATGTTGGCCGGGATGGCGATGCGGCCCGCGGCCACGCCCGCCCGGATGAACTCCGGGTCGCGGTGCTCGCGCTCGGCCACGGCGCGCATGGCGTCGGTGACGACGCCGGCCCGCGCGTAGTCGAGCTGTGTGATCAGGTTGCGGTCAGTGGATGCGTCCATACGCATGCTCCCTTCGTTGGCATTACCCATATCAGGTTCGTCGGGTCGGGGCGGGCGGCGCCCCCTCTCAGCCTGCCGTGGTGTCCTGCAAGCTCCCCGTGATATGCGATTGTGAGATTCGATTATAGTGCCGCGGGTCATTTTGGGACGGGGTCATTTTTAGTCATGTCTCCCACGGTCCATTTTATTCTGGGACGGGGTCATTTTGACCCATGTCTCCCCGGAGCGTTTCTGAACGCCCGGGCCTTCGCGTTCGGCGCTCCTGCGGCGGGACATATCTGCCCGCCCCGCCCCGTCCCAGAGGTTCCCTCGAAAACGTGCATCACGAGTCTGTCGCTGGTTTTCGGTGCGATGCAGGCACCTTCCGAACCAGGTGAAACGCGTCGATCGGCGCCCCCCGATCGCGTGTCAGGCGCGCTTCATGAACACGAGCGTGCGGCCGTCCTCGGACGAGAGCTCCGGTGCGTAGGCGTAGCCTACGTCGAAGCGGACCAGGTCCTCTGCTCGCTCTATGCCGTTCTCGGCCATCCACCGGACCATCGAGCCGCGCGCGATCTTGGACGCCGTGGCGCGCTGCACCGGCTTGCCGGCGCGCAGCTCCTCACCGAAGATGCAGGTCACGGCGTGTGAGCCTGCCGGAAGATGGGGCAGCACCGCCTTGGCGTACTCGACGCTCGCCAGGTTCACCGCGCATGTGGGGCCATCGGCGCACATCGCCTGCACCAGCCGGTCGCCCCAGAAGGCATAGAGGTCGCGGGCGCCGTCGACGGCGAGCTTCGCGCCCATCTCCAGGCGGTAGGGCTGCACGGCGTCGAACGGGCGCACGCAGCCGTACAGGCCGGAGAGCACCCAAAGATGTGCCTGCAGCCATTCGAGCTCGGAGAACCCCATGACCTCCGGCGCCATGCTGCGGTACTGGATGCCCACGTATGAGAACGCGGCGGGGGAGACGAGGCGCGCGACCGCCGGGTCGTCCAGCTGCACCTCGTGGGACACGGGCTCGAATCCGTGCAGCCGCTCGATGTTCTCGGCGAGGAGCTTGTCGTTCACGCGCCAGAGCGCCTTCAGCCCTTCGGGGCCCTGCCTGCGCTCGATGTCGCGCAGCTCGCGGACGAGGCGCTCCGTGCGTTCGGGAAACGGCGGGATGCCGCGCGGTGCGAATGCGTCGGCTGCGACGCGCATCTGCTTGGCGGGGGAGATGATGACCTGCAGCATGGGGCCTCCTGGGTTCGTCGTGCGCCCACGATGATACCCGATGGCGAGGCGCCCGGTCGGGTCCCCGCGTGTCGCGGCCGCGCGGGGCAATCCGCTACGAGCGGGCGCCGCACCGCCTCCGGCGCCGCCTTCTGCGCGTGAAACAGCGGACCCGGGTCCGGCGCGCTCGGCCGGGCCCGGGTCCGATCGGTGGGCGGATGCGGTGTCGGCGGCGCTACGCGCGCTCGATGAACGCCTTGTAGCCCTTGTAGGCCTCGTAGACGTCGGCCTTGTTGGTGACCTCCCACAGCGCGTGCATGGACAGGACGGCCACGCCGGAGTCGATTACGTCCATGCCGTACTCGGCGAGGATGAAGGCGATCGTGCCGCCGCCGCCCGCGCCGATGCGGCCGAGCTCGCAGGTCTGGAAGGCGACGCCCGCCTCGTCCATGATGTCGCGCACGAGGGCCATGTACTCGGCGTCGGCGTCGTTGGAGCCGGACTTGCCGCGGCTGCCGGTGTACTTGTTGAAGCACAGGCCGTGACCCATGACGGCGGCGTTCTTCTTCTCGAAGCGGTCGGCGTAGAGCTGGTCGAAGCCCGCGGACACGTCGGAGGACAGCATGCGGGAGTTGGCCAGGCAGCGGCGCAGGGCGAGCGGGCCGCCCTGCCCGGCGAGCTCGATGATCTCCGCGACGGCGTTCTCGAAGAAGCGGCTCGTCATGCCGGAGGCGCCCACGGAGCCGATCTCCTCCTTGTCGACGAGCAGGGTGACGCTCGTGCGCTTGACGTCGGCCACCGCGAGCTGGGCGGCGAGCGAGGTGTAGGCGCAGACGCGGTCGTCTTGGCCGTAGCCCAAGATCATGGAGCGGTCGAGGCCCATCTCACGGGCCGGGCCGGCGGGGACGACCTCGATCTCGGCGGAGAGGAAGTCCTCCTCCTCGATGCCGTAGCGCTCGGCGAGCAGGTCGACGATGGCCTGCTTGACCGGCTCCTTCGGCGCGTCGTCGCCCTCGATCACCACGGGGCGGCCGCCGATGATGACATCGAGGTTCTCGTGGTCGACGGCCTCGGACGCGGGCTTCTTCATCTGGTCGGAGGCCAGGTGGATCAGCAGGTCGGAGACGCAGAAGACGGGGTCGTCGGCATCCTCGCCCACGGCGATGTCGACGGTGGAGCCGTCCTTCTTGCACACGACGCCGTGCAGCGCCAGCGGGGTGGCGACCCAGTGGTAGGCCTTCACGCCGCCGTAGTAATGGGTGTCGAGGTAGGCCATGTCGCCGGCCTCGTACAGCGGGTTCTGCTTGAGGTCGAGGCGCGGCGAGTCGATGTGTGCGCCGAGGATGGACAGGCCGTCCTCGAGCGGGTCGGAGCCGAGGTTGACGAGCATGAGGGTCTTGTTGTGGCTGACGGCGTAGACCTTGTCGCCGGCGGCGAGCTTGCGGCCGGAGGCGACGGCCTCGTCGAGGTTCACGTACCCGGCGGCCTCGGCGAGCGCGACCGAGGCGCGCACGCACTCGCGCTCGGTCTTGTTCTCGGAGATGAACGCGCGGTAGTCGCCGCAGAGCTTCTCGAGCTCGGCGAGGGACGCCGCATCGTAGGATTTCCAGGCGTTCGGACGCTCCATATGGGCTTCCTTTCACGATAGCTGACAGTTCCGAATGGCATGGTAGCACGGAGCCCGAGGGCCGGCGAGGGTGTGCGAGCCGCGCCCGCGGCTTCGGGTCGGGCTGGAGGGGTGAGGAGCTGCGAGCCGTGCCTGCGGCTTCAGGTCGGGCCGGAGGGACGGTTCTCCTGCATCA
This sequence comes from Candidatus Collinsella stercoripullorum, assembly GCA_019117005.1. Lineage (GTDB taxonomy): Bacteria > Actinomycetota > Coriobacteriia > Coriobacteriales > Coriobacteriaceae > Collinsella > Collinsella stercoripullorum. The sequence continues at coordinate 16,094 of DXAO01000032.1, read as the reverse complement.
ATGGAGGTGGTATGAGTGCTGCGCGTCTTATCCGGTGCACGGCTATGCCTGCTCCGCGGCCGAGTCAACGTGGACGGGTGCGCCATCCGGTGCAGGGTGAAAACAAGCGGCACGGCGGCGACATCCCGTTAAGGCGCACCAGGAGGAGGCGCTGGCCGAGTGCTCCCTGCGCATGCGGGGATGATCCCAGCGAGTTGAGGTTGCGCCCGCTGTAGATGCCGTGCTCCCTGCGCATGCGAGGATGACCCCCAGCTCAAGACCAAGTGGATGACCGCTTGGACGTGCTCCCCGCGCATGCGGGGATGATCCCTTAGGGGTGACGTTCAGGAACGCGCTGCCGATGTGTTCCCCGCGCACGCGGGGATGATCCCTGGTTGAACGCCTCGTCCAGGAGCTTCACGGCGTGCTCCCCGCGCATGCGGGGGATATCCGGTCGTCTGTGACGTCATGACACATGACCTTGAGTGCTCTCCGCGCATGCGGGGATGATTCCCTGAGAGATGTGTCGGAGGTCGATTGGGAGGAGTGCTTCCCGCATATGCAGGGACTATCAACCGTCCTGCTTATGAAGGATGCGACCTGCAGGTGTCTCCATGCGCAAACGGGGAGTATCCATGGCTTTCGACGGCGACGAAGTAGCATCTGTCGTATTCAGGGCGCGATTTAAGCTGACGCTTTTCGACGTGTCCGATGTGATGGATTGAGATCGAGTGGCTCGATGCGCGCTCATCAGGGGCGGGGAGGGGTGGTCAAAAAAGTGACGAATTGCGAACCTGCATAGCGCTGGCAGCCCAAACGGGGGCATCATGCCGGAGGTGCCCCTTGTCCGAGCCGGGGTTTCCTTCACCTTATCAAGAACAAGTCCTGAGAGCGATGCCCTTCAATTCCTGAAGGTTCGCAATTCCCCCATTTTTGACCACCCCCGGTCGGCACGTATCGCCGGCGGCGAGAAACCTATACAAATTCGAGCGTGGAATCGAGGGGCTTCGCCGGACAATATGCATCGGTGGATCAATGACCGGGATTCTCGCTGCATGAACGGCAGCGGAAGGCGCCTTGCCGGTCAAGTCGCTGCCCCTGCCTGTCAGCACCGCCCCCCGCCCCGCCCGCCCCGCGCCCCGCAGGCCGGCAGCCCGGAAGCCGTCGAGCCCGGTACGCGCACCTCCAGCTCGCGCGCATCGCACGCGACCTGCGGTACAGTGGTCCCATAAAGGCCGCAGGCCGGCGTGATCGCATGAAAGGGCTCTGCATGGACTACATCGAGGCTCCCGATCTGTACACGGTGCGCAGCTACGAAAGCTGGACAAGCAGGCGTCGCCTCGCGCATGCCCTGAGCCAGGCGTCCTCCGCACCGCGCCCGGGAGCCGCCTCCTTCGAGGACCGCCGCGGCCTGCCCGTCCGTCTGCCCGAAGCGCGCCGCACCGAGCTCATCCAGGCTGCCCGCCGGCACATCCCGCTCGGCGCCAGCTTCTCCTCGTCCGCGCTCCGCGTGCACCTCGTGCCGACGGCGGAACATGTGCCCCCGCAGAGCTACTATGCCCTCAACGACTGGCTGAGTTCGTACGCGGAGTTCTACAACCTGCCCGCTGGGACCGCGGGGCCGCAGTACTGCCGCAGGGAGAGGATCGACTTCGCCGCGCCCGGCATGTGGGGCGTCTGCGACACCCTTGACCCCGAGCTCATCGAGGCGTTCCTCGCGGAAGGCTATGGCGAGGACGCCGACGCCTCCGCGGCGGTCGACGCCCGCGACGACAACCTCCTCGCGCTGTACCGGCGCTACGGGGTCCCGCTCGCGCCGAAGCGCGTGATCGACGGCACGCGATACATCCGCCCCTGCCGCGGCGGCTTCGAGATCGCCGTCCCCGACGGCGTGGTCGCGATATCCGAGCGGGCCTTCGGCGCCGGCCGCATGACCATGGCGCAGTGGGGCCCCGATGTTCCGAAGTCGCTGTTCATCGGCGACCTCATCGGGGGCGAGCCGGTGACCTTCGGCTCCCGCGACCTGAGGTGCAAACGCCTCGAGCTGCCCGATTCCCTGCGCTACATCGGTCCGCGCGCGTTCGAGGGGATGCGGATCGAGGACGTCGTCCTGCCCCCGTCGGTCGAGTACGTGGGCCCGGGGGCGTTCTTCGGCGCGAAGCGCATAACGGTCTTCGACACCGTGTCTCCCGAGGCGCGCCTGGCGGACGAGGCGCTCGACATGTTCGACGGGACGCCCAACGCGCCCATCGGCTGGCTGGGGCTGAGGCCGTGTGAGTGCACGCAGCTCGCCATCGGTGACGCCGAGATGGCCGATTTCGAGGTGATCGTCCGCTCCGCCGTGTCGGGCGAGGTGCTGTACCGGGTTTACATGCCGTTCGGCCAGATGGGCGATGCGAAGCGCAACGGGGCCGTCAAAGGACGGTATCTTCACCTCGCCGCCACGCTCACCTCCTCGTGGGGGCGCTGTGCGAGCTTCGCGTTCGCGCACCTCGATCAGATGCACGACAGGCTGCCCGGCCAGCGCGCCAAGCTCAAGACGGCGATCAACCGCCTGGCGTATCCCGTGGACCTCTCCGCGGAGGCGCGCGAGCGCTACGAGGCGTATGTCGCGCGCAACGCGCGCCGCGCGGTGGCGATCATGGCGGAAGACGACGAGGTCGACGAGCTGCGCGCGGTGGAGCACCTGGTGGTCGGGAAGCGGAATCGCAGCTCGTTGCTCGAGGTGTGCGCGAAGGCCCGGCGCATGCGCTCCCACCTCGAAGGCCTGGCCCGATAGGGGCGGGCGCATCGGGCGCCGTGCGGTGCCGTCATGCGGGCGTATCGGACGCCGTGCGTGTTCCGCCGAGCGAGACAATGGCGTGTACGCACGCTATTGTCTCGCCAGCGGGCCCCTTCAGCGAGACAAATGCGTGCGCGCACGCCATTGTTTCGCTGCGGTCCCGGCCCCGCCGGACGCCCGGCCGGTCCCGGCTCCGCCCTGCCGCCCGGCCCGTTGCCCGCCCTCGTCCGGCCGCCCCGCCCGGCCGGCCATCCGCCCGGCCGGCCGTCCTGCCCGTCGCCCGCCCCGCCAGCCCCCTCGGCACACCTGTCGCATCCCTCCTGAATGCATAGACGGCCCGCAGATTTGCATACCGCATGTCGTTTGCCGCCGCGCGCGGCCCATTCCTGCGATCGCGCACCCGCAGGTCGCGCGCTTCTGCGATGATAGGGCATGCAAAGCGATCGCCGGCCGGCACGCCCGCCCGGTGAATCGAGGACGGCCGCCGTCGACCAAGGAGGTATGCATGGCATACATCATCACCGGATACCAGCCCGAGAAGCTCTTCCAGTACTTCGAGGACATCAGCGCCATCCCGCGCGGCTCGGGGAACGAGAAGGGCATCAGCGACTTCCTCGTCGCCTTCGCGAGGGAGCGCGGGCTCGACGTGTACCAGGACGGGGTTTACAACGTCATCATCAGGAAGCCGGCGAGCGCCGGCACCGAGGGCGCCGCCCCCGTCATGATGCAGGGCCACATCGACATGGTGTGCGACAAGCTCGCCGGCGTCGAGCACGACTTCGAGCGCGACGGCCTGGAGCTCGTCGTGGAGGACGGCGTGCTCACCGCGAACGGGACCACGCTCGGCGCGGACAACGGCATCGCCGTCGCGCTCATGATGACGGTGCTCGACGACGACACCCTCGTGCACCCCGCGCTCGAGTGCGTGTTCACCACGGACGAGGAGACCGGCCTGGTGGGCGCCGAGACCCTGGACAAGTCGCAGATCTCCGCGCGCATCATGATCAACCTCGACTCCGAGGAGGAGGGCGTGGCGACCGTGAGCTGCGCCGGCGGCGTGGTGGCGACCCTCACGCGCTCCTTTACGCGCGAGCACGTCGAGGGCAGCTCGCTCACCATCGAGATCTCCGGCCTTCTGGGTGGCCATTCCGGCTCCGACATCCACCTGGAGCGCGGTAACGCGAACCTCCTCATGGCCCGCATCGTCGAGCAAGTGCTGCGCGGGACCGCGGCGCGCCTCGTGAGCTTCAACGGTGGCACCAAGGACAACGCCATCACGCGCGAGTGCACGGCGGTGCTCGCCCTTACCGACACCGCCGACGCCCAGCGTGCGGCCGACATCGCCCGCTCCGTCGCGGCCGACATCGCCTGCGAGCTCGAGGTCTTCGACCCCTCGTTTGTCTGCACGGTCGAGGTTGCCGACGGCGTCGCTCTCGACGCGATGGGCGCCGAGGACACCTGGGCGCTCATCCGCGTCATCCGTCTCGCGCCCAACGGCGTGCTGCGCCGCAACGTCGCCGCGGACGGCTTCGTGGAGGTCTCCTCCAACCTGGGCGTCGTCATCACCGAGGATGCCGGCCTGACGGTTCTGCTCTCGCCGCGCTCGTCCATCGCGTCGCTCCAGGAGGAGATCAAGGAGCGCATCCAGACGCTCGCCGATACCCTGGGCTTCAACGTCTCGTTCGACAACGAGTACCCCGGCTGGAGCTATGCCGAGCACTCGCACGTGCGTGAGGTCTTCCAGCAGAGCTATCGCGAGCTGTTCGGTACCGAGCTCAAGATCGAGTCGATCCACGCCGGTCTCGAGTGCGGCCTGTTCGCCGAGGCCCTGCCCGGGCTCGACGCCATCGCCGTGGGCCCCACGCTGGCGAATGTGCACACGCCCGACGAGAGCATGTCGCTCGACTCCGCCGAGCGCTTCTACCGTCTGCTCGTCGACGTGCTCGCCCGCCTGGCCGCATAAGGCGCGCGTCCCAACCGACCGGATCCGCCCGAGGGGGCGGTGGGCGCCCGATGCCCGCCGCCCCTTCGTCGTCCACCGGGCCCGCCGTCTCTGCGGCGCGGGCCGGCTGCCGGCGCGCCCCGCCGGGGCATTCCCGTCCCGCCGATGGGGTAGACTGATGGGCAGTCCGCAACCGAGAGGATGGCATCATGCCCGATACCCCCGCGTCCGATACCCGCCGCGTCTTCGCCGTCATCGACGGCAACTCGCTCATGCACCGCGCCTACCACGCGGTCCCGCCCACCATGAACGCGCCGGACGGGCGGCCCACCAACGCCATCTTCGGCTTCCTCAACATGTTCCTCAAGATGGTCGACGCCTTCCATCCCGACGGCGTCGCGGTCGCCTTCGACCGCGGTAAGCCGCGCGTGCGCATGGAGATGCTCCCGCAGTACAAGGCGCAGCGCCCGCCCATGGATCCCGATCTGCGCGAGCAGTTTCCCATGATCAAGAAGCTGCTCGGCGAGCTGTCCGTGCCCATCCTGGAGGCCGAGGGCTGGGAGGGCGACGACATCTTGGGCACGCTCGCCCGCGCCGGTGAGGCGGCCGGGTGCGATATGTACCTCATCACCGGCGATCGCGACATGTACCAGCTGTCCACCGACCACGTGAGGATCGTGGGCACCAAGAAGGGCCTGTCCGACGTCCAGATCATGACGCCGGAGTCGGTCGAGGACCTCTACCACGGCATCACCCCCGCCCTCGTGCCGGACTTCTACGGCCTCAAGGGCGACAGCTCCGACAACATCCCCGGCGTGCCGGGCATCGGGCCCAAGAAGGCGAGCGCCCTCATCAACCAGTACGGCAGCCTGGACGAGGTCATCGCCCACGCCGACGAGGTCAAGGGCAAGATGGGCGAGAACCTGCGCGCCCACATCGACGACGCGCTGCTCTCGCGGCGCGTGGCGACCATCCAGACGAACGCCCCGGTCGAGCTCGACTTCGACGCCACGAGCTTCCCCGCCTACGACGCGGCGGCGGTCTCGTCCGCCTTGGGCGAGCTCGGCATCAGCGCCATGCAGAACCGGTTCCTCGCGCTGCTCGCGGGGGAGGGCGGCGCCCCGGTGCAGGCGGCGCCCGCCTTCGAGCTGCCCGCCGTGCTCCGTGCGGACGCGGTGACGGGCCGGGGCGTGGACGAGGCGGTCCGCGAGATGCTGCGCGCCACGGGGGAGGGCGAGTGGGTCGCCGCGGCGATCGACGACGACCGCGAGGCCGGCGCCCTGTTCGGCCTCACCCACACGCTGTGGGTCGCGACCTCCCGCGCGCTGCTCGCCTTCGAGGAGCCCGAGACGGGGGACGTCGCGCCGCTCGATGCCCCCGGCATCGACACCGCGCACGGCCTCGTCGCGGGCGCGCTCGCGCACCTGCTCGCGGAGGGCAAGGTCGCCTCGCCGGACATCAAGGCCCTCATCCACGAGGTTGTCCCCGTCGACTCGTCGCTGCCCGCCGCCGCGGACGCGCTCGACGCGGATCCGGCGCGCATCTTCGACACGACGGTCGCGGCCTACCTGCTCGACTCCGCGCGCTCGTCGTTCGACGACGCCTACATCGCCGACACCTACCTGCACGCCCCGCTGCCCCCCGCTGCGGGCGAGGAGGGCGCCCCCGAGGACGCCGCCCCCGCCGCCGCGCGCTCCGCCGCGCTCGCCCTCGCCGCGCTCGAGCCGCTGGCCGAGGCGCTCGACCGGGAGGGCGCCGTGCAGGTGTTCACCCAGATCGAGATGCCGCTCGTGCCCGTCCTCGCGGACATGGAGCGCGCCGGCATGCTCGTGGACCCCGAGCGGCTCCAGAGCATGTCCGACAAGCTCTCCGGTCAGATCGACGAGCTCGCCGGCCGCATCCGCTCGCTCGCTGGCGACGACTCGTTCAACATCGCGAGCCCCATGCAGCTCTCGCACATCCTGTTCGATGTCATGGGGCTGCCGACCAAGGGCCTGAAGAAGACCCAGCGCGGCTACTACTCCACCAACGCCCGCGTGCTCGAGGACCTCGCCCGCGACCACGAGGTCGTCCGGCTCATCCTCGAGTGGCGCGAGAAGACCAAGATCAAGTCGACCTACCTCGACACGCTGGGGCCGCTGGCCGGCCAGTACGGCGACGGCCGGGTGCACACCACCTACAACCAGACCATCACCGCCACGGGGCGCCTGTCCTCCTCCAACCCCAACCTGCAGAACATCCCCACGCGCTCGGAGCTGGGGCATACCGTGAAGACGGCGTTCTCGGCGGGTCCGGGCAAGGTGTTCCTGGCGGTCGACTACAGCCAGATCGAGCTGCGCCTGCTCGCCCACCTCTCGGGTGACGAGCACCTCATTCGCGCGTTCAACGAGGGCGAGGACTTCCACGCGGAGACGGCGGCGCGCGTGTTCGGCATCCCCGTCGAGGAGGTCACGCGCGAGCTGCGCAGCCGCGCCAAGGCGGTGAACTTCGGTATCGTCTACGGCCAGCAGGCCTACGGCCTCTCGCAGTCGCTCGACATCCCCATGGCCGAGGCCCGGCAGATGATCGACCGGTACTTCGAGGCCTACCCCGGCGTGCGCGCCTACCTCGACCGCACCGTCGCGGACGCCAAGCGCCTGGGGTACGCCGAGACGATGTTCGGCAGGCGCCGCCCGATCCCCGAGCTCAAGATGCGCGTCCCCGCGCAGCGGGCGTTCGGCGAGCGCACCGCCATGAACCACCCGATGCAGGGGAGCGCGGCCGACATCATCAAGATCGCCATGGCGCGGGTGGCCCGCCGCCTGCGCGAGGAGGGCTTCGCGGCCCGGATGGTCCTGCAGGTGCACGACGAACTCGATTTCGAGTGCCCCGAGAGCGAGGTGGAGCGCCTGACCGAGATGGTGCGCACCGAGATGGAGGGCGTCGTGGAGCTGCGCGTCCCGCTCATCGCCGAGGCGTCCACGGGCATCACCTGGGCGGACGCGAAATAGGGAACGCCAGGGTGTCTGGAGGGCGTGTGCAGGTCGCGGTTCGCCGTGCCCGGAGCGTTCCGTTGTGCCATGATGCGGTGCGGCACCGTAGACTGAGGAGGCGCGCATGCAGGGATTCGAGGCAGATGCCGGGCTGGCGTCCGTGAAGCTCGTGGCGAGCGACATGGATTGCACGCTGCTGGCGGACGACGGCAGCATGCCGTCGAACATGCCCGAGCTCATCGAGGCGCTCGCGGACGCGGGCGTGACGTTCTGCGCGGCGAGCGGGCGGCCCCTGTACACCCTGCGCGCGATGTTCGGCGACTACGTCGACCGCATGGCCCTGCTGTCCGACAACGGGGCCGCCATCTGGTGCGCCGGCGAGCTCGTGTTCAAGGACCTCATCGACGTGGCCACCTATCACGAGCTCATCGACTTCACGCTTGCCGACGGGCGCGGATGCCCGGTGGTCTGCGGTATCGAATCGGGCTACCTGCGCACCTGCGACCGCGTGCACGACGCCTTCTTCCGCCGCTTCTTCACCGAGATCACCTACCTCGACGACCTCGATTCGCTCGATGCGGACGTCAACAAGTACACGGTGTACTTCCCCGAGGGCGACTCCGAGGAGGTGTTCGCCCGGACCTATCGCGACGCGTGGGCGGGGCGCTTCTCGGTCACCACGGCCGGTCCCGAGTGGATCGACTTCATGAACCCGCATGTGGACAAGGGCCGGGGCATCAAGCGGCTGTGCGACCACCTGGGCATCTCGACCGCGGACGCCCTCGCCCTGGGCGATACCTACAACGACGTCCAGATGCTCGAGGCCGTGGGGCACAGCTACGTGGTCGCCAACGCCGGGGAGCACATGCGCGCGCACGCGCGCTTCATGGCACCCTCCAACAACGAGCGCGGCGTCGCCCGCGTAATCGAGGCCCTGCTCGCGGCGAAGGCCCGGTAGGCCGGCGGGCAACCTTTTTGTCGCACAAACCGATCATCCCCGTCCCGCGCGGAGCGGCCTGCCGCCCGGGCTCGGCCGGTGCCCGCCCGGGCTCGGCTGCATACGTAAAGCCGTATCGGTGCATATAGTTTCAAGCGTGTTACAGCCGCCTCCGCAGGTCGCCCATATCCCGTCTGTTGCGAATCGGCAGGTGGGACGGGATATACGGCGAACGGTAAAACTTTTTTCCTTAAATTCGCGGTTTTCGGTTTCGCGAGCGTTTGCTTTAGCGTATAGTAGCGCGCAACGTGAAGCGGCCGAGGGCTCGCGTCCGGCGGCGCCCTTCACGGATCTGAAGGCGCGTACTGACGCAACGGAAGCGGGAGAGCACACGGTGGGCAACCAGATGGCTACATACGAGGGCATGGCGGCGATCGCCATCCTTCCCGGCCAGACTGCCGCCGACACCTGCATCCGACGCCAGCGCGCTATCTCCCGACGACGATAAACCGAGTCGTCTCCGTTCGCTTGGGGCAAGAGGCCCCAGCGGGGTTCGTCGATAGGTGCGTCGGGTTCACCTCCGCAGGCGGAAGCGTCATGCGCGCTCCGCAGGGGGTCATTCTAGAAACACAACTCGATTTCGCGTATGCGCAGCGCAGGCACTGCAGAGACGGGCTCATCCGGTTCCATCCACACACCGTTTGAAAGGAACTCCCATGAGCAAGGAAAAGGTCGTACTCGCGTACTCCGGTGGTCTTGACACGTCCGTCTGCATCAAATGGCTCCAGGAGGAGAAGGGCCTCGACGTCATCTGCGTCCTGGGCAACGTCGGCCAGGAGCTGCACGGTCTCGAGCAGAAGAAGCAGAAGGCGCTCGACCTGGGCGTCATCGACTGCCACGTGCTCGAGCTCAAGGACGAGTACGCCGACGAGTACCTGACGAAGGCCATCGCCGCGAACTCCATGTACGAGAACAAGTACCCGCTGCTCTCTGCCCTCTCCCGCCCGCTGCTCGCCGCCAAGCTCGTCGAGATCGCCCATCAGTACGACGCCACGTACGTGGCCCACGGCTGCACCGGCAAGGGCAACGACCAGGTCCGCTTCGAGGCCTCCATCCTGACGCTCGACCCCTCGCTCCAGGTCATCGCCCCGGTGCGCGAGTGGGATCTCAAGTGCCGCCCGGACGAGGTCGCCTACGCCCACGCCCACGGCGTGCCCGTCCCCGAGGGCGCCAACGACAACCCCTACTCGATCGACGACAACCTGTGGGGCCGCGCGATCGAGTGCGGCGTGCTCGAGGACCCCTGGAACGAGCCCCCGCATGACGTCTGGGTCATGACCAAGGACCCCGAGGAGACCCCCGACACCGCGACCTACGTCGACATCGACTTCGAGGGCGGCAAGCCCGTCGCACTCGACGGCGAGAAGATGCCCCTGGCCGCGCTCGTGGCGAAGCTGAACCAGGTCGCGGGCGACAACGGCTACGGCCGCCTCGACCTCATGGAGAACCGCATGGTGGGCCTCAAGTCCCGCGAGTGCTACGAGGTGCCCGCCGCCCTCACCCTCATCAACGCCCACAAGGCCCTGGAGGACCTCACTCTCGAGCGCGACGTGCTGCACCAGAAGCTCTACCTCGAGCAGACCTGGGCCACCTGCGTCTACAACGGCCAGTGGTTCAGCCCGCTGAAGAAGGCCCTCGACGCCTTCATGGCCGAGACCCAGAAGTTCGTGACCGGCACCGTGCGCGTCAAGTTCTTCAAGGGCCACTGCACCGTCATGGGCCGCAAGAGCCCCTGCTCGCTGTACGACTTCGGCCTGGCCACCTACGACCGCGACACCACCTTCGACGAGAAGGCCGCGGAGGGCTTCATCCAGATCGAGACCCTCTCGCTCAAGACCTGGGCCAAGATGCAGGGCCCCACGTCCGAGGCCGCTGCCGGCCTGGCGTAGGGACGGCCGAGCCCGGGCGGCCCATCTGCACGCCGCGCCCGGGACGGCCGGCCTGAGCGCCGCCGGCCGCGCGACCGGCCGTCCGCCAGCGACTCGGCGGGCGGCTTCGCGCGAGATCTACGCGGCGGCGCGTCCGCGGTGCCGTGCGCCCGTCATCCTCAGCACACCCGAGCCCCGGTCCGCCGGGGCTTCCCGTGGCGGCCGATTCGCGCCGCCGGACAAGGAGAACCCATGCTCAGCTTCCTGGAATCCCTCGCACCCGAGCTCAACGAGGACGCCGTGCTCGCGACGCCCCCCTCGCTCAAGGACTGGTGCGCCCATCGCGGCCCGCGCGCCAACGTCGCCGCGTTCTTCGACGACGGGGCCGCCGAGCCCGCATCCGAGCCGGCCGCCCTTCCCGAGCTGATGCACATCGAGGGCCCGCGGACCGCCGTCCGTCTCTTCATGGCTCAGGAGGCCTGCTAGATGGCGCTGTGGGGAGGCCGCTTCGAGGAGAACGTGGCCGAGGCGACCCAGGAGTTCGGAGCGTCGCTGCCGATCGACCGGCACCTGTACCGTCAGGATATCGCCGGCTCGAAGGCCCATGCGGCCATGCTCGCCGCCCAGGGCATCATCGATGCGCGGGACGCCGACGCGATCAGCGCGGGGCTCGACGGCATCCAGGCCGATATCGACGCGGGCCGCTTCGGCTTCGATATCAACGACGAGGACATCCACATGGCGGTCGAGGGCGAGCTCACCCGCCGCATCGGTCCGGCCGGCGGCAGGCTGCACACCGGCCGCTCCCGCAACGACCAGGTGGCGACCGACACGCGCCTGGCGGCCAAGGCGCTCGCCCGCGGCCTCATGGAGGGCAACCTCGCGCTGAGGCGCGCGCTCGTGTCCGCCGCGCGGGACGCGGGGGATGCGATCCTGCCGGGCATGACGCACCTGCAGCACGCCCAGCCCGTCCTGTTCTCGCACCACCTGCTCGCCTACGCCTGGATGCTCGCGCGCGACTTCACCCGCCTGCGGGCCGCGTTCGACGCCGCGGACGCCTCGCCGCTCGGCGCCGCGGCGCTCGCCGGCACGACCTACCCGCTCGACCGGCAGATGACCGCGGACGCCCTCGGGTTCTCGCGGGTGATCGAGAACTCGCTCGACGCCGTCTCTGACCGCGACTTCCTGCTCGACCTCGAGTACGCCTGCTCCGTCATGGCCGTCCACCTCTCCCGCCTGTCCGAGGAGATCGTGCTGTGGAGCAGCCAGGAGTTCGGCTTCATCACGCTGTCGGACGCGTACTCCACGGGGTCCTCGATCATGCCGCAGAAGAAGAACCCCGACTTCGCCGAGCTCATCCGCGGGAAGACCGGCCGCGTGGTGGGCGACTTGGTCCAGCTGCTCGTGACGTGCAAGGGCCTGCCGCTCGCCTACAACAAGGACCTCCAGGAGGACAAGGCCGGCGCGCTCGATGCGGCGGAGACCCTCGAGCGGTGCCTCGCCGTCATGCGCGGCATGGTGTCGACGTGGACGGTGAACGCCGGGCGCATGCGCCAGGTGATGCACAAGGGCCATCTCGCCGCCACCGATGTCGCCGACTACCTCGCCAAGCGCGGCATGCCGTTCCGCGAGGCGCACGCCGTGGTGGGGCATCTCGTGCTCGAGGCCGAGCAGGCGGGCTGCGACATCTCCGAGCTCCCGATCGAGACGTTCCATGCGGCGAGCGACCTGTTCGGCGACGACGTGGTCGGGGCGTTCGACCTCGACGCCATCGTCGCGGCGCGCACGACGCGCGGCGGCACGGCGCCCACGGCGGTCGCTGAGCAGATGTCCCTGGTCGAGGCGGGCATCGCCGCGGACGGCGACGCCCTCGCCGGGCTGTCGCCCGTCGTGGAGATGGGCGAGGGCACCCGCTCGGTGCTGTAGGGGCGCCTCGCCGCATATGACGGAGCCCGATGCGGCCCGGTCCCCCTGCGCGGGGCCGGGCCGCTTCCCGTGCGCGGGACGGGGACGTCCGGCTCGCTTCACATGCGCGGGACCGCGTCGCCGTCGCTGTCCGCCCGGGACGCCGCGCGATCGGCGCCGCGCCCCGTCCGAAGGTCGGGCCGCCGGTGCCGTCCGCCCGGTCCCGCTCCCGCCGCGCCCCCGAAATGAATACAATGGTGCTCGGAATGTATCAGCTCGAACACCGAGGAGCCGCCATGCCAGCTTCGCACGCCGCGCCGTTCTGCACCGATGTCCGCGACCGGGCCTTCTGCGAGGTGCTGAACGAGGAGCTCGTCTGCGCGCTCGGATGCACGGAGCCCATCGCCGTCGCGTACGCCGCGGCGCTCGCCCGCGCCACCCTCGGCGCGGAGCCGGAGTCGCTCGAGGTGGGCTGCTCGGGCAACATCATCAAGAACGTGAAGAGCGTGACCGTCCCCAACTCGGGGGGCATGCACGGCATCGAGGCCGCGGCGACCCTGGGGGCGGTGGGGGGCGACTCCGGCAGCGCGCTCGAGGTCCTGGAGTCCGTGACCGAACCGGATATCGAGCGCACCCGCGCGCTTCTGTCCGACCCCGCCTTCTGCGCGGTCTCCCTCGTCGAGGGCGTCCCCAACCTGTACATCAAGGTGCGCGCGCACGCGGCCGGCCATGTGGCGGAGGTCGTCATCGCCGAGCACCACACCGACGTGGTGTACCGTGCGCTCGACGACGCGGTGCTCGAGGGGGCGCGCGAGCAGGACCCGGCGCTGCACGCCGACGAGCCGAACCCCGCCTACGAGCTGCTCACCATCGACGCGATCATCGGGTTCGCCGAGGACGGCGACATCGAGCCCGCGCGCGCGGCGCTCGAACGGCAGATCGAGCTCAACGACGCCATCTCCCGCGAGGGGCTCGCCCACGCATGGGGCGCGGAGGTGGGCCGCACGCTCATGGAGTCCCGCGAGCACGACGCCCCCTGCCGTGCCCGCGCCCGCGCCGCCGCCGGCTCGGATGCGCGCATGAGCGGCTGCGCCCTGCCGGTCGTCATCGTCTGCGGGTCGGGCAACCAGGGTATCACCGCCTGCCTGCCCGTCATGGAGTACGCCGAGGGGCTCGGGGCCGACCGCGAGCGCCTGGTGCGCGCGGTCGCCCTTTCCGACTTGGTCGCCGCGCACGTCAAGGGCTATATCGGCGCGCTGTCCGCCTTCTGCGGGGTGGTGTGCGCCGCCTGCGGCGCCGGGGCCGCGATCACCTGGCTGGCCGGCGGCACGCCCGAGCAGGTGGGCGCCACCATCGTCAACACCCTCGGCAACGTGGGCGGCATCGTCTGCGACGGCGCCAAGCCGAGCTGCGCCGCCAAGATCTCCGCCGCGGTGGACGCGGCGATCCTCGGCCACGAGATGGCCATGGCAGGCCGCGGGTTCCGCGCGGGCGAGGGCCTGATCCAGGAGACGGTCGAGAAGACCATCGCCTCGATGGGCTATGTGGGCCGCGTGGGCATGAAGCCGACCGACGTGGAGATCCTGAACATCATGATCGGCAAGACGAGGGTGTAGCGCGCCGTCGGCCCGTGTGCCGCGCCGGCTCCCCGCCGCGCCCCGGACCGTCCCGTCGCCCTTCTGCCCGCCGCCGCAGGGCCGCGGGCCCGCGTACCGCCGCTCAGCCCACGTCCTGCACGAGCTCGAGCAGCCGCCGCTCCTGGCGCTCGGCATGGCGCTCGCAGATCTCGTCCAGGCTGCGGGCGAAGTCCGCCATGCGCCCGCACCAGGTCGCGCGCACCGGGGTGCCGCGTCCCACGTAGGCGGTCTGCAGCCCGATATCGGGGGAGGGGAAGTCGCGCTTGGGGTCGTTGCCGACCATGAGGGCCTCCTCGGGGGCGAGGCCGAGCACGTCGAGCGCGTCGCGGTAGTAGTCGGCGCTCGGCTTCACGCGGCGCGTGTTCTCCATGGTGGTGACGAGCTCGAAGGGCGCGTCGAGGATGCCCGCCCAGCCCATGCGGCACTCGATGCACGCGGCCCCGAAGCTCGGGTTGGTGAGCAGGGCGATGCGCAGCCCGCGGTCGAGCACGGCCTCCAGGGCGCGCTGCGCCCCCTCCATGGGCCTGGCGCCGATGATGGCGTCGTTGCGGTCGGGGAGGACCTCGCGCTCGTAGAAGGCGAGCGCGTCGGCGATGACGGGGTCGGAGAGCACCACGCCGCCCCTCCGCTCGATCGCGGCGTCGAACAGCGCGCGGTTGGTGCACTCGTTGTCGCGGTCGGCGCGGTTCAGGTCGAGCATCGCCGCGGTGTAGGCGGCGAACATGGAGAGCGGGTTGCGGCGCCCGATCTGGGCCAGCAGGGAGGACTCGTCGCGCGCCAGGACGGCGATGAACGCGCTGAGGTTGATGCCGAGCAGGGTGTCGTCCATGTCGAACACGACGGCTTTGAGCACGGGGCGCCTCCCTTCCGTCCGAACGCCCGGGTCCCCCCACCTATCATGACACGGGGGCCGTATCATGGCACGGGGGCTGTCCTACCTGTCATAATCGGGACGACATGCCTTGTACCCACTCCGCGCGCGAGCAGACGGCGCGCGGGCGCGCGGACGGAGGTTCCTTTTCGTACCGCTTACGTAAAATTCACGTCTCGACCTTGAAAATCCATCCGATTCCTCGTAATCTAGGCAAACGTGGCTGCAGAAGCAACCACATACGTATCTGTCGGCTCCCGAGAAGTTCCAAACGGTGCGCACGGCGCCCGGGCCCCGCCCGAACGGCGTGCAATCTGCAGGTCCTAGCAATCGGGGCCCCGTAGTTCGAAAGGGGTCCACCTTTGAGTGAGATTCAGAACTCGTCCATTTTCTCCCTCGATGACGTCAATGAGGAGGAGATGAACAGCCTCATCGACGGCACGATCACCGATTTCGACGAGGGGGATCTGGTCAACGGCACCGTCGTGAAGATCGAGCACGACGAGGTCCTCGTGGACATCGGCTTCAAGTCCGAGGGCGTCATCCCCGTCCGCGAGCTCTCCATCCGCAAGGATGCCAACCCTGCAGACATCGTCTCCCTGGGCGATTCCATCGAGGCCCTCGTCCTTCAGAAGGAGGACAAGGACGGCCGTCTGGTGCTCTCCAAGAAGCGCGCTGAGTACGAGCGCGCCTGGAACCGCATCGAGGAGAAGTTCAACTCCGGCGAGAACGTCGAGGGCGAGGTCATCGAGGTCGTCAAGGGCGGCCTGATCCTCGACATCGGCCTGCGCGGCTTCCTGCCCGCCTCCCTCGTCGACCTCCGTCGCGTCAAGGACCTCAGCTCCTACCTGCACACCCGCATCGAGGCCCGCGTCATCGAGATGGACCGCAACCGCAACAACGTCGTGCTGTCCCGCCGCGTGGTGCTCGAGGAGTCCCGCAAGGCCGAGCGTACCGAGATCCTGTCCAAGCTCAAGGCCGGTATGCGCCTCAAGGGCACCGTCTCCTCCATCGTGGACTTCGGCGCCTTCGTGGACCTCGGCGGCATCGACGGCCTGATCCACATCTCCGAGCTCTCCTGGAACCACGTCAACCACCCCTCCGAGGTCGTCAAGGTCGGCCAGGAGGTCGAGGTCGAGGT